>CADBYC010000015.1 GCA_902798755.1 uncultured Ruminococcus sp. | reverse complement strand
TCGTCCGAGAATGACGGGCGTAGAATCAGGCGGAAACCTTAGATAGAGAGAAAAAGCATCTGCGATGCCGGACGAGCAATGCTCGTCCCTACGACGACGTTTCATTCTCTATCTGCTCCTAACTCCTCACTATTTTGTAATGCCAGATTACAAAATGTTAACTTGCCAACACCATACATATAGTTTATAATTTCTAATGTAGAATTATGAAATCAAGATATGGGGTGTAGAACTATGAAATGTCCCTATTGCGGATATGAAGAAAGCAAGGTCATCGATTCCCGTCCCGCGGACGAGGGCGAGCGTATTCGCCGCCGCCGCGAGTGCCTGAAATGCGGCAAGCGTTTTACGACGCATGAGGTCATCGAGACCGTTCCGATCGTCGTCGTCAAGCGTGACAAATCCCGCGAGGTCTTTGACCGCAATAAGCTGACGGCAGGTATCCTGCGCGCTTGTGAGAAGCGTCCCGTCTCCATCGAGCAGATCGAGAGGATGGTTGACTCCATCGAGACCCAGCTCCAAAGCTCCCTCGACCGTGAGGTCACTTCCATGATGATCGGCGAGCTGACGATGGATCAGCTCAAGAACGTCGACGAGGTCGCGTATGTGCGCTTCGCGTCCGTTTATCGTCAGTTCAAGGATATCAACACCTTTATGGAAGAGCTGAACAAGCTGTTAAAAGAGAAATAATTCCTTTTTAGAATATTGTTTTTTGCATCATATAAACTTTCTCCTGCTTACTGTATAGTTGAAATCCCGACGCGTTCGCTTGCGTCGGGATTTTAATATTTGTGGATATCATACTAATTCTTAATAAAAACTAATGAAAATTTAAATATTTTTTTAATTTGTAATTGCATTTTGTCCGATGATATTCTATAATATAATCAAGGGCAATCCGCCGAATATTTTAACAGAAAAGAGCGTTTCATCGACGCTGTCTTTTCGGAAAGGATTTATCATGAAAAAGAATGGAAAAACATTTAGGCTGTTAGCTGTACTCCTTGCATTTGTACTTATGACTGCATTGCTTGCAGGCTGTTCTTCTTCAAAGCATCTTGACGACCAGCTCGCCTATGCTACCGGGAAGGCTTCTGATTACGCTCATTTCACTGTTCGCAATAACTCGATATTCTCCAATGAGATGTTCTCCAGAGCTTATGCGGCTGCTATGATGATCAAAGATGATACGACAAAAGAGGAATATGAGCAGATCGCGAAGTACCTCTTCCTTGACAGCATCACTGTGGCTGATACGTCTCGTACAGTCATTGCTTCATATCCTGAAGGAGAGGCCGGAAAGAAGCTCAAAGATATCGAGGATAAAAAGGCTTTTTGCAGCATTATCAAGGATGTCTCCGTCAAGCAGATGAGCGATCCCGTTCCGGTAGGCGAAGACGGTGAATACAGCGTTTTGGTAGGCGTAAAGCGTACCGACGGTACCGGTGTTGTCGTTGTCGGCATCACTACAGACAGATACGCCGACGTTTGCGGCTCTAACCTCGCCGAGAAATGCGGCGTCAATACCGTGATTGTTCAGGGCGACGCTGTGCTTAGCTCTACGATCAGCGGCGTCAAGGCGGGGGACACGTTAGAGAGCCTTGGTTTATCTGAGAGTGATCTTGATAAAGGAAGCTTCTCTCTTTCCGCTGATTCCGTGTCTTATAATTGCAAATCCGCCAAAGCGGAAGATCTGACCGTGATCTGTGCCGAAACCAAATAATAAAAAGATCTGTAATCATTAAACAAGCATATTTCTTTACAAAAAGAGGGCTGTCGCTTTTCAAGTGACAGCCCTTTGTTCATTAAATTCGTTTTGTTCACATAAACTTTCGACTTTCGGCGACTGCCAATTTGTCACAGCGTTCATTTTCGGGATGACCCGCGTGACCCTTCACCCAGACGGGCTCTACCTCGTGGATATCGCATAATCTCAGAAGCCTTTCCCATAATTCGGGGTTGAGGGCTTTTTCTTTTTTATTGCGCATCCAGCCGTTTGCCTGCCATTTCCTTGCCCAGCCGAGCTTTAAGGCGTTGCAGACATATTGGCTGTCGGAGTACAGGGTGACTTGGCACGGTTCTTTCAACAGGCTGAGCGCTTCGATCACCGCCATCAGCTCCATGCGGTTGTTGGTGGTATTCGCCTCACCGCCCGAGATCTCCTTTTCTCTGCCGTTATAGCGCAGTACGGCGCCCCAGCCGCCGGGACCGGGATTGCCCGAGCAGGCGCCGTCTGTATAGATTTCTACTGATTTCATAGGGACACTTCCTTTGTTTTTGCCGTTTCGGAATCGTTAAAGCTATTATAGCATACCTGACCGTGTGATGACAAGCGTTTTATGATGGGGTGATTATCGGACATAAAATTGCCTATAATAGGAAAAATACCGTCGGTATTGTTACACGGTACTTGACCTGAAAGCGATTTTGCGTTATAGTATACTATGTATAAGTGGGAGTATGTTCTCTTCTCAGGCTACATACAATTACCATATCGGGATC
Source organism: uncultured Ruminococcus sp. (assembly GCA_902798755.1). Classification (GTDB taxonomy): domain Bacteria; phylum Bacillota; class Clostridia; order Oscillospirales; family Acutalibacteraceae; genus Ruminococcoides. Next base: position 78,996 of record CADBYC010000015.1, on the reverse strand, counting down.
TTATCTGTTCCTGTGCGTGACGGAACGGAACATCATACAATTATTTTCAAGCAAATCTATATAAGGAGGTAATAATTTGAGCGAAATAAAAAAGAAACCTCAAATGAAGAAAACGGGCAAATCGAAAATGCCCGGAAAGAATAAACAAACGAAATCAGCCGGATTCAAGCGCTCGTATAAGCCCATGGTGACCGCTAATACCAAGGGTAAACAGCGCAATACCAAGAAAAAGGCACTGCCTGCCAAGCCGCCCGTTCGCGTGGCGTTCCTCGGCGGTCTGAATGAGATCGGCAAGAACCTGACTGTATTTGAATGTCAGAACGATATCGTCATCATCGACTCCGGTATGGCGTTCCCCGACGGCGATATGCTCGGCGTCGATCTGGTCATTCCCGATTACACCTATCTTGAGCAAAACCGCGACAAGATCCGCGGTGTGGTCATCACCCACGGTCATGAGGATCATATCGGCGGTATCCCGTTCCTGCTGTCAAAGGTCAACGTGCCGATCTACGGTACGCCCCTGACGATCGGTCTGATCGAGAACAAGCTCAAAGAGCACAGCCTTTCCGCTCCGCCTGTTCTGGTGAAGAAGAACGCGGGCGAGCATATACAGCTCGGCTGCTTTGATATCGAGCTGATCCACGTCAATCACTCTATCCCCGATTCCGTTGCCGTTGCCATGCACACCCCCGCGGGTATCCTCGTGCATACGGGCGACTTCAAGGTGGATTACACCCCGATCGAGGGCAAGATGACCGACCTCAACCGCTTTGCGGCGTTGGGCGACGAGGGCGTATTAGCGCTGCTTGCCGAAAGCACCAACGCCGAGCGCCCCGGTTACACGCCTACTGAGCAGAAGGTGACCGACAGCTTTGATAAGCTGTTCTCGACAGCGCAGAAGAAGCGCATCATCATCGCGACCTTCGCGTCCAATATCAGCCGTATCCAGCTCATCATCAACTGCGCTGTGAAATACGGCAGAAAGGTCGCGTTCTCAGGCCGCTCCATGATCAACTATATGAAGGTAGCGCAGGAGCTGGGCTATGTCAAGGTGCCCGATAACCTGATCATCGACATCGACCAGCTCAAGGAGTATCCGCCCGAGAAAATCGTTCTGGCGACCACAGGCTCTCAGGGCGAGCCGATGTCGGCGCTGTCACGCATGGCGTATTCCGACCACCGAAAGGTAAGTGTCGGCACGGGCGATTTCATCATCATTTCCGCGAATCCTATCCCCGGCAATGAGCGCGCCGTCGGCAATGTCGTCGACGAACTGCTCAAGCGCGGCTGTGACGTTGTATACGAGAGTATGTACGAGGTGCACGTGTCAGGTCACGCCTGTCAGGAAGAGTTGAAGCTCATCCATTCTTTGGTAAAACCCACTTATTTCATCCCGATCCACGGCGAGCAGAAGATGCTGCAAAAGCACCGCGCGCTCGCGATGTCGATGGGTATGGACAGTAAAAATATCTACATCGGCGATATCGGCAAGAGCGTTGAGATCAGCGAGAGCGCAGGCATCAAGGAATCCGATCCCGTACCCGCCGGCAAGGTCTTTGTCGACGGTCTCGGCGTCGGCGACGTCGGCTCTATCGTCCTTCGTGACCGTAAGCATCTCGGTCAGGACGGCTTGATCATCATCGTCGCGTCCCTCGACGTTTATGACGGTCATGTTATCAGCGGTCCCGATATCGTGTCCCGCGGCTTTGTCTATGTCCGTGAGAGCGGCAATCTGATGGACGACATCAAATCCCTGTCGCGTGATATCTTAGAGGATTGCTCCCGCCGCAATATCCACGAGTGGGGCGTGATCAAGAACCTGGTCAAGGACGACATCGCGAAGCTGATCGTCCGTCAAACAGGTCGTTCGCCGATGATCCTGCCGATCCTGATGGAAGTATAAAACAATTTTGCAAATACCTATATATGTATCGGTATTTTCCCGAGATAATAGCGGGATAACTTTATGCTGAGCATGGTGGAGTCTATTGGTCTCCACCCGCTCCCATCTAAGTGTAGTATTTTGAATAATACAATCAGAAAAAGGTGTTTTATGAAAAAACGCGTTTGGACGGTGATTCCCGCCTGTCTGATATTAGCGGTACTGATGATCCCGATGTCAGCCGCTACCTTTATGTATGATAAAATATTAGGTGTTGTCGAAATGGCGATCACCGCCATCGTGGTGACGGCTGTCTTTATCCTCGCGCTGCGCTTTCGCAACTATATCCGCGAGGTGGCGCAGTCCGCGATGAACGATTGCTACTCGCCGAACCACAAGGGGCTCGAGGCGATGAAAACGCCTGTTGCCGTCTGCGGTACGCACGGCGAGCTGATCGCGTATAACGCCCAGTTCCGTAAGCTGTTTTTGGACGACTACGAGGGCGTGAACGTGCATATCAGCCCGTTTATCGCGGAGCTTTCTCCCGAGGACGCCGTCAAGCGCGGCTCTTTTGACGCGGAATACGGCGGCAAGCGGTTCACGGTATTCGGTCGAGAGACCGAGCACGGTATGCTGTTCGAGTTCATCGACGATACATATTACAAGAATATCGCCGACCAATACAACGATACTAAAACGAGCGTGGCGCTGATCGTGTTTGATAATATCGAGGACTTTTCCTCTGACGCGGAGCAGGAGGCTGCCGCGGCGCACCTTGCCGCCGAGAACCTCTTATACCGCTGGGCGACCAAGCGTAATATCCTTTTACGCCGTTTTGGTGAGAACCGCTATATCGCTATTTTTGAAGAAGCCGTTCTCAGACAGGAGATGGAGCAGAAATTCGACCTGCTCGACGAGATCCGCGCGATCACCTATAACGGCAGACCCGCGACCCTGTCGATCGGCGTGGGTCATGAATGTACGACCCTGACCGACAGCGCGTCACAGGCAAGAAAGGCGCTGGATATGGCGCTGGGCAGAGGCGGCGACCAGGTAGCCGTCCTGACAGGCAGCGACTACGTCTTTTACGGCGGCGTCGCCAAGGGCGTTGAAAAGACCTCAAAGGTCCGCGTCCGCGCGGTATCGCAGGAGATCGCTGAAGCGATCGAACAGGCGGAGCGCGTGCTGATCACAGGTCACCGCTACTCCGACCTCGACTGTATCGGCGCGGCGGCGGGCATGTACGCGCTGGTGACAAAAAAGTATAACAAAGACTGCCATATCGTCGCCGATATCAACCGCACGATGGCTTCCGATATGATCGCGCGGCTCAGCGAGAACCGCCGTGATATGTTTATCTCTCCCGACAGCAGTATGCTGCTCTCGGGTCAGCGTACCCTGCTGTTTATCGTCGATACCCAGTCGCCCGACTTTATCGAGGCTGATAGGGTGTATAAGAACTGCGGCAACGTGATCATCATCGACCACCACCGCAAGATGGTCAACTTCATCGACAACGCGTCCGTGTTCCTGCATGAGCCGTCCGCGTCCTCGACCTGCGAGCTGGTCACAGAGGTCGTCCAGTATCTTGCCGACGACGTACTCAGCCATACCGAGGCAGAGGCGCTTTTGGCGGGTATCATGCTCGATACCAAGAACTTTGTCATCAATACGGGCGTTCGCACCTTTGAGGCGGCGGCGTTCCTTCGCAAGAAAGGCGCCGACACCGTCACGGTCCGCAATGTGTTCGCAAATTCTCTCGAGAATTACCGCGACAAGAGCCTGCTGGTATCCTCCGCCCAGATCGTCAATCACTGCGCGATCACCGTCGCCGACGATACCACCCGCAACTCCCGCGTCGTCTGCGCACAGGCGGCGGACGATCTGCTGTCGATCCAGGACACCTACGCGTCCTTTGTCATCTCCCGTATCGACGCGCATACCGTCAATATCTCCGCTCGCTCCTTCGGCAAGATCAACGTCCAGCTGATCATGGAGGCGCTCGGCGGCGGCGGACACCAGACGATGGCGGCGGTACAGCTCAAGGACGTCAGCTTGCAGGAGGCTAAGGAACAACTTGTCAACGTGTTAAAGGACGTCAATATCCTGAAATAAGCAATAATCTAATTGATATAAATGGAGGAATATGAAATGAAAGTGATTCTGTTACAGGACGTCAAGTCCCTCGGCAAAAAGGGCGAGCTGGTCAACGCTTCCGACGGCTACGCGCGCAACTTCCTTTTTCCCCGCGGCTTAGCGAAGGAAGCCAACGCTCAGGCGATGAACGAGTTCAAGAACGCCGAGCAGAGCAAGCAATATAAGATCGATACCGCGATCGCCGCCGCTCAGAAGGCGAAAGAGGAGCTTGAGGGCTCTAAGTTTGTCATCAAGGCAAAGGCAGGGGAGAGCGGCAAGCTCTTCGGCAGTATCACCGCCAAGGAGATCGCCGCCGAGGTCAAGAACCGTAAGCACGTCGACGTCGACAAGCGCAAGGTGACCCTCAAGGACGATATCAAAAACTTAGGCGACTATGACGTGGAGATCAAGCTCTATTCGGGCATCACCGCCCACTGCACCGTATCGGTAGAAAAAGCATAAAGTCAGTTAGAAGTGAGGAGTTAGAAGTGAGAAGTTGATCGTTCGGAAGATGGAATCTTCCTTTGACCCTTACTTTATTCTTCACCATTCATCAAGGAAATAATCATGCCTGATAATAACAACACTACTCTCAGCGGGCCGAGAATGCCGTATTCGCTTGAAGCGGAGCAGGCGGTACTCGGCGCCGTATTGATGGAGCCGGACGCGATCTCCCGCGTAGCGGAGGTACTTCCGTCTTCCGAATATTTTTACCTCGCCAATCACCGCACCATCTACGCGGTGATGCTGTCGATGTTCACCTCGGGTCAGCCGGTCGATCAGATCACCGTGCTCGAAGCGCTCAAGACCGAGCGCGACTTTGACGACGCGACAGGAAAAACCTATCTCTATCAGCTTGCCCAGAACTGCCCCTCTATCGCAAACGTCGAGAATTACGCCCGTATCGTGCGTGATAAGTACGACGTGCGCGCGCTGATGAACGCCGCCCGCGATATCATCGAGGACAGCACCGACGGCGAGATGGAGCCGCAAATGCTGATCGACTCCGCGGAGCAGAAGATCTTTGATATCCGCCGCGGTAAGGACATCCAAGGACTTCAGCGGCTCGACGAGGTACTGTACCAGACCTTTGACCGTCTGGACATGCTCACTCGCAAAGATGACTCCGTCAAACCTATCTCGACGGGGATCGGCGACCTCGACAACGTCATCACGGGTCTGAACCGCTCCGACCTGATCCTACTCGCGGCGCGTCCCGGTATGGGTAAGACCTCGTTCGCGCTGAATATCGCGCGCAACGTCAGCGTCGTCGGCAAAAAGACTGTCGCGTTCTTCTCGCTCGAAATGACCAAGGAGCAGCTCGCGTCCCGTTTGCTGTCGTCAGAGGCGCTCGTCGGCGGTACCAAGCTGCGTACCGGGCGTATCCTGCCCGACGAGTGGAAACGACTGATCGGCGCGGGCGATATCCTGAAAAACGCGCCGATGTATCTCGACGACACCCCGGGCATCACCGTGCCCGAGATGAAAGCGAAGCTCAGAAGGCTCAAACGCCCCGATCTGGTGGTCATCGACTACTTACAGCTGATGTCCACGGGACGGCGTGACGGCAACCGTGTACAGGAGATCTCCGAGCTGACAAGAAACCTGAAGATCCTCGCCAAAGAGATCAACGTACCTGTTATCTGTCTGAGCCAGCTCAGCCGTGCTTCCGAACAGCGACAGGATCACCGTCCTCAGCTTTCCGATCTGCGTGATTCGGGTTCGATCGAGCAGGACGCCGATATCGTGCTGTTCCTCTACCGCGACGGTTACTATGACCGTGAAAAGGGCGCGGAAACGGCTCAGGCGGCGATCGACCAGAACAGCGGCGAATGTATCGTCGCGAAAAACCGTCACGGTGAGACCACGACCGTCAAACTGCATTGGCAGGGCGAATTCATGCGGTTCACCGGACAGGAGCGCAGTCGTGAGGAATGATCTCTGCGCCAAGGTGCTGAGCTTTACCAACGATCATGAGTTGATAAAGTCAGGCGATAAGGTGCTTGCAGCCTTGTCGGGCGGCGCGGATTCCGTTGCGTTACTGCATATTCTTGATTCTTTAAAAGAAGAATTACATATTACCCTCTGTGCCGCGCACTTCAACCACGGAATCAGGGGAGAAGAAGCCGACCGCGACCAAGCGTTTGCAACCGCGCTGTGCGAAAAGTATCAGATCAAGCTGTTTTGCGAGAAAGCCGACGTTCCCGCCATTGCCGAAGAAAGCGGCGAGAGTTTGGAGCTGTGCGGCAGGAGATTGCGCTACGCGTTCTTAGAGCGTATTGCCAAGGAAATCGAGGGCGCGAAGATCGCGACCGCTCACCACAGCGACGATAACGCTGAGACGGTGCTCTGGAATCTCACGAGAGGTTCGGGGATCGGCGGACTTTGCGGTATCCCCGCAAAAAGGGAGAACATTATCCGTCCTCTCTTATGCTGTTCTCGTGCTGAGATCGAGGGCTATTGCGACGATCATCAGCTCGAATACGTCACGGATTCGACGAATCTTTCCGACGAATACACCCGCAACAAGCTCCGCCATCAGGTGATGCCTGTATTAAAGGAGCTGAATCCAAGGGTAGGGGAGAGTATCGCTCACACCGCCGCTCTCATGCGTGAGACAGATGAATACTTTAATGAAATTTCTGTCAAAGAATTAAAACAAGCGGAGACCGATCGCGGCTATGAATGCGAAAGGCTGTTACAGTTACCTTTGATCGTCCTTCGCTATGCCGTGAAGAATCTGCTCGGATCCGCGGGCGCTCCTGTTGACTTTCGGCATATTGCGCTTATAATAGAAGCGATGCGCCGATCAAGCGCGGTCGAGCTCGGACAGGGCTTTACCGCGATCTGTTCACAGGGGACTTTGCGTATCGTCCGTGAAAGCGAGCATCACACACAAGAGGTCTGTATCCCGTTTGATGAATTCATCAAAACAGGCGGCATGCGCGTCAAGGTCAGGGACGGCGAATTGGAGCTGTCGGAATCAGAGCTCAAAAGGCTCGGGATCGGCGAAAATGTTCACAATTTATTATTACATCACTGTATTCCGTGTGATATAATCACATGTGATACCTTTTTCAGATACCGCAGAGCGGGCGACATCTTCACCTTTGCCCGACGCGGTGTGACAAAATCAGTCAAAAAGCTGATGATCGAAATGAAGCTCCCGCGTGAAGTACGCGATACTGTCCCGCTGATCGCCGACGGCTCGACCGTCCTGTGGTTAGAGGGGATCGGTACTTCGGCGCAGGCAAACAAGGCAATCACCCGTAACGGGGAAGTTTATTTGATTTTCGGGGGAAGTAAGAATGCATAAGGACTTAGAAAAAATTCTGATCACTGAAGAAGAGATCAAGGAAGCCGCCAAGCGCCTTGCCGCTATGATCGAGCAGGACTATCGGGACGAAGAGGAGATCGTTCTCGTCGGACTGTTGAAGGGCAGCGTCCAGTTCATGGCGGATCTGCTGAAAAACATCGATATGATGTGCACGATCGATTTTATGTGCGTTTCCAGTTACGGAAAAGGTACCAAGAGCACCGGCAGAGTGAATATCATCAAGGATTTATCAGAACCTATAGATGATAAAAACGTTATCATCGTTGAAGATATCATCGACAGCGGCAATACTTTGAGCTTTATCAAAAAGTACTTCTCGGCGAAGAACGCCAAGAGCGTGCGTATCTGCACCCTGCTCAATAAGCCCTCACGCCGTGAGGTCGAGATCGACGTAGACTATATCGGCTTTGACGTGCCCGATGAATTTGTGGTCGGCTACGGTCTGGATTATCAGGAATATTACCGTAACCTGCCCTATATCGGCGTACTCAAGCCTGAGATATATGAATAATAGGCTCCCTTTCCTAAGGGAGCTGTCATCGAACGCCTTTGGAATACGAAAGATGATCCTTCTCCGCTTCGCGGAAACCCTCCGGCACTTGACGCGCGCGTCCGTGCCACCTCCCTTAGAAAAGGGAGGCTGAAAAGTAAGGAGTGAAATAGTTTGAACGAAAATAAAAATCCCAATTCCGGCAAGGTGAGAAGCCTGCTGATCTATCTCGGTATCCCGATCATCGTGATACTGATCATGACCTTCGTCCTCTCTCAGTCGCCGAAGGATACTACCTCTTATTCTGAGGTCGTCGGCTACTTCGAGAAGCAGGAGGTCACCGAGTTCAAGGTAGAGAGCAGCGGCTCGTCCACCAAGATTCAGATGAAGCTCGACGACGGCAAGACCATCAACCATAAGATCATGGATTGGCGCACCTTCTGGGCGGACGTCAAGGACGATATCGACAAATATAATGAAGCCCATCCCAAGGCTCCGATGAAATACGATCTTACGCCCGTCAGCGACAATTCCTTCTGGCTCGAGCTGATCCCGACCGCTATCCTCGTCATCGCGCTGGTGCTGTTCTGGTTCTTAGTCATGCGCCGTATGGGCGGCGGCATGGGCGGCAGAGAGATGAATTTCGGCAAAGCGAAGTTCAAGAATCAAGCCGACGAGAAGAAGAAAACCACCTTCAACGACGTCGCGGGCGCTGACGAAGAGAAGGAAGAGCTCGAAGAGATCGTCGAATTCCTCAAGAGCCCCGATAAATACAATAAGCTCGGCGCGCGTATCCCCAAGGGCGTGCTGCTCGTCGGACCTCCCGGAACGGGTAAGACCCTGCTTGCCAAGGCGGTAGCCGGTGAAGCGGGCGTTCCGTTCTTCTCGATCTCAGGCTCCGACTTCGTCGAGATGTTCGTCGGCGTCGGCGCTTCGCGTGTACGCGACCTGTTCGATACCGCGAAGAAGAATTCTCCCTGTATCGTCTTTATTGACGAGATCGACGCTGTCGGTCGTCAGAGAGGCGCGGGTCTCGGCGGCGGTCATGATGAGCGTGAGCAGACCTTGAACCAGTTATTGGTAGAGATGGACGGCTTCGGTGCGAACGAAGGCGTTATCATGATCGCGGCGACCAACCGTCCCGATATCCTCGACCCCGCTTTGCTGCGTCCGGGTCGATTCGACCGCCAGGTCATGGTCGGATATCCTGATATCAACGGCCGTGAAGCGATCCTCCGCGTCCACTCCCGTGAGAAGCCCTTATCTCCCGACGTCGTTCTCCGCGACGTCGCGAAGCAGACCGCGGGCTTTACGGGTGCGGATCTTGCAAACCTCCTGAATGAAGCGGCGCTCCTGTCCGCGCGCAAGAATAAGAAAGCGATCACGCAGGTCGAGATCGAAGAAGCCGCGATCAAGGTTGTGGTCGGCTCCGAGAAGAAGAGTAAGGTCATGAACGAGCGTGAGAAGAAGCTGACCGCTTACCATGAAGCGGGTCACGCGATCTGCTTCTACGCCTGTGAGACCCAGGATCCCGTCCACCAGATCTCTATCATTCCGCGCGGTATGGCGGGCGGCTATACTATGCCCCTGCCCACCGAGGACAGAAGCTATCGCTCCAAGCGTGAGATGGAGGAGGAGATCGTGGTCGATCTCGGCGGCAGAGTCGCAGAAGCCCTCGTGCTGGGCGATATCTCTACCGGCGCTTCCAACGATATCGAAAAGGCGACCAAGACCGCTACCAATATGGTAGTTAAGTACGGTATGTCTGAGACCCTCGGCCCGATCAACTACACATCGGGTGACGGCGAGATCTTCATCGGCAGAGATATGGGTCATACCAAGAACTACTCCGAGGAGACCGCGGGCAAGATCGACGAAGAAGTGCACCGCATCATCACCCGGGCGTACAAAAAGACCGAGGATATCCTCAACGCGCATATGTCCAAGCTCCATGAGACCGCGGCATATCTGATGAAACATGAGAAGATGTCCGGCGACGTCTTTGCCGAAGTGATGGCAGGCACCTATGTAGAGCCTGTCGAGGTCGAAGAACCTGCCGCAGCGGAAGAATCCGCTAAAGTGGAGGAAATTCCCGAAGCAACCGATAATAATTCTGCAGAAGAATAATAAATTACTCGCTGTCATTGCGAGGGCAACGCCCGTGGCAATCCCGCAAGGAAGAAATTCACTTTTCTTTAGCACGGTATTGACGACAAGGGGATTCCCACGGCTTCGAAAGAAGCCTCGGAATGACAGTGTTTCTATGAAGTGATGATAAATGCAAGATAAAATCGTAATCAAAGGCGCGAAAAAGCATAACCTGAAGAACGTTGATCTCGAGATACCGCGTGATAAATTAGTGGTGCTCACGGGTCTGTCTGGCTCGGGCAAAAGCTCCCTCGCGTTCGATACCATCTACGCCGAGGGTCAGCGCCGCTATGTTGAGAGCCTGTCCTCCTACGCGCGTATGTTCCTCGGACAGATGAAGAAGCCCGAGGTGGATTCGATCGACGGACTGTCGCCCGCGATCTCCATCGACCAGAAAACGACCTCCAAGAACCCGCGTTCCACGGTCGGTACGGTCACGGAGATCTATGACTATTTCCGTCTGCTCTACGCTCGTATCGGCGTTCCGCATTGTCCGAAGTGCGGTCGAGAGATCAGCCAGCAGACGGTCGATCAGATCGCCGACAGCATTCTCTCGATGGATGAAGGCACCAAGATCCAGGTCTTGGCGCCGATGATCCGCGGCAAGAAGGGCGAGCACAAGGGCGTGTTCGATTCCGCCCGCAAGTCGGGCTTCGCGCGCGTCCGCGCCGACGGTATCCTCTATGATCTGAGTGAGGATATTGTTCTCGAAAAGAATAAAAAGCATAATGTCGAGATCGTTGTAGACCGCCTTGTGATCAAGGAGAGTATCCGATCCCGCCTGACCGACAGCTTAGAAACAGCCTCCAAGCTCGCCGACGGACTGGTGCTGATCAGCGTAGTGGACGGCGAGGATATCCTGTATTCTCAGAATTATGCCTGTCCCGAGCACGGTATCAGCATCAACGAGCTCGCTCCCCGTATGTTCTCGTTCAACAACCCCTTCGGTGCGTGTCCGAAGTGTACGGGTCTGGGCGTGTTCCTGCGCGTTGATCCCGCACTGATCATTCCCGATCCGACCAAGACCATCTCGCAGGGCGGTATCAAAGGCTCAGGCTGGGCGATGGAGGGCAACACCATCGCGCAGATGTATATGGACGGTCTGTCGGAGAAATACGGCTTTGACTACTTTACGCCGATCAAGGATCTGCCGAGTGAGGCGGTGAACGCGATTTTGTACGGCACAAAGGGGGAGAAGCTCCACCTGATCCGCCGTACACCGTTCAATAAAAGCGAGATGCAGCGCGAGTTTGAAGGCATTATCCCGAACCTCGAGCGCCGTTTCAAAGATACCAACTCCCAGTGGATCAAGGAAGAGATCCAGAGTTACATGACCGAGATCCCCTGCGACGAGTGTAACGGAAAGCGACTGTCGCCGATCTCTCTCGCCGTTACCGTCGGCGGAATGAACATCGCCGATCTGTGCGACCTGTCGGTCGTCAAGATCCTTGACTTTGTCGATCGGCTCGATATCTCCGAGCGTGACCGCATGATCGCGGGCGAGATCATCAATGAGATCAAATCCCGCCTGAACTTCCTCAAATCCGTCGGCTTGGGCTATCTGACCCTGTCCCGCGCTTCGGCGACCTTGTCGGGCGGCGAGAGCCAGCGAATCCGACTGGCGACTCAGATCGGCTCCGCTTTGATGGGCGTGCTGTATATCCTTGACGAGCCGTCGATCGGTCTGCACCAGCGCGATAACGATAAATTACTTGGCACATTGAAGCGCTTGCGCGATATCGGCAACACCGTCATCGTCGTTGAGCATGACGAGGATACCATGCGCGCGGCGGATTACATCGTCGATATCGGTCCCGGAGCGGGTGTTCACGGCGGCGAGATCGTCGCGACAGGCACCGTGAAGGATATCGAGAACTGCGAAGGCTCTATGACGGGTCAGTACCTCAGCGGCAAGCGCGCGATCCCGCTCCCCGAAAAGCGCAGAAAGGGAAACGGCAAGTTCCTGACCATCAAGGGCGCTCAGCAGAACAACCTGAAAAATATCAACGTCAAAATTCCTTTAGGGAAATTTGTCTGTGTGACAGGCGTATCAGGCTCAGGCAAAAGCTCCCTGATCAATGAGATACTGTATAAGCATCTGGCGCGTGAGCTGAACCGCGCGAAGTGTACGCCGGGTAAGTTCAAGGCGATCGAGGGCGTCGACGCGCTCGATAAGGTCATCAATATCGACCAGAGCCCCATCGGCAAGACCCCGCGCTCCAATCCCGCCACCTACACGGGCGTATTCACGGATATCCGCAATCTGTACGCCTCCACCACCGACAGCAAAATGCGCGGCTATACCTCGTCGCGCTACAGCTTCAACGTCAAGGGCGGTCGGTGCGAGGCCTGTCAGGGCGACGGTATCATCAAGATAGAGATGCACTTTTTGCCCGATATCTACGTTCCGTGCGAGGTGTGCAAGGGCAAGCGCTATAACCGCGAGACCTTAGAGGTCAAGTACAAGGGCAAGTCGATCCACGACGTTCTCGAAATGACCGTCGAGGAGGGCTTGGAGTTCTTCAAGAATATCCCGAAGATCCAGCGCCGTCTGCAGACGATCTACGACGTGGGTCTCGGCTATATCAAGATCGGTCAGCCCGCGACTACGCTCTCGGGCGGCGAAGCCCAGCGCGTGAAGCTCTCTACAGAGCTTTCTAAGCGCCCGACCGGCAAGACGGTCTATATCCTCGACGAGCCGACGACGGGTCTGCATATCGCGGACGTACACCGACTGGTCGAGGTGCTCCACAAGCTGGTGGACGCGGGCAATACGGTCATCGTCATTGAGCATAACCTCGAGCTGATCAAGACCGCCGACCACATTATCGACCTCGGTCCCGAGGGCGGCGACATGGGCGGCACGATCGTTGCGCAGGGTACGCCCGAGGAGATCGCCGCGTGTGAAGAATCCTTCACGGGACAATATTTGAAACCGTTGTTGAAATAACTATCTGAAAGGATTGATTTTATGGCAATGCAGCCTTTTGCCGCGTTAGGCGGTATCATTAGTTCTCTCATGGGCTCGATGTATTCGATGATCCTGATCGCGGGTCAGTACGTCGGCTTATGGTTTACGTTCAGGAAGATGGGACTTCCCGGTTGGAAAGGCATTATTCCTTTTTATAATTATTACGTCATCTGTGAAAAGGTCTGGGACACGAAAATATTCTGGCGACTTTTGATCTATACTTGTGTAGGCGCCGGCTCAGCGATGTTCGGCGGGCTGTTCATGGGCTTGGGCGGCATTGGTACGATTTTCTCTGCCTACTATAATCAGTCCGCAAGCCCCACCGGTATCATCTTCATTGTCCTCGGCGCGTCGCTGGTGATCGCCGCGCTGGTCATGGCGATTCTCCTGTTGGTACTGCAGTTCCGGATCTACGTCAGACTGACGCAGGCGTTCCGTTTAAAGCGCGCGTGGGCATGGGGACTGCTCTTTGTTCCGTTCGTCATGTTCCCGCTGATCGGCTTGCATAAGAATATCTTCTACTACGGTCCTCAGCAGTATTACGGTTCGACAAATCAGCCGTACTGATCGATCATTTGAATCCGTTTGTTATACAATGAAAAAGCAAGGAGGAAAGAGCGTTGATCGCTGTTAACATCCGTTTTCTCAGAAAAAGTGAAAACCTCAGTCAGGAGGAATTCGCCGAACGCTTCGGCGTATCGCGGCAGAGCGTCGCGAAGTGGGAGAGCGGCGAGAGCACGCCCGATCTGCAAAAATGTCGTGAGATCGCTCGGTACTACGATTTGTCGATCGATACGCTCGTTTCTGTTTCTCTCGACGGCTTGGAGATCAATGAAAAAACCACCGAGGGAAAATACATATTCGGTATCGTGAAGATGGATCAGGACGGTCGGGTGACGCTCCCCGAATATGCCCGCGAGGTGTTCGGACTCAAGCCCGGTGATGGACTGATGGTGATGGGAGATACCGCAAAGGGCGGTATCGCACTGGCAAAGGTCTCTCTTGGTAATCTCTTTCACAAGAAATAATACATATGATTTGCGGCACTGTTCCGAACGGAGCGGCGCCGCTACTATTTTGAACAAAAACGGTTAACTCGGGTTGGTAGAAATCCGAGTTGTTTTTTTGTACAATTTGAATTGTTAAAAGAAATGAGGGAGATGCGATGGAAGCGATCAGAACCGAAAGCTTAGTCAAACAATATAAGGACAAAACGGCGGTCAAGGGACTGGATCTGACCGTTCATCAGGGCGAGCTGTACGGTCTTTTGGGCGTAAACGGCGCAGGCAAATCCACCACCATCAAAATGCTGTCCTGCCTTACCCGTCCTACTGAGGGCGAAGCGTATGTAATGGGGTACAGCGTAAACGGTGAGTCGGACAAGGTCAAGGCGATCATGAACGTTTCTCCGCAAGAGACGGCTGTCGCCGCAAAGCTGAGCGTTCGTGAGAATCTCGAATTCATCGCCCGTATCTACGGGTGTGATAAGAAGCAGGCAAAAGAAAAGGCGGATCGGATTATCGAGGATTTCTCCCTGCAGGAAATAACGAAGCAGCGGGCTTCGACCTTGTCCGGCGGCTGGCAGCGCAGGCTGAGCATCGCCATGGCGCTGATCACGGAACCGCAGATGCTTTTTCTTGACGAACCGACGCTGGGCCTGGACGTCCTTGCCCGCAGAGAGCTGTGGCATTTTATCCAAAGCTTAAAGGGGAAGATGACGATTGTCCTGACTACCCATTATCTCGAAGAGGCTGAGAGCCTGTGCGACCGTATCGGCATCATGGCTCACGGCGTTCTGTGCGCGGAGGGCAGCGCGCAGGAGCTGAAAGCAAAGGCTGATACCGATGATTTTGAAGAAGCGTTTATCCGGTTAGCAGGGGAGGGAGCAAAATGACGAGAACGATGACCTTTGCTTCACGCAATACCAAAGAGATCACACGCGATATACTGACGCTGATATTCGGGATCGCCTTTCCGCTGGTTTTGATGATCCTTCTGTCGGCGATCAACAAGAGTATTCCGCAGGGCTACGGTCCTTCTAACTTCCAAATCGAAAAATTAGCGCCCGGTATCACCGTGTTCGGACTGAGCTTTCTGTCGCTGTTCTCCTCCTTGCTGATCTCAAAGGACAGGACCTCGAGCTTTGTGCTTCGGCTGTTCACCTCGCCGCTGCGTCCTTCTGAATTTATTCTCGGCTATACGCTGCCGATGATCCCGATGGCGCTGTTGCAGTCCGTTGTCTGCTACATCTGCGCGTTGCTCTTTGGATTGGAACTGACTTTCAATCTGCTCCTTGCCGTGGCAGTGAATATCCCCATCGCCGTTGTGTTCATCGCGCTCGGTTTGCTGTTCGGCTCCCTGCTCAGCGAAAAGGCTGTCGGCGGCGTGTGCGGCGCATTGCTGACGAATCTATCCGCGTGGTTCTCTAATATATGGTTCGATACCTCGATGGTAGGCGGTCTGTTTGAGAAGGTCGCAAATATCCTGCCGTTCTCTCACGCGGTGAAAGCGGCGCAGGCGGCTGTCGCGGGCAACTTCTCCGCAATCTTTGCCGATCTGTGGATCGTGATCGCCTACGCGGTCGTTTTGACCGTCGTAGCGGTAGCGGTGTTCTCCGTCAAGATCAAGAAAAACTGAATCGTGTTATCTAAACGCCGAGCGGGGAATGATCCGTTCGGCGTTTTCTGTGTATGATAATAGATTCAAATGAGATAACGATATTTCCGCGGTAATCTCAACCGATGATCATTCTCCTTTTCTTCGACAAAAATTTATCAAATTTCTTTTACATATTTATACCGTGAATGAATTGTGCTATATTTACTATGTATTATTGTAATCTTGATTACAGGGGAATGGTATTATGAGAATTGGATTTGACAATCAAAAGTATCTGGACATGCAAAGTCAGCATATCCGCGACCGTATCGCTCAGTTCGGCGACAAGCTGTATCTGGAATTCGGCGGCAAGCTCTTTGACGACTATCACGCCTCCCGCGTCCTGCCGGGCTTCAAGCCCGATTCCAAGCTTCAAATGCTCATGCAGCTCAAGGACGAAGCGGAGATCGTCATCGTCATCAATGCCGACGATATCGAGAAGAACAAGGTCCGCGGCGACCTCGGTATCACCTACGATCTCGACGTGCTGCGCCTGATCGACGTGTTCCGCTCACGCGGTCTGTATGTCGGCTCGGTCGTGTTGACCCGTTTTGCCGACCAGCCTGCCGCGGTGAAGTTTGAGGAGAAGCTGACCGAGAACGGTATCAAGGCGTATCATCATTTCAGTATCCCGAATTATCCGTCCGACATCGACCTGATCGTCAGCGACAACGGCTACGGCAAGAACGATTACGTCGAGACCTCCCGCCGTCTGGTGGTCATCACCGCTCCGGGTCCCGGCTCGGGCAAGATGGCTGTGTGCCTGTCTCAGCTTTATCATGAGAACAAGCGCGGTATCAAGGCGGGTTACGCAAAGTTCGAGACCTTCCCGATCTGGAACCTGCCCTTAAAGCACCCTGTCAACGTCGCTTATGAAGCCGCTACCGCCGACCTCAACGACGTGAACATGATCGACCCCTTCCATCTCGAAGCCTACGGCGAGACCACCGTCAACTACAACCGTGATATCGAGATCTTCCCGGTGCTCAATACCATGTTTGAGACCATCTTAGGCAGTTCACCCTATAAATCTCCTACCGATATGGGTGTAAATATGGCGGGCAAGTGTATCGTCTATGACGAGGCGACCTGCGCCGCCGCCAATCAGGAGATCATTCGCCGCTATTACACCGCGATGTGCAACCACACCAAGGGCAACGGCTCCGCTGATGAAGCGTACAAGATCGGTCTGTTGATGAAGCAGAACAAGCTCACCGCCGACGACCGCCCCGTGATCGCGGCAGCTCTCAACAGGGAAGAGGCGACCGGCAGCCCCGCCGCGGCGATCGAGCTGGACGACGGCACCATCATCACCGGCAAGACCTCCGATCTGCTCGGCGCGTGCTCCGCAATGCTGCTCAACGCGATGAAGTATCTGGGCAATATCCCGAAGGGCGTTGACCTGATCGACGCCGCCGTGATCGAACCGATCCAGAAGCTCAAGGTCGATAATTTCGGCTCCGTCAATCCCCGACTGCATACCGACGAGATCCTGATCGCTCTGTCGATCTCCGCCGTTACCAATCCGACCGTCCGACTTGCCATGCAGCAGCTCGAGAAGCTCAACGGCGCCGAGGCTCACGCGACGGTCATTCTCTCCGAGACCGATACCCGCACGCTCAAAAAGCTGGGAATCCTTTTGACGACCGAGCCGAAGTACGAGACAAAGAAGCTCTATCGCGGATGATATAGAATTCAACCCCTTACGGTATGATCTGTAAGGGGTCATCTTTTGCTCGTAAGCGCTGATTTTCTCTTGAAATATCACAGCGGGTATTGTATCATATTACCAACAAATTTTGTCGGAGGTCAGTATGAAATTCAGCTTGATGAATCCGAACGGAACCGAAAAATCCTATCAGGTCTTGCCCGATGAAGCGATCAACGATCTGTCGATCGACTTTATCCTTGAGGCGCTGACCGAGAAGCAGAACGAGCGCCCGCACCTGCGCGGTATGCTGATCAGAGTCCCGATGGAGCCTGAGATCATCCGCTACCGCCATGACGTATTCGAGGATTTTCTGCGCTTTCCCGAGCTTCGGAAAGCGATGACCGAGCTGACCTTGAAGCTGAGCGATCTACGAGATCTTGAGCGCTTTCAGATGGACAGCGACACCTCGGCGCTCTGGTCGCTGATCAACCGCCTGCGCGAGATAGACGATTATATCGACTGTATCAACATGATAAAAGCGACGCTGAACGACCTTGACGTCACCTCAAAGGGTATGCGCGACCTGCGTGATATCGTTACGGATATTGCGAGAGAAAGCGGCTTTGACGAGCTGAAAGCGGATATCGAGGATATGATGAACCAAGCCCGCCGCTTAAAGAGCGTGACCATCGGCATCAATCTCGATAAGCTGCTCCGTCCCGAATTCGCGGGTATCGTGTCGCTAAATGACACGAAGTTCACCGATTCGGGTATCCTCAGCCGCTTCAAGGGCTTTACGGATCAAAAGGACGACCTGCACCACGGCGCGAATTTAGGCGAAGGACGCCGTTATCACGCTACTACTTCCTCAAGCTCCAAGATGTCGGCGGGTATGGTAGTAACCGAAGCGACCACCCACAATATCCAATTGCAGGATAACGCCACGGGAAAAGACCCGCTGTCCGACGCGATGCGCAAGCAGGTCACTCAGATCATGCGTCATACGGTCAACGACCTGAAATCGAGGATCAAAAAATACGTCAACGTCAACGGCTACTCCCTGATCAGCCTTATGCCCGAGATACTGTTCTACAACCGCTGGGCGGAGCTGACCGAAAAGCTCATGGCGACCGGAATGCCGCTTTGCAAGCCCGCGATCACCGACCCCGACGAGCGCAATTGCTCCTTTAAAGATGTATATAACCTAAAGCTCGCGATCAATAAGGCGCGCGGGGAAGCGATCAATATCATCACGAACGACTTCGAATTCAGCGACGAGCACCGCATCTATATCCTCACGGGCCCCAACCGCGGCGGTAAGACCATCTTCACCCAGGCGATCGGACTCGCCATGCTGATGGCGCAGTGGGGCGTGTATATCCCCGCCGGCAGCGCTTCCATCAGTCCGTGCGATAATATCTACACCCATTTTCCCGCCGACGAAAACGATACTGTCGATCTGGGTAGATTAGGCGAAGAGAGCCAAAGATTGTCGGGTATCTTTGAGGTAGCAACCCGCCGCAGTCTGCTCCTGCTCAACGAGAGCCTTGCCACCACCAGCGTCGCCGAGGGCGTTTTCATCGCGAAGGACGTTGTCAAATCCATGCGTTATCTGGGCGCTCGGGCGATCTTCAACACCCATATGCACGAGCTGGCAAGCTCTGTAGGTGAGATCAACGCTTCTGTCGAGGGCGACAGCCTTGCGGAGAGCCTGATCACAGGCGTGCACGACGGCGAGCGAAGCTTCAAGGTCAGTATCGCGCCGCCTCAGGGTGTGAGCTACGCCGCCGATATCGCCAAAAAGTACGGCGTGACCTTTAGCCAGATCAAAGAGGGGATCGACGGCAAGAAGCCCGCGGATCGGTAAAATGAAAGCCGATTGACAAATATCCATTATTTGATTATAATACATTTCGGAAGGGCGGCGTTCGGCTTGTCCTTCCGAAAGATACCTTTAATATGCGGGTATGGCGGAATTGGCAGACGCGCCAGATTTAGGTTCTGGTGGTAACCCCGTGCAGGTTCAAGTCCTGTTACCCGCACCATAATAAAACAGGATATCCGAAGGGGTATCCTGTTTGCTTGTCAGACGAATCGTAAATTGAGGAAAGTACTATGAATGAAAAGTTTGTGATCGATTATCCCGAGCTGACTATGTATCAGACGGTGGAGAGAACGGCGGGGAAGTATCCCGATGATATCGCCGTGGAGTTTTACGGTAAAAAGATACCGTATATAAAGCTGATCAGGCGGATCGAGCGCTGCGCGAAGGCGTTTGTCGCTCTCGGTATCAGGAAAGGCGACGCCGTCACCCTCTGCCTGCCGAATATCCCACAGACGGTCGAATGCTTCTACGCGCTCAACCGTATCGGCGCAATATGTAACATGGTGCACCCTCAGTCGGCGCAGAAGGAGATCACCTACTATCTCGACCTCAGCGAGAGCAAAGCCATCGTCACGGTAGACATGTTCTATGAGAACGTATCTAAGGCAATGGCGGACGCCGATCATGAGGTGAAGGCGATCGTCTGCCGTATGCAGGACGAGCTGCGAGGACCTTTGGCGGCGGCGTTTCTCTTGAAAAAGGGCAAGAGCTATCTGAAATATCCCGATTCCGATAAAGGTATCCTGTACCGCGCTTTCCTCAAGGGCGGAGATAAGCTACCCTCAGCGCCCGTCGTCGGCTTTGAAAAGGACCGCACCGCGGCGATATTGTACAGCGGCGGTACCTCGGGACTGCCGAAGGGCATCTGCCTGACCGACCTCAATTTCAACGCCTGTGCCATGCAGTCGAGAGAGGCGATCGGTCTCGAATTCAGAAACGGACTGAGAATGCTCAGCTGTATGCCGATGTTCCACGGTTTCGGGCTGGGTATCAATATCCATATCATCTTGATGTACGGCGCGTGCTGTATGCTCATGCCGACCTTCAATAAACATACCTACGCCAAGGCACTGATCCAAAAGCGACCGAACTTCATCGCGGGCGTTCCGACCATCTTTGAGGCGCTGTTACATTTACCCGAGCTCGAGGGCAAGGATCTGTCCTATCTGATGGGCATGTTCTGCGGCGGCGATTCGCTGTCGGTAGAGCTCAAGAAAAAGATCGACACTTTCCTGAAAGAGCATAACGCGTCTATCCAGGTGCGCGAGGGCTACGGTTTGACCGAATGCGTTACGGCAAGCTGTCTGACCCCGAAGGACGAGTACCGCGAGAACAGCATCGGTCTGCCTTATCCCGACACCTATTACCAGATCGTCGCGCCGGGTACGGACGACGTCCTGCCCTACGGCGAAGAGGGCGAGATCATCCTGCGCGGACCGTCCGTGATGACCTGTTATCTGAAAAATCCCGAAGAGACCGCCAACACGCTCAAACGGCTTGCTGACGGCAATATCTGGCTGTATACGGGCGACCTCGGCTCTATGGACGAGGACGGCTATGTCTACTTCAAACAGCGTATCAAGCGCATGATCATCACCAACGGCTACAACGTCTATCCCGGTCCGATCGAGAACCTGATCGACGGCGTGGAGGAAGTCGCCTACAGCTGCGTCATCGGCGTGAAAGACCCGCGCCGTATGCAGCGAGTGCGCGCCTATGTCGTATTGCACGACGGCGTACAGCCGACAGATGAAATGAAAGAGAAGATCATGAGCGTGCTGAGAATGCACGTCGCCGTTTACGCGCTGCCCAAGGAGATCATCTTCCGTGATGAACTGCCGAAGACGCTGGTCGGCAAGGTCGCTTACCGCAAGTTAGAGGAAGAGGCGAACGCCGAGGAGGAAAAGGCATGAAGCTGAGTTGGTACGGCACGGCTTCGGTCATGCTGGAGTCGGACGGTTATCGTCTGCTATTCGACCCGTTCCTCGGTATTCCGATACAGGATTCGTTATGCCGCCGCAAGCTGCGCACGGTCAAGCTGCGTACAGCGAACGCGGTGCTGGTGACCCACGGGCATTTCGACCATATTTTAGATATTCCGCGCCTGTATAAAGGCTCGGATATCAAGGTGTACGCCACCAAAACGCCGTGCAGAACGCTGATCTCTCACGGACTGCCAAAAAAGAATCTGACCCTGATCTCTCCGGGCGTGAGTTTTAAGCTCGGCAATTTCACCATTCATGTGTATCAGGGACGGCACTGCCGCTTCGACCTCGGCGTGATGGTGAAAACCATCTTTAAGAAGGAAACGCTTCTGCATACGAAACGGCTCTATGAGCTGATCAAGCTCAACCGCCGCTTTGAGGAAAACGGTGAGACCCTCTTTTATGAGATCGAAGCCGAAGGGAAACGGATACAGCTCATGGGCAGTATGGGCACGGATATCGACACACTGTATCCCACAGGAGCGGACGTGCTGATCCTGCCGTTCCAGGGGACGGGCGACCCTTCAAGGACGGTGCGCCCGATCATCGAGAAGCTGCAGCCGAAGTCGATCTTTCTCGACCATTATGACGATACGTTCCCGCCGATGTCGTCACAGATCGGGACGGAGGTTTTTAGCTATCGTCAGACGCAGAGCGGCATCCCGACCATGGCGATGAAATTCGGCAAGGTATATGAAATTTAAAACGAACCAAGATAGGGGATAGGTATATGGCAAAAGTAATCAACGGATACAAACGCAAATGGGGCGACCGCTGGGACGGCAGACGCATCAAGACCCCCGGACTGCAGACGATCATGTCGACCCTGTGGCCAAAGCGTACCGACTGCGAGGTCTACCTCAACGATACGCTCGACGTGACGGAGCTCGTCAAATTCGTCGATAAGAAAAACGCGGAGCACCCTGAACTGAAAACGACCTTTTTCCACTGCGTCATCGCCGCGGTGACAAAGATGGTCAACGAGCGCCCGCTGATGAACCGCTTTGTTCAGGCGGGGCGCACCTATGAGCGCTACGAGATCAGCTGCGCCTTTGCCGCGAAGCTCGCGTTTGAGGATCACGCGGAAGAATCCATGCTGTTCTTCGTGCCCAAGCCCACCGACACCGTCGACAGCGTCAGTAAGCTGGTTGTCGATAAGGTCAGAAAGGTACGCAGACAGGCGCAGATGAATAAAAAAGACGGCGTAGACGATCTGCTCGACAAGGTCGGCGCTCTGCCCAGACCCATCGTCATGCTGATCTGCAAGGTCGCCCGCTGGCTCGATTACTGGGGCAAGACCCCGAAAGCCCTCTCCGACGGCGACCCGCACTACTCGTCGATCTTCCTCTCGAACCTCGGCTCCATCAAGTGCCCCGCCGTGTATCATCACCTGAACAACTACGGCACCAACAGCATGATGATCACCATCGGCACGATCCACGACGAGGAGCGCATCATGCCCGACGGGACGAAGCAGATCCGCAAGGTCTGCGATATCGGCGCGACCCTCGACGAGCGAATCGGCGACGGCTTCTACTTTGCCCGTAGTCTGAAGCTTGTACATTATCTCTGCGCTCACCCCGAGATCCTCGATCAGCCCATCGGTGAGCCCAGCGGATTTGATTATCAATAAAGGAGTTTTAATCATGAAAAGAATCGTATGTATCATATTAGCTGTTCTATTATGCCTGAGCTTCGCGGCTTGCGGCAAGAATGGCGGTACCGCGACCGAGGATTCCGCGACCAAGGACAGCGCTGCTTCAAGCGCCGCTTCCTCCGCGGAAGATACCGCCGAGACTGTCGCGGAAGCGACCCGGCCCGCCGTATCATCCGATACTTCCTCTGCCGCCGGCGGCAATACCGCGACAAAGATGTTCGCGAGCGTTGAAGATTATCTCAATAATCCGCAGGTGCAGGAGAGCATCCAAAAGCAGCGCGACAACAGCACCGACAGCTCGATCAAGATGGACGTCTACGCCGAGGGCGATACGCTGGTATATGATTATACCTTTACTCAGGCGTTCACTGAAAGCGAGCTTGCGACGGTGAAGTCGTCGCTGGATTCTTCGCTCGAAAACGCGAGCGGCACCTTCTCGGACGTTGTCAAGGAGCTGAAAACCTACGTCAATGTTGAGAATCCCAAGGCAAAGGTCATCTATCGCAACAGCGACGGTACAGAGATCACCGAGAGGATCTACGAATAATACAAGAAGGGGCTGTGAAAAAACGCAGTCATTGCGAGGGCTTTAGCCCATGGCAATCCCACAAAGCCAAGATAGTACTTTGGAAGATAGCCGCGTCTATCGCTTCTCACAATGCCGATGGCTTGTTTTTTCACAGCCCCTTTTTTGCTGTCTGAATTTCCCAAATAATTATTTAAAAAATTCATCCGAAAACTATTGACAGTCATATGAACCTGTGATATAATCATGTAAACTTTTGAAAGGGAGGCGGCTTATGACCGGGAAAATGAACAAGCAACGGGGGAGGATATCCGACTTCCTGCCGCTGATCAGGGCGACCGACGGCTTGACGCTCGGGCAGGTCTGCTCCGTCAGCTCGCTTGAGCAGACGACGATCCAGAACTGGATCAAGCGCGGCTATGTGCCGCACCCTGTATCAAAGAAGTACAGCGAGCGCCATCTCGCGCGTATCCTGTTGATCTCAGAACTACGCGAGTGCATGGCGATCGACCGTGTAGGCGGCTTGCTCTCTTACATCAACGGCGATATCGACGATGAAAGCGACGATATCATCACTGAGGAACGGCTCTACGACGTCTTTTGCGCGATGGCGGATACGCTTGATGAAAAACCCTTGCCCCTTGACAGGGTAGGTCAGGTCGCCCGGGACGCGGCGCAACTGCTGACGGATATCCCCGAAAGCGACCGAGAGCGGATACAAAACGCTCTGCGAATCATGGCTTACGTTTACGCGGCGAACTGCTGTAAACGCGAGTCGGAAAAACTGTATGAAGCAATCATACTTGACTGATAACATTTTTACTGAACCGATAAGGAGTTTATCATGGAAAAGGTCACTGAATTAAAAGAAAAAGTCAAAATCAAGAGGATCGTGATCCCTATAGTCATCGTCGTGATCCTGTGCGTCGTTGCGTTCAACGCCTTTGTCGTGGTCGACGCGGGTCATACAGGCGTTGTGGTCACGATGGGTAAGGTCAACGAGGGCGTTTTGCAGGAGGGCATCCATTTAAAGATCCCCTTTATCCAGAGCGTCGTCAAGATCGACAACCGTATCCAGAAGCTCGAGGTGCAGACCGAGGCTTTCTCGAAGGACCTGCAGAGCGTAGATACTACTCTCGCGATCAACTACCGCGTTGATACCGCGAAGTCCTACAGCATTTATAAGAATATCGGCGCGAACTATGAGGACGTGCTCGTCACGCCCGCCGTCAACGAGGTCTTGAAGGCGATCACCGCGACCTACACGGCGGAGGAGACCGTCACCAACCGCGCGCTGATCTCTGACGGACTGGTAACGGGGCTGAACGAAAAGCTCAACTCCATCGGTCTGTACGTCACGGACGTGAACATCATCGACTTTGACTTCTCCGAAGCGTTCATCACCGCGATCGAGGAGAAGCAGGTCGCTCAGCAGCAGCTTTTGAAGGCAGAGACCGAGAAAAAGACCGCTATCACTAACGCTGAAGCTGAGGCAGAGGCGGCAAAGGTACGCGCAGACGGCGAGGCTGAGGCGAACAACACCATCTCAAAGTCGCTGACAAGCGAAGTACTGGAGAACAAGAAGATCGAGAAGTGGAACGGCGAGCTGCCCAGAGTCAGCGGCAGCGGCGGCACCATCATCGACCTCGGCGATATCGAGAATAAGAAATAACGGTTCAAAGCGGGAGAGGGGATCGCACCTTTCCCGCAACAGATATGAAGGTGAATATTAATGGAAAACAATCAAACTGATTTTATGAAGAACCGTCCCGTAGCGGCACAGGCGAACCAGTTCAAGGACGTCTACGGCACGCAGAAGAAATCTACCTTTACGACTCTCAGCGCGGTGTTGAGTGTGATCGTGTTCGTTCTCATGATGATCGCGATCTTCACGGGCAACAACCTGATGATGCTGATCTTTATCCCGCTGTTCGTGATTCTGATGATCTCGTTCTTTGTCGCGAAACGCGCCGACAGACAGAACGCTCCCGTCGAGCCGCGGGATCACCCCGACGCGATCTTCAAGGATCACGACGATTAATAAGGACAAAACCTGATATACTACTGTAAAGAAAGGAATATCCTATGAATACTATGACGATCATATGGCTGGTGCTTGCCGTCGTAATGGCGGTGGTGGAGGGCATGACCGTCCAGCTCGTGTCGATCTGGTTCTGTATCGGCGCGGTAGCGGCGTGTATCACCTCGCTGTTCACGGACAGTATCCTGATACAGGGCGTTGTGTTCGTGGTCGTATCGGCGATCGCTCTGTTAGTGACCCGACCGCTGGTGAAAAAACTCAAACGCCGCGGCGCGGAGCCTACCAACGCCGACCGCTATATCGGCAAGACGGCTGTCGTGGTCGAGCGGATCGACAACGAGAACGCCACGGGACTTGTCAAGGTCGATAACCAGAAGTGGACGGCGCGTTCCGTTGACGGATCACCCATTGAAGAGGGCATGACCGTCACCGTCGCCGCCATCGAGGGCGTCAAGCTGATGGTATCTAAGCCTTCCCCTTGAGGGGAAGGTGGACAAATCACCGACTGAGGTGATTTGGTCGGATGAGGCGGAAACCTCACCGATAGAACAATATAAGAACCGAAGCTGGAACGCTTCCACCTCATCCGTCACCTTGCGGTGACACCTTTTCCTCGCCGGAGACGGCTCCCCCTCTGTCAGCCTGCGGCTGACGTCTCCCCAACGGGGAGCACCTCAAGGGGAAGGCAATTTGAAAGGAGAAATCATTATGCCAATCGTATCATTGATCATTATTGCGATCATCGCGCTGTTGCTGATCATCGTCATCGTGCGCAATATCAAGATCGTGCCCCAGGCACACGCGTTCGTCATCGAGCGTCTCGGCGCTTACTATCAGACATGGGGAACAGGTCTGCACCTGAAGGTCCCCTTTATCGACCGTATCTCTAAGAAGGTATCGCTCAAAGAGCAGGTCGTGGACTTCCCGCCTCAGCCGGTCATCACCCGCGATAACGTCACCATGCAGATCGATACGGTCGTCTACTTTGAGATCACCGACCCGAAGCTGTATACCTACGGCGTGGAACGTCCTCTTTCGGCGATCGAGAACCTGACCGCCACTACTCTGAGAAACATTATCGGCGACCTCGAGCTCGACTCGACCCTCACCTCCCGCGACACCATTAACGACAAGATCCGCATCATCCTTGATGAAGCTACCGACGCGTGGGGCATCCGCGTGATCCGCGTAGAGCTCAAGAACATTCTGCCCCCGCGTGAGATCCAAGACGCGATGGAGAAGCAGATGAAGGCGGAGCGCGAACGCCGTGCCCGTATCCTCGACGCGGAGGGCGAGAAGCGTTCGCAGATTCTCGTCGCAGAGGGCTTGAAGGAATCCGCGATCCTCAAAGCGGACGCCGTGAAGGAATCTAAGATCCGTGAAGCCGAAGGTGAAGCGCAGGCGATCCTGACCGTCCAGAAGGCGAACGCCGACGCCCTGCGTATGCTGTCCGAGGCTGATCCCAGCCAGAAGGTCATCGAGCTCAAATCCCTCGAAGCCCTCGCGAAGGTCGCCGACGGCAAAGCCACCAAGCTGATCATTCCCTCGGATATGTCCAAGGTCGCTTCTCTGGCGACCTCCGTCAAGGAACTGGTCACCGACGTGAAGGAATAATATCCTCCTATGTAAGAGAAGGAGCAGCCGCAAGACTGCTCCTTTGTTGTGCATCTCAGATCGTTTTGTGAGGTGCTTTTCGCTTATGAGAGCTTATGCGCTTTTTTATGCGAGAGTGTCGGGGGTGTACATGGCTTCCTCGTCCATCTCTCTGTCATGCTCACGCATACTCTTGTCCGCGCGGGAAGCGGCGTTCATCAGCGCCATCACGATCACGCCGAAGATGCCGCCGACGAAAAGCCCTATCAGAAATCCGATCATATTGCTCCTCCTTTATTCATGAACTTGAAATGATAGTGAATAAATATTTATATTCTATTATTCCCATATATCATTATAAATATACATTCATGCTGTACAATACTATATATAGCGCCCTTGTGATCGGGCAACACTAAATATGTTAAAACTTTGTAATAATAAATATACTTTTGTTACTTGCAAACCACAATATATTGTGCTATTATTCTAATTGCAATCAAGATGAAGTGCTTTTCGAACGCTTACCATCACGATATAATACTGTACTACAATACTATTAGGAAATGAGGAGATTAACATGACAGTAACAGTAAACGGCGGCATCCTTTCACAAGCAGAAATCAATGCGTACGTATCTCAGATCAAAGAGCAGAATCCCGACAAGCTGATCACTTCCGTCACTTTCGACGTAGACGGCGAGTATGTTGATATGAGCTATACCTATGACAATGTTCCCTTCGAGCGTATTCGCCGCATCACCGGCTACCTCGTAGGTACCATAGACCGCTTCAATAACGCGAAGCGCGCCGAGGTACAGGACAGAGTCAAGCACTCGATCGACTGCGGCTGTTCCTTAGAGGAGATCGCTTGAACCGATCCGACATAATATATTGACAATCCTTGTCGAATGTATTATAATTTGAAAAAGCATGAGGGAGGGGCTTGCTCCTCCCTTTCTTATAATATCAGACTACATCACTTATCAAGAGCGACTGAGGGACAGGCCCTGTGAAGTCCGGCAACCTGCGTATGTAAGGTGCCAAATCCTGCGGTATTACCGAGAGATGAGTATTTTGCTCCGTACGGTACGCCGCGCGGAGTTTTTTTATTCAACAGTCATTGCGAAGCCCCTTTAGGGGCTGTGGCAATCTCAACCGATTAAAATGGTAAAATCTTCGATGGATACTTTAGTGCTTGCATCGGGGAAATTTATCAATGATCGGCAATTCAGACGCTTACGGTGCGTTGATATCGTGCCGTAAGAGAGCAGCGAACTCAGTCAAGTGATCGTTATTTTGAAAGGGGTATATGTATGAGCTATTTCTTTACTTCCGAATCCGTGACCGAGGGGCATCCCGACAAGGTGTGCGACCGCGTGTCCGATTCTATCTTAGACGCGATCTTATCACAGGACAAGAACGCCCACGTCGCCTGTGAGACCACGGCGGCGACCGATCGCATCAACGTGATGGGCGAGATCTCTACGACCGCTGAGGTCGATTATGAGGCGGTGATCCGCAAGGCTGTCTGCGACATCGGCTATGACAGCAAGGAAGCGACCTTTGACGGCAACACCTGCGAGGTCAATATTTTCCTCAACCGCCAGAGTCCCGATATCGCGATGGGCGTCAACGAGTCCTATGAGCTCAAGGACGGCGAACAGCTTGCCGAGAACCAGCTCGGCGCGGGCGATCAGGGCATGATGTTCGGGTACGCGTGCGACGAAACGCCCGAGCTGATGCCGCTGGCGATCTCCTTGGCGCACAAGATGGCGTCCCGCCTGACCGCGGTGCGCAAGGACGGCACCCTGCCGTATCTCAGACCCGACGGCAAAACACAGGTCACCATCGAATATGACGGCGACAAGGCAAAGCGCGTCGACACCGTCGTCGTGTCCACTCAGCATGACGAGGAAACGCCGCTTTCCACTATCAGAGAGGATATCATCAGGGAAGTTATCCGTCCCATCATTCCCGCAGGGTTGATGGACGAGAACACCAAGATCTTCGTCAACCCCACCGGCAGATTTGTCGTCGGCGGTCCCGAGGGCGACTCGGGGCTTACCGGCAGAAAGATCATCGTCGATACCTACGGCGGCTATGCCCGTCACGGCGGCGGCGCCTTCTCGGGCAAGGACCCGACGAAGGTCGACCGCTCCGCCGCGTACTTTGCCCGCTATATCGCGAAGAACATCGTCGCGGCGGGACTTGCGAAGAAGGCGGAGGTACAGCTCGCCTACGCGATCGGCGTGGCAAAGCCCGTCTCCGTCATGGTGGAGACCTTCGGCACCTCTGAGTATACCAACGAGCAGCTCGCGGAAGCCGTCAACAAGGTGTTTGACGCGCGTCCGTCGTCCATCATTCGCTCGCTCGATCTCTTGAACACCACCTACGCGCCGCTCTCCGCCTACGGTCATATGGGCAGGGAAGAGCTCGGCGTTCGCTGGGAAAAGACCGACAAGACCGACGCCTTGAGAGCGGCTCTGTCATGATCAGGCGCGTTTACGGTTACTTACAGGGGTGGAAAGGGATCGTTCTGATCCTGTACACCTGCTTTATTATCGGCGCGGACGTGTTCATCTCCGATTACAGC
Organism: uncultured Ruminococcus sp.; assembly: GCA_902798755.1. Classification (GTDB taxonomy): domain Bacteria; phylum Bacillota; class Clostridia; order Oscillospirales; family Acutalibacteraceae; genus Ruminococcoides. Next base: position 49,438 of record CADBYC010000015.1, on the reverse strand, counting down.
GACGCTGCCAAGACATGGCTGTATCTGCTGATATTCGCTTTCTCGGTGCTCGTCTGTCCCGCGGTGATCCGATTGTGCCGCCGACTCAGCCTGCGGTACAAGGCGGTGCTTTCGTCGAGCAGGAGAAAAGTCCTCTGGTTCAGCGGCTTTCTCTTGATCAGCATGGCGGTGTTCGGGCTTTACTATGCCGCGAACTACCCCGGCGCGTTCTCTGCCGATTCCTTCACCCAGTACAAGCAGGCGATCACGGGCGAGTATAACAACTGGCACCCCGTTTTGCATACGCTGTTGGGCTTCACGCTGCCCCTTTCGATCACGGGCGGGTGGATCGGCTCGATCGTGCTGTTCCAGCTCATCGCGTTCTCCTTCGCCGCCGCCTATGCCGCCTATACCATTCTGCGCCACAGCAGTATTCCCTACGCGCTTTTGTCGCTTGCGTACATTCTGCTCAGCCCCTGCACCGCGGTCGTGTCAATGTATCCGTGGAAGGACGTGCCCTTCGCGATCACCGCCCTGCTGGCGGCGTCCTACGCCGCGAACGCGTGGTTCACCAAGGGCGAATGGCTGAAAAAGCGCAGCCATATCGCCGCCGTGGTCATCGTGCTGGTGCTGGCAACGGTGTTCCGCCACAACGCCCTGCTGTTTACCCTGCCGATGCTCATCGCCCTGATATTGTATCTCAAAAAGAAGGCGGCGATCATCACCGCCGTGTGCTTTGTCGCGGCGATCGTGCTGATCGAGGGTCCGCTGTACGCCGCGCTCCGTGTCGAACAGCCCGGCGACAGACAGACCGAGATGCTCGGCGTGCCGATGTCCGTGATCGGTACCGTCGCGGCGCGGAACCCGCAGGCGCTCGACGAGGATATCAAGCGCTTTGTTTACTCCGTCGCGCCCGCAGAGTCGTGGACGGACGGCTATGTGATCGGCAACTTCAATACCGTCAAGTTCCGCGCGGGCTCGAATTATCATAAGGTCGGCGAGGAAGGCGCGCCGAAGGTCATCGGCTATATGTTCAGATGCTTTGTCAAGTCGCCGAAGGAAGCCTTCACGGGGCTGCTCGCTGCGACCGATATGGCGTACACGGTCACGGGCGAGGACAAGGACTGGAGCGAGCTCTATCCCGGTATTATCGGCAACGACTACGGCGTGACCTATCAGACTGACTGGAACGCGAAATACATCGCGGGCTTCATTTCCTCGCGGCTGAACCGCTGCCTGAAGTGGCTGTTCTGGGACGTCGGCGTGATCAACCTGATCATGATCGTCGCGGCTCTCTCAAAGTTCAGATTCCGCAAAAAAGCCGAGTGGAAGCGTATCCTGCCCGTCCTCTCCATGCTGCTGTACAACTTCGGCACAATGCTTTTGCTCAGCGGCGAGGAGATACGCCTGTTCTTCTATACCTTTCCCGTCATGCCCATCCTCCTGCTGCTCGTGATGCGCGAGGAGATCAAGGAGCGGGAGAACGCCGAAACGGCAGGGGAGGAGCCTGCCGAACAACAGCTCTCCGAACAAACCGACAGGGTAGAAGAACCCTCTGCAAAGTCGATATAAACAGTCAAACGCCCCGCTTTACGGCAGGGCGTTTTTTGATCGAATGGGTGCAGGGGATTTCCCTTGTTGTTAAAAGAGTAGGTGTTGTCACGAGGGAACCCTCAGGCGCTGTGCGCCGGCTCCCTTAGGAAAGGGAGCCCGTGTCCTTGAAGTGACAGCAGATTTCAGCCGATCAGTCCGAAGGAGACCGACAGCGCCTGATTGACGGCTTTCATCGACTGCACGTTGACGCTCCCCATCTTCTCTCTGAGTCTGCGCTTGTCTAATGTACGCACCTGCTCGAGCAGCACCACGCTGTCCTTCTGCAAGCCGCAGTCCTTCGCTTCGATCGGGATATGGGTGGGCAGCTTGTTCTTATCCGTTTTGCTGGTGATAGCCGCCGCGATCACGGTAGGGGAGTAGCGGTTGCCGACGTCGTTCTGTATGATCAGCACGGGTCTTATCCCGCCCTGCTCGCTGCCTACCACGGGGCTTAGATCCGCATAGTAGATATCACCGCGTCTGACGTTCATTTCTTCACGCTCCTGTGTTTTTGATACGATAATATTGTTGACGTAAACGGTTCGGATTATTCAATTACCTTCATTACCGTTCACGTAAATCTGTTCAGTCATAAATAAGGATTAGTCTCAAAGAGCCTTCCCCTTGAGGGGAAGGTGGGCTTTTCAACTCCTCAAGAGTTGAAAAGGTCGGATGAGGTGGAAACATTTCAGTTATATCCCGTTAATTTGATATTATGGAAAAGCTTCCACCTCATCCGTCAACTTCGTTGACACCTTTTCCTCGCCGGAGACGGCTCCCCCTCTGTCAGCCTGCGGCTGACGTCTCCCCAACGGGGAACACCTCAAGGGGAAGGCTTTTGTAATGGGGAGCACCTTAAGAGGGAAGGCTTGTAAACGAATTGCTCTAACTATAAAGCCGCAAAATATCCATTGAAGCAATTAGACTTCATTATCTACCGTTATTGAAAATGCGCGCGTCTTGTGATACAATAGGTCTGTTATTATTATGGTATGAGTGGTGCAAGATATCGTGAGTAAAAGAACCAAGGGAATCCTGCTGTTGATATTGTCGGCGTTCTTCTTCGCCTGCATGAATATGTTCGTCAAGCTCAGCGGCGAGGAGCTGCCTGTTTTTCAGAAGGTTTTCTTCCGCAACGCGATGGCGGCGGTGATCGCTTTCATCGTTCTTTTAAAGAATAAAGCTCCCTTAAAGCCCTCTGTCAAGGGCAGTCTGCCGTTTTTGATCATGCGCACGCTGTTCGGGCTTGCGGGCGTGGTGTGCAACTACTACGCGCTCGAGACGCTGGTGCTGTCCGACGCGTCTATCCTCAACAAGATGTCGCCGTTCTTCGCGGTGCTGTTCTCGTTCATCTTTATCAAGGAGCGCCCGAGGCTCTATCAATGGCTGATCTTGGGCGGCGCGCTGTTCGGCACGCTGTTCGTCATCAAGCCGAGCTTCTCGAACGCGGCGTTCATTCCCGCGCTGGTCGGCTTCTTGAGCGGCGTGATGGCGGGCGCGGCTTACGGCTGTGTGCGCAAATTGGGGCTGATGGGGGAGAACAATCCGTACATCGTGTTCTTTTTCTCGACCGTCTCCACCCTGATCGTCACGCCTGTCATGATCATCGGTTATGTTCCGATGACGGCGTTGCAGTGGGCGTATCTGCTAAGTGCGGGCATTTCTGCGGCGCTCGCGCAGTTCTCCATCACTGCGGCGTATACCTGTGCTCCCGCCAAGGAGATCTCCGTCTACGATTTCAGCCAGATCATCTTCGCGTCCTTGATGAGCCTGATCGTCTTTCAGCAGACGCCCGATCTCTACAGTATCATCGGTTACGTCATCATCATCGGCATGGCGATACTCAACTTCTTCCTGAGCAAAGATAATTTCACTAAAATATCAAAGCGAGATTGACAGATAATTGTCAATATGCCGATATTGACTTTTCTGCCGATTGTGATAAAATTTGACTTAGACAATTGATAAAGGCTGTGACGAAGACGGTCAAGGCTGAACTTTTCCAGAGAGTCGGCGGCAGGTGCGAGCCGACAAAGTTGACCTGAGTACCCATCCCTTCCGAGCCGGAGACCCGAACGGCGTTTGCTTAGTAGATATCTCCCGTGATTGCTGCGTAAAGGCATAGGGGTTAGATATAAACTGTCATTGCGAAGCTCCATAGGAGCTGTGGCAATTTCAACCGATATACAGACCCCGAGAGTGGCAGTAGCATTACTGCAAGTTGAGTGGTACCGCGGATGTGATTTTTCACGCTCGTCTCAATGTGTATTGAGGCGGGCGTTTTTTTGCGGTGCTCGTCCAAGAAGCGGAGCCGCATGGCGAACGCTGATTGGCTAACAGCACCCACGCAAGGCTCTCCCTCGTCGTCACTCGCCGTACTCGGTAAGTGTATCCGAATGGAACACTTTGACCTCGTGTGGCGGTTCCTCCTCTCCCCGCAACTCGGGGAGTTGCGGGGTCCCTTTGGGCGAACGATGATTGGCTGAGAGCTACTGCGAGGTCTTTTTCCGAAAGATCAGACCTGTGTGGTGATACCCTGCTTGTATACCCGAGCCGACTGCTTTATCACAATTTCGATTATTGATTGTTGAATCCTAATATTTTACAGGAGGAACACATTATGTCAGTAGTAGACAACGAAAAACTGCTCGAGGTCGCTAAGCGTATCCGTGAAATGCGCGAGATCAGCGGCTTCTCCGTCGAGGAAATGGCGGAAAAGACCGAGGTCACCGTATCCGAGTACAACGCTTATGAGAACGGTACGGAGGATTTTCCCTTCACCTTTATCCACAAGTGCGCGCTGGCGTTCGGTTTAGGTATCACCGATATCCTCGAGGGCGAGTCGGCTCGACTCAAAAGCTACACCGTTACCCGCCGCGGCGGCGGCAGACAAACCGCCGAGGAGGAGGGCATTTCCATCGTCAATGTCGCTCCGATGTTCAAGAACAAGATCGCTGAGCCGTACTTCTGCCAGTATGACTACAACGAATCGCTTCAGAATAAGCCGATCCATCTGACCAAGCACGCGGGACAGGAATTCGATTTCGTCCTGTCGGGCAAGATGAAGATCCAGATCGGCAACAACTTTGAGGAGTTGCAGGCGGGCGACAGCATCTACTATAATTCGTCCACCCCTCACGGCATGATCGCCATCGGCGGCGAGGACGTCAAATTCATCGCCATCATCCTGCCCGGTGAGAAAGAGGTCGAGGAAGCCGACGACGAGGTCATGAAGGCGCACGTCAAGAAGAAATCCGCGATCACGGGTCAGTTCGTCCGCACCCTCGAGGACGAGAACGGCTGCCTGAAAGCCATCAGCTTCCGCAATGAGGATAAATTCAACTTTGCGTTCGACTGCGTGGACGCTATCGCGAACAACACCCCCGACAAGCTCGCCATGCTGCATATCGACAAGAACAAGACCGAACGCCGCTTCACCTTCAACGACATGAAGCGCCGCTCCAATCAGACCGCGAACTACTTCAAGAGTCTGGGTATCAAGAAGGGCGACCGCGTCATGCTCGTCTTAAAGCGCCACTATCAGTTCTGGTTCTCTATGCTCGCTCTGCATAAGCTCGGCGCGATCGCAATCCCCGCGACCAACCAGCTCCTCGCGCACGACTTCGAGTACCGCTTCCAAAGTGCGGGCGTGTCCGCTATCGTCGCGACCGCCGACGGCTCTGTAGCTGACTCCGTTGATGAAGCGCAGAAGACCTGCCCGACCCTGACAACGAAGATCCTGGTCGGCGGCAAGAGAGAGGGCTGGCATGACTTCAACGCGGAATTTGATATGTACTCCACCCATTACTATCGCACCGTGGACACTCCCTGCGGCGACGATACCATGGTCATGTTCTTCACCTCGGGTACGACAGGCTATCCGAAGATCGCGAATCACAGCTACAAATACGCGCTCGGACATTATGTAACTGCCAAATATTGGCACGGCGTAGACCCCGACGGTCTGCACTTCACTATCTCCGACACAGGCTGGGGCAAGGCGCTGTGGGGCAAGCTCTACGGTCAGTGGCTCAGCGAGGGCGCGGTGTTCACCTATGACTTCGACCGCTTCCACGCCGACGATATCCTGCCGATGTTCGCAAAATACCATATCACCACCTTCTGCGCGCCGCCTACCATGCTGCGCATGATGATCAAGGAGGATATCTCTAAGTATGACCTGTCGAGTATCGTCCATATGACGACGGCCGGCGAGGCGCTCAATCCCGAGGTATGGCGCCAGTTCCGCAAGGCGACGGGGCTGAGGATCATGGAGGGCTTCGGTCAGACCGAGACCACCCTCACGATCGGCAACCTTTTCGGCACCACCCCCAAGCTCGGCTCGATGGGCAAGCCCATCCCCGGCTATGACATCGACATCGTAGACCCCGACGGCAATCCCGTACCCGACGGCGAGCCGGGCGAGATCATTATCCGCACCGACAAGCGTGTTCCCTGCGGACTGTTCAAGGGCTACTATAATAATGAAGAAGCGACCAAGGAAGCATGGCACGACGGCATGTACCACACGGGCGATACCGCGTGGCGCGATGAGGACGGCTACTTCTGGTACGTCGGCAGGACCGACGACGTTATCAAGAGCTCAGGTTACCGCATCGGACCGTTCGAGATCGAGTCGGTCATCATGGAGCTGCCCTACGTCCTCGAATGCGGCGTATCAGCCGCTCCCGACGAGGTGCGCGGTCAGGTCGTCAAGGCTTCCATCGTGCTCGTCAAGGGCAAAGAGGGCACCGACGAGCTGAAGAAGGAGATACAGGACTACGTCAAGAAGCACACCGCTCCGTATAAGTACCCGCGTATCGTCGTCTTCAAGGACAGCCTGCCCAAGACCATCAGTGGCAAGATCCAGCGCAATAAGCTCTAAGACGCGCGGCTCTTTTAGTTAGGAGTTAGGTAAATACTGATTAATGCAGTTTGCATTTTCGCTGTCATTCCGAGGGAGCGACTTAGCGACCGTGGGAATCCCAGTAGTGGCGCTTAGCCAATCGCTACGCTCCCCCTGCGCTGTTGCATTTGGACAACTCCTCAACAAATAGGGACAGAAACGTCGGATTCTCTCTTTGTGGGATTGCCACGGGCTAAAGCCCTCGCAATGACATAGTAATTAATCAGTATTTACTTAGGAGTTAGGCGTTAGGAATTAGGAAGATATAGTAGGCTGATATATGCGTTAGCAACGGCGCTTACTACAGCTTGCTACAGCATACGCTAAATAAATATTGACAAACTGCGAATAATGTGATAACATTAGACGAGATAAAGGCTATGACGAAGAGGGCGCGGTCCTCTCATCACTCAGAGAAGAAGCGGTCGGTGCGAGCTTCTGTGATGGATTCCGTGTTTGTAGCTTCTGAGCCGGGGAGAAGAAAGTATCCTACGATATGATTAGACCTCCCTCGTGATGACTGCGTGAATGTCTGGGGGTTAGAATATCAATTGTCATTACGTAATAATCGGTTGAGATTGCCACGGCATAAATGCCTCGCAATGACGATTGTACGTAATAATCGGTTGAGATTGCCGCGGCATAGATGCCTCGCAATGACGATTGATAGAGATAGACCCTGAGAGAGGCAGTGCTGAGATATCAGCCTGCAATTTGAGTGGTACCGCGGGTGTTATGCGCTCGTCTCAAAGTTATTACTTTGGGATGGGCGCTTTCTTGTGTGACTGAAGAATGAATAATGAATAGTGAATAACGAATGGCGGGCGTTGCCCGCACTCGTTCGTATGATGATAACAGCGTTCATTGTTCAGAGCCCCGATCCCGAATTTCAGAATGAGGTTATGTGTATGGAAAACAAAACGACTGCTTTGGACACCAAAATAAAGGAGATGGCGGCGCGTATCCGAGAGCTTCGAGAGCTTGAGGGCAAGACTGTCGCTGAGATGGCGGCGTTTACCGACGTCACCGAGGAGGAGTACATCGCCTGTGAATCGGGCGAGCAGGACTTGAACTTCGCCTTCATCTATCTGGTCTCTCAGGCGCTGAACGTCAACGTCACCGAGATCATCGAGGGTATCTCTCCGAACCTGAAATCCTACACCGTGACCCGCAGAGGGGCAGGGCAGAAGGTGAGCCAGGCGCACGGCATGACCTATTATAACCTCGCCTACGCCTTCCAGAACCGTATCGCGGAGCCGCTCTACGTCAAGAGCAAATACAACCCCGAGGCGCAGAACAAGCCCATGGAGCTGACGACCCACGACGGTCAGGAGATCGACATCGTCATCGAGGGTCAGCTTATGGTACAGGTCGGCGATCATAAGGAGATCTTAGGCCCCGGTGATACCATCTACTTCGACTCCAACACTCCCCACGGCGAGATGGCGGTCGGCGAAGAGGACTGTATCTTCTACGCCATCGTCCTCAATCCCAAGGGCGAGCCGATCCCCGAGCTGACTCACACCAAGGCGATCGCTCCCAAGAAGGTCGAGAACACCGACACCAAGGAGCGCGTCTGGAAGAAGTTCGTCGATTATGAGGTCAACGAAAACGGTACGCCCACCAAGGTCACCTTTAAGAATACCGAGAAATTCAACTTCGGCTATGACGTCATCGACGCCATTTCCTATAAAGATCCCGAGAAGCTGGCGATGATCCATGTCGCGGGCGACAAGACCGAGCGCCGCTTCACCTTCACCGATATTCGCCACGCTTCCTGCCAGTGCGCGAACTACTTCAAGAGCTTAGGTATCCGCAAGGGCGACCGCGTCATGCTGATCTTAAAGCGCCACTATCAGTTCTGGTTCGCGATCATCGGTCTGCACAAGCTCGGCGCGATCGCGATCCCCGCGACCAACCAGCTCCAGTCCCACGACCTTGAATACCGCTTCAAGGCGGCGGGCGTGTCCGCAATCATTTGCACGGGCGACGGCTACTCCGCCGAAGAGGTCGAGAAAGCGATGGAGAATTATCCGCAGTTAAAGCGCATCATGGTCAACGGCGTGCGCGAGGGCTGGCGCAACTTTGACGAAGAGTACAAGCTCTTCTCCTCACACTTTGAGCGCAAGGAGAGCACTCCCTGCGGCGACGATATCATGCTCATGTACTTCACCTCGGGCACCTCGGGCTATCCGAAGATCGCCGCCCACAGCTATAAATTAGCGCTGGGTCACTTCATGACCGCTCACTTCTGGCACAACGTCGACCCCGACGGTCTGCACTTCACCATCTCCGACACAGGCTGGGCGAAGGCGGCATGGGGCAAGCTGTACGGTCAGTGGTTCTGTGAAGCGCCGATGTTCGTCTATGATTTCGACCGCTTCCACGCCGACGATATCCTGCCTATGTTCGCAAAGTATCATATCACCACCTTCTGCGCGCCGCCTACCATGCTGCGTATGATGATCAAGGAGGATATCTCTAAGTACGATTTCTCCTCCGTCAAGCGCATGACCACCGCGGGCGAAGCATTGAACCCCGAGGTATATAACCAGTTTGAGAAGCTGACGGGACTGCAGATCATGGAGGGCTTCGGTCAGACCGAGACCGCCGTCATCATCTGCAACATGATCGGCGCTCCGCATAAGATCGGCTCGATGGGCAAGCCCTCTCCGATCTATGATATCCACCTTATCGACAAGGATGGCAACGACGTTCCCGACGGCGAGCCCGGCGAGATCTGTATCAACATTTCAGAGGGTATGCCGTGCGGTCTGGCGATGTACTACTACAACGACGTCGATTCCACCCGCAAGAACTGGCGCAACGGTTACTACCACACGGGCGACCTTGCGTGGCGTGACGAGGACGGCTTCTTCTGGTATGTCGGCAGAGCTGACGACGTTATCAAATCGTCAGGCTACCGTATCGGACCGTTCGAGATCGAATCGGTCATCATGGAGCTGCCTTACGTACTCGAATGCGGCGTATCCGCCGCTCCCGACCCCGTGCGCGGTCAGGTCGTCAAGGCTTCCATCGTGCTCGTCAAGGGTACTGAGCCTACCGACGAGCTGAAGAAGGAGATCCAGGACTACGTCAAGACCCACACCGCTCCGTATAAGTACCCGCGTATCGTCGTTTTCCGCGAATCCCTGCCCAAGACCACCAGCGGCAAGATACAGAGAAACCTTTTATAGTGGAAAATGGAAAGTGGAAAGTGGAAAGTTAAGGGAGGGCTTCGCCCTCAAATGAATTCCATATCAATCAAAACGCGAGCGTTTCCCACAATTTTCCACTTTCAACTTTCAACTGTCAACTTCAAAACGCGAAGCGTTTCCCACAATTTTCCACTTTCAACTGTCAACTTTCAACTTCAAAATCCGGAGGTTTTAATGACCTACAAACGTCTGACCATACTCTGCGGTCACTACGGCTCGGGAAAGACCAATATCGCCGTCAACATGGCGCTTGATCTCGCCAAAAAGCGGGACAATGTTGCGATCGCCGACCTCGATATCGTCAATCCCTATTTCCGTTCTAAGGACAGCGAGGATGAATTCAAAGAGCATAACATCCGTCTGATCTGCTCGGACTTCGCGTCCTCCAACGTCGATCTGCCGTCCATGCCCGCCGACCTGTATTCGATCACCGACGACAGGAGCTTATCGGTCATCATGGATATCGGCGGCGACGACAGGGGCGCTTACGCGCTGGGCAGATTGCGCGACGCGATTAAAAATGAGAACGACTACGAAATGCTGATGGTTGTCAACAAATTCCGTCCGCTGACTCCCGACGCTGAGTCCACCATCGAGGTCATGCGCGAGATCGAGTGGGCGTGCGGTATCCCGTTCACGGGAATCATCAACAATTCGAATCTGGCGGGGGAGACCGACGCTCAGGACGTTCTTTCCTCTGTGAAGTACGCTCAGGAAGTTTCCGAGCTTTCGGGCCTGCCCGTAGTGCTCACCACCGTCGAAACACATCTTTACGATGAACTGAAGGATAAAATCAGCCCATTATTCCGCTTGAAGCTCCAGAAGAAGCCGATATAAAAGCCTTTAAAGTTTTTAGTTCAACGTTAGAGCGAAGCACAGGATACGTTGTCGTAGGGACGATCATTGATCGTCCGTATGGCTATGACCTGTCCTCCTATCTATGGCTTTCGATAGCGGAAGCGTCCGTCATTCTCGGATGACCAATGGTCATCCCTACGGAAGCGTTTTCTTGCTATCTATGACTCAAAGGGAACATTTCAAGCGAAATAGATATACATAATAATACATTATGATAAAGAAGGGAAAATGTATATGGCAAAACTGACATTCAAGACCGACAACTGTAAAGGTTGCGCGCTGTGTGTGGACGCTTGCCCCAAGGGGATTTTGCAGATCGCCACAGACAAGATCAACAAGAAGGGTCATCACCCCGTAGAGTGCACCGATATGAGTGAATGTATCGGCTGCGCGTCCTGCTATATGATGTGCCCCGACTGCATTATCAAGGTAGAAAGGTGATGAAAAACGATGGCAGATAAGATTTTGATGAAGGGTAACGAAGCGATCGCCGCCGCCGCTATCAAGGCAGGCTGCATGCATTACTTCGGTTATCCGATCACCCCTCAGACCGAGATCGCCGCGTACATGGCTAAGGTCATGCCCAAGATCGGCGGTACCTTCCTGCAGGCTGAGTCTGAGATCGCCGCGATCAATATGGTCTACGGCGTAGCAAGCGCAGGCAAAAGAGTTATGACTTCTTCTTCCTCTCCCGGCGTTTCTCTGAAGGGCGAGGGTATCTCGTATCTCGCGGGCTCTGACCTTCCCGCTCTCGTTGTCAACGTACAGAGAGGCGGCCCCGGACTCGGCGGCATTCAGCCCTCTCAGTCCGACTACTTCCAGTCCACCCGCGGCGGCGGTCACGGCGACTATCACATGATCGTCCTCGCTCCCGCTTCCGTCCAGGAAATGGCTGAGCTGACCGTCAAGGGCTTTGAGCTCGCGGACAAATACCGCGTGACCTCGATGGTGCTCGCTGACGGTACCATGGGTCAGATGATGGAGCCTGTTTCCATCGACGACCTCGAAGTCAATCCCGCTCCCGAGAAGCCGTGGGCGACCACAGGCACTAAGCTCGAGCGTGAGCACAATATCGTCAACTCCCTCTCTCTCGTTCCCGAGGAGCTCGAGGAGCTGAACTTCAAGCGCTATGACCGCTATAAGGTCATCGAAGAAAACGAGACCATGTATGAGGAATACAAGGTCGAGGACGCTGATATCGTCATCGCCGCGTTCGGTATTGCCGCGCGCGTAAGTAAGAACGCTGTCGATGAAGCAAGAAAGCAGGGCATCAAGGTAGGTCTGATCCGTCCGATCACCCTCTGGCCGTTCCCGAAGGCTCCCTTCAAGAAAGCCGCGGAGCACGCGAAGGCGTTCATCTCTGTCGAGCTGAACATGGGTCAGATGATCGAGGACGTACAGCTCGCCATTGAGTCTAAGTGTCCTGTTACCCTTTGCAACCGCGCGGGCGGTATGATCCCCGATCCCGAGCAGGTGCTCAGGGCAATCCAAGATGTTAACGGAGGTATCAAGTAATGGCTGTATATGAGAAACCGCATGCTTTGATTGATGTGCCGCTTCATTACTGCCCCGGCTGCACCCACGGTATCGTTCACCGTCTGGTTGCCGAGGTCATCGACGAGCTGGGCATCGAGGGCAAGACCATCGGTATCGCCCCCGTAGGCTGCTCCGTTATGGCATATAACTACTTCAACTGCGATATGATCGAGGCGGCTCACGGCCGCGCTCCGGCTGTCGCTACCGGCGTCAAGCGCGCCGATCCCGAGAATCACATCGTGTTCACCTATCAGGGTGACGGCGACCTCGCTTCCATCGGTATGGCTGAGACCGTTCACGCGGCAGCGCGTAACGAGAATATCACCGTTATCTTTATCAACAACGCGATCTACGGCATGACCGGCGGTCAGATGGCGCCGACCTCTCTGGTCGGTCAGGTCACTCAGACCTCTCCCTACGGTCGTGACCCCAAGGCCTGCGGCTACCCGATCAAGGTCTGCGAAATGCTCTCCGAATTGGTAGGCCCCGAGTACTTAGAGCGCGTCACCGTCAACAACGTCAAGAACGTTAGAAACGCGAAGAAGGCGATCAAAAAGGCGTTCCAGAACCAGATCGACGGCAAAGGCTTTTCCCTTGTCGAGGTCGTTTCCTCCTGCCCGACCAACTGGGGCATGACTCCCAAGCAGGCGCTGGAGTGGATCGAAAGCGATATGCTGCCTTACTATCCTCTGGGTGTTTATAAGGATCGCTCCGCAGAGCAGAAGGAGGCAGAATAATGAGCGCTAAAAATATGTTGTTCTCCGGCTTCGGCGGTCAGGGTATCCTCTTCGCCGGCAAATTCATCGCTTACAAGGGCCTGATCGAAGAAAAGCAGGTAAGTTGGCTGCCGTCCTACGGCCCCGAGATGCGCGGCGGTACGGCATCCTGCTCCGTCATCGTGTCCGATACCCCTGTCGGCTCTCCGATCGTTTCTAACCCCGACATTCTCGTCGCCATGAACCTGCCCTCTCTCGACCGCTTTGAGAGCAAGGTCACTCCGGGCGGCATGATCTTTGCGGATTCCACCCTGATCGAGCGCAAGGTCGAGCGCGACGACGTCAAGGTGTTCTATATACCCGCTACCAAGATGGCTTCCGACGAAAAGCTCGGCAACCTCGCCAACATGATCATCGTCGGTAAGCTCCTCAAAGAGACGGGCGACTATACCGAGGAGGGGATCCGCGCCGCTCTCGATAAGGTCATTCCCGCCAAGCGCGCCAACATGAAGGACGTCAACTTCAAGGCGATCCGGATGGGCGCGGAGTTTGAAGGATAAGTTTCAGGCTCCCTTTGGTAAAGGGAGCTCCCGCATAAGCGGGTGAGGGATTGTACAAAATGAGCGAAGCGACCAACCAAATGATTATGGTATCTCGCTGACGCTCGGTCAAATATGCAATCCCTCCGACCGATTTGCAAGCAAATTGCCCACCTCCCTTTACCAAAGGGAGGCATACGTAGGAGGAATGTTATTATGGATATCAAAGTTACCTTAAACCCGAATCCGAAGGAGAAGCCTACCGATTCTTCCGCACTCGGTTTCGGTAAGATCTTCACCGACCACATGTTCCGCTGGAGCTGGAACAGCGAAGAAGGCTGGCACAATCCCCGTATCGTGCCCTTCGAGCGCCTGTCCATCCATCCCGCTTCCACCGTTCTGCACTACGGCTCCGAGATTTTTGAGGGCCTCAAGGCGTATCGCCGCGCTGACGGCAAGGTACAGCTCTTCAGACCTATCGAGAACATCCGCCGTATGAATAACTCTGCCGAGCGTCTCTGCCTGCCTCAGATGCCTGAGGAGGACTTCATGCAAGCGCTCATTGAGTTCGTCCGCTTGGAGCAGGATTGGACGCCGTCCGACAAGGGTACTTCTCTGTACCTGCGCCCCTTCATGTTCGGCAACGACGAGAGCTTAGGCGTTCACGCTGTTCACAACGCTGAGTTCATCATCATCGCTTCTCCTGTCGGCTCCTACTACAAGGAAGGTCTTAACCCCGTCAAGATCATGATCGAGGATCAGGACGTTCGTGCGGTACGCGGCGGTACAGGCTACGCGAAGTGCGGCGGCAACTACGCGGCTTCCAACCGCGCGGGCGAGCGCGCTGAGCAGCAGGGCTATTCTCAGGTTCTGTGGCTCGACGGCGTAGAGCGCAAGTATATCGAGGAAGTCGGCGCGATGAACGTTATGTTCAAGATCGGCGGCGAGATCGTCACCCCGAAGCTGACCGGCTCTATCCTGCCCGGTATCACCCGTAAGTCCTGCATCGAGCTGCTCGCGAGCGAGGGTATCACCGTTTCCGAGAGACTTCTCTCCGTAGAAGAGCTCAGCAACGCTATGCTCGACGGCACTCTCGAGGAGGCATGGGGCTGCGGTACCGCGGCGGTCATCTCTCCGATCGGCGAGCTGTGCTACAAGGATCACAAGTACATCGTCAACAACAACGAGATCGGCGAACTGTCCCAGCACCTGTACGATACCGTCACCGGTATCCAGTGGGGCGAGATCGAGGACAAATTCGGCTGGACCGTTGAGGTTTGATCGTAATAGTCAATAAGACACAGCGGCAGGGGAGACCTTGCCGCTTTTGTTATGGAAGCTCTTGTCAAAAACACCATAATTTTCTGCGTACTTTTCCGTTGATTGAGCATAAAAGCCGAAACGTAATTTTCGTATGTTAAAGTGTTGACAATTGATTTTCGTTGTGATATAGTACCTTATAGTTGAATAACCACATAAATGCGTTGATGAAATTATCGCTTTTACACAAGGTCTTTTCAGAGAGCTGTCGGTCGGTGTGAGACAGCAGGACAGCAGGAGCGAGTCTCATTTCGGAGCAGAGTCGGCGAACTACTATTGATCGTCATTGCGAGGGCTTGACACGCGTGTCAGCCTGCGGCAATCTCAACCGATCGGCATTGTAACCGGCTACGGATTGTCCCGTTATCATGGCAGAGGGCTTGTCAGAGCCTTAGAGTGACCGTTTTATACGGTAAGCAGGGTGGTACCGCGAAGTGAATTCGTCCCTGAGGCTGAAAATGCCTCGGGGACTTTATTATTGAAAACTGAAAAATGAATAATGAATAATTGCGGGAGGGCGCTGCCCTCACCCGATTTCTGTATCATTCAGTACCGTTATTCAGAAAAGAGGAATTGTTATGAACTACATCAAGATCGCCGATACGACTTTATCCGATCCCAAATCTAATCTCACCTTCAAGCAGAAGCTCGAGATCGCGCGTAAGCTTGAACGACTGGGTGTAGACGCTGTAGAGCTACCCGAGGTCGGTGCGGTAAAAGCCGACACGCTGTTGGTGCGTACCGCGGCTTCTTTCGTCAAGAATTCCGTCCTGTCGGTAGCGGCGACCACCTCTCCCGCGGCGATCGACCGCGCGGCTGAGGCGCTCTCGACGGCTGTTCACCCGCGTATCCGCATTGAGCTGCCGATGACCTCTTCTATCATGGAGTACACGCTTCACAAGAAGCAGAATAAAATGTGCGATTACGTCAGCGCGATGATCGCGAAAGCAAAGACCGTCTGTGATGACGTTGAGTTCGTCGCCGTAGACGCGACCAGAGCCGAAGAAGCCTTCTTGAAAGAAGCTGTCAAGACAGCGGTAGAAGCCGGCGCTTCCAAGGTGACCCTGTGCGATGACGCGGCGATCCTCTTGCCCGACGATTTCGCGGCGTTTGTCGTGCGCGTGACAGAGGTCGCGGACGTCCCTGTCGGTGTGCTGTGCAACAATAAAAACGGCGTAGCGACCGCCGCGGCGATCTTAGCCGTCAAGAACGGCGCCGCCTGCGTCAAGACCTCGATCGGCGGTGAAGCGACACCGCTGCGTGAATTCGGCGCTTTGATCAAGGATATCCGCGAGAACTACGGTATCGCCGCCGATATCCGCACCACCGAGCTGCACCGCACCATTGACCAGATCGAGTGGATCATCAACGGCAAGACCCGCTCCGTTAACGCGCGTGAGATCGTGGACGACGGCGTGCGCCTGTCCATCAACGACACCATCGACACCGTCCGCGAGAGTATCGAGAAATTAGGCTACGACCTCTCTGACGAGGATATCAAGAAGGTATATGACGAGTTCCTGCGTATCGCCCGCAAGAAGAACGTCGGTATCAAGGAGCTCGACGCGATCATAGCGTCAGCCGCCTTGCAGGTGCCCGAGACCTACACCCTCGAGAACTATGTCATCAACAGCGGCAACCGCATTTCATCCTCCGCTCAGATCTCTCTGAACCGCGAGGGCAGGACGGTACAGGGCATCGCCATCGGCGACGGACCCATCGACGCCGCGTTCCACGCCATCGAGCAGATCATCGGCAGACGCTTTGAGCTGGACGATTTCTCGATCCAGACCGTCACCCAGGAAAAGGAAGCGATGGGCAACGCGCTGGTACGCCTGCGCGTCGGCGGCAGGATCTACTCCGGTACGGGTCTGTCCACCGATATCATCGGCGCTTCTGTCCGCGCCTATATCAACGCCGTCAACAAGATCGTTTACGAAGAGGATTAAACTGCCTTCCCCTCGAGGGGAAGGTGGGCAATTTGCCGACTCAGGCAAATTGGTCGGATGAGGTGGAAACCTATCCGATATATCAATTAGCGTGATAAGATGGAAACGCTTTCACCTCATCCGTCACCTTAACGGTGACACCTTCCCCTCAAGGGGAAGGCTGAATTATTTGAAAGGTATGTGATTACCGATGAAATTTTCATTTTCTACCAAGGGCTGGCACGATATTTCTTTTGAAGAATTTTGTTCAGCCGCTGAGTACTTCAAATTCGAGGGCATCGAGCCCCATAACATCAATAATGCCGCGTTCTGTGAGAAGAGCGGGGTCTTTCAGGATTATTCGGCGGCGGCTACCATGCGCATGCTGTATGACCGCGATCTGACCCTGCCGTGTATCGACGTTATCAACGATATCGCTGACGAGGAGCAGTTCGACAACGCGATCGCCGAGATCGAGCGCTGTATGCGTATCGCCTCTAACCTCCATATCCCGAATATCCGCCTGCGCGCGGAGTTTCATGAGGATAAGGAGAAGGCGGTCAAGAACTCCAAGCACCTGATCGAGGCCGTTCTGCCCGACGCGGAGAAGGAGAAGATCTCTCTCTTGATCGAGACTCGCGGATTGTATGCCGATACGGCGCTTTTGCGCGATACGCTCGAGTATTTCGCGTCCGACTATGTCGCGGCGTTGTGGAATATGTCTGCCGCTTACTTCACTGTCGGCGAAAGCCCCTCGAAGATCATTTCGAACCTCGGCGCATATGTCCGTCACGTTCATCTCAACGACGCTGTCAAGACCGACGACGGTATCGAATACCGCTTGGTCGGCGAGGGCGATCTGCCGATCACCGAGACCATGAAAGCCCTGCGCTCCGTCAACTACGACGGCTTTATCTCTTTGGTATGGGACCCCACATGGGAGCCCGAGCTGGACGACATGGATATCATCTTCGCCCAGTTCATCAGCTACATGAAGCAGTTCGCCGATACATCGAAGAACGAATCCGCCCTGTACTGGAACAACCGCCACACAGGTAAATTCGTCTGGAAGAAGGAGATCCTGATCGACGCGACCTTTTCCGACGTGCTCGACCGCATGGTAGAGGAATTCCCCGATCAGCTGGCGTTCAAATACACCTCTCTCGATTATACCCGCACCTACAGCGAGTTCCGCGACGACGTCGATGAATTCGCCCGCGTGCTGATCTCCTTGGGCGTGAAGGCGGGTTCTCACGTTGCTGTATGGGCTTCAAACGTACCCCAGTGGTACATCGCGTTCTGGGCGACTGTCAAGCTCGGCGCTGTACTGGTCACCGTCAACACCGCTTATAAGATCCATGAGGCGGAGTACCTCTTAAAGCAGAGCGATACCCACACCCTGATCATCACACAGGGCGCGAAGGACACCAGCTACGGCGAGATCATCGCCAGTCTGTGTCCCGAGCTCGAGAGCGTGAAAGAGGGCGCTCAGCTCCACGCAAAGCGTCTGCCGTTCCTGCGTAACGTCATCACTGTCGGCTTTGAACAGAAGGGCTGCCTGACGTGGGAGAAGGCGATGGGCTATGCCGCCAAGACCCCGAAGAGCGAGGTCTACCGTATGGCTTCATTAGTAGACAAGGACGACGTCTGCAACATGCAGTATACATCGGGTACGACAGGCTTCCCCAAGGGCGTTATGCTGACCCACTATAATATCGTCAACAACGGTAAGAATATCGGCGACAGAATGGACCTGTCCACCGCCGACCGCATGATGATCCAGGTGCCGATGTTCCACTGCTTCGGCATGGTACTGGCGATGACCGCCTCCATGACCCACGGCGCGACCGTCCTGCCCCTGCCGTATTTCAGCCCCAAGCCCGCGCTGGCTTGTATCAATAACGAGCATATCACCGCCTTCCACGGCGTTCCCACAATGTTCATTTCTCTGCTTGAGCACCCCGACTTCCCCAAAACCGACTTCTCCTATATGCGCACGGGCATCATGGCGGGTTCTCCCTGTCCGATCGACAAAATGCGCGAGGTCGTCGATAAAATGCATATGACCGAGATCACCATCGTCTACGGTCAGACTGAGGCTTCTCCCGGCTGTACCATGAGCTCGACCGAGGACTCTATCGAGGTGCGCGTCAACACCGTCGGCAAGGAGCTGCCCGAGATCGAATGTAAGATCGTCGATCCCGAGACAGGGGAGGAGTGCCCGCCCAACGTCAACGGCGAATTTCTCGCCCGCGGCTACAATATCATGAAGGGTTATTATAAGATGCCCAAGGAGACCGCCGAAGCCATCGACAAGGACGGCTGGCTCCATACGGGCGACCTTGCCTGCAAGACCGAGGACGGCTACTATAAGATCACGGGACGACTCAAGGACATGATCATCCGCGGCGGTGAGAACATCTACCCTAAGGAGATCGAAGAGTTCATCTATACCAATCCGAAGGTCTCCGACGTACAGGTCATCGGCGTTCCCGATGAAAACTACGGCGAAGAGATCATGGCTTGCATCATCCTCAAAGAGGGCGAGACCATGACCGAGCAGGAGATGAAGGACTATATCGCCGCGAATATGGCGCGCCATAAGGTGCCGCGGTATATCGACTTTGTCGACAGCTTCCCGATGAACGCCGCGGGTAAGATCCTCAAGTACAAAATGCGCGAGGACGCGGTCGAGAAGCTCGGACTGCAAAAGGCGAACAGCGTGGTGACTGCCTGATGAGAAACGGATTTCAGATCATCGACTCCCACTGTCACATCTATCCCGAGAAGATCGCCGCCAAGGCGGTCGCGGGTACCGATACCTTTTACGGCACGGTCGCGAAGTGTGACGGCACCGCGGACAGTCTGATGAAGATAAATGAGGCTTGCGGGATTGATCATTCTCTCGTGCAGTCTGTCGCGACGACCCCCAAGCAGGTGAATTCCATCAACAGCTTTATCGCTCAGACGGTTGCCGCTTCCGACGGTAAATTAACGGGTCTGGGTACGCTCCACCCCGACAGCGAGGATCAGCGCGCCGACGTACAGCATTTGGTGGATCTTGGGCTCAGGGGCGTGAAGCTCCACCCCGATATCCAGCGGTTCAAGATCGACGACTATCGCTGTTTGAAGATCTATGAGCTGTGCGAGGAATACGGCTTGCCGATCCTCATGCACACAGGCGACAAGCGCTATGATTACTCCAACACCAACCGTCTGATCCCGATACTCGAGACCTACACCAACCTGACCATCATCGGCGCTCATATGGGCGGGTGGTCGCTGTGGGACGAAGCGAGCCTTGAGCTCAAGGGTATCCCGAATCTGTATGTCGATTGCTCGTCTACCATGTACTGGGTACCGCTCGACAAGACCGCCGAGATCATTCGCCGTTACGGTGCGGACAGAGTGCTCTTCGGCACGGATTACCCCATGTGGCACCCGAAGGACGAGGTGGAGATGTTCTTCGATCTCGGTCTGTCCGATGATGAGATGAAGCTCATCCTCAGCGAGAACGTCAAGAAGCTCTACGGTTTAAGCATATAATAAACGACAGTCTGTCAGCCCCTTTACGGGGCTGATTTCTTTTGCCGTATGATTGTAACTTGACCTTTTCCTTTCTTTGAGGTAAAATATAAATTGGTTATTTACGAGATCCTGTTGTCAGACAGAGCCATCGTAAACGGTTTTCATACGACGTCTGCATTCCGCTGCCGCGGTGAAAGGGGGCATGTCCGATGGAAACGAAGAAACCGAGCTTGAAAAGGACGATCGTGAATGGTGCGATCCTGCTCGCCCTGATCGGACTGACCTTCTATATCATCTTCCGCAACGGCGACGGCTTCTCGCTCGCTTCACTGGGCGAATTCATTCGCAAGATACACTGGCCGTTCTTAGTCGGCGCGTTCCTGTGCATGATTTTGAACATCGGCTTCAAGGGGCTGAGTATCCGCACGCTGTCAAAGGCGCTGGGCTACCACAAGGGGCTGAGAAGGAATTATACCTACGCTTCGGCGGATATCTACTTCTCCGCGATCACGCCTTCCGCGACGGGCGGTCAGCCCGCCTCGGCGTATTACATGGTCAAGGACGGTATCCCGATCTCGCATACGACCGCGATCCTGTCGGTCAACCTGTTGATGTACACCGCGTCGTTGATGGCGCTGGCGCTGATCACCTTCATTCTTCGTCCGAACCTGTTCCTCAACATCGACTCGTGGATCGTCAAGGTGTGTATCATCGTCGGTCTGCTCGTCCAGCTCTTGTTCCTCTCGGTCTATGTCATGATCATGGTCTCTGAGAAGATCGTCATCAGGATCGCGACGTGGCTGGTCAAGCTCGCGTCATTAGTCAGGATCGTCAAGAATAAGGAAGAGTACATCGGACGTATCGACGCGTCCGTTCATCGCTTCAAGGCGTCGATCTCTCTGCTCAGCCATAACAAAAAAGCGATGGTCGAATCGTTCGTCTTTAACTTCATCGAGCGTTTTATCTATATCTCCATCGGCGTGTGCGTGTTCTACGGCGCGCTGTATAATATCCCCGAATTAGCGGGCGTGAAGATCAACGTTATCGACATCTACGCGTTGCAGGCATACTGCTGGTTCGGCGCGTACTGTATCCCGCTGCCTGGCGCTGTCGGCGCGAGCGAGGCGATCTTCAACAACGTCTTTTCCATGGTTATCAGCAACGTCGTATTACTCGACTCCACCATGGTCATCACGAGAGGCATCAACTTCTATATCAGCTTCATCTTCGCGGGTATCGTGACCCTCGTCCATCATATCCGCGTGCATTTCCTGACAAAACAGCCTGTGGAAGAAAAGCAATCCACGGACGAAAAGCAGGAAAGCTGACCGAAAAAATGAATATTTGATATAACAAAAAAAGCGTGAGCGATATGCCCACGCTTTTTCTGTTTCAAAAAGGAGAGAACTTTTATCAAAAAAAGGGAATCATCAAATAATAAAGAATCCGACCAGCCCGACAGCGATACCGATCAGCGCGCCGAACACGACGTCGCGGATAAAGTGTACGCCTGCGATCACGCGGGTGATACCGATCAAAACGCCGATGAACAGCATGATGATACCGATCCGCGTATTGACATACAGGAACGCCATTGCGATGATAAAGGCGCAAACCGTGTGTCGGGACGGAAAGCTCTTGCCGTGCGTTTTCTTCGGTACGGCGGGCTCATAGTTATACACCTCATAGGGACGCTTGGCGTTGACCAGTACCCTGACGATCGAGATGATAATCAGCGTACCCAAGGGAATCAGCGCGAAACGCAGGAAGGCTTCGCTCCCAAGCCCCTGATTGATCGCCAGCGTGATGAGCTGTACGGGGTAGAAGATGTACATGACCAGCGGCAGAATATCATGCAGTGCCTTGACGGTCGTATTGCGCGCTTTGTTCTCGGAGAAAAACGCGCTCATGTTTTGATAGCTTTCGCCTTTCATTCTGCCACTTCCTTTCAGTCATGATCGTTTGTCATTATCATATCAGGCGATTGTGTCGCTGATTAGAACAAAATATGACCGATTTATTAACATTCTATGAGCTTTTCTGAAAATCGTGAATAAAAAGATTCATTGTTACAGGATTGTCATTTCATCTGGTAAATACTGGCAGGGGAGCAGGAGCTGAACCCCGATCACATCTCGATCGTCACGTGGTAGTTCTCGAGCCAGTCGTCCAGCTCGATCAGGTAGGCGAGTATCTGCGGGGCTTTCATCAGCTGTCCGTACCACGGAGATCGCAGGCTGTCGGGATGCTCGATGATCTCCTCGACCCCTTCTGCGGAAATCAGGGAATTGATTTTCCTCGATCTGTCCGCGAGTATCTCCCTGACCTTATCGGCGCACAGCTTCATGTAGACGGGGTGGTGCGTTTTGGGATAAGGGCTTTTCTTGCGGTAGACGATCTCTTTGGGGAGAATGTCCTCGAACGCCTTGCGGATAATGCCCTTTTCTCTGCCTGAGTAGGCTTTGAGCTCCCACGGCATATTGTAGGCGTAATCGACTAAGCGCGCGTCACAGAACGGCACTCTCACTTCAAGCCCCGACCACATCGAACAGCGGTCCTTTCTCTCGAGCAGGCATTGCATGAACCAGTAGTAGTTGAGGGCGAACATCTCGCGCATACGCTTATCGACCTTGCTGTCGCTTTTCAGCGAGTCAGCCTCTTTGAGCGTGTCGAGATATTTTTCGCGCACGTATTCTTCCCCTCGGGGGAGTATGCCCTTTTTCAATACCTGTCTGCGGATATCCTGCTCCCGCGACCACGGAAAGCAGTCCTCAAATAAGATATCCTGATTGTGAAACCACGGATAACCGCCGAACAGTTCGTCGGCGCATTCTCCCGACAGAGCGACCGTGAAGCGCTTCTTGATCTCCTTGCAGAACAGCAAAAGGGAAGAGTCGATGTCCACATATCCCGGCAGGTCTCTTGCCCTGACCGACGGGTACAGCGCTTCGACCACCTTTTCGTTATCCAAGACGATCTCGTGATGGCGCGAGCCTGTGCTCTGCACCATCATGCCGATGTATTCGTAGTCGGCGTTCGGCTGAAAGAGAGAGCGCTGAAAATACTGCTGATTCTCGGCGTATTCGACGGAGTAGGTGTCGATCATTTGGTGACGGTATTTCTCGCTGTTCGCCGCTGTCTGACAGATCAGGCTCGAGTCAAGTCCCCCCGAGAGGAAGAAGCACATCGGCACGTCGGACACGAGCTGGCGCTGTATCGCGTCCGTCAGAAGGTACCGCGTCTTTTCGATGGTCTGAATCTCGTCCTCTTCATGCTCATGCGCCGTCAGATGATAGTAGCGGGTCTTTTGGAGCCTGCCGTCCTCATACACGGCGTATTCTCCGGGGAGAAGCTCGCTGATACCCTTGAAGATACCGTTGCCGGGCGTTCTCGCAGGTCCTAAGAAGAACAGCTCATATAAGCCCTCTTCGCCGACCGTCGGCGCGACCATGCCGCTTGAAAGGATCGCCTTGATCTCTGAGCCGAAGATGATCCCATCATGATAGGTGTGATAAAACAGCGGCTTCACGCCGACTCTGTCGCGGCATAGGAACAGCCTGCCCGAGCATTCCTCGAGTACCGCAAAAGCGAAAATGCCGTTGAGCTTTTTGGCACAGTCCTCTTTGTAGTAGCAGTACGCCTTCAACAGCACCTCGGTGTCGCTGCGCGTACCAAAGCCGAAGCCTTCCTGCCGCAGTTCTTCTCTGAGCTCCTCTGTGTTGTACAGCTCCCCGTTGTAGACGATGGTGTACTTCTCGCCGTCATAGAGGGTGCTCATCGGCTGTTGACCGTTCTGCGGGTCGATGACGCTCAGCCGTCGGTGCAAGAGGGCAAAATGCCGTTTGATGTACTCGCCGTGCTCGTCGGGACCTCGTTTTCTGAGACTCTCCGACATCGCGCTCAGCTCCGCGCCGAGTTCCTCCATATTCCTTTTCTGATCCAGCCATCCTGCGATTCCGCACATGTATCATTACCTCCGTTTAGTTATGATATTGCCTTTTGAGCTTCAGTCGGTGTACGTTCCCCAGAAAGCAGAGCGACGACAGCACCAGCGCCGCGGAACCCGCCAGCGTAGCGGATCCGGAAAAGGTCAGGGGCGCGTCGGTACTGTTGAAAACGCTCTGTTGAATGGGGAAAACCATAAATAAAATATATGCCGCGGCGGCAGTAAATATACCCTGTATGATTCTGCAAAGGAAAAATAAGCCTTTGTTCAATGATAGCTTACCAATACCCGCGTAGATCTGCAAATGCACCGATATCCCGCCGAAGCCGATGAAAAAGGCGATCAGGTACAGCGGATATCTGCCGCACATCCTGTCGCACCCTGTCGTGATCTCGACCATAGCGGACGCGATATCCGTCACGATCCCGCTCGGCGATACCGTCGCGATGACCTCGATCAGCGCGGAGCAGATCACCACCATGCCGCATAGCTGAAAGATACTCCGTGAAGCGCTCTCTACCGATTCTGTCAACAGATTTCCGCTTGCTTGATCTGTCACAGCTCGTCGGGAATACTCAGGCTTTGACGGTATCAGCCGACCCGCGATGAAGCCTGTCAACAGCATGCCGATGATCTGTGACGCCAGCAGGACAGTCCCCGCTTCTACGCTCCCGATCAACGCCCGACCGACGTAGTTGAGCAAAAATCCCGGTCCCGCGCATACGGCGATACAGGCGGTCTTTCGCGCCTCGCTTGCGCTTAGCTCTCCGCTTTCGTACAGCATACAGGCGATCCTCGCTCCGACAGGATAGCCGCCGATCATGCTCAGCAGGATCGCGGACGCGGCGATCGGCGGCAGGCGGAACAGAAACCGCGTGAGCTTGCCCAAGGGCTTTGCGAGTATCTGCGCGAACCCGCATTTGACGATATACGACGACAGCGCCATGAACAGGAACAGCGAGGGCGCCAGTACCTCGATACAGAAGAGGATACCGTTTTCAATACCTTTCGTACATTCCGCCGCGTATCTCAGGCAGATGTAAATGCCGAGTATCACCGTCGGCAAGCGGATTATATTTCTGTTACAGAATAATTTTTTGATTTTCATTGACCTCACCGATTATATATATGCAGGCTCGCTCATAAAAATAAACGGGTGATACAATGAAAGAGAAACAAAGAGATAAACAGAGAGAAAAGCGCCATGTGTCCGCGATACCCTCCGCGAACGAGTCGTTCATCGAGGTCAGCGGCAATCATGAAATACTGATCGAGGGCAGTAAGGGCGTGTTGGAATATACGAGTGAAAAGGTGCGGGTCAATACCGCTTCCATGCTGTTGACCGTATGCGGCAGAGGGCTGAACCTGCGGTGTATCTCCGACTCCGCGCTGATCATCGACGGCTTTATCACGAGCCTGAATTTTGAGGTGTGATATGTTACTGCGATTATTGCATTTTTTCCGCGGGTGGGTCAGCTTTACCGTCAGCGGCAAATATCCCGAACGTTTTTTGAATATCACCGCCCGCAGGAATATCCGCCTGTGGGACGTTCAGCGCAAGGACGGCGGCTTCACCGCCTGTATGTACCGCTCCGATTACCGCCGTATCCGACCTGTCGCGAGAGGCGCGGGGGTGACCCTGCGTATCTACAAAAAGAACGGTCTGCCCGGTATGATCGGTCGCTACCGCGGCAGGGTAGGGGTCGTGATCGGCGCGTGCGCCTTTTTAGTATCGGTGTTCGTGATGTCGCTGTTTGTCTGGAGCGTGGATATCACAGGGTGTCAGACCGTCAGCCGCACGCAAATGCTCGCTGATCTCAGAGAGCAAGGGCTGTACGTCGGCGCGTTCAAGCCCCTGATCGACCCCAAGCAGGTATCGCGGGAGATGATGCTCAGGCGCAGGGAGATCGGCTGGATGGCGGTGAATCTCACAGGCTCCTATGCTTCTGTAGAGATCAAGGAAGAAGCGCCCGCTCCCGAGGTGGAGGATATCAGCGCGCCGTGTAACGTCAAGGCAAGATCGGACGGTCTGATCCTGCGCATCGAGGCGATGGAGGGCGAGACGGAGATCACCGAGGGTTCGGGCGTGATCGAGGGTCAGCTCCTTGTCAGCGGCGTTCGCACCGGCGGGCAGGGGGAGAGCCGCTTGGTACACGCTCAGGCGCGCGTCTATGCCCGTACCGCGCGAGAAGCGAGCTTCTCCGTGCCCGCTGTCAGCAATACGCTGATCCCGAACGGCGAGACCGCGCAGCGTAAGAGCTTTCTGCTGTTCGGCTTGCGGCTTCCGTATCACATCAGCGCGGTCCGTTCACCGTATTCCGTATCGTCGCGGGAGCTTTGGTCGCCGTGTCCTCTGAATATCACGCTCCCGCTCGGTGCGTCTGTCGAGACCGTCAGCGCCTTGGAGTATCAAGAGCAGGAATTAGACGATAATTCCGCAGAAGAATTATTGACGCGTGAAGCACAGCTGTATGAGATATTCTCCCTGAGTGATTGCACCGTAGAGAACAGGGATTATCATTTAAGCTATTCTGACAGCGTTTATACCCTGCGTGCGACCTACACCTGTGTAGAGGATATCGCGTACAAGGAGCCGATCGGCACGGACGAGAACACCGACCTCACCCCGCGTATCGTTCCGACGGAGTCTGAATGAGGAGTTAGGAGTGAGGAGTTAGGAGTGAGGAGTTAGGAGTGAGAAAGAGGGGAGAAGTTGCATTGTTTGACGGAACTTGTTTAATCCTTGTCATTTTTTTCAAACTATGCTATACTGATTTTATCCCACATATAGAAAGATGATACTATGCGTATTATGTGTATCGGCGATGTTGTCGGCTCGGTGGGCTGCGCCTTCCTCAGAGAACATCTGCCTTATTTCAAGCGTCAGCAGCAGATCGACTTCGTTATCTGCAACGGCGAGAATTCCGCCGACGGCAACGGCATCACGCCTAAGTCCGCCGACCATCTGTTTACCTCGGGCGTGGATTTCATCACGCTGGGCAATCACAGCTTCCGCCGCAAGGAGGTCTTTTCGTACCTTGACGAGAATCCCTCTGTTATCCGACCCGCGAATTACCCCACCTCGGCGCCTCCCGGCAGGGGCTACGCCGTCGTCGATATGGGCTTTACCACGATCGGCGTGATCAACCTGATGGGTCAGCAGTGCATGGACGCGACTCTCGAAAATCCTTTCATCGTCGCCGACCGTATCCTCAAAGAGATCGACGCGAAGATCATCATCGTCGATTTCCACTCGGAAGTCACCAGCGAGAAGCGCGCGATGGGATTTTATCTCGACGGCAGAGCGTCCGCTGTTTTCGGCACACATACTCATGTGATGACCGCCGACGCGCAGGTGCTGCCGAACGGTACGGGTTATATCACCGACGTCGGCATGACGGGCGTGATCGACAGTATCTTAGGCGTGAAGAAGGAGATCATTCTCAGGCGCTTTACGACCCAGCTGCCCGAGCGTTTTGAGCTGGCAAGCGGCGCGTGCAAGCTCAACTGCGTGGTATTTGATATCGACCGCGGCAGCGGAAGATGTACGGCGGCACAGTCATATGAACTAATATAATTTTGAAAAACCAATTCTTTTTTGTATACAAAGTGCTTGAATATTACGGCAAATTAGTGTATAATAATACAAGTTTGTAACTATTGGAAATACGGTTGCTTTTTCGGCGGCTCAAAATCGAGTTACCCTATGGCAACCGAACTAAAAGGATGTGTTACCATTGATTAACGGTGAAACTTTAAAACAGGCTATTATTTCAGGCGCCAATAATATCTCGTCTATCAAGGCGAGAATCAACGACCTTAATATCTTCCCTGTGCCCGACGGCGATACAGGTACTAATATGTCGATGACGATCGTCGCGGCGGCTGACGCGCTCAAGAACGCTGAGGCAGGCGACGTAGCGGCTGTCTCCAAGGCGACCGCTTCCGCAATGCTGCGCGGCGCGCGCGGTAACTCCGGCGTTATCACCTCTCTCTTGTTCAGAGGCATCTCCAAGGGTCTTGAGGGAAAGACTGAAGCGACAGGCTCCGACCTGATCCACGCGCTGGGTCTGGGCGTAGAGGCGGCTTACAACGCTGTCACCAAGCCCACCGAGGGCACCATCCTCACCGTAGCCCGCATGGGTTATGAGGCGGGTCTTGAGGCACTCGAGACCGAAGAGGATCCCGCTGTTCTGTGGGAGATCGTCTGTGACGCGGCTCTCGACGCGCTCGAGCAGACTCCCGAGATGCTCCCCGTCCTCAAGAAGGCAGGCGTCGTTGACGCGGGCGGTAAGGGTATCCTGACCATCTTCGAGGGTATGCTTTCCGTTATCCGTGACGGCGTTGTCGTAGAATATCAGGAAGAGGCTTATGAGAAGCAGAACGACGATGACTTCTTCCGTTCCGCTGCCGCTGAATTCGACCAGGTCATCAACTTCACCTACTGCACCGAGTTCATCGTAGGCAGAAACGAAGAGTGCGAAGAGGACCCCAACGACCTGCGCCTGTATCTTGAGACCATCGGCGACAGCATCGTTATGGTAGCTGACGACGAGATCATCAAGGTCCATGTACATACCGAGACTCCCGGCAACGCGCTGCAGCGCGGTCTTGAATACGGTCAGCTTTTGACTGTCAAGATCGAGAATATGAAGGAACAGCACAAGAAGGCGAAAGAGGAAAACGAAAAGGCTAAGGCAAAGGCTGAGAAGAAGGCTGAGCCCGAGATCGCCGAGCCGACCGAAGAATTCGGCTTTGTCGCTGTCGCGGCGGGCGAGGGTCTGTGCAACCTCTTCAACGAGCTTGGCTGCCAGCACGTCGTATCCGGCGGTCAGAGCATGAACCCTTCTACCGAGGATATCCTCGCGGCTGTTCTTGCTACTCCCGCTAAGAAGATTTTCGTCCTGCCCAACAACAAGAACATCATCATGGCTGCTCAGCAGACCGTCAATCTTGTTGAGGACAGAGAGGTCGTCATCGTACCGACCCGTACCATTCCGCAGGGTCTGTCCGCGATGCTGGTATTCGATCCCGATTCCGACGCTGAGACCAACGTCGAAAACATGATGCAGGCGGCTAAGAACGTCTCCACCGGTCAGGTCACTTTCGCGGCTCGTGACTCCGAGTTCGGCGCGAGAAGGATCAAAGAGGGCGAGATCATCGGTCTGGACAACGGTAAGCTCACCGTCACTTCCTCTTCTCCCAACAAGGCGCTGTATAAGCTCGCTAAGTCCATGATCAACAAGGATATGTCCTTTGTGACCCTGATCTCCGGCGAGGGCGTTTCTGAGGAAGAGGCAGCGTCCGCTGTCGAAATGCTCGAGAACAAGTTCGCCGATCAGGTAGACATCACCTACATCAAGGGTGATCAGCCCATCTACTACTACATCTTCAGCGTAGAATAATCAAAGATACTGTCAGGCTGTTCCTACGGGAGCAGCCTTTTTGTTTGAAATGTTGCGTATTGATACTAATCCATAAACCTTTATCATCTATTGCGCTATATTTCGTATAGCTTTGTTGGGCTCCTTGACAGGCGCCAGCCTGTCTGCGTCTCCCGTCGCGCTATCCGAAATATTTCACTAATATCTGATTAAATCTTTTTATCAAGGTTTAGTATGATATGCAACTTTCGCTTCCGTCTATTCTCTGCGTAACATATGCGTTTTATGCCAAGATGAAGAGAAAAACAAGCAAAACAAGCAAAACAAGCGAAGACGAAGACGAAAACAAAGACGAGAACAAAGACGAGAACGAGGACGAAAACGAAAACGAAGACGAAACCAAAGATAAAAACAAGCAAAAACAACCAAATAACCCAAACAAAAACAGAAACAGAAACAGAAACAGAACACATACATAGTTGTTTCGGGCTGAAGCCCGATGATAGAGAGTTTTTCGGTTAAGAAATAATTTGACATGTATGTTCGAATACTGTATAATAATATTAATGGCTGTTATTCAACCAAAAAGCCCTGCTTTTTGGAGAAAGGACGAGTGGCAAAGCGAGTACGACAACGGTCACACTTGACCGTTGTCATCGAGCACAGCCAACGAGGACGCTGAGGAGAGGAGGAGTCGCCACATGAGGTCAAGGCATACCAACCGGAGTAGCCTTACGAATACGGCGCGCGACGACGATGTGGCAATCTCAACCGATTAAAATGGTAAGACGTCCTGCGTACACTGTAGTGCTTGCGCCGTGAAAGTTTATTCGTCGCGGTTGATTATTGTTCCATCGAAAGGAGGGCGGTCATGTCACTGTATGATATACCCATCACCAAGCTCAGCGGCATAGGGGAGAAGCGTGCCGCTCTTTTTCGCAAGCTCGGGATCGGATCCGTCGGCGATATGGTCACCTACTATCCGCGTTCGTATGAGAACTGGTCGGATACCACGGATATCGCCGATCTCTTGCCCGATACCACCTGCGTTGTCAAAGCGCGCGTCGCTACTCCTGTCAACAATGTCCGTATCTCGGGCGGCAGAATGATGGCGAGGGTGAGTATTTGCGACGATACGGGCTATCTGAATCTTGTGTTCTTCAATAATAAATACATCTCGTCCATGCTCCTTTACGGCGAGACCTACCTGTTCATGGGCAAGGTGACCCGCGACCGTTACGGCTTTCAGATGGTGTCGCCCGCGTTCAATAAGCTCTCAGACAGCGAGACCGTCACCCCTGTCTATCACCTGACGGCGGGGCTGAACAATCACATGATGATCCGCGCGGCGAGAGAAGCGCTCTCGATGCTGCCCGAGGTGATCCACGACCCCCTGCCGTATGATATCCTGCACCGTTACGATCTGTGTCCGCTGTCCTACGCGCTGAATAACGTGCATTTTCCCTCTGACCTTGCGGCGATGTACAAGGCAAGACATCGGCTGATATTTGAGGAGCTGCTCGTGCTTAATCTCGGTATGCGGATGATGAAATCACAGTCGAGAGAGCAGACGGCGATCCATATGACAGAGGACTACACGGCACAGTTTATCGACAGCCTGCCGTATCAGCTGACCTGTGCCCAGCAGAGAGCGGTCAGCGACTGTGTGCGCGATATGCGCGACAAGCCCTCTCCGATGAACCGTCTGATACAGGGCGACGTCGGCTCGGGCAAGACCGCCGTGTGCGCCGCCGTATGCTATCATACCGTCAAAAACGGCTATCAGGCGGCTTTTATGGCGCCGACAGAGATATTGGCGCAGCAGCATTTTGAGACCTTTTCAAAGATGTTCTCCGACACCGACGTTCGTATCGAGCTGTTGACAGGCTCCATGACCGCCGCTGAGAAGCGCAAAGCCCGCGAGCGGATCGAGAGCGGCGAGAGCGATATCGTGATCGGTACGCATGCCTTAGTATCCGAGAGCACCGTGTTCGCGCGCTTGGGCTGTGCGATCACCGATGAACAGCACCGCTTCGGCGTGGCGCAGAGAGCGCGGCTCGCTTCAAAGGGCGAGCACCCGCATGTGCTGGTACTCTCCGCGACTCCGATCCCGCGTACCCTCGGGCTGATCATCTACGGCGATCTGGATATCACCATTATTGATGAACTCCCGCCCGGACGAACAGAGGTCGATACCTTTTTCATCGGTACGGATAAGCGCGACCGCGCGCTGAATTTCCTCAAAAAGCAGGTGGACGAGGGCAGACAGTGCTACATCGTCTGTCCGCTGGTCGAAGAGGGAGAGGGCGTGGACGAGCTCCAAAACGCCAATGATTACGCGGCTGAGCTGATGCTCGGCGTGTTCCGTGATTATCCTGTCGGTATCCTGCACGGCAAGATGAAGCCGAAGGACAAGGAGCGGGTGATGGCGCAGTTTGCCGCGAATGAGATCTCCGTCTTAGTATCCACCACGGTCGTCGAGGTCGGCGTAGACGTCAGGAACGCTACCGTGATGATGATAGAAAACGCCGAACGCTTCGGTCTGTCCACCCTCCACCAGCTGCGCGGACGTGTCGGCAGGGGAGCGTACAAGAGCTACTGTATCCTCGTTTCCGATAATCAGGGCGAGAATACCGAACAGCGCCTGAGCGTGATGTGCCGCACGAATAACGGCTTTGAGATCGCCGATATGGACTTGAAGCTCAGAGGCCCCGGCGACTTCTTCGGCAACCGTCAGCACGGCTTGCCGCAGCTCGATATCGCCGACTTTTCCGATACCGAGACCCTCGCGCAGAGCCAGGAAGCGGCGGAATATCTGCTGAGTATCTCTCCCGATCTGAGTAACGACGCGTTAAAGCCCCTGCGCGCGAAGATCCGCCGTCTGTTTGAGCTCGTCCGGCATCGCAGATGCTTTTTCTCTCTATCTAAGGTTTCCGCCTGATTCTACGCCCGTCATTCTCGGACGACCAATGGTCGTCCCTACGGAAAGGTCTCGAGCTAATCCCTCAAAGTGATAGACCGACGTTTCTGTCCCTCTTTGTTGAGGAGTTGTCCAAATCTTTGATTTGGCTTACAACTCCCATGCAACAGCGCAGGGGGAGCGTAGCGATTGGCGAAGCGCCACTGCTGGGATTCCCACGTTTGGGAAATCCTGAGGGCTTTTGGATTGAAATACAGACAGACATAATGAAAACGCTTGCAACTCTTTTTACAGGGTCGCAAGCGTTATTGTTATGCCAAATATCAATCGGGTGCGGGCAGTGCCCGCCCTTCACTCCTAACTCCTAACTTCTAACTCCTAACTGAAAGAAACTCCTCACTTCTAACTCTAATAACTCCTAATTTAAAGAATAAACTTCCTCAAATACGCAGATCAGGTTGTCGCTGATCGCTCTGTCCTCGTGCAGACTGCCGAAATACCACTTGCCGTAGCGGGTGTTGTGCATGACCGTGTCGAGGAAGATGTTCAGGTCGTTGATATAGGCGTTGCGGTCGATCAGCCGCTTGACGGACGCGGGCGCTTCATGCGTGACGATCAGGTCGAGCCGCTTGTGCTGCTCCTCGATATTGACGACGGCGTATTCAAGCTCCTCGTCTGTGGGCATGGACGGCGCGCCCTCAGTCTCGTCCGCCTCGGGCGGCAGACCGCCGCCGAGGGCGAAGATGGTCTTGTCCTCGATGGAGTACAGCTCGCCGCGGTTCAGACAGTAGACATTGTCGGCGATCTTCTTCGCCGTGCCGCCGTGGAGCGGGACTTCCTCATAGCCCTTGAGCAGCTCGAAATTCTCATGAGCGCCCTCAACAAAGAGGATATCGAACTTCTTCTTTTCGAGCTTTTTCAGGTTCTTTATTTCCTTTTTAGAATTATCCCAGATAAATCCGAAATCTCCCGTGACGATCAGGGTGTCGCCCTTTTTGAGATGACCCAGCCGCCTTTCGTTGAAGATCTCGATATCTCCGTGCGTATCTCCTGTAATGTATATCAAAATGTTCCTCCAAAAATTTTGTAAATTTATGCGTTTTGCAATTGATATCCCTCGGTAAATAGTGTACAATAAACATTAAGTAGCCTGAATATGAGGAAATCTTTGTTCTTCAAAATAATTATAACATAACGTGTAAGGAATTACTATGAATAAAAGAATAAAATTTTTGATATCAGCTGTACTGATTTTTGCACTATTTGTCAGCAGCTTTATCCTGCCCGCTTCGTCGTATGAAACGGGAGTGGAAACCTCCACCGCGGACATGCTGCTGGTCAATCTCGATACCGATACGGTCGTCTTTTCGCAGAAGCCCGACAATATGTGGTACGCGGGATATCTCTCGGAGCTTGTGACCTTCCTTGTCGCTTACGAGTTGATCGACAAGCCCGAAGAGGTCACCTATCGGGTCGAGAAGGACTTTTCGTCCTCTCTGCCGCATAAGGACGGCTGTCTGAATCCGTATATCGACAAGGAGCTGACCGCGAAGGATCTGATGGCGATCATGCTCCTGACTTCCGGCAATGACGCCGCGTACGCGCTGGCGGATCTCGCAAGCGACGGCGACAGAGAGACCTTTGTCACCGCGATGAACGACAAGGTGAAGGCGCTGGGCTGTAAGAATACGGGCTTTGTCAGTCCCGGCTACGACAACACCAGCGACCAGTACACCACCTGCCGCGACCTGTATACGATCTACATGGCGTTGCGGGAGAATCCGCTTTTCAACGAGATCATGAGCGCAAGACCGCTGCGGTATATCCCCGAGAGCCTTGCAGGCGACGATCAAGAGCAAAATGAAGCCTATACCGTTACGCCCGAAGCATCTATCCTCAACGAATCCAGCCCTTACTACTTCCGCTATACCAACGACGGAAAGTATTCTCATACCGACGCGACCTACGCGAATATGGCTTTGACCACGACCTACCGCGGCAAGACCTACTTCTTCGCGGGCTTGCTGGGTCTCAACGAAAGCGAGAGGAATATCTACGCCGACGCGAAAAAGCTGACGACTTGGGCGTATCTGAACCTGTCGGATTATAAGATGATCAATTCAGATGAATCGGTCACCCAGATAATGGTTACTACCGATTGGGGCGAATACAACGTCGGTCTGCACCCGTCCAACTCCGCGTTCAAGACCCTGCCTAACGAATATGATGAGAAAAAGGTCGCCTATCAATTTAATATTCCCGAATCCGTAAAGGTCCCGATCGCCGAGGGACAGTCTGTCGGCGGCGCGAAGATCAGCTATGACGGCAACGAGATCGGTGAAGTACAGCTGAATGTGACCTCCGACGAGGGTATCAGTATACTGCCCGATATGGGTCGCTTCTCCACCTATGTCTTAAAGCAGCTGACACCGCGCGAGCCTTCGACCGAAGCGACAGAGGCACAAGAGGAAAAACCAGGCGAAACAAAAGCCCCCGGAACCATCGAAAAGGCTCAAAGCAACGCCTCCTCGTCTAAGACAATGGAGGATTGAGCATGAAGAAAACCATTCGATTTCTTGCTGTTTTCCTGTCGGTCGTGATGATGGTCGCGCTGTTGTGCGCCGCTCCCGCGTCCGCTTTGAGCTTTGAGTGCGACGTAGAGCAGTATTCCGACACGCTTTTGATGATCAATCTGGATACAGGTATGGAGGTTTTCGCGAAGGAAGCGGATACCCGCCGTTATCCCGCCGCCTTGACCAAGGTGATGACCTATATCGTCGCCGCGGAGGCTTTCGACGATTTTGATACCAAGATCCCGATCAAGCAGTCGTGTATCGACAGCGTAATCAATCAGGGCATGTCCTGCTCGGGCGTGGACTGGTATATCGGCGAGTCGCTCACGGTGGAGAACCTATTGTACGCAATGATGCTGCCGACGGGTCATGACGCCGCGATGGTCTTTGCCGATTATGTCGGCGAGGGCAACGTACAGGCGTTCGTGGACAAAATGAACGCTAAAGCCGAGGAACTTGGCTGTACCGATACGCACTTCACCAATCCCTTCGGTACGCATGATGATAACCACTACACCACCGCGCGCGATCTGTATAAGATCACCAAGTACGCGATGGGTCTGCCGCTGTTCTCCAAGATCTGCGGTACCTCTACTTATTACGCGAGGGAAGACGACGACGTTCCCTTTATCACCACCAACTGGCTGATCGACTCGGGTCGCGGCGGCGACTATTACTATGTCTACGCCACCGGCGTGAAGAACGGCTCGACCCAGCAGGCGGGCAGATGTCTGATCGCCAACGCCGTGTACGACGGCTATGCCTATATGTGTATCTGTCTGCACGCGCCTTATGACGAAAGCAAGGATGAAAACGAGCAGTACTGCATGATCGAAGCCGCCAATATGTTCCGCTGGGCGTTTCTGAATCTGTCGTTTGTCACTCCTGTGACGAAGGACACGCCTGTCTGTGAGCAAAAGGTCGATCACGCGTGGGATACCGAGAGTATTTTGCTCGTACCCGAAACGGACTTCAACGTGATCCTGCCCGACGGCTATTCCAAGGGCGATATCAAGATCGTTCCCGACAGTACCGATCCGGTCAGCGCCCCGATTAACAAGGGCGATATCGTCACGACGGCTACCGTGTATTATAAGGACGAGCCGTTCACACAGATCAATCTGGTATCGAACGACAGCGTAGGCGTCAGCCCGATTTTGTACACGACCGACGCTATCAGAGGGATCTTGACCTCTCCGTGGTTTTTGATCGCGGTCGGACTGATCGTCGTGCTGTTCATCGTCTATGTTACCGTTTCATCCTCGTACGCGAAAAAACGCAAGAGAGATAAAAAGAAATAAGCAAGAGGTCGGCGCTGTTTTGCGCCGATTTTTTCTTATGGTATATTTGTTGGCTTTGCGTTTGTTAACATGGTATATAAGATTAGTTTACAAAACCTTAACTTGACACTGCGAATGGGTTCATATACAATATACGGTAGATTATTAGGTTTCTGTACGGATTTCTGATATTGAATCTGATTATCAGACCGTATATTAAGGAGTATGATTATGAAATCCAAATTATCCTGGATACCGTTCGTCCCTCTGGCGCTCCTCGGGTGCTTTCTGAAGCTCGGACAGGGGCTTTTGCCTGAGGGCTCGATATTAGGACTGAGCAATCTTGCGCTCGAGTATCTGTATCTCGGCTGTGTAGCGTTGATCTTCGTTTTTGCCGTCATCTTTACGGCTGTCGATAAGAAGATCGCCGCCTACTATCTGCCGAGGCGCAATATATTCGCGGGGATCGTCGGATTGGTGCTGGCGCTGCTTTTAGCGGCTGACGGCGCGAATGAGCTCTTCCGCAATTTCAGCTCGGGCAAGGTCGATGTTCTCGGCGTGGTCGGCGCTGTGCTGGCGCTCTTGTCCGCGATCGTCTTCATCGTCTTAGGACTCAGTTACGTCTTTCGCCGTAAGGAGGGAAAGCAGTTCTCTCTGCTGAATGTGATCCCCGCCCTCTATTTCGGCATTGAGATGATCCTCAGCTTTGTTTCATTCACGACGATTTCGATCCGTCTCGCGGACGTCAGCAGGCTGATCTGCTATGTCTTTGCGACGATGTTCTTCTTTAACTACGCGCTCATGCTGTCTTTGACGAAGGCAAAGCGCGCTGTCAAGAACTGCTTTGTATTCGGTCTGCCCGCCGTCGCGGTAATGCTCCCGTACGGCGCCTATCATCTGGCTTTCTCCTTCAGCAGCGAAAGCATTATGGATAATGTCCGGCCGCTCGAACTGCTTATGCTCGGACTTTTTGTTCTCTGCGTATTGATCGAGATCAGCGTCCATGTGAAAAGAGAGGAAGAGCTCGAGTATGTGACCGACGATATCCCCGAGATCGATGTTTCAAAGGAAAAGGTAGAGGGCTTCATCGCCAGCAATCAGGGCGAGGATGACAACGATACCGAACAGGAGCAGGATACTTCTGTGCTCGAATCCCGCGATACAGAGGACTTCTTGTATCAGGAGCAAGCACGTGAAGATGAAGAGGAAGAAGATAGCGAGGAGAAAAAGGCGGAAGCCGCTAACTTCCTGACTGAGGTCTATGAGGACGATGAAGACGATAGACCGAAGGATTATGAATCCCGTCTTGACGAGATCGACAAGCTGATCCTTGAGATCAATAATCAGGCTGACTGACGCGGTCAAAACGGACAAACCATATAGATTAAGGAGGATGACAGTATGAAGAAGCTATGTGTATTATTGGCTCTGGTGCTGTTGTCCTCGTTTTTTATTGTACCCGTATCCGCTGTTCATTCCGACTTTGAC
Source organism: uncultured Ruminococcus sp. (assembly GCA_902798755.1). GTDB lineage: Bacteria > Bacillota > Clostridia > Oscillospirales > Acutalibacteraceae > Ruminococcoides. Next base: position 11,726 of record CADBYC010000015.1, on the reverse strand, counting down.
GTCCGATCGGGCGTACTGGTGAAGTACAGCGGCTCGGACGAGAATGTGACCATACCCGAAACGGTTTTTGAGATCGGCGCGGGGGCTTTTGAGAACAATACCTCTCTGCGCAGTGTGAAGCTGCATGATAAAGTCTATACCATAGGGGACAGAGCATTTTACGGCTGTACCTCTTTGAGTACTGTCAGCGGCGGCAATAACGTCGGCAGGGTAGGGGACTTAGCGTTCCGCTATGCGCCGTATCTTGAAAAGAGCACGGATAAATACCTGATGCTGGGCAATACGCTGTTGTGGTATAACGGTACATCTGATAGTGTTTCTATCCCTGTGCGCTGTACCGCAGTCGCGTCCTACGCCTTTGCGCGCTGTTCCTATCTCAAATCCTTTACCGCGAATGAGGGCTTGATCAGTATCGGTACAGGCGCGTTTTACGCATGCGGTGCTCTGAGTGAAGTGAATATTCCGTCAACAGTCAGTGAGATCGGCGCCTATGCCTTTGACGGTACGCCGTATCTCGAAAATGCGGGTGAATATGCTGTAACGGGTGACGGCGTGCTGGTGCGTTATCAGGGCACGGATACCGCTGTCAAAGTCCCTGAGAACGTGAAAAGGATCGCGCCCCATGCTTTTATCAGCTCGAAAACGCGCTCCGTGACCATTCCCGAAAGCGTATATTCTATTGATCCTTACGCCTTTGCCGACTGTGTCGGACTGGAAAAGGTGACCTTCAACGACGGTCTTGTCATGATCGGCGACGGCGCGTTCCGCGGCTGTAAGGCGCTCTCTGAGGTCGATACGCCGCTTTCTTTGTCCTATCTCGGTCAGGGAGCGTTCGGCGGCGACTCCTCTTTGAAGGGCGCTTCTGTGTGCGGAAATGAGTTGACTCTGTCCTACAATGCGTTCAAGGGATGTACAGGGCTTAATTATGTGCATTTGTCCGACGGCGTGACCGACGTTCTGGATAATGCTTTTGACGGCTGTACCGCCCTCGAGGGTGTTTCCGTCGCGCCTAATACCGCTCATTTTTCCTCACAGGCGCTCAGCGGCTGCGATAAGGCTGTACTGTGCTGTGAGAAGAATTCCGTTGCGGCTTCCGCTTTTTCCAAGATCAACACGGTCATGGGCGACGCGGATTCGGATGAGAGCCTTACGATTCTTGATTCTTCTATGATCCAGCTGTATATAGTGGGGCTGTATGATCTCAACGGAACTCAGATCGCGTCCTCCGATTTCAATTTTGACGGCTTTGTCGATATCCTTGACGCCTTTGAGATACAGCTAAAGATCGCTTCTTTGAAGTGATTTCCGACATTATGAAATGATTATTTTTCATTTTCGCCATTGACACCGCCGCTTTTAGGTGTTATATTAGAAGTTAATAGCGGATAGGGGACATGTCCTTTGCCGTATCGCTGCAGAGAGCCGTCGGTCGGTGTAAGACGGCGCGTAAAGCATTGGGTACCGCCCCTCATATCAGTGATATGTCTCGCTCAGGAAATGGAGCGACGTGCGCCGCGTTAAGGCAACTAATGAGGATATCTTAATTTCTATAATAGAATTATGGTATCGAATCAGGTGGAACCGCGTTTATTCGCCCTGTTATTTCTTCGGAAACAGCAGGGCTTTTTCATTTGTAAATTGTCATTGCGAGCCTTCATGGCGTGGCAATCTCAACCGATGTAAATTGTCATTGCGAGCCTTCATGGCGTGGCAATCTCAACCTATATTCAATAAAAGGAGACGATCAAAATGATCAATGTAGAATTAAAAGGCGGCGTTGTACAGCAGTTTGAAGAGAACGTCACGCCCGCCGCGATCGCAAAGTCCATTTCCATGGGTTTGTACAAAAACGTCTGTGCCGCTCTTGTTGACGGCAAGGTATGCGACCTGCGTACCGAGCTTAGCTCTGACTGCAAGGTCGAGCTGTTGACCTTTGACGATGACGAAGGCAAGCAGGCTTTCTGGCACACGACCTCTCATATTTTAGCTCAGGCGGTCAAGCGCCTGTATCCTCAGGCAAAGCTCGCCATCGGTCCGTCCATCGACGAGGGCTTCTACTATGATTTTGACGTAGAAAAGCCCTTTGATACCGAAGATCTCGCGAAGATCGAAGCCGAGATGAAGAAGATCGTCAAGTCCGGGATCGAGATCTCCCGCTTTGAGAAAGACCCGCAGGACGCGATCGACTTCCTCAATGAGATCGGCGAGCCTTATAAGGTAGAGCTTGCCTCTGAGCACGCCGGCAAGGGCGAGAAGATCAGCTTTTATAAGCAGGCGGAATTCGTCGACCTGTGCGCGGGTCCTCACCTGATGTCCGTCGCTCCCGTCAAGGCGTTCAAGCTGACCAACTGCACCGGCGCTTACTGGCGCGGCGACGCGAAGAATCAGCAGATGTGCCGCGTGTACGGCATTTCGTTCCCGAAGGCTTCCATGCTCGAGGAATATATCACCCGCAGAGAAGAAGCGTTGAAGCGCGACCACAACAAGCTCGGCAGAGAGCTCGAGCTGTTCACCACCGTTGACTATATCGGTCAGGGTCTGCCGATCATGCTGCCCAAGGGCGCGCGTATCATTCAGCTGTTACAGCGCTGGATCGAGGATCTTGAGCAGAAGAACGGCTGGCAGCTGACCAAAACTCCCTTAATGGCGAAGTCCGATCTGTATAAGATCAGCGGCCACTGGGATCACTATCAGGACGGCATGTTCATTCTCGGCGATCCCGATAATGACGACGAGGTTTACGCGCTGCGTCCGATGACCTGCCCGTTCCAGTATCAGGCGTACCTCAACCGCGGCAGAAGCTACCGTGATCTGCCCATGCGACTGAATGAGACCTCGACTCTGTTCCGTAATGAAGCGAGCGGCGAGATGCACGGTCTGATCCGCGTTCGCCAGTTCACGATCTCCGAGGGTCATCTGATGTGTACCCCCGAGCAGTTAGAGGGCGAGTTCGAGCACTGCCTGAACCTCGCGATCTATTGCCTGAAAACCTTAGGTCTGTATGACGACGTTTCCTACCGCTTCTCCCAGTGGGATCCCAACGACCGCGATAAGTACATCGGCACCGAGGAAGAGTGGAACAACGTCCAGGGCATGATGGGCAAGATCCTCGACGACGATATCCAGATCAAGAACGTATTCGGCAAGGAAGATACCCTGATCACCATTCAGATCGACCCGATGATCGCCGAAAAGTTCGGTATGGAATATGTTGACCGCGACGGCGTGAAGAAGCACCCGTTCATCATTCACCGTACCTCTATCGGCTGCTATGAGCGTACGCTCGCGCTGTTGATTGAGAAGTACGCGGGCGCTTTCCCGCTGTGGCTTGCTCCCGTACAGGTCAAGCTGCTGCCCATCGCCGACCGTCATCACGACCGCGTCTATGAGGTCGCGAAGGAGCTCGAGGACATGGGTATGCGCGTAGAAGTGGACGACAGAAACGAGAAGATCGGCTACAAGATCCGTGAGGCGCAGGTCCAGAAGATCCCGTACATGGTCATCGTCGGCGACAAGGACATCGAGAACAACACCGTATCTATTCGCCACCGCAAGGACGGCGACCTCGGCTCCATGTCGCTTGAAGACTTCAAGGCGATGATGAAGGAAGAGATCGATACCAAGGCGATCAAATAATTAATTGACTCCCTCAGAAAGGGGAGGCTTAATAAGGCAGGACAAATTGAGCAGAAAGCTACGTAACATGAAACCGAGAAAAGTAAATCGCGGCGCGTTTGAAGAGCAAAAAGCGCGGGAAGAGAACAAGACGCAGAACCAGCGCGCCTTGCTGTTCATCCTGCCGCTCGTCATGATCGCGATCCTGCTGGTCGGTATCTTCTTCGGCTACAAGTTTTACGTCAATTCTGTCAAGGAGCTCAGCGCCGTCAAGCCGTCCGAGAATATCAGCGCCGACACCGCGTCCGATAATCCCATGTTTTACCGCGCGGTCAATTCAGGCTCCAGGCTCAGCGCGGATTTTGTCCCTGAGACAGAGGAAGCCTGCGGTATCCTGATCGACAAAGGTGCCGCCCAAAGCCTGAGAGAAATGGTCGATAAGGCGGCTGAGAACGGCTACGACCTGATGGTGGTCGAGGGATATACGTCCTACAGCGACCTTGACGAGAAGTACAAAGACGCCGTGTCACAGTACCGCGAAAAGTCCAAGGCGAGCCTTGTCATGGCGGAAGCGCACGTGAAGAAGGAATCCCCGCCCGCGGGGGAGAACGAGTTGCAAACGGGACTTGTGGTGTATCTGACCGTGAAAACGGACGGCAAGTTCGCCGATACGCCCGCCTACGCGTGGCTCATGCGCTACAGCGTGGACTACGGCTTTGTCCTGCGTTATCCCGATAAGGAGAACGCCGGCGGCATGGAGTATTCCTCCCATCTGTTCCGCTATATCGGGCGCACCCACGCCTACAAAATGCGCGAGCTCGACATGGATTTTGACGAATATCTCGCCTATTTGGCGGCTCAGTAGCTTTCCTTTTCCGCTTTTGTTCGGAAAAATATCAAAAAAGACTTGCATTTTGCAATTTATTAGTGTATAATACCTATGTTAATTATGGCTACACGTAAAATGGCTATGTGAAAGAGGTGAATGAAATGCAGGAAAAGATCCATCCTAATTATGGCCAGACTACCATTACCTGCGCTTGCGGTAAGGATATCCGTGTTGAAATTTGCTCCAAGTGCCATCCGTTCTTTACCGGTAAACAGAAGCTTGTTGATACAGGCGGCCGTGTTGACCGTTTCAAGAAGCGCTTCGGTATGGAGAAATAATGAAACAGAGCTTAAGGCGGTACATCGGTACCGCCTTATTAATTATTTGAATTGTTTAACGTTATGAATACTTATAAAACCGTCAGAGAGTTCGCCTTTGATGAGCTGGTCGAGAAGCGATCGCGCTTTATCGGCTATTGCAAGCCTGTGAAAACGCAGGACGAGGCGATCGCTTTTATCAATGAAATCAAATCGAAGCATTGGGACGCGCGTCACAATGTCTATGCCTATGTGATCCGCGACGAGGGGGTTTCGCGCTACAGCGACGATAACGAGCCGCAGGGCACGGCGGGCATCCCCGTTCTTGACTCGATCCGCAAGCGCGGCATCACCGACTGCGTCGTGGTCGTCACCCGCTATTTCGGCGGCGTGCTGCTGGGTGCGGGCGGCCTGGTGCGCGCGTATTCCGCGGCGGCTAAGCTCGGTATTGACGCGGCGGGGGAGATGGAGATGGAGATGTGCAGCGTATGCACGCTGACTTGCTCCTATACCATGTACGGCAAGATCCCCGCTTTGGTCGCGAAATTCCGCGGCAGCATCGACGACTCCGACTTTGCCGACGAGGTGTCGATCCGCTTCCATCTGCCTGAAGACGATCTGCCCGCATTCAACAAGTCGCTGAGTGAGGAATCCTCGGGAAAATACGCGGCAGTAGAGATAAATAAAGAATTTTTTGAAAAAAGTTGAAAAATTAAAGGGTAACGCGCGATTTTTGCGTAATTAATATATGTGACCGCCTTTTTTGACCGTGAATATTCGCAGTTTGTTACGAATAATCGAAAGTTAAGGCGTTATCGTAAGTGTGAATAATGAATACCGTCAGCATTGACAGAGAGTGAAAGAGAGAGATTATGGCACGTTTATCGGATGACTTTATCAGAGAAATCAAATACCGCAACGATCTCGGCGAGCTCGCCGGGGCGTATATGCAGCTCAAGCGCGGCGGGCGAGACCTTGTCGGCTTGTGTCCGTTCCACGGCGAGAAAACGCCTTCCTTCCATATCAGGACGGAGAACGGCTTGTTCCACTGCTTCGGCTGCGGCGCGGGCGGCGACGTGATCACCTTCGTCATGAAGATCGAGAACCTCGATTACATGGAGGCGGTCAAATTCCTCGCGCAAAGGGCGGGTATGTCCATGCCCGAGGACGACTACGACGACTCGCTGAGCAAGATGCGCACCCGTATTTATGAAGCGAACCGCGAGGCGGCGCGCTTTTATTATCAGAAGCTGATCTCAAAAGAGGGCGCGCAGGGGCTTTCGTACCTCAGAAACCGCGGACTTGCCGACAGGACGATCCGTCATTTCGGTCTGGGCTTTGCTCCCGACGAGCGTTTCGCTTTAGGCGATCACCTGCGTTCGCGCGGCTTTACCGAGAACGAGATGATCGCCGCGAACTTAGTATTCAAATCCCGATCGGGCAATTCGGTGCTCGACCGCTTTTATAACCGCGTGATGTTCCCGATCATCGACGTGCGCGGCAATGTGATCGCTTTCGGCGGACGTATCATGTCCGACCAAAAGCCGAAATACCTGAATACCTCCGACACGCTGGTGTTCAACAAAAGCAACAACCTGTTCTCGCTGAACAACGCGAAGAACTCAAAGAGCGATTCGCTGATCTTATGCGAAGGCTATATGGACGTCATTTCGCTGAATCAGGCGGGCTTTACCAATGCCGTCGCCACCCTCGGTACGGCGCTGACCCCCGACCAGGCGGCGCTGATGAAGCGCTACTGTAAGGAAGTCCTTATCTGCTATGACGCGGATGAAGCGGGTCAGAAAGCGACCGCCCGCGCGATCGACATCCTGCGCAAGGCGGGGCTGATCGTCAGGGTCATCACGATCCCCGACGGCAAAGACCCCGACGAGTTTATCCGCCGCCACGGCGATCAGGGACACGCCGCCTTTCAGAATATCATCAACGGCAGCGGCAACGACATGGATTACCGTATGAGTAAGCTCAAGGCGCGGTACGATATGAACGCGACGCAGGACAAGCTCAACTACCTCAATGAAGCGGTCAACCTGTTGTGCGAGCTGGATAATCCCATGGAGCGCGAGATCTACGCATCCAAGCTCAGCGATGAAACGGGCGTTTCCGTTTCGTCCATCAAGGAGCAGGTGGATAACGGACTTAAGCGCAGACGGCGCGCCTATCGAAAGAATGAGTTCAGTCAGGCGCAGCGGAGTCTTTCCGCGCGCGACGACAGGGTGAATCCTCAGCACGCTTCCAATCTGCGCGCGACCAACGCCGAGGAGAGCCTGATCGCATACCTTATCAACCACCCCGACAGGCTGACCTATATCCACGAGCGGGTAAAGCCCGAGGATTTTACGACGGATTTCAGCCGAAAGCTGTATGAATATTTCTCTGAGAGAATATTAAACAATCTCGATCCGCTCACGGCGTTGTCGAGAGATTTTACCTCTGAGGAGCAGAGCAAGATCGTTGAGATCGCGGATAAATATAAGAATATGCCGCATACGAGAGAGGCGCTGGACGAATTCATCGGGGTCATACTTGATGAAAGCTCAAAGCCGACCGAGCAGGATATCCGCAACAGCTCCGCCGAGGAATTCACCGATCTGTTCTCAAACCTCAAAAGCAAAAAGACCAAGCCAAATGATCAATGATCTCCGTCTGAGGAGTTTATCATATATCACATAACCAATCACTTGAAAATGCGGCAACGCATGGACAGTTAATCAGAAAGGATGATACCCTATGTCCGCAGCAACAGATAAGAAGAGCCTTTTAAAGGAATTGACCGATCTCGCGAAGGTAAAAGGTAAAATTACCAATAAGGATATCCTCGACGCCATCGGCGAGATGGATATCGACCCCGAACAGCTTGAAAAGCTGTATGATTCCCTTGAAGCGTCAGGGATCGAGATCGTCGAGACCGATCTTGAAGAGGATCTGAACATCGACAACCTCGATCTCGACGGTAACGTCAAGGACGAGGACGAAGGCGGCGACAACGCCACTGTCGATACTTCCGACAATATCTCTATCGACGACCCTGTCAAGGTCTACCTCAAGGAGATCGGCCGCGTACCGCTGTTGACTCCCGAAGAGGAGGTCGAGCTGGCGATCAAGATCTCCGAGGGCGACGTCAACGCCAAAAAGCGCCTTTCCGAAGCGAACCTGCGACTGGTCGTCAGTATCGCGAAGCGCTATCTCGGACGCGGTATGCACTTCCTCGATCTGATCCAGGAGGGTAACCTCGGTCTGATCAAGGCGGTCGAGAAGTTCGATTATACCAAGGGCTTCAAGTTCTCTACCTACGCGACATGGTGGATCCGTCAGGCGATCACCCGTGCGATCGCGGATCAGGCGCGTACGATCCGTATCCCTGTCCACATGGTCGAGACCATCAATAAGGTCAAGAAGGTCTCTTCTCAGCTTCTGCATCAGAACGGCAGAGAGCCCTCCGCCGACGAGATCGCCGAGGTACTGAATATGCCTGTCGATAAGGTGCGCGAGATCATGCGCGTGGCGCAGGAGCCTGTTTCTCTCGAGACCCCGATCGGTGAGGAAGAGGACAGCCACTTAGGCGACTTTATCCCCGACGACGACGCTCCCGCTCCCGCTGACGCGGCAAGCCACACCATGCTGCGCGAACAGCTCATGGAGGTGCTCGACACCCTGACTCCCCGTGAGGAGAAGGTGCTCCGTCTGCGCTTCGGTCTCGAGGACGGCAGAAGCCGCACCCTCGAAGAGGTCGGCAAGGAGTTCAACGTCACCCGTGAGCGTATCCGCCAGATCGAGGCGAAGGCGCTGAGAAAGCTCCGCCATCCGTCCCGCTCCAAGAAGCTCAAAGACTTCCTCGACTAAGCGATGACGTATGAAGAATGCGGCGCGATCCTTGACGAGATCGCCGAAACGCTGCCTAAAGACCTGTACCGTGAGTTAAACGGCGGTATCGTCTTAGAGGACGGCTTTCGTTATCATTGGTACGCGCAGAACAACGACCTCTACATACTCGGCGTGTACGTCCGCGATAATTTAGGCAAGTCCATCAAGATCTATTACGGCAGTATCGTCCGCGTCTATCGCAATAAAACGCTCGATGAATATCGCCAGATCCTCAGAAGAGTGCTGGTGCATGAGCTAAAGCACCACAATGAATATCTTGCCGGCGCTGACGATCTCGAGTATTACGACGACGAACAGATCTGCAAGTATCTTGAATCCAAGGGATATACCATCAAATAACCTGTAGCGCTCCTGCATACGCGGGAGCGTATTTGTTTAACAGTCATTGCGAAGCCCCTTTAGGGGCTGTGGCGATCACAAGTCATGGGGCTGTCGCAAAATAAAAAATGTCATTCTGAACGCAAGTGAAGAATCTGAGAGTGCTCACTTTTCTGTTAGATTACACATGATAGGTGTATACTAATTGGATAAATTGCACTATAAGATTCTTCGCTAAAGCTCAGAATGACACTCAAAGGGGCTATTGCATTTCTTAGTGCGACAGCCCCATCTCAACCGATTAAAATGTCCGGCGGACACTTCAGTGCTTGTACCGGGGGAGCTTATTTGATGATTCCTGTCGCCTTAGGGGACAGGCGGCTTTAGATTATCTCGCTTTAAATCGTGTATAAATATTTATGCAATAAATATTTTTTTCTATTTACATTTGCGTTTTCGTGTGTTAAAATATTAAAGTAAGAAATATGTTCTATGGATCATTAAGGAGTAAAACTATGGCTGCAAAACCCAATACCGAATTTACGAAAGACTTATATAAAGCGATCCTGACCCTTGAGACCGTCGAGGAATGTGAGGCATTCTTTAAGGATCTGTGCACCATTCCCGAGCTGAAAGCGCTGTCTCAGCGTTTTGCCGTAGCGATGATGCTGGACAAGAATATGGTATACAACAAGATCGTCGAGGCGACAGGCGCTTCTACCGCCACCATCAGCCGCGTCAAGCGCTCGCTGGATTATGAGAACGCGGGCGGCTACAGCCTTGTCTTTGAGCGTTTGAAGGAAGAAGAATGAGCGGGTATCAGCTTTTTTCACAGTTTTACGACAACCTTACCTTTAATGTGGATTACTCAAAACGCGCTGATTATATTCAGAGCGTTTTATCTTTATACGGTCATGACTGGGGCTTGTCGCTCGATCTTGCCTGCGGTACAGGCTCGCTGACCGTCGAGCTTAAGCGCAGGGGAGTGGATATCTTCGGCGTCGACGGCTCCTACGATATGCTCAGCCAAGCGATGGACAAGGCGTATGACGAGGGGCTCGAGATGCTCTTTTTGTGTCAGCAGATGGAGAATCTTGACCTGTACGGCACGATCGACACCTGTATCTGTACGCTTGACAGCCTGAACCATATCACCGATAAAGCAAAGCTGCAACGGGTATTTGACCGCGTCGCGCTGTTCATGAATGAGGACGGCTACTTTGTCTTTGACGTCAATACCGTCTACAAGCATCGGCATATCCTTGCGAACAATACCTTTGTCTATGATACCGACAAGGTGTATTGCGTTTGGCAAAATTCTTTGAAAGAAAATAATATCATCAATATCGACCTTGACCTGTTCGAACGCGAGGGGGAGACGTACCGCCGATACAGCGAGCATTTCAAGGAGCGCGCCTATGAGATTGACGAGCTGACAGAAATGCTCTCGCAGTCGGGCTTTGAAGTCAAAGCGGTGTACCGCGATATGAGCACAGATCCCCTGCAAGCCGACAGTGACCGCGCCGTATTTGTCGCGCGTATCAGAGAAGCGATCAACAGGGAATAATCACCCTTTTGTGAAGGGCGCATAGGATAGAAAGGAACTTCAATGGATAAAATCATCAGATGTATCACCTCTGACGGAGCCGTGATGGTTTCCGCGATCGATTCGACCGATATCGCCTACAAGGCGAGCGTCATTCATCATACTTCTCCCGTGGCTTCCGCCGCGTTAGGCAGACTGCTGTCCGCCGCCTCGATGATGGGCGCTCAGCTCAAATCGTCCAAGTCTATGCTGAATATCCGCTTTGAGGGCGACGGCGACTTGGGCGCGTTCATGGCGGTCGCCGACAGCAGCGGTAACGTCAAGGGCTTTGTCACCAATCCCGATTGTCCCACTACGCATTATGAAAACGGCAAGCTGAACGTCGCGGCTGCGGTCGGCGCGGGCGTGATCAGCGTGATGAAGGATTTTGGCGAGGGCGAGCCGTATATCGGCAAGATCCCGATCGTATCGGGCGAGATCGCCGAGGATATCACCAATTATTACGCGACGAGTGAGCAGATCCCTACCGTCTGCGCCTTAGGCGTGCTGATCGACAAGGAAAGCGCACAGGTATTGCTGTCGGGCGGTCTGCTGATCCAGCTGCTCCCCGGTGCGGACGATACTACCATCGACAGGATCGAGGAGAATGTGTCAAAGCTCGATTCCGTCACCACTATGCTCGCGAAGGGCATGACCGCGCTTGATATGTGCAAGGAAGCGCTCAGCGGGTTTGAGGTCGAGGTGCTCGACGAATATCCCGTCGACTATGTGTGCGGCTGTTCCAAGGAGAAGATACGCGATCTGATCGCCGCGATGCCGAAAGAAGAGATAAAGGCGATGATCGACGAGAACCACGGCGCCGAGGCGAATTGCCGCTTCTGCAACAAGCACTATGTCTTTGATGAAGCGGAGCTGAAAGACTTATTAAAGAAAAAATAAAAAAAGTTGAAAAAACCCCTTGACTTTTTTATCAAGATATAGTATTATATACGAGTCGCAAACAAAGAGGCGAACGGTTGGGGAGCATAGCTCAGCTGGGAGAGCACCTGCCTTACAAGCAGGGGGTCACAGGTTCGAGCCCTGTTGTTCCCACCAAGAAACGGCCCGGTAGTTCAGTTGGTTAGAACGCTAGCCTGTCACGCTAGAGGTCGACGGTTCGAGCCCGTTCCGGGTCGCCACTTTTGCCTCTGTAGCTCAG
>CADBYC010000014.1 GCA_902798755.1 uncultured Ruminococcus sp. | reverse complement strand
GGAGACGCAGACAGGCTGGCGCCTGTCAAGGAGCCCAACAAAGCTATACGAAATATAGCGCAATAGATGATATAGGTTTTTATTAAGGATTAGTATAAGAAAAGGACAGTTCAGAGTTCGTTCTGTGCTGTCCTTTTCGTTTTGAGTATCTATATATGTAAGCAGGTAAATCACCTGCTTATTCGACCGCGTCGGGATCGTAATTACCGTCGCCGTCGTTGTTTTCCCTTTCGCCGACATTGCCGTCGCCGTCCTCGATCTGACCGTCCTCAACCATATCGTCCCATTCAGTGGCGACTGCGTCCACGATCGTTTCCATCATCTCGGAATCATCATCGGTGGGTGCTTCTCTGTCATTATTTTTGGTCTCTGCCAGCGCTTCACTGCCCTTACTGTGCTCAGTCGGCTTGACAAAAGTTGTCGGCGCTTGTGTTTCATCTACCCTGCCTGCCGAAGTGTTCATACAAGCACAGAGGGATAAAGCAAGCATGAGTACGGCACACAGCAATACAAAGAATTTTTTCATACATATTACTCCTTATTATTGTACATTTACCGTATAATACGATATGAGTAGTATGGAGAAATGACCTATAAATATACATAAAGAAACGCGGAATGTTTCCACTCCGCGTTATCGTTATTGTAAATCGATCAATGAAACCTTTTTCTCGGACAGCTTACTGCCGTTCTTGTCGTATTTCGAGATCACAACAGAGTCATCGTTGAGATAATTCATCAAAACCGTACTGCCGTCGCTGAGCTCTTTGCAGACGAATTTGATCTCACCTTCTGCTGACATTCTCACACCGGTTCCTTCGGGCTTGTTGTGAACCCATTTACCGACATGGATCGAGCCGTCGCGCGAGCTGAAGCCTACACCGACGCCGTGACGGACATTTTCTGCCCAGTCGCCGCTGTAGCACAGAGTGCCGTCTTTGTAGAAGTACGCGCCTTTGCCGGAACGTTTATCATTGACATACATTCCCTCATAAGCGGTCAAGCCGAAATCTGTTACAGTTCTGCCATAGCCTGAACGGTTTCCGTTACCGTCCAGATTACCGTAGTAACTATACACAGCGCCGTCCGCCATGATCTCTTTATCGGGTTTAGCCGCAACAGGCTCGACTTCAGACTTCTCTTCGGAATCTTCCGCTTCTTCGATCTCTTCCTGCTCTTCGGATTCTTCGGTTTGTTCGGCTTCTTCAGGTTCAACCTGTTGGGAAATCTGAATAGCTTCTTCCTCGATCTCAGAGGGTTCCGCAACCGCCGCATCGATCTCTTCAACGATCTTATCGATTTCCTCAGCAGAGAGTTCATTCTCAACTTCAGGTTCTGACGGTTCATTGATAGAAGAATCGACAGCTTTCTCCTTATCTTCTTCAACAGGTTGATCCTTAACGAAATCCTGAACAACAGGAGCGGAAAAGCTTTTCGCTTTCGAGATATCGAGCGACGCGGAGAGATTGCGCTTCATGTTGAAATCCTTCGCGTTGATCTTATCAAGCAAAGGCGTATCGTCTCCGACAAAGCTCTCTTCTTCCATGTTGCTCAAAGCGGCGGTTATCTCTTGGACAAGTGCCTTGAAACGAGCTGTCTGCTTATCGCTGAGATACCATACGATCCCCGTATCGGTCGAAGCCGCGGCCGTATAATCCCTGAACTGCGATTTCACGCACTGAGCGACGTATTCATCTTCGATATCGGGAGCGGCGGAAAGCACAACGGGGTCGGGAAGCGATACATCTTTATACAAAAGACACAATCCGCCTTGGACCTTACGCGGTTCCACGGAACGACAAACAGCGCCGTTATCGTCCATATATTCCGCCATTAGCAATGTATGGAGTTTGCTGAACAGCAAGCGCTTAAACAGCTTATCGCCCCGATAAAAGCAAAGATAATATCTGCCTGAATCAGCGGGCAGTACTTCCTGAACGACCCCGCCCTGCGGGTTCTTCACCGTCCAGCGCAGGGGCTTGTCTTTCTCGATGCAGTAATCGTACAGCATCGAAATACCCTCGCTGTCGTAGGTGATCTTGTCGCGGATCTTCTCAAAAGAAGCGAAATAGCTCTTACGAACAGCGGAAAGGATATCGCTGTCTAAATCAACGTCGTCGATCTCTCTGATACAAAAATTATAAAAATATTGAATACCCATAGTTTATCTGTTGCCCTCTGAGTATATCAGATGGAAACTTTCATTGCGACTTCATAGAGATGGTTGTTGAACTGACGCGGCATCTCAAGCGCTTCAGTGATATCATAATCAACGATCTTGCCGTCACGATAACCGATGACGCGGTTGCCGACAGTGCCGTCCTCGTTGCCTCTCTTGAGCAATTCAACAGCCGCAACGCCCATGCAGGTAGCCATCAGTCTGTCACGCAGAGACGGAGAACCGCCGCGCTGAACGTGACCGAGAATGGTGGCGCGGGTCTCGATACCGGTGCGGTGCTGAATATAATGAGAGATCTCCTGAGAACCGCCTACGCCCTCTGCAACGATAACGATAAAGTGCTTTTTACCGGTATCCTTCTGCTCGTAGATACGGGAGATAACGTCGCGCTCGAGATCATATTCGACCTCGGGAACGATAATAGCGGTAGCGCCGACAGCGATACCTGTCTCGAGAGCGATATCGCCGCAATGACGGCCCATGACCTCTACAACAGAGCAGCGATCATGGCTCTGGGCGGTGTCACGGATCTTATCGATCATCTCGACCGCTGTATTCATCGCGGTATCAAAACCGATGGTGTAATCGGTACAGGCGATATCGTTATCGATAGTACCGGGAAGCGCTACGCAGGGGATTCCCTGTTTAGTGAGCGCTCTCGCGCCGCGGAAAGAACCGTCGCCGCCGATAACGACCAGACCCTCGATACCTAAGGAACGGCAATAGTCCGCCGCCTCCTTCTGATATTCTTCCTGCATAAATTTCTTACTGCGCGCGGTATACAGGATCGTACCGCCGCGGCTGAGGATATCGGAAACAGAACGAAGATTCATTTCCTCTACGTTATGGTCCAACAGACCGTTGTAGCCCTTATAAACGCCGTATACCTTGAAACCGTTATAGATACCGGCTCTGACGACCGCTCTGACCGCCGCGTTCATGCCCGGCGCGTCGCCGCCGCTGGTTAATACCGCCAATGATTTAGCCATAATATAGCCTCCTGTCAATAAATATATTTTATTACGCATAATATTATAATACAAAACATATGACAGAATCAAGTATTTATACAAAATTCATCAAAGAAAATCAGGAAGGAACCGCAAGCTTCCTCCCTGATCTTTTATTTCAAGATAACATTCTTTTCACCGAGCTGATAACACAGCTCCCCCATCATCGTGGGATTCGGAGCAGTCCATAAACTGTGAGGCGCGAGTAGCTGTTGCTTTGTATCGCTCAGATAGAAGATCACACGCGTATTGCCGTTGAATATCTCAAGGATATTCTTTGCCTTGTGATACTCCTTGCTGTCAAGCGAAGGGACTCTCAGATAGAGCGTATTACCCTGTATCGGCTTTTGTACGGGCTTTTGAGGAGTTTTTACCGATTTCCGCGTTACAGGCTGATGTGATTCGGGCAGGACAAAATCGTTCAGCTCAGAAGCGACAGGCAGTAAGGTGACCCTATCAGCAAGCACGCGCGGCTCCTCTTCTTCTTTCATGTTCAGCGTTCCGTCGATCAGTACGACAGCGCCGGGATAGAGCGACTCGCGGCACTCATTGAGTACATTCGGAAAAATAATGACCTCACAGCTGCCGTAGCGATCCTCTACATCCGCAAACGCCATCGTATCGTTTTTCTTAGTGACCTGAGTCTTACTCTTATTGATCGTGACGAGTAATCTGACCTTGCTTCTGTCGGAATATCTGCCGTCTTCCGTATCAAGGATATCGCTGACTCTGTCGGCGTGTACCGACTCGGCAAAATCGGCGTATTCATCGAGCGGATGACCGCTGAGATACATTCCCGCCATTTCCTTTTCCATATTCAGCAGTTCGATCAGGGGGAATTCCTCTAAATCAGGAATCGCGATCTCGGAAGCAGAGCTACCTGAACCCATATCAAAGAGCGAGATCTGTCCCTTTCCGCCGCCGTTGCGGCGTTCGTACTCCAAGTCGTCGATGATCGTCTTGGATACCGCGAGCATCTGTCGGCGGTTATGACCGAGATTATCCAGCGCGCCGCATTTGATCAGGCTTTCAAGTGAGCGGGAATTAAGACCCTTGCCGTTGAGCCGTCTGCAAAAATCATAGTAGGAATGGTACGGCTTCATTCTTCTTTCATTAATGATCGCCGCGATAAAGGATAAACCGAGATTTTTGACGGCGGACAAGCCGAAGCGGATATTTCCCGACGAAACGGTATACTTGCTGTCGCTCTCATTCACGCTCGGCGGCAGAACGGAAATCCCCATACGATGACATTCGCTGATATAAACGGCAGTCTTGTTCTGGCTATCGACGGACGATAACAGCGCCGCCATATACTCACGTTTATAGCGACATTTCAAGTATGCCGTCTGATACGAAACGGCGGCATACGCCGCGGCGTGGCTTTTATTGAAAGCATAAGAAGCAAAGCTCTCCATCTCGGAAAAGATCGACAAAGCGGTTTTCTCGTCGATACCGCGCCTGAGACACCCTTCCACTTCAACTTCGCCGTTATCATTGACAAGTCCGTGGATAAATATCTGCTTTTCACGCTCCATCACGTCATGTTTTTTCTTGCTCATCGCGCGGCGGACGATATCCGCTCTGCCGAGTGAATAGCCCGCGAGCGTGCGGAATATCTGCATGACCTGCTCCTGATACAGGATACAGCCGTCGGTATCTTTCAAAATCGGCTCTAACAGCGGGTGCTTATAGGTGATTTGATCGGGATGATTACGGTTGCGGATATAAGTCGGAATGGATTCCATCGGGCCCGGTCGGTACAGAGCCAGCGCCGCGAGCAGATCTTCAAAGCGGTTCGGTTTCATCTGTACCAAAACGTTCTTCATGCCGCCGCTTTCAAACTGAAATACGCCGTCGGTGTTGCCTGCGGCAAAAAGATCGTAGACCGCTTTATCATTGTAGTCGATATCGTTGATCGAAAAATCAGGCTCTCGGCGGCGGATCATCATTTCAGCGCCGTGGATAACCGTCAGATTTCGCAATCCGAGAAAATCCATTTTCAGCAAGCCGAGTTCTTCCAGCGTCGTCATCGTATACTGCGTCACAACGCCGTCAGAGGACATCGAGAGCGGCACATAGTCGCTAACGGGTCTGTCAGTAATGACAACGCCTGCGGGATGCATCGTAACATTGCGCGGCAGTCCCTCCAAAGAGCGGGCAGTGTCGATGATCTGCTTTGTAACGCTGTCCTGCTGATAATTCTGTCGAAGCTCAGCGGACATAGTAAGCGCTTTATCGATCGTCATATCATTGACGTTCGGGATCATTTTAGCGATCTTGTCACCTGTCGAATAGGGTAACTCGAGTACCCTGACGACGTCTCTGACCGACCCGCGCGGCTTCATCGTACCGAAGGATACGATCTGGGCGACGCGATCGGAGCCGTACTTGTCGATGACATAATCGATCACCTCGCCGCGCCTGTCCGTGCAAAAGTCAACGTCAAAATCTGGCATGCTGACGCGTTCGGGATTCAAGAATCGTTCAAAGAGAAGGTCATATCTGAGCGGGTCAATCATGGTGATACCGATACAATAGGCGCACAGAGAACCCGCGCCCGATCCTCTGCCGGGGCCTACAGGGATATCCTTGCTCTTCGCGTATTGGATAAAATCGTTAACGATCAGGAAGTAATCGACAAAGCCCATCTTCTTGATGACGGACATCTCATACTCGAGACGATCGATCACACTTTGATCGGGGTTATCTCCGTAATGCTTGTATAAGCCCTCATAGCAATGACGACGGAAATACTCATAATGATCCTCGTCATTCGGCGTTTGGAACTCAGGCAATTTACGGTTGCCGAATTCGAAATCGAGCTGACAGCGCCGGGCGATCTTCACGGTATTCTCAAAAGCTTCATCGAGCTCGGGGAATACAGCGCGCATTTCATCCTCGCTTTTGAGGTAGAATTCCTCTGTTTCAAAGCCCATTTTCTTATTATTGACCGTGCTGTTGGTCTGGATACACAAAAGGATATCGTGCAGTTCGCTGTCCTCTTTGCGGATATAATGACAGTCGTTGGTCACGACAAGACCCGCTCCGATCTGTTTTGCGATGGCGATCAGTTCTCTGTTCAGCAGCTGCTGTTCTTTGATACCGTGATCCTGCAATTCGATATAGTAATTCTCTTTTCCGAAAATGCTTTGATAATATCTTGCGGTATCTAACGCGGCTTGACGATCGTTATCAAGCAGTTTCTTCGGCACTTCACCGGACATACAAGCCGACAGACAGATCAAGCCTTCGTGATATTTCTCGATCAACTCACGGTCGATACGGGGCTTATTATAAAATCCCTCGGTAAAACCGCAAGAAACTAATTTGATCAAATTCTGATAGCCCGTCTGATTCTCACACAACAGGATCAGATGATAATACTCGCGATCATATTCAGGGTTCTTGTCAAAGCGTGAGCGGGACGCGACATATACTTCACAGCCGATAACAGGGTGTACCCCCTGCTTCTTACACTCACGATAAAAATCGATCACGCCGTACATAACGCCGTGATCGGTGATTGCAAGCGCTTCCTGTCCGAGCTCCTTCGCTCGCTTGACTACGCGGGAAATCCGACAGGCGCCGTCTAATAAACTATATTCTGTATGTAAATGCAAGTGTGCGAATGCCATAATTATCCTCTTTCAATTCTGACTAAACCTTGATCGTTCTTAACTTGGTATATTTTATTGGACGGTCGCTGAGAAACCGCCGTCCTTGAGGGTGATATCGATACTGTCGCCGCTCTTGACGTCCTTGACCGAGCTGACGTTGTTATCGCCATGTGTGATATAAGCAAAGCCGCGATTAAGGACTGCGACCGGATTAAGGGCTTCTACCTTCGTAAACAGCTCGTTGGAACGAGCAAGCACGGTATCGTAAAAATGATTTGCGGTAGTTAAAGCCCTGTCCGCGAACGCATCGACCAATTCGATGTTCTTATTGATGGTATCCAAAGGAGAATGAGCAGTAACCAACTCACTCAGCTTTTCAGCGTCACTGTAGCAGATCTCCAATTGTTTTTCAGTGATCGAAACAGCCTGCCGCAAAAGAACCTGTACGTTTTCAAGCAGATCTGCCTTATTCGGTACGGCGAGCTCAGCCGCCGCGGACGGAGTAGGAGCGCGCAGATCGCTGACGAAATCACATAAGGTCGTATCCGTTTCATGACCTACAGCGGAAATGATAGGCGTCTTGCACTGATAGATCGCTCTGGCAAGTCCTTCATCATTGAACGCCCAGAGGTCTTCCATCGAGCCGCCGCCTCTGCCGATGATGACAACGTCAGCGACTTGATTCTCAGAGAATAAATTCACCGCATGGATCAGTTGGGCAGGCGCTTCCTCGCCCTGTACCAGCACGGGTGCAAGCACGATATCCACACAGGGATAGCGACGTCCGATGATATCCAAGATATCGCGCAGCGCCGCGCCTGTCGGCGAAGTGATGATACCGACAGTCTTCGGAAAAGCGGGGATCGGCTTTTTATGCTCAGGAGCAAACAGTCCTTCGGCTTCGAGCTTCTTTTTCACTTGTTCAAGCTGCAGAGCCTGCAAGCCGAATCCGTCGGGCTGCATATCTTCAACGCGCAGCTGATACTGACCGCCCGCCTCATAGACCGTGACCTGAGCGCGCATGATCACTTTCACACCCGCTTCGGGACGGAACTTCAGATTGCGAACGTTCCAGGAGAACATAACGGCACGGATCACGCTGTCTTTATCCTTTAAGGAAAAATACAGGTGACCGCTTTTGGAATTGATATTGACATTGGACAGCTCGCCCTCGATGAATATCATCTTCAGCTCTTCATCAGAAGCGAAGAGATTGCTGATATGGGCATTGAGCTGTGATACGGTAAAAACCTTTGGCGTTGGCATTAATCTTGATCCTTTATAAAACTCAGTACCGCAGTACCCGCCGCGTTATCGGAAGAAAACTCGGGCAGGGCAAATACGCAGTCATGATGGGCTGTTAACTTCTCTCGAATGATGGAATCGGACATAACGCCGCCCGCGTAGACAAACGGCAGATCGCCGTATGTTTCACGGATACGATCGCTCATACCCGAAATAGCGGCTGTGACAAATTCCATCGTAAAACGCGCGATATAGGCAGGGCTTTTGCCTTCTTTGAGGAATTTTTCGGCGATATTCTGACCGCCGCTGAGACAGCAGTCTGCGCCTTTGAGCGTAGCTCTGGCTTTGATCTTATCACTACATTGCAACGCCAGCTTCTCAAGCTCTTTACCGCACGGAAAATGAAGCCCCAGCATCACGCCGACACGGTCGATCAGCTGACCCGCATTAAGGTCGAGAGTATGAGCGACGACCCGCGTCGTCACAAAGCCGTCATCGCCGTTGACTAACAGCGCTTCGGTCGTACCGCCGCTGACATGAAACGCGATATGCTTCTTTGATAATAAATCAAGACGTTCAATGCTGTACAGCGCCGCGGCGATATGCCCCTGTTGATGGGAGAAGCGGTAAACAGGAACTTTCAGAACCGATGAAAGAATATCCGCAACAGCCGTACCGACCGTGAAGCACGGCATATAGGAGCCTTCAACGGTACGAGGCGCGTAGGATACGCCGATCGCTTTGATCTGATCGGTGAAACCGTCAAAGGCTTCTTGAAACATCAAAGGCAATTGCTGAACATGATGGAACACCGCGTCGCTCTGCCTGAGCCCGAGCTCGCCATCCTTGACGGGAAGCAGCTTACGACCGGAAATCACTTTCCCGCTTTCACTGTCAAACAGGCATACGGAAGTCGTATAATTACTGGTGTCGATTCCGAGATAATAACTCATAATTCCTTCGCAATCGCTCCTAACACACCGTTGACAAACGCGGAATCGTCCTCGCCTGTGTACTTTTTAGCGAGCTCGACCGCTTCATTGATCGAAACGGATACAGGGATATCGTCCTGATAGAGCATTTCATAGATCGCCACGCGCAGAAGCGCAAGAGAGATCTTGGAGATACGGCTGATCTTCCAGCCCTGTTTTAAATTTGCGGAGATCTTCTCGTCGATCTCATCACGATGCTCTGATACGCCTTTCGCACATTCGATCGCGTAATCGCTCAGGAATTCATCTCTCGCGTCGCCCGCGTTATCGGCGATCTCGTCGATATCCGCGTCGGTAAATAAGGCTTCAAAGCAGAGAAAAAACGCCTGCTCGCGCATTTTGTAACGTGAAATATTGTTTCTGTCCTTGTTCTCGGCAGTGTTCGTGTTATTCTCGCACATAAACACCCCTCGCTTTCATCATTTTATACGCATATTATTATAACATACTTGATAAACTTTGTAAATAACGGAACACAACGAACATGCAATCATAAAATATAACAAAGAGGGCAAAAAACGACTAATGGCATTTTGACAGATTTACTAATTTTACTTTAAATTTTTTATTAATATGAACGGAATTTAGCTTGAACAGCCCGTTACCAATAGATTATTGTTGAAAATAAAGCCGAATAATGATAAAATATCGGAGATAGCTTATTTAGTATCCCCATGTAAATTTTAAGTAAAAGTGAGGTTTAGTAATGGGTACTAATGCATTTTATTGCAATAAATCTGATATCTATAATACCTATGACGGTAATGATTTGGGCTACACCTATACTCCTGACGGCACGACGTTCAAGGTATGGGCTCCCTCGGCGGAACAGGTTCTGTTAAAGCTCTATTCTACCGGCTCTTTTTATGAGCGGGGCGCTCAGGTGCTCAGCATCAAGCAAATGCTGTTTGACGCGGCTACCGGCGTATGGTCCGCGTATATTGACGGAGACCTGAATCACACCTATTATACCTATGTCATCAAGACCGAGAAAGGCACTTGCGAGACACAGGACGTATACTCTAAGGCAGTCGGCGTGAATTCCGCACGCTCCGAGGTCGTCGATCTTTCCGAGACCGATCCCGCGGGCTGGGAAAACGATCATCATGTCGTTCCCGAAAAGCCGACTGACGCCATCATCTGGGAAGTCCATATCCGCGACTTTTCTTCTTCCGACACCTCGGGCGTGAGCAAAGAACATCGCGGTAAATTTTTGGCGTTCACCGAAAAGAACACCTGTATCCCCTTCACCGATTATCCCACCTGCGTCAATTATCTGAAAAAGCTCGGTATCACCCATGTTCAGCTGAATCCGGCTTTTGACTTTGGTTCAGTCAATGAAGCTACAGGCGTTGAATACAACTGGGGCTATGATCCCGTCAACTATAATGTACCCGAGGGCTCTTATTCGACCGACCCTTATCACGGCGAAGTACGAATCAGAGAGTTCAAGGAAATGGTCAAGGCGCTTCACGAGGAAGGCATCGGCGTGATCATGGACGTCGTGTACAATCATGTTTACTCCACCGCTCAGTCCCCGTTTGAAAAAACCGTTCCCGGCTACTACTTCCGTATGCAGAACGGTAATTTCCTGAATTCTTCGGGCTGCGGCAATGTCACGGCAAGCGATAAGATCATGTTCCGCAAGTTCATGATCGATTCCCTTTGCTACTGGGCGAACGAATATCATATCGACGGCTTCCGCTTTGACCTGATGGCTTGTCACGATATCGAGACCATGAACCTGATCCGTGAGAATCTCGACAAGATCGACAGACGGATCCTGATGTACGGCGAGCCGTGGACCGCTAATGACGGCGAGAACGGTATCTCCGGCGAGGATTGCAGTAATAAAGCAAACGCGAAAAAGCTCTCTTCAAGGATCGGTATGTTCAACGACGATATGCGCCACGGTATCAAGGGCGGCTCCGACGACGACAGCAAGGGCTTTATCCAGGGCTCGACCCACAGCGCTTATAATGTTATCGCGGGTATGATGGGCGCTTCGTCCGTTACCTTTGGCAACTGGGCAAACGAACCTTCTCAGTGTATCACCTACGCTTCCGCTCACGATAACCTGACTCTGTGGGATAAGATCCTGAAATCGAATTGGTGTGACGATTACGATACCAACGATCAGCTTTATATCTCTCAGAACAAGCTGGCGGCGACCCTGATCCTCTCTTCCCTCGGCATCTCTTTCTGGATGGCGGGTGAAGAATTCGCGAGAACCAAGAAGGGCGATCACAACTCCTACAAATCGCCCGATTCCATCAACTCCATCAACTGGGCAAGAACGATCCGCTACGCCGATCTTGTCAGCTACTATGAGGGTCTTATCAAAATCAGAAAGGCTTTCTCTCCCCTGCGCGACAACACCACAAAAGCGGTCAACGACGGTTACGTCGTCTACAACGGTCAGAGCATTTCGCTCACCTTGAAGAACGACACCGAGGGCGAATGGAAGATGCTCAGCGTGATCATCAACAACTCCGACAAGCCCTGCGCTCCGCAGATCAAGTCGCAGTATGAGCTGCCTGAGAACTGGTATGTCATCGCTGACGCTGACAACGCTTCGGATAAGGCGCTGTTCCCGTTTGAGAAGGATATGCTGATTCCGCCGCGTTCGGCAATGATCATTGTCGACGCGGAGAGTTATGACAAGATCAACGGAACGGATTTTCGCACCTCCGATCTGAAGAAGGATTTCCCGATCCTTGACGCGAACGATGACATTATCAACATGTTAAAATAAACGTTATATCCACATACAAAACGGACGGTCAAACCGTCCGTTTTCTTTTATCTCAATTATACGTCAACGATAACGATATTGTTGAATTCTACCTCTGTCTGCGATATCACGGCTTCCTTGATGATAACGGGCGAGTTTTCGCTCAGCTCACTGCTCAACACCGTGACCGTACAGCCCGAATCCGACAGATAGCAAATCGCGCTCGGATAACCTTTCGCGGTCAGGATTCCCTCGATATTGCTTTGAGCGAGTATGCGCTGTTCGATGGTATTCGCCGCCTTGACGGCTTCTGCCTTCGCGTCGTCGGAGCTATCGGACAGCGACAGGATATTTTCAGCCGCGTCAAGCGCGCTGTCCTGCGCCTGTGTGCGGTCTGTCCGCGCCTGCGCGAGCTTCGCCTCGGGCGTCATTTCGTTGGAGGCGGCTTTCGCCTCATCTACCGTGGCGGTCGCCTCGTTGCTGACATAGGTTGCAGAGCCGAGTTCTTTAGACGACGGCTTGATCAGAGGTGTTCCCGAAAACTGCCAGTTAAGATATACCGCCGCTCCCAGCGCCAGAATCAGCGCGCCTGCTAAGATGTGTTGCTTTTTTACTTTCATGATGATCCTCCTATTTTGTAATACAAACTTTATCTGAGCTGATATTCAGCGCCTTAGTCACCGCGTCGAGCACGCGGGAAACGACCAACTGATCGTCGCCGCCGTCGCATACGACGACTACGCCGCGTACTTTAGGTTCGATACTGACCGTTTTGGTATCGGAATTCTTGAGGTAGACGTTTTCTCCGCTGTTATCCATCGTCAAAAATATCTTCACATCCCCTACCCCGCTGATCTGTGACACGATCTCGAGAAGCCTTTTTTCCGTTTTATCGGCATACGCTTCTGCCTGCTGTTGATCGTTATGAGAAAAATCGATCACATTGGTCAAGCCGATCAATAGTATTGCGGCAACTCCGATGATGACAGCCGCTTTGATTACTCTCTTGTCACCGAGCCAATCATTGAAGCTCTTCCCCATCAACATATATTTCCGGCTCCTTTGCGATATTCCTGTATATGATACTCCTGATATCCGACGTCCTGCTTCGATCTGCTTCATTGATATATATGACAGCACGTACAACAGATATTCTGCCTTTGTCGGATATTTTTAATGTCAGCTGAATGTCCTGTGTCTGTATGCCCTCATTGAGCAATAATTCATTGAGTGCCGAGGTAAGGTTATCCGCCGTCATCTGTGCGATCTCGTTATCAAAATCCTCTTCGCTGTATTCGGGTATCGTGATTTCCTCTTGTTCGATCTCTGATAGCTGTATTTGACCAACTTGCTCGGCGACGGCTGAGGTCATCGTGCTGATAAAAAACAAACCGATCACAAAGCCCATCACACGTCGGGTGCGCTTTTGCGGTACTAACAACGAGATAATACTGACGGCGATACAGGTGTAACACAATGTCACGCAGACGGTCTGTAATCCGCTCATGACTGACCGCCGATCCTGAGCATGATGGACGTCGATATGATAAACACGACCATCACGGCGATCAATACCGCTCTGAGCGCAGAGATAAACTGTATCAGGGAATGAAGTACCGATACCGCAGACGATACGGATAAGACTTCGCCTGTCATTTTCGCGACACTCAATATGGCAGACCACAGGAGCGTCTTGATCAAAAGCGGTACAAAGGTGACAAAGAGCGCGAGTATCACGAGCACTCCTACGCCCGATTTGAGCAGTGACACGCTGTTTTGTAAAGCGCCGTAGGCTTCTGAGATAGAAGAACCGATCAGCGGAATAAAAGAACTCAGCCCGAATCTTGCCGCGCGACCTGCGACAGTGTCGGCAGACGCGGACAAGGTGCCGTTGAGACCGAGTATCGCCGAGAAGATACTCACAGCGAATGTGATACCGTATTTGAACCATTTACTCAGCGTATCGGTGATACCGCCTAAGGAGAACCGCGAGCTGATCCCTGTGCAAACAGACAGAGAAAGTATCATATTCAGGATCGGAGTCAGCACAGATGACGCGAGCTTTGACAGCAATTGCGCCGCCGTGACAGCCGAGGCATAGAACCCGGCGGAGGAGATCGCCTTGCCGCCGAACGCCATGATACCGGCCATAACCGGCAGATAGACGGTCATGACGTCAGATGCTCCCTTGATGACTGTTACAGAGGACGAGACCATTTCCGATACGGGAGCGATCACGACCGATAAGGTAAACAAGCTGATGACCACGCTCATGATATCCTTTGTCTCGGTATAGCGCAGTGAATAGTTATAGGATTCCGCGATACCGGCTATCAGCAAGATCGACACCATGACGATCAACGCGGATAGCGGACCTTTGCTGTTCTCACCTATCAAGCTGATCAGATAATCCCATATCTTTCCGCTGTCTATACCCTTACTCAGTACATCGTCTACACCGTTAATATCGAGGTTCTCTAAATCCTCTGACGCGTCCTGACTGATACTGTTTTCGATCTGCTCTATCTCACTGTCAAATGTGCCGACTGCTTTACAACTCATTGAGCACATAAATATCAAAGAGGCTACCAATAAACACACGAATAATTGTTTCATATCAACTTTGCAGCGACGTGATGATAGTTAAGATATTCCGGAACAGCGGTAGCGCGGTAAACAGCACCAGTATCTTGCCCGCAAAGGAGATATTCGTACTCAGCGAGAGCATTCCCGCCTCGGTCACGCAGTCGCAGGTGAATTCCGTCACAAAGCAGATACCGACCACTTTTAATAGAATAGCGATACTCTGTGTATCGATGTCGCTGTCGGATAAGAGTGCTTGCACTCCTGAGAGAAGGTCGGGAATATTCTTTAGAATACTGAGTATGATCACCGTGCCTGAAGCGAGCGACAATAATAAAGCGCTGTGCGGACTCTGCTGCCTGAGCATTACGGCAAGTACGGCGGTCATGATTGCCGCGCCGCAAATCACGATCATATCCATGCTACAATCCAAAAGTGCTCTTGACGGTCGAGAACAGCTCGCTGATCTGGGAAATGATCATCATCAACGCCACTACCAAACCCGCGATCGTCGTCAAAAGCGCCTGTTCCTCTCTGCCACTGCGCACGAGCAGCTGATTGAGTATCGCGACAATGATACCGATCGCCGCTATCTTAAATATCATATCTACGTCCATAATTTCATTCCTTAACGCTATTTGTCCTTCATCTAAATCATCAGCAAGGATATGACGATACTCGCTGACAAGGGAATCACCCTGTACATCTTGGATTTGGTCTGTATATCCTCCTTCGCGCTGTCAATGCGCTCTTGTATCAAACGGCTGTACATCACGATATGCTGTCGTTGAGATTCGCTGTCCGCTGTGCCGAGATGATTGAGAAAATCATTCAACAGAGCGATATCCTCCTTTGTCAAAGAGGGAGAACAGCTCTTGATCAAATAATCCCACTGATCTTCAAAGGGCTTGTCATGTGTAAAAACATATCCCGCGAAATTATCAGAGAATACTTCGCACAGATCACCCGCGTTATACTCGATTCGGATCAACGCGCGGTGAAACATCATTTCAAAGCCCGAAAGTACATCACGGCGTTTTGTCAGCCTGCGGGATAAATGCAGACCTGATACCGCGCCGCAGAATATGATGATGATACAAAGGATCAGCTTAACCATGCGGCTCACACAGCTCGTATATCTTATCGACCTTTCCGAGTTCTCCGTTTGATTTCAAAAATACGATGTATCGGAAAGCCCCTGTATTGATCAACTCAGAAGTGATCTCTCTGTTTCTCAGATCCTGCATACTGCTTGCGTGGACAGTCGCTATGAAAGCTACACCGCACCGCAAAGAATACCTCAGCATGTCGGCGTCACTTTTATCGCCAATTTCATCGCATACAATGATATCGGGTACCATACTGCGAATGGCATGGTTTGCGGCAAGTCCTTTCGGATAACCCGCGTAAATATCACATAAGCCAAGGTCAAAAGAAGACTTTGTACGGCTGTAGGCGGTGATCTCGCACCGCTCGTCCAGAACGCTGACATGATATGTATAGGATAGCTGTCGCGCCATATCGCGGATCATAGTCGTCTTGCCGCTCCCGGGTACGCCGCAGATCAGCGCGCCGTCAAGAGGGTTTATCAGGGACAGCAGTTGATTTGCGCAGTGATGTACGTCACGCGCGATACGAAAGCAGAGGGTCGAGATATCCCGTACATTGGTCAGCTTACCGTCTGTCATGACTGCTTTACCGCATATACCTACCCTTACACCGCCGCCGATCGTGATAAAGCCGCTGTTGATCTCGTTCTGATAAGCATAGACGGAGTGATCACAGAGCTTTAGTACGATAGATTCGATTTCACTCGCCGACACAGTCAACAGATGATCGACAGAAAAGGAGTCCGTCACTAAGCCTTTATCCGTAACAAATAATAATCTGTAGGATTCGTAAACACATAGAGGTCTGTCGGTACGTAAAACGATCTCAGTGGCTCTTTGGCAGGTACTCAAAGCACGTATCAACGGCGCTCTGATCCTATCGGGCAGATAATTTGTGATAATGTCAAAACTATTATCCATTGTTTTCACCGTCCTTTTTGATGAACAGTACATCATATGAAGCCGCCGTGACGGATAGAACCTGTCCGAGAAAGTATGTCCGAATAGATGCGCTGTAAACGACAAAATCCCCGTCCTTTCGGACAGGGATCATTGATAAAAGAGTTATTCAATTCCGTTTTCGATCATTTGGAGAAGGTCGCTCTCGGAGATAATGGTTACGCCGAGTGATTGGGCTTTCGTCAGTTTTGAGCCCGCGTCCTCTCCCGCTAAGACGTAGTCCGTCTTTTTCGATACAGAGGACGAGGTCTTGCCGCCGTTTTGCTCGATCAGAAGCGAGGCTTCTTTCCTGCTCATGGTCGGCAAAGTGCCTGTCAGGACAAAGGTCTTACCGATAAAGGAACCCGCCTTTTCTTTCTTTTCGAGCGGCTTCATTTCAACGCCGAGCGCTTTGAGCTCAGCAATCAGGTGCGCGGTACCCTCTAATCGGAAGTAGTCATAGACCGATTTCGCCATGATCGCGCCGTAGCCCTCGATCGCGGCGATCTCTTCCTCGCTGGCTTCAAACAGCTTTTCTACAGATAGAAAATGCTCGCATAATAGCTTCGCCGCCTTCTCGCCGATATGACGGATACCCAAGGCGTAGATCAGACGATTGATCTCGGCACTCTTTGACTTTTCGATGGCGTTGATCAGGTTATTCGCGGATTTCTCGCCCATGCGGTCAAGAGATGCGATATCCTCCGCTTGGAGCTTATACAGGTCGGTGAAGGTTTTGATCAAGCCCTCATTTAACAGCATTTCAAGTAAAGACGGTCCTAAGCCCTCGATATCCATTGCATCACGGGACACAAAGTGGATCAAATGACGCAAAAGCTGTGCGGGACATTCGGTATTGGTACAGCGGGTCGCGGCTTCGTCCTCTTCTTTGACGAGCTTACTGCCGCAGGACGGACAATAATCAGGCAGTTGATAAACCTGCGCGCCCTCTTGATGATGAACGACAGAGAGCACCTCGGGAATGATCTCACCCGCTTTACGGATCTTTACGGTATCGCCGATCGATACGCCGAGCTCACGAATAAAATCTTCATTATGGAGCGTGGCGCGGGATACGGTCGTGCCCGCCAAAAGTACAGGCTTGAAGATGCCGACAGGCGTGATTGCTCCTGTTCTGCCGACGTTGATCTCAATATCGAGCAGTTCTGTCTCTTTTTCTTCGGGAGGATATTTATAGGCTTCCGCCCAACGCGGGAATTTTGCGGTACTGCCGAGCAATGTACGGTCGGCAAGGTTATTCAGCTTGACCACCGCACCGTCGATATCGCACGGCAGATCGCCTCTGTGCTCGTCGATACGCTCTATCTCAGTGAGTACGTCATTTACATTATCAAAGCTATTGTAGAAAGCCGTAGGGAATCCTGATTCTGTCAGGAAGTTGAGCGATTCCACATGGGTGGTAAACGACATACCCTCTACCGCCTGTACATTGAATACGAAGATGTCAAGACCTCGCTTTGCGGTGATCTTGCTGTCCTTTTGCCTGAGCGATCCAGCCGCGGCATTGCGGGGATTTTTGAACGGCTTTTCACCGTTATTCTCCTGCTCGGCGACGATCTTCTCAAAGGTCGCGACCGACATATATACTTCGCCGCGTACTTCCAAAAACGCGGGTGCGTTATCAAGGCGCTTGGGCAAACTCTTGATCGTCATCAGATTCTCGGTCACGTCTTCGCCTGTCGTACCGTCGCCGCGGGTCGAACCGCGTACAAATACACCGTTGCGGTATTCGCAGGATACGGACAATCCGTCAAACTTCGGCTCGACGACATAAACGGGATTCGATACGACCTCGCGCACCTTGCGGTCAAAGTCACGGATCTCGTCGGGAGAAAAGGAGTCATGCAGACTCTCCATCGGTACGGAATGGACGACAGGAGAGAACTTCTCTCCTCTGCTGCCGCCTACCCTTTGCGTCGGAGATGTCGGAAGGAGCAGTTCAGGGAACTGTGCTTCCAGATTTTCAAGATCACGGAGCATGGCGTCATACTCATAGTCAGAGATCACGGGATCGTCGTGATTGTAATATCGGTCGTTATGGTAATTGAGTTCTTCGGTCAGTTGTGCGACCTTCGCTCTTGCTTCTTCTAAATTCATCGTTTACCTGCGCACCGCGGAGGTGCCTTTCTCTCTTAAATAGGTGCTTTCCAGATCGGCTAAATGGAGCTTGACCGCCAGCGGATAGCGGTCGTACGCCTTGCTGACGTACATGCCGTTGTTATCGTCAAAGCCGCCCATATGCCAGCGGATCGCCATAGCTTCGTCAAGCTTAAGACGCATGAAACGTTCGATCAGGAAAACGCTCTTCTCGCCGTGTCCGTAAGGGAAGCTGTCCTCGATGGAATAAAACGGGACCTTTTCCCACTGACCTGTCTCGTCATTCTTCACGTTACGGGTCGAGGTCTTGTAGAACTGCGCCTTGCAAAGATCGTGGAGCAGAGCGCAGATGGCAAAGCTCTCCATGTTATCCGTCTCCTCGTCAAAATGCTTTTCGACGAGGGTATTGAACACACTGACGGAGTGCATGACCAGACCGTTCTCGCAAGCGCAATGATATTTGGTGCTGGCGGGAGCGGTAAAGAAATCGGTCTTTTGGATCCATTCGAGCAGCTCGGCTGAGCCTTTGCGGGTGATATTTTCTGTATAAATCCGGATAAATTCTTCTTTCGCAGTCATATTCTACCTCACAGTAATGTTTCATCATATACAGCTCGAGCGCCGCCGATAAACTTCGCGCGTGTACGGGCGGAAGCGACAAACGCCTCGCCGATCTTCTTCTGCGGCAGGCGCAGAGGAACAGCGGTTTCCTTTAAGTGCATACCGATCAACGTACCGCCGATATCAACACCCGCGTCAGCCTGTATATGCTCGACAAGAACGGGATCGTCAAAGCGGGAGTAAGCGGTCGTAGCGCTGCTGCCGCCTGCTTTCGGCTGGGGAACGGCATTGACGATCGGAATACGGTATAATTGTGCGAGCTCACGCTCGATCACTAAAGCACGATTGAGGTGTTCACAGCACTGAGCGGCAAGGAAAATACCTTTTTCCTTCAGCAGATCAAAAAAGCCGTCGTAGATTGCCGCGGCAACGTCCATACTCGAATGGGTGCCGATCCTCTCACCGCCGACCTCGCTGGTCGAACAGCCGAGCACGACGATAGAGCCTTCATGTAATTTGGCGGTCTCGATCAGCTGCGTGAAAACCGCGTTGGAATCCTTTGTGATTTGTTCAAGCATTTTATCAAGTCCCATATTCATATTATAGCTGAAAAACTATTACATATTATCATACCAAAACTAATGGTGAATAATATTCTTATAGAGATAAATGCAGAAAAAAACAGGCGCCCAAACGGACGCCTGTCGAATTAACGATTATTCAGTCTCTTCAGCAGACTCGGTTTCCCCAGCGGGAACAGCTTCAGCTGCTTCCTCAACAGCGGGAACCTCATCTTCAAGCTCGCGGATCTCGGGCTCTTCCTCAACAGGAGCAGCCTCTTCCTCCTCAACATCCTCGGAAAGCAGAGCGCGGATGGACAGGCTGACGCGCTTCTTCTCGAAGTCGATGCCTGTGATCTTAGCCTCTACCTCATCGCCGACAGAGAGAACGTCAGAGGGCTTGTCGATACGCTTGTTGGAGATCTGAGAAATGTGGATCAAACCATCGATACCGGGAATGATGTTAGCAAAAGCGCCGAACGCGGTCAGACCGACGATCTTAGCCTTGACAACAGTGCCCTCGGGATAATTCTTCTCGAGAATGACCCACGGATTGTCCTCGGTCTTCTTATAACCTAAGGAGATCTTCTTGGGGGTGGACTCGGTATTGATGTCCTTGATATATACCTCGACGGTATCGCCGACTTTGACGACCTCGCTCGGATGCTTAATGCGCAGCCAAGACAGCTCGGAAATGTGGATCATACCCGAAACGCCGCCGAGATCGACAAACGCGCCGTAAGAGGTCAGAGAGCGAACAACGCCGGTGTAAACCTTACCGACCTCGCAGTTCTCCCAGAACTCTGCGCGCTTAGCGGCGATTTCGTCACGGAGAACGCTCTTGATGGAGCCGATGATCTTTCTTCTTCTGCCGCGCTGAGACAGCTCGATCAAACGGAACTTGACTTCCTGACCCTTGAGCTCTTCAAGGTTTGCGTCGCGCTCCATGGTAGCCTGAGAAGCGGGAACAAATACGCGGATGTCGTTAGAAACAACGATCACGCCGCCGGAGACAACCTCGGTAACGATACCGGTGAGGATCTCCTTCTCGTCATAGGCCTTCTGCAGTTCTTCAAAGCCCTTCTGAGCATCGACTCTGCGCTTTGAGAGCATGATGGTACCTTCGACGTCATTGGTTTTCATAATCAGCAGTTCTACACGATCGCCGACCTTGACAACTTCATCGGCGCTCTGAATCGGAGTGGATGATAACTCGTCAATGGGGATAAAGCCGGTCTGCTTTCTGCCGTCGACTTCGACAATTACTTCAGTCGGAGCAATGCTTGCGACAGTACCCATAACCCTTTCATTAGTGTTCAAACTTTTCAGAGATTCTTCTAACATCTCCTCAAAGTTCTCAGTTTCGTTTACGCTGGATGTGATGTTTTCACTCATTGTATCCAGTACCTCCTTTATATTCCTTTCCGGTGTAGAAGCGCCGGCTGTTACGCCAATCGTCTTTGCGTGGGCATACATACTCTGTTCGAGCTCTGCGGCTGTCTCAATCAGATAGGTGCGCTCACAGTTGCTTTTACAAATAGAATAGAGCTTATTTGTATTGGAACTGGATCGATCTCCTACCACGATCATGCAGTCACATTGCTCAGACAAAGTCTGCGCTTCAGCCTGACGCTTTGACGTAGCATTACATATTGTATCAAAGATTTTGGCATTTGTATATAGTTTTTTCAAAAAAATTATACAATTTTTCCAAACTTTTTTATTAAAAGTGGTCTGAGCAACCACGCAAATGTCGTTATTATTCTCAGAGGGAATTATATCAGCGATTTCTTGTAAATCGTTCTCGTCTTTGAAAACGTAGTACTTACCTACGCAGTTGGAGAGTATTCCCTGAACTTCGGGGTGGTTCTCGTCCCCCGCCAAAAGAATCGTATATCCCTTCCCGCTCATATCGGAAACGATCTGGTGGATCTTCGACACAAAAGGACAGGTCGCGTCGATATATTCAACGCCCATCTCATTCAGCGTATCATAAACAGAACGCTTAACGCCGTGAGAGCGAATGATCACAGGCTCGCAACCGTTGATCTCATCGGGAGTATCGACCGTTATGACGCCCTTTTCACTGAGCTCTCTGACGACTTCCTTATTATGGATGATCGGACCGAGGGTACAGCCGCCGTGACGATTGTCGGCAACGTCAAAGGCGATATTCACGGCTCTTTTTACGCCGAAGCAAAAGCCCGCGGACTCAGCTAATTTGATCTCAGCCATTTGACTTTGCCTCGTAATTCGCTAAGTCTTCCGCTCGAAGCGCCTTGATATGATCCATAATAACGCGGCTGGCGTTGCGGAATTCTCTCGCGCCGCCTTTTTCAAAGCCCATATCCTCGAGTGATAACGGCTTTCCGAAATGGAAAACAGTGCGGGAACCGATCTTGGTGTGGCACACAGGGATAACGGGTGTTTTGGTATCCCACGCGATAAGGCTGCAGCCGTTCTTCGGCGGCAGGAATTCGCCGTCTTTAGAGCGAGTGCCCTCGATGAAAATACCCATCAGCGCGCCGTTCTCGAGAGCATTCTCAAAATGGCGGATAGAGCCTGTATCGGCCTTTCCTCTGGAAACAGGGAAAGCGCCGAGCTTGCGCAGAAACCAACTGATGAATTTATTCTTGAACAGCTCTTCCTTCGCCATGAAAAGCACCTGTCGCTTCAAGCCCATGCCGAGCATGATCGGGTCGGTCGCCAGACGATGATTTGAGGCTAAGATATAGGCGCCGTTTTCAGGCACATTCTCTCTGCCGACATACTTCATGCGGTAAATCAGCTTAAAAAACGGCAGTAAAACAACTCTCCAAAAAAAGTAAAAATGATTGCGTTTCATATGCGATCCCTCATGATAGTTAATAATTTATTGACGGAGGTTTCGAGGTCCTCACCTGAGGTATCGACCATGATCGCGTCATCGGCAGGCTTCAGGGGAGCAATATCACGGTGAGAATCGGCATAATCGCGTGCGACAACGTCGCTTAGGATATCCTCGTATTTTACGTCCATACCCTTTTCAATCAGCTCG
Organism: uncultured Ruminococcus sp.; assembly: GCA_902798755.1. Taxonomy (GTDB): domain Bacteria; phylum Bacillota; class Clostridia; order Oscillospirales; family Acutalibacteraceae; genus Ruminococcoides. The sequence goes on along the minus strand of CADBYC010000014.1, from coordinate 6,958 downwards.
TCATAACGGCGGCGGGCTCTGCACTCGGGAGAAGCGGAAAGGAAGATCTTGATCTTCGCGTCGGGCAGGACAACTGTTCCGATATCTCTGCCGTCCATGATGACGTTATTGGTGTGCGCCATATCGCGCTGTAAGTCAAGCAAAAACGCTCTGACCTCGGGGATCGCGGATACCGCGGAAGCCATCATCGAGATCTCAGGAGTACGGATCAGACCGCTGACGTCTTCGCCGTCGAGCAGAACGATCTGCTCGTGCTTCTCATTAAAGGCGAGTTCAACTTTGATAGCAGTCAACATTTCGATGATCGCGTCCTTATCCTCAGCGGTCAGACTTCTGCGGAAAGCGGCAAGACCGATCGCGCGGTACAGAGCGCCCGTATCAACGTAGATAAATCCGAGTTCCTTCGCAGCCAAACGCGCGATAGTTGATTTTCCGGCTCCTGCGGGGCCGTCAATAGCGATAGCAATAGACATAATAGCTCCTTCATTTAATAAACTTCCCCGGTGCAAGCACTAAAGTGTCCGCCGGACACTTTACCCTCGCTGCGCTCGGGCGGTGTATATTTTACCCTTTTTTATCGGTTGAGATTGCCACAGCCCCTAAAGGGGCTTCGCAATGACTATTGAAAAATGTTAACTGATTGCGGCAGATTCTCCTGCGAGCCTGCCGGTAGCATAGGCGATCTGCAGATTGAAGCCGCCTGTATAAGCGTCCAGATCAAGCACTTCGCCCGCAAAATACAAGCCGCTGACGTGCTTGCTCTGCATGGTACGCGGATCGACGTCCTTGACGTCAACACCGCCGTGGGTCACGATCGCCTCGTTGATCGGACGGAACGAATGGATATGCACCTGAAAGCCTTTGATCTGTTCGATCAACGAATGACGCTGTTCAGCAGTCAGCGTATTACACTTTGTATGCGGATCGATCCCCGCTCGATTGATGATAACAGGAATCAGCTTTTTCGGCAGTAGTTTGCCGAGGGAGTTGATGATATCTTTATTTGCAAATTCCGAAAGGTCTCTCAGGATACGCTTATCGAGGACCGTTTCATCAAGAGCGGGCTTCATATCAATGAAAGCGGTGTAACGCTGCGGCGACATTGCGCGCATATGAGCGCTTGCCGACAGCACCAGCGGTCCTGAAATACCGAAATGTGTGAACAGCATTTCGCCTGTTTCGGAATAGACTTCTTTTTGATTATTGTTATCCGTTACCGTTAAACGGATATTTTTTAGGGATAAGCCCTGTAATTCTGCGATATCTGCATCGGAAGAATTCAGAGGAACTAACGACGGCAACAGCGGTGTGATCGTATGTCCCGCCGCTTTCGCAAAGGAATAGCCGTCGCCTGTCGAGCCTGTCGCCCTGTACGACATACCGCCGCAAGCGATGATGACCGCGTCGGCGTTCATGATCCCGTCACTGAGCCGAACACCTTTCACTGTGCCGTCCTCGATCAATAAGCCTTTGACTTCCTTCTGAACGATCTCGACGCCGAGTTCCGTCAAATAGGCATGAAGCGTATCGACGACATCGAGCGCTTTATCGGAAACGGGAAAAACACGGTTGCCGCGTTCGACCTTCGTTTGCAAGCCGTGATCCTCAAAAAAAGCGACAGTATCATAGCAAGAAAAGCGATTGATCGCGCTGTACATAAAGCGCGGATTCGCGGTCAGGTGTGCGATAAAGGTCTCGTTATCGCAGAAGTTGGTGATATTACAGCGACCTTTGCCGGTGATCGCGAGCTTTCGACCGACGCGGGCGTTCTTTTCAAAGAGCGTAACATGAGCGCCCATTTCCGCGGCGGCTCCTGCCGCCATCATACCCGCGGGGCCTGCTCCGATGACAATGATCCTTTTATCAGACATTTTTCTCGTCCTTTTCGGATCGGTTCACAGCATAGACATTCTGCTCTTTCCAAACTTCTTCAAGATCCGTAAACGTCTTTTTGATATCCTCCTTGCGTTCGATCACGATCGCGACCAACAGCGCGTTGATCAGGCTCAGCGGGGCGACCAACGTATCGACAACGGAAGCAATATCGGAACGCGCCAGAAGTACCTCGTCCGCGTCTTTGACGACGGGAGCGACCATACTGTCGGTGATGGCGATGACCTCTGCGCCGCGTTCGTGAGCGAAATTCATCGCATCGACCGCCATCGAGGAATAGCGCGGAAAGCTGATACCGATCATGACGTCGTCTTTCGTAATACGAAAGAGTTTTTCATAGGTAGTGGTTTTTGACGTTGAATTCAAGAAATGTACATTACCGAATATCAAATCAAGATAATACGCAAAGAAGTTGGCGATATAGGAAGCGGATTTCACGCCAAACACATAGATGTTCTTCGCATTGATGATCGCGTTGACGGTTTTTCTGAAATCCTCGCGCGACACTTCGTCGATCGTGCGGCGGATCTTGTCGATATCCTGATTCAAAACGGATTCGACAACGTCGCTGTCGCCGATCCTGCCGGTAGTGACCTCAATACGCTGGATCGAATTCAGCTTATCGCGGATCATCTCCTGCATGGCTTTTTGCAGATACGGAAATCCGTCATAGCCGATCTGCGTCGCGAAACGCACAACGGTACTCTCCGACACGCCGACCACTTCGCCTAATTTAGCGGCAGTCATAAACGCAGCGGAGTCATAATGCTCTTCGATATAATCAGCGATCTTGCGCTGACCTTTAGAGAAATCCTTGCGGGATAAGTCGATTCGGACAAGCAGATTTGATACCATGATTATCACACTCCTTAGTTATCCGAAACTCCTTTCATTTTAACATATAATCCTGCAAAATTCAATAAAATAATACCCAAAATACGGAAAATATGAAATATGTAATTAGATATATTTCAAAATCACTTATTCTTCCTCGTCGTCACGGATTTTGGGAATCCGCTCAAACACTTCGGCGACCTTGTCCCTCATCCACAGCGACGGTGTGATCCTCAGAGAATAACCGTAGCCGTTATCGCAAGCCCAGTCAAAGGGCTTAGCCTGAGGTAATCCGTACACTGCCAGGATCGTATTCATCACACCGCCGTGCATGATAAAGGCAGCGTCGGTGGTGCCTGTTTTCATCAAACCGTCAACGATATTTTCAAACATCAGGCAGATACGGCGGGTGAAATCGGCGGTGCTCTCCCCTCTCGGCGGCTTGACGTTCATATCTCCCGCGAGCCACTTCGAGAATATTTCGTCGCCTTTGAGCTCGTCCGCAGTCTTATTCTCCCATTCACCGAAGTGACACTCCGATAGCTGATCGACGACGAGAGGATCGAGGTCGGGATATATCCTGCGGGCGGTCTGGGTACAGCGTTTCAAGGGTGAAGTAAACACGACTTTGGCATATGGATAATCCATAGTCGCCGCCATTCTCTCGATCTCCTTCTTTCCATTTTCGGAAAGAGGGACGTCGGTCACGCCGATGTATCTGCCTTGAAGCGTCGAACTGATCGCTCCGTGTCGAATAAAATGAAGATAATACGATTTCATATTTGCCTCCATACTTTACAAATAGTAATAATTGTATTATACTGAATGTATAATGAGGTGATTGCATGAACAAGGATTTTTCAAGAAATATCACACTGCTGAGAAAGGAACGCAAGCTCACGCAAAAGGAAGCGGCGACCGAGCTGGGGATCTCGCAGGCGCTGCTCTCCCATTATGAGAAAGGGATCCGCGAATGCAGCTTGGATTTTGTCGTCAAAGCGGCGGATTATTATAACGTAAGCTGTGATTATCTTTTAGGCAGGACTGCCGACCGTGACTATGATATCAGCGAGCCTGTCAAAGAGAAAACATCGCTCAAACAGAGCGCTGCTCAGATCGTCAACCGCCGACTGATCGCGAGCATGATGAACGTCATCTATGACTTTGCGGCGACCGCCAAAAACCGCAGACTCGACAGAACCATCAACAATTACTTTATGATCATGCTGTACCGCGTATTTCGCCGCCTATATTCCGCCAATAAGGAAAATCCGACGGAGATCTTCAATGTTCCCAAAGAGATCTACAGCGGCTATGCGTATGCGGTCATGGACAAATACTATACCGATATCGGCAGTATGACGGACAAGGACAGCGACGGGTATCTGCAAGCCTTTGATAAGCTGACCACTTCGCCCGATCAGCTGGCAGAGGATTATCCCGACTCAGCGAGCGAGATCTTCAACGTAATCCAGCAAGCGGAAAACAGCATATTAAAGCTGAAATTTTAACGATCGTTTTCATTATGCGGTCACAATCGACAATTACATATTAAAACATAACAGGTGGGTAGCGTATACCCACCTGTTCGTATATATACAGCTATTAGTTAGACGATGAACTGGTCTTTTCTTTTCCTAATGAAACCTTGATGATGATCTCGGAACCCGATTCGATCTTGTCGGCGGCTTTATGGCCTTTGATCTCAATGACCTTGCCCTCACTGACCGTATTGCTGTACTCGACCTCCTGCAGAACGACGAATCCGAGATTCGTCAGTTCTTCCGCGGCGGCAGTGTAGGATTTATCGACAACATTGGGCAGCTCGATCAGCTCGGGACCTTTGCTGATCAGTACATAGAGCATGGACTCAGCGCCGGAGTCGGTGATCGGAACGCCTGCCTGAGGCTCCTGAGAGATAACGCAGCCCTTCGGGACGGTATCGCTGAACGCGCCGTCGGCGTCGACCTTCACGGTACCCTGGTAGGACGCCTTGACGTCCTCGAGCTTTTTGCCGGTGTAATCCGCCATCACGGGACCTGTCCAGTCCTCGGTGGGAGCGGCTAAGGTCGCGGGAACAGTGGAACCGTTTGTAAACAGACCCATCAGCGGATTGGTCGGCAGCCAGAACAGACCAATCGCCGCGAAGATCAGAAGCGATACCAAAGTAGCGACCAAACCGACGATAGTCGGGTTGACCTTGGATTTTGTGCCCTCGATCTCTTTCTGAATAGGCGTCATACTGGCGGTGCGGGAGATCTCGTCCTGGATCGCCTGAACGGTGGAAGATACAGAAAGCTGCGCTCTGAGCTCGTCAAAATCAGAGATACGCGCTTCACTCTTCATCTGCAGACCGTTTGCGAGAGCGGCTACGACATGCGGCGGCAGACGCTTGACGGTATTATTGCTGATCAAAAGACGGGAATCCTTCTCGCGCTCTTTTGCGTTGAGCGGCAGGTTGCCCGTCAACGCGTAGAACAAGGTCGCGGTCAAGCCGTAGATATCGGTCGCAACATCGAGGGTCTGATCGTCGAGATACTGCTCGGGAGCGGCACAGCCGCCGTAAAGCTGAGATTTCAGCATTGTTCCGCGCTTGCGCTCGTTCTCGGTAGAGAATCCGCCGAGCTTGAGCTTGCCCGCGGCGGTAACATACAGATTGGACGGAGAGATCGCGTAATGACCGATACCGAGCTTATGGATATTCTCGATCAGGGTGATGATCGGCATAAACAACGGACGGGCGGCGTCCCATTCGAGATGACCGCCTTTGTGATCGACATATTCGGTGAACGAGATCCAGTCGTCGCTCTCCTCGATCACATACGCGGTATTGTTCTCGGTGAACACATCGAGAATATTGACCATCGCCGCTTTATCGGTGAGGGTATTCAGCGTTTCATAATAATGAACAAAGTCGTCCATTGCCTGAGTGTAGCTCTCTCTGTCCTGAGGAGTTACATAGAGCTTGGTCTCGTCTTCACCTCGCTCGAACAAGCCCATCGGCAAAAACTCACGAATGGAGATAACATTGCCGTTAGTCTTGTCATAACCGAGGTAACGGGTGCTCTCGCCGTTGGTATCCAGATCTCTGGCGACGACATATTTATTATTCAATACGGTACCGTAAGGCAGAAGCGGAGCGCTCTGCTTCTCGGAATTATCAAAACCGCATACTTTGCATACCGAATCCGAAGCGGGAATTTCATTTAAACAACCCATGCATACAGGCATAATACAGTCCCCCAAATGCGGCGATAACAGCAATATCGCCTGAATTCAGAATCATAATTCTGTTAAACAAATATAATCTCGAATTACATAGTAACTCAATTTACCAAAACATTATAGCACAACGGTAAAGGTAATATCAAGGCTATAAAAGAAATATGAGATTACATTTTTGTAAATTACGAAAAATCATTCTCATAAGAATTTTTCAAAAACACTTGCAAAAAGACAAATTATATGATAATATATTACTGCTTTGGGGGCGTAGCTCAGCTGGGAGAGCGCTTGAATGGCATTCAAGAGGTCAACGGTTCGATCCCGTCCGTCTCCACCATAATAATAAACAAAGGGTACATCATTAGATGTGCCCTTTGTTATTTCTGAAAAAAGTGGTGAGGGGCGGGATCGAAGGCGAACGTGTCAAGCCGTAAGCCACGCGATCGGCGCAGACAAAAACGCCATGGCATGGCGTTTTTAGTGAGAGCGTAGGCGTAGCTTGCGACAGGAGGTGACGCTCCGAAGACGGGGTATCTATTTACCGTTATCCCGAACACCCGTCCGTCTCCACCATAATAATAAACAAAGGGTACATCATTAGATGTGCCCTTTGTTATTTCTTTTACAGCGGTTACATCGAGATAGAATTTACTTGCGTTTGGTGTAATGTACAAAAGCACGTGAAAAAATATGTATATTAAAACTATGATTGCTTTATAAAATATAATTGCTATCACTCATCAAATATGATAAAATATAAATGTCAAACATTTCATTATTAATATCAACCGTGTTAAATTGTCATTGAGGAGTGAACGATATGAAAAAAGTAATATGCATCATTATAGCTTTTGCGATCACCTTGACATGCTGTATGGCGGCTTATGCGGCAACGACAACACCCAAAATCAGCCCTGACGTTGAGCGCAAAATCAGCGAAACGCCCGACGGTGAAAAGTTCGAGGTGCTGTTGTGGCTGAATGTAGACGTCCCCACGGTGGAAGAA
>CADBYC010000013.1 GCA_902798755.1 uncultured Ruminococcus sp. | reverse complement strand
AACCATCATCTTCTCCAACAACAAGGGCTTCAGCACTGTTAACATCTACTACTGGTCTGAGGAAGATCAGCCTGTAGAATGGCCCGGCGTTCCGATGACCTACTATGACACGAACGAGATGGGCGAGCAGCGCTACTCCTTTGAGATGCCCGAGGGTATGACCAACTACGTCATCAACGATGGTACCCAGCAGACGATCGATATCACCTTCACCGGCGCTACCGGCGTTTACATGACCGATAAGGACAGCACCGGTAACTATGATGTCGCTTTCTATGATATCGGCGGCGTAAATCCGACTCCCGAGCCCACAACTGCGCCCACTCCCGAACCCACTACTGCTCCTACTCCCGTAGTCGATGACGGCGTTTATCTCGTAGGTACTTTCAGCAGCTGGGCGACTGACGCGCAGTATAAGATGAGCGAGAACTCTGCCGCTCCCGGCGAGTACATGATCTCCACCGCCCTTACTGAGGGTGACGGCGTAAAGGTCGTTAAGGTTGAGAACGGCGTTCAGACTTGGTATCCCGACGGCGAAGGTAACGAGTACACTGTTGACGCGGCACACGCGGGCGATGTTACCGTATACTTCAACGCGGCAGGCAGCGCTGACTGGAGCGCTTTCGGTGGCTACATGTACATTGACAATGGCGTTACTCCGACTCCCACTCCCACTGAGCCTGTCACTCCCGATCCCACTACTCCCGTAACCCCCGATCCCTCCGGCAGCACCATCATCTTCTCCAACAACAAGGGCTTCAGCACCGTTAATATCTATTACTGGTCTGAGAGCGATCAGCCTGTCGAGTGGCCGGGCGTTCCGATGACCTATTTTGATACCAACGAGATGGGCGAGCAGAGATACTCGTTCGAGATGCCCGAGGGTATGACCAACTACATCATCAATGACGGCACACAGCAGACGGTTGACATCCCGTTCACCGGCTCTACCGGCGTTTACATGACCGATAAGGATGGCGAGGGTCATTATATGGTTGATTTCTATGAGATCGGCGATAATCCGACTCCGAATCCCGATCCTGATCCCGATCCTACACCGAGCGGCAAGGACGTTACTTTTGAGCCCGGCGACGCCGCTCAGTCTGATCCCGCATGGTTCGCATGGGTTTGGAACGATGGCTCCGAAGGCACATGGATCCAGGGCACTGTTTCCGGCTCCAATGTTATCTTCGCAGGCGCGGCTGAGTATGGCAACATTCTTGTCGTAAGAATGCCCACCGGTTCTACCTCCGCTGATTGGGATACCTGTTGGAACCAGTCCGAGGATGTTAAGATGCAGTCCGGTACCCTGTACTTTACAGGCTGGGGCAGCGGTAACAAGTTTAATATTGGCTGGAAATAATCTCTCTCAGCGAAAGCTGTGAATGATTCCACATGATTTACGGGAGCAGGCTTTGGTCTGCTCCCGTTTTGTGTAGCTTAATATTTTTCATGATACAAGTAATATAGATACAGAAGCTTTTAGTTGATTTTTATGGAGGCTTTTATGCACATTCCCTCATCCGATACCATTGATATCGAGGTGTTGACCTTTGCCGACGCAATGGTCAGCACAAATGAGAGCTATAATAAAGAGCGCTGGCTGTATGTTCCCGATTTTTACAGCGAGTATCGATATATCCTTGGTACAAAAGGGGAGAAGCCGCTCATTTGTATTGGTATCAATCCCTCTACCGCCGCGCCTGATGATCTGGATAATACATTGAAATCCGTTGAGCGGATCGCTCTTGCTAACGGATACGACAGTTTTATCATGTTCAACGTCTACGCACAGAGAGCGACTAATCCCGATGATATGGAGCGTGAGTGCAATAATCTGCTTCATGAGGAAAACATGAAAGCCTTTGAGTATATCCTCGGTCTGAGCGAATCTCCCTCGATCTGGGCGGCTTGGGGCAATATCATTGAAAAACGCCCCTATTTGCCTGATTGTGTCCGCTCTATGATCGAGCTTGGTAAACAACATCATGCGACATGGTATTCCGCAGGAAAGATCTCGAAGAAAGGTCATCCTCATCACCCTTTGTATCTGAAAAAAGATACGCCGCTCGATTTGTTCGATATCGACGCGTATATCGCTTCACTGTAACTAATACTAATCTCAAATAACTGCATATGAAAAAGCCCGTCTGAACCAGACGGGCTTTTGTCGTATATTGCGGTAGATTATAACTCTTCCATGTCTTTTTCGGTGACCAGACGGATACCGTTCTCGCTGAGGATCTTCTCGGTCTCTTCGTTGTTCTCAACTCTCAGGACAACGTACGCGAACTGCTTGGATACTGTGATGAAGGCGTACATATACTCGATGTTGATGTTCTGATCCGCGAGGATCTTGACGACCTTTGCCAGAGCGCCGGGCTTGTCCTCGAGCGCTACGCCGACGACCTCTGTGACGGATACAAAGGCGTTCGCTTCGTCAAGCGCTTTCTTTGCCTTGGCGATATCGGTGACGATCAGGCGGAAGATACCGAAGTCGTTGGTATCCGCAACGCTCATCGCGCGGATATCGACGCCTGCCTTTGCAATCGCGTCTGTGACGGTGACGAGAGTACCTTCACGGTTTTCTACAAAGATGGATAACTGTTTGATTGCCATAATGTGACTCCTTTCATTGTATTGTCGATGAAAACCACTGTACAGTGTACGCTGTGGTGAAAAAATTATGTATTGATACCAATCTTCTTACGGTTGTCGATAACTCTGACAGCCTTGCCCTCGCTGCGGGCGATAGACTTGGGCGCTACCAGTCGGATAGTGGGGTTGATACCCAGCATTTCCTTCATGGCGCTCTGGAGTTTCTTCTCCTTCTTGGTGATGACCTTCGGTGTATCGGAGAAGTCCTCGGGCAGCATCTCGACCCTGATCTCAAAGGTATCGGTGTTGTTGACGCGGTCTACCAAGATCTGATAGTTCGGCGCGTAGCCTTGATTGAGCAGTACCGCTTCGATCTGGCTCGGGAAGACATTGACGCCGCGAATGATCATCATATCGTCGGAACGTCCCATCGGCTTGTGCATGCGGATAAAGGTTCTGCCGCAGGAGCATTTCTCGCGCGAAAGTACAGTGATGTCGCGGGTACGATATCTCAGGAGAGGGAAGGCTTCTTTATCAAGAGAGGTAAATACCAGCTCACCCTTGCTGCCTTCGGGAAGTACTTCGCCGGTATCGGGATCAATGATCTCAGCATAGAAGTGGTCCTCGTTGATGTGCATACCATTTTGCTCACAACATTCAAATGCTACGCCGGGACCGCTCGATTCGGTCAGACCATAAATATCATACGCCTTGATTCCCAGAGATTTCTCGATATCATGGCGCATTTCCTCTGTCCAAGGCTCCGCACCGAAGATACCCGCCTTGAGTTTGTTTTCCTTGGGCTTATAGCCTTTATCTTTTAAGGTTTCGCCGATATACGCAGCGTATGAGGGGGTACAGCAGAGAATAGTCGCGTTCAGATCCATCATGAACTGGATCTGGCGGTTGGTGTTTCCGCTGGACATCGGCAGTGTCAGACAGCCGACTTTATGAGAGCCGCCGTGCAGACCTGCGCCGCCGGTGAACAAGCCGTAACCGTAGGCGACCTGTACGACATCGCCTTTATCGCCGCCCGCGGCGACGATAGCTCTGGCACAGCAGTCCTCCCACATATCAACGTCGTTCTGGGTGTAGAAAGCGACGACGCGCTTTCCTGTTGTACCTGAGGTGGAGTGGATTCGGACGCAGTTTTTCAGGTCGGTCGCAAGCATTCCGTAGGGATATGCTTCTCTCAGATCGTTTTTGCTCAGGAACGGCAGCTTGCTGATATCTTCTAGACAAGTGATATCCTCAGGCTTTACGCCTTTTTCGTCCATCAGGTTGCGATAGTACTCTACATTCTCATAGACGTAACGCACCTGACGAATGAGCTTGTACTCCTGCAGCTTTTTGATCTCGTTGACCGGCATGGTCTCAGCTTCGGGCTGGTAGAATTTTTTCTGCATGGGGCATTCATCCTTTCTTAATGTTTTTCATATACCTAACTGCTTTTGTATGATATTGCGTAGCTGATATGTCGCGCAAATCTCAGCACTATTTAGCAGTTATATCCCAAATCAAATGCTTTTTTGTTGATCTCAACAAATTGCGGCTTGACGATCTTTTCGATCGCTGTCAGCCACTTTTCCTTCGGCATATCAAAGTACTTGGCAAGACTGCCCATCAGTACGATATTGCACGCCTTGGAAGAGCCTGCTTCATTCGCGAGCGACAGCGCGTCGATATCGTCTACATGGATACCCTTGTCCTTCATCTCTGTAATGATGTCGGCGGGATAAGTCGCTGAGCCGATAATGACGGGCATGGGATCGATCTGCTGGGTGTTGACGATGATCGTACCGTCTTTCTTGAGGTTCTGTACATAGCGAGCGGCTTCGATCTTCTCAAAGGAAACAATGAAATCTGCTTCTCCGTCCTCAATAACAGGGGAGTAGACCTTCTCACCAAAGCGAACGTAGGTGACGACGCTGCCGCCGCGCTGGCTCATACCGTGTACTTCACTTACTTTTACGTCGTAGCCTTCGTCGACAAGGAGTCTGCCGAGGAGCTTTGAAGCGAGCAGAGAGCCCTGTCCGCCTACGCCGACGATCATGATATTCTTAGTCATTAGAGGGCACCTCGCTTTCGAATGCGTCAAAGGGGCAGAGCTGAGCGCAAACGCCGCAACCGACGCAAAGGGTAGTATCAACAACGGCGTGACCGTCGCGGAAGGAGATGGACGGACAGCCGAACTTCATGCATTTCTTACAGCCGCGGCACTTTTCGGGATTGACCCACAGCGGCTTTTTCGGTTTGACGTACTTTAAAAGAACGCAGGGACGGCGGGAGATGATGACAGAAGGCTCATTCTTCGCAAGCTCTTCCTTGACGACTTTCTCGCATTCTTCAAGATCATACGGATCAACAACGCGTACCGAGTTGATACCGATACTGTGGCACAGATCCTCGAGGTTGACCTTGCCTGCGGGATCGCCCTTGATGGAGTAGCCTGTGGTCGGGTTCTGCTGATGGCCTGTCATGCCCGTGATGGAGTTGTCGAGGATGATAACGGTGGAATTGCTCCGGTTGTAGGCGATATTGATAAGGCCTGTAACACCGCTGTGCATAAAGGTCGAGTCGCCGATCACGCATACGGTTTTGCCTTCGGTTTCCTCACCGCCTGCTTTGTTGTAGCCGTGGATACCGGATACGGACGCGCCCATGCAAAGGGTCATGTCGAGTGCGTTCAAAGGCGGAGCCGCGCCGAGGGTGTAACAGCCGATATCGCCGAGCACCGTGATCTTGTTCTTTGCGAGGACATAGTACATACCTCTATGCGGACAGCCTGAGCACATCATCGGAGGACGGACAGGAATATCGGTGTCAAGTCTGAAAACAGTCTTGTCCGCCATATCAAACGCCTGCTCGATGCTCTTCTGGCTGAACTCGCCGAGGATCGAGAACTTGTCCTTGCCGATGACCTCAACGCCGATGTTCTTGCAGTGGGTCTCAACGATCGGGTCGAGCTCTTCGATAACATAGACCTTGCCGACCTTTGCGGCAAAATCCTTGATCAGCTTGACGGGCAGAGGGTTGATCATGCCGAGCTTGAGGACAGATACGCTGTCGCCGAAGGCTTCCTTCACATACTGATAAGAGGTCGAGGAGGTGATGATGCCGAAATTCTTTGAACCGTCGCCTTCTTCAATGCGATTGAGGGGAGAGGTCTCGGCGTATTCGGTCAGCTTTTTGGTGCGCTCCTCCACAAACGGATGGCGGCGGATCGCATTGCCGGGAGTCATGATGTATTTCTGCGGATTCTTGGTGTAGTCCTTGGTGATCTCCTTGCGCTCGCCCAGCTCGACAATGCTCTGGGAGTGAGCGACGCGGGTGCACATCTTCAGCAGTACAGGGGTGTCGAACTGCTCTGAGATCTCATACGCGAGCTTCGCAAAGTCCAGCGCTTCCTGAGAGTCGGACGGCTCGAGCATCGGGATCTTGGACGCGATCGCGTAATGGCGCGAATCCTGCTCATTCTGAGAGCTGTGCATACCGGGATCGTCCGCGACGCAGATGACGATACCTGCGTTCACGCCTGTGTAGGACATGGTAAACAGCGGGTCGGCGGCTACGTTCAAGCCGACGTGCTTCATACAGCACGCGGAACGCTTGCCGCGAAGAGCGGAGCCGAATGCGGCTTCCATCGCTACCTTTTCATTGGGCGCCCACTCACAGTAGACGTCGTCGTATTTCGCAAAAAATTCGGTAATTTCCGTGCTGGGTGTGCCGGGATAACTGGAGATCACAGCACAGCCGCCTTCGTATAAGCCGCGCGCGACCGCGGCGTTACCGATCAATAAATCTTTCATAGTAAATCACCTTTGTATTTCGTTAATTGTCATTGCGAAGGGCTTTAGCCCTGTGGCAATCCCACAAAGAGGAACAGTTCATTTCTGTCAGAGGGATTCCCACGTCGCTTGCGCTCCTCGGAATAACATTTTTATTCGTTTCTTAAATCAACGATACGCTTCGCTTTGCCCTGGAATCTTTCGAGCGTCTTGGGCGCCACCAGCGTGACCTTGGTTCTCAGTCCTAAGATAGACTGGAGCTTTGCTTCGATGCGCTTCTTCAAGCCGTCGAGCATCTGATAATTGTCGAGCAGCGCTTCATTGATGACCTCGACCTTGATCTCTAAGCTGTCGCGGTAGTTCTGACGAGTGATGTACAGCATGTAGTGGGGAGCGATATCGGGAATGTTGATCAGGATGTTCTCGATCTGGGTCGGGAATACGTTGACGCCCTTGATGATCAGCATATCGTCGGTTCTGCCCATGGTCTTAGCCATTCTGCAATGAGTTCTGCCGCAGGAGCAGGGCTGGTAGTTGAGCTTTGTGATATCCTTGGTACGGTATCTCAGTACGGGCATGCCCGTGCGGGTAAGGGTCGTGACGACCAGCTCGCCGACTTCGCCTTCGCCTAAGCGTTTGCCTGTATCGGTGTCGATGATCTCAGGCAGGAAGTGATCCTCTGCAAAGTGCATACCGTCTCTTGCTTCACAGTCGCCCGATACACCGGGGCCGCCGAGCTCTGTCATACCGTAGTTATCGGATACACGGATATTGAAGTTGCGCTCGATCTGGTCGCGCATGGAAACGGTGCAGGGCTCAGAGCCTAAGATACCCAGTCTTAAGCTGTAATCAGACAGCGGATAACCCGCTTCCTTCATTGCTTCGGAGAGATACAGCGCGTAGGAAGGAGTGGCGACCATGCCTGTTACGCCCCAGTCGCGGAGCATCATCAGCTGTTTTGCGGTATTGCCCGAAGAAGCGGGGATAACGGTCGCGCCGAGCTTCTCCATACCGTAGTGCAGACCCAAAGCGCCTGTGAAAAGACCGTAGCCGAAGCTGATCTGGATGATATCATCGGGAGTGACGCCGCCCGCGCACGCAACGCGTGCCACGCAGTCGGACCAGATGTCGAGGTCCTCTTTGGTGTAAACGCCTGTGGTGGGCTTGCCTGTTGTACCCGAGGAAGCATGGATGCGCACGATATCCTTCATGTCGGCAGCCATCAGACCGAAGGGGTAGTTATCTCTGAAATCGTCTTTGGTGGTAAAGGGGATATACTCGATATCGGAGAGCTGCTTGATCTTCGAGCCGTCCAGCACGCCGCAGTCTGTCAAACGCTGATGATAGAGCGGAACGTTGTCGTAGCAGTACTTGACGACCCATTTCAGCCTTTCGAGCTGGATCGCTTCAATTTCTTTTCTCGGCAATGTTTCAATGTCTTTCTGGAAAATCATTTAACAAATCCTCTTTTCGTTTTCTGTACGCTGTCAGTATTTGGTGATTTATCATTTTAAAGCGTACATACACATTTATTATAGCGCAAAAGGAGTCTAAAGGCAATAGCCGATAGACTCCTTTTATATTATTTTGTCGATTAAATTTTGGCTTACGTTTCGTCAATACTGTGCTTTGAGGTGACAGTATGCGTTTTCTTGTAGCAGGAGAAGATCTCTTCCTGTCTGTCCTTATCCTTTGCGGGAGCGATCAGGGTGATGATCGGCGTGATGATGATACCGATGATCATTGCCGCCATACCCGCGTTGATCGGGGACTGGAAGTAGGTGAGGAAGGGGCTTGCGAATTTCACGCCTGTCATATTGCAGACAAAAGAAGCAAGGGAAATACCCACACCTAAGATGTAGTTGATCCATACGGCGATCTTCGGGACGCGCTTCATATACAGACCGTACATGAACGGAGCGAGGAACGCGCCTGCGAGAGCGCCCCACGATACGCCCATCATCTGAGAGATGAACATAACCGGAGAGCTCGCCTGAATAATGGCAATGACTGCGGACAGCGCGATGAAGAATACGATGAAGATACGCATGGTGAGCAGCTTCTTCTTCTCTTCCATCGCTTTCTTGCGGTGGAATACAGGATCGATAAAGTCGATGGTCAGAACGGAGCTCGAGGTAAGAACCAAGCTCGATAAGGTGCTCATAGAAGCGGACAGGACAAGAATTACCACGATACCGATGAGGACGGGAGAGAGGTTCTCAAGCATGGTCGGAACAACAGAGTCAAAGCCGCCGATGGGCTTGCCGTCAGCACCCGCTTCGCCGAACAGACGACCGAAGCCGCCGAGAAAGTAACAGCCGCCCGCAACGATGATCGCGAAAATGGTAGAAACGATCGTACCGGTGCTGATGGATTTCTCAGACTTGATGGCGTAGAATTTCTGCACCATCTGGGGCAGACCCCATGTACCTAAGGAGGTCAGGATAACAACGCCGATCAGTCCGAAGATGTCGGGTCCGAAGAAGGAGGTGAAAGCGCCCTGCATTTCCGTTCCCTCTGCCTGGATCTTGGAGAGCAGAGTGATAGTAGAGCCTAAGCCGCCGTTGATCCTCAGCACCGCCCAGATGACCGCCACGATACCGAAGATCATGATGATACCCTGGATAAAGTCGTTGATCGCGGTCGCCATGTAGCCGCCGATAACAACGTAGATACCTGTCAGTACCGCCATTGCGATAACACAGTAAGCGTAGGGGATACCGAACGCCATCTCAAAGAGTCTTGACAGACCGTTGTAAAGAGAAGCGGTATAGGGAATCAGGAAGATGAAGATGATGATCGCCGCGGCGACCTTCAGCGCCTTGGAATCATAACGCTTCATAAAGAAATCGGGCATGGTAGCGGAATCTAAGTGCTGGGTCATGACGCGGGTACGTCTGCCCAGTACGTTCCAAGCAAGCAGCGAGCCGATGAAGGCGTTGCCCAAGCCGATCCAGGTAGAAGCCATACCGAACTTCCAGCCGAACTGACCCGCGTAACCGACGAAGATAACTGCCGAGAAGTACGAGGTACCGAACGCGAACGCGGTCAGCCAAGGACCGACAGAACGGTTGCCCAGTACAAAGCCGTTGACATCTGTGCTCTGCTTTCTGCAGTACACGCCTACGCCGATCATAATGGCGAAGAAAATGACTAAGAAAGCGATTTTGATAAACATATCCATAGTTTTATCTCCTTAAACCCTCACAGGGTATGATTTGCTGAATGCTGTTTCGTCACGGAAATAACAGCCTTTGAGCGTTTGTGCCGAGGATCATTTCCTTTTCGATATCGGACAGACCGTCGAGCTGTTTGAACCGCTCGATATATTCCTTCTGACCGTTCCAAGGGCTGTCGGTCGCGAAAAGTATCTTTTCAACGCCGTGATTCTTTATCACTCTTATGATATCCTCGTCTGTCGATTGACTGAACGAGCCGATATCGCTGAACGAACAGCTGATGTCGATATAGCAGTTCTGTCCGACAAGATACCGTTCAACGTCATGCAGTAAACGGTTACCGCCTAAATGCGCGAAGATGAAGAACGGCTCCTCTGACGGAACAAGCTCATTGACCTTATTAAGCATTTTCACGCCTCTGTCGGGAGGACAGTGAATGACAGAGTAGGCGGGATCTTTGCCCGCGTGAGTGATGACTAAGAGTCCGAGCTTTTTCGCCTCCGCGACGATTCGGATATACCGCTCGTCGTCAATGAAGGTTTCCGTATAATCGGGATGAATCTTGATCCCCTTAAAGCCGTTATCTTTCAGAGTTCGCAGTTTTTCCGTGATATCGTCGTCATCGGGGTGGATACCGCCGAAGGAGATCAGGTTATCGTAGGTATCGTTGATATGCTTTGCAAATTTCGTGATCGTGTCGAATTGTCCCGCTCTCGTGTTGACGGGGAGGATCACACTTTTGTCGATCCCCGCTGTTTGCATGCTCTCTATCAGTCCGTTTATCGTACCGTCGGTATTCGGCTTTACGTCCGCGACTTCGCCCAAGGCTTTGATGGTTTTCTCTGCAATCTTATCGGGGTATACGTGGGTATGAAAATCTATGATCATTTGTACCTTCCTTAATTCTGCTACGGAGATATAGGTGCATTTCTTCCGCCACAGCTTCTTCATTCTATCACTTTCGTGATTTAAAGTCAAGAAGATTTAAAGAATTAAAGCAATGAATTTGGATTTATTTTCGTTATCATTCGTTCTGAGAAAATAAAAGGAAATATTTTCATCTTTTCTGTTGCTTTTTCGCTTGATTATGTTATCATATTGGTGTAACAATAACTGTATTACGAAAGGAGTTTTTTACTATGGGAGTTAATTCAAGAAAGGTAGCGATAGTAGGCTGCGGCTTCGTCGGTTCGGCGACCGCGTTCGCACTCATGCAGAGCGGTCTGTTTTCAGAGATCGTCATGCTCGACGCTGATATGGCGAAGGCAGAGGGTGAGGCGCTGGATATTTCTCACGGCGTTCCGTTCTCAATGCCCTGTGATATCCACGCGGGTGATTACGATGATATTGCCGACAGCGCGATCATTATTGTTACTGCAGGTGCGGCTCAAAAGCCCGGCGAGACCCGTCTTGACCTGATCAAGAAGAACGTCGGTATCTTCAAATCCATCATTCCCGAGATCGCAAAGCGCAATTTCAAGGGAATCCTGCTGATCGTCGCGAACCCTGTCGATATCCTGACCTATGCGGCAAAAGAGCTTTCGGGACTTCCCGACAGCCGTGTGTTCGGTTCGGGTACGGTTCTGGATTCCGCCCGTCTGCGCTTTAACTTGAGCGAGCATTTAGGCGTCGATCCCCGTTCGATCCACGCGTTCATCATCGGCGAGCACGGCGACAGCGAATTCGCCGCGTGGAGCAGCGCTAACGTGTCGGGCGTTGAGATCAGCCGTTTCTGTGAGATGCGCGGTTATTATCACGACCATGACCTTGCGAAAGAGAGTATCGCCGAGGAAGTCAAGAACGCCGCCTATGATATCATTCAGAAGAAGCGCGCGACCTATTACGGTATCGCAATGTCCGCGAAACGTATCTGTGAAGCGATCATTCGTGATGAAAAGAGTATCCTGCCCGTATCTTCCATCCAGCACGGCAGATTCGGTCTCAACGACGTTGCGCTGTCTATTCCCGTGATCGTCGGCAAGGACGGTATCGAGAGTGAGATCCCGTTCTCTTTGAACGATGACGAGATGAAGAAACTGCGTGATTCCGCAAAGACTTTGAATGATATGATCAAATCCTGCGATCTGACCGTCGAAGAATGATTCGTTCGAATCGCTGAATATTCTTGACGAATCATGTCGTAAGAGATAGAATAAGATTAAGAAATATCAATGGAGGCTGTTATGTCTGACTGTATTTTTTGCAAGATCGCCGCGGGAGAGATCCCGTCGAACAAAGTGTATGAAGATGATAAGATCATCGCAATCCACGACCTGAATCCGATGGCTCCCGTGCATGTCCTGTTCATTCCGAAGGAGCACTATTGCTGTGCGAACGCTATCAACGAGAGCAACTGCGATATCGTCGGTCATATCTTCTCGAAGATCCCTGCTGTCGCGAAGGAGCTGGGGCTTGAGAACGGCTACCGTATCGTCAATAACTGCGGCGAGGACGGCGGACAAACCGTCATGCACATTCATTTCCATCTTCTGGGCGGTAAAAAGCTCAATGTGAATATGGCATGAAATGATCGAGTCAAATATATAGTAAGGAAGGTTTTAATATGGCTAAAACTCATAAGATGATGATCGCGGGCTGTGAGCGCGAGCTGCCGCTGTGCGAAGTAGACGAGCATCTCGATATCGCCGCGTTTATTATGTTCGGCGACGTTGAGATCACCGAAAAATCCGCCGCGGAGCTCTTGAAGATCGTTCCCGAGCATGACGTTTGCATTTCCGCAGAAGCAAAGGGAATCCCGCTCTGCTATGAAATGGCGCGTCAGGGCTGCGGAAAGTACATCATCGCGCGCAAGGGCGTCAAGGTCTATATGCCCGATCCCATCAGCGTCAACGTCCAGTCCATCACTACGCTCAGCCGTCAGACGCTGTACCTGGGCAGTGATGACGCTGAGCATATGAAGGGCAAACGCGTTCTGATCGTCGACGATGTGATCTCTACGGGAGAGAGTCTGAAGGCGCTCGAGGCGCTCGTTAACAAGGCGGGCGGTGAGATTGTCGGCAAGGCGGCGGTTCTGGCTGAGGGCGACGCGGCAGATCGTGACGACATCATATTCCTGGAGAAGTTACCTGTATTTCCTAAGTAATCCATTGAGGTAGTATTATGAAGCGGTTATTGGCACAGATCGGTATCACTTACTTTTCTGTGCTGGTTGCCGCTTTTTATTTGTCCGATCTGCTTGTAGCGGTCATCGGTGGCGTTGCCTTACTCTTGGTGATTTTGTTTTTGGCGATCAAAAAGGCGCGTAAAACGATATTCCTGCCCGCAATGGCGATCGCCGCGCTGATCGCGTGTATCGTCAATCTCGGATACACCATGTTAATTGTTCGACCTGTTACAGAAAAGTACGGCGATTCCGAACATACCATACGAGCGACGGCAGCGGAGGAAGCGTATCGCTCTTACTCAAAGTATTATTATCGTTTGAATATCAAGGAGATCGACGGGGAAAAGGTCAGCCAAAAACTACTGCTGAAATCGACCGATCCTTTGAAAGCGGATTTAGATGATCAATTGATTTTTACTGCTGAGTTAAGCGTGACGAGTAATGATTACTACCGTGCCAAAGGCTATTATCTGAGCGTGAACAACTATGATCTTGATATAGAGGTTGAAACCGCACAGACCCATTCTCTATATTATCATGTGATCAGACTGCGCGAGATCATGAGAAATGCGCTGGATTCCTTATTACCGGAAGATTGTGCGGCGCTGTGCAAAGCGGTGCTGATCGGCGATAAATATGCGTTGAGTACGGATATCAGAGATAGCTTCCGATACGCGGGCGCTTCATACTTTATCGTAGTATCCGGTATGCATTTTGCCGTCATCTGTCTGCTGATGGAGAGGTTGCTCAAAAGAGCGAACCGATGGGGCAGATTAGCGATCATGCTGGTGTTTATCTTGATTTATGCCGCACTGACAGGCTTTCAGCCGTCCGTCCTGCGCTCAGGCATCATGATGACGATGCTGATGATCGGAAAGACAGTCCGACGGCAGGCTTACCCGCTGAATCACCTCGGTATTGCGGGGATCGTTATGCCGTTTATCGTGTCGCCCTACGGCGCGGGAGATATCGGCTTGATCCTCTCATTCTATGCGACGATGGCAATACTTCTTTGGGCGAGTCCGATTGCGCAAAAGATCTGCCTTAAAGACGAATACGGCGCGATCCCTACGTTCCGTTTTGGAAGCTTTGTACGCAGGAAGTTTGAATGGATAAAAGAAAAATTCACCGATCGGAAGAAAAAGAACGATACACAGACAGAGCCTTTTTCTATAAAGCTATGGCTCAAAAAGCTCTATAACGCGGTCGCCTTGATGTTCTCCGTCAGTCTTGCCGCGAATATCATGGTATTTCCGATCTCGGTATTTGTATTTCACGAGTTTTCTTTAGTTACACTGTTGTCGGCGTTATTATTATACTGGGAGATCTATCTGATCCTGATATTGTCATTCGCGGTATGCGTTTTATTCTGGTTCAAGCCCCTTGCCGTCGTCTTAGCCTATCCTTTGATGTTGTCGTGTAAGCTCGCGCTGTGGATCGTGAACGGTCTTGCTTCTCTGCCTTTTGCCTATATCAAGATCACCAACAGCTTTATCTACATATGGCTGGCTGTTACCGTTTTACTGGGGATCGTCGTCATCCTGTGCCGTAATCATTATCGCTATCTCAAAGCGGCGGCGTTATGCTCTTTTATCCTCTTACTATCGGGGTGTTTATTGCAGGAAATATTGCAAATGTCTGTTTTATCCTTGGAGGTTTATCCGTGCTCGAGCGGTATTTGTGCCGGTATCAACAGCGGCGGACGACTGCATCTTTTGAGTATGGACGGAGGGGCAAAAGAACTGCGTCAGGTATGGGGTTCATTGGAAAACCGATACAGCGGAGCGGAGACCGCCTTGTGCCGAAATGAATCTAATCTACGCAAGTGTCAGCTGTATCGGGATGATGAATTTGCAATTTCCATGATTATGCTGTATGATAATAACGGATATTGTACGGAAGATGATAATATCGTCGAGTTTGACAGCGACTGTACCTTTGTCCCTGATGATGATATGATACTCACTTTATCGGTGAATGATGATAAAGCGGTGCCGTTTGTCAAAGCCGCCGATCAGACGATATTGATCGTACCGAAAGACTGTAAGCTCAGCAATATCCCCGAGGAGTATCGACGGGCTGATATCATTGTATTGTCAAAAGCCTTTACAGGAATGGAAAAGCTTCATTGCAATTCCCTGATCATCAGCAATGAGATCGATACAGCTGAGCAGATCGCTGAACAGATGAAAGGCTCTTTTGAGCAGGTGTATTACACCGCCGACGGAGAAGTTCGCTGTGAGCTGAGGTGAATTATGGTAACAGAAAGTGAATTGAAAAAGAAATTGAACAGCGGACATTTCAGCAATCTTTACCTTTGCTTCGGTGAAGAAAAGATGCTCGTCAGGCGTTCCGCTGAACTGATAGAAAAGAAGATATCAAAAGGCGATCTGAACGATCTGAACTATCGTGTGTTTGATAATGATTCAGAGCTGTCAGAGATCTCCATATGCGCGGATATGATCCCGTTTATGAGTGAATGGAACTTTCTGCGTATCAACGACATGGATATCGACAAGCTCAGCAAGGATGACTTTGAAGCATTGATGACGATATTGAAGAATGTATCGTCACAAACGGTAATCATTTTCGCTATGCCTACCTTAGATGTCACCTCCAAAACGGCAAAAGCGCAAATGAAGAAGTTGATTTCTTATATCGATAAAAACGGCGTATGTATTGAGCTGACCCATCGTACAGGCTTGGCGCTCGAGCGCGATATGTGCAAATGGGCGAAGGCAGGCGGCTGTACCATGAGCGAGCTGACAGCGCATAAGCTGATCCAATTCGCGGGTGAAGATTTGAACCGTCTGAACGCTGAGATGAAGAAGCTGACCGCTTTTGCCGACGGCGGCGAGATCACGCCCGAAATGATCGAGCAGTTGGTATCGAAAACCGCCGAAGCAAGCGTATATGATCTTTTCGGCTTCATTGTTTCACAGAACATCGATAAAGCGCTGACCGCGATCGGCACGCTGTTTTATCAGCAGATCAGCGGCGTGTATATCTGCACGGTGCTTTCGGGCGCGTATATCGACGCCTACAGAACGAGAGTCGGCAGAGAAGCAGGGATCCCCACCGCTCAGATCGCCGACGATTTCGGTTATAAAAACCGCAAATGGGTGCTTGATAAGCTGTCCCGACAGATCCAGCGCGTGACGACCGCATCCCTCAGACGCAGTATCGACGAGCTGACGGCGGTTCAGGAGCGCATGGTCACGGAGATGATCGACGAACGCGTCGAGATCGAGCGGCTGGTGTGCAGACTGGCGCTGATCGCGGGAGACCGTTCCGATGAATGATAAGATAAGACTGCAAGAGACCGTTATCGTCGAGGGGCGTTATGATAAGATACAGCTTTCAGGTCTGATCGAAAGCCCCATCATTGAGACAGGCGGCTTTCGTGTGTTCAAGGATAAGGAAAAGCAGAGGCTGATCCGCAAGGTAGCTCAGCGACGCGGTATCTTAGTCATGACGGACGTAGACTCCGCGGGCTTTGTGATACGCAATTTTTTACGCGGGATCGTTGACAGTGAAAACATTCTGCACGCGTATATTCCGACGGTCAAGGGCAAAGAGAAGCGCAAGCCGGAAGCGTCGAAAGAGGGTATCCTCGGCGTAGAGGGTATCGACAGAGATAAACTCCTTGATTCGATTCGACAAAGCGGCGCGCATATTTTAAACGATGACGAATCCTTTGCTGAAAATCGTTCTTCATTACGTTCAGAGATCACCAAGATGGATTTCTTTGACTACGGCTTGAACGGCTGTGAAAACGCGGCACAGCATAGGGAAGAGGTGCTTTCTTCATTAGGGCTTCCAAAGTATCTGACCGTCAACGCGATGGTAGCGGCGATCAATTGTCTGTTTACGAAAGACGAGTTTGAAAACTATCTTATAAAACTGAATCAGGGCAAAAAATAAGGCTGTTCAGGGTGAACAGCCTTTCGTTATACAGTGATTCGATTGTAAGGTAGAAACGCTTTACTCCGCGTCTTCCCAGTTATGCCATACGTTCTGGATATCGTCATTATCCTCAAACATATCCAGCATTTTCTGCATCTGTACTCTTGTATCGGGATCGTCGATCTTGGTGTAGGTAGAGGGGACCTGCTCGACCTCTGCGGAGACGAACTCATAGCCCTGCGCCTGTAAATCGTCGCGAACCGCGCTCAGATCCTCGGGCTCGGTGTAGATGGTGAAGATATCCTCATCCGCTTCAAAGTCAGCGGCGCCTGCTTCTAAGGCGGCTTCCATCACGGTGTCCTCGTCCTTTTCAAGATCCTCACGCTCAATGATCAGAACGCCCTTTTTCTCAAACATGAAGCCTACGCAGCCGGGAGTACCCATGTTGCCGCCGAACTTATCGAAATAGTGTCTGACTTCACCGGCGGTACGGTTGCGGTTATCGGTCAGCGCTTCAACGATGACCGCTACGCCGCAGGGACCGTAACCTTCGTAGGTGACCGCTTCATAGTTCGCGGTCTCGCCGCCCTGAGCCTTCTTGATGATACGGTCGATGTTGTCGTTCGGAACGTTCGCCGCCTTCGCCTTGGCGATACAATCTCTGAGCTTGGAGTTTACATTGGGGTCAGCGCTGCCGCCGTCACGGATCGCTACCATCAGCTCTCTGCCGATCTTAGTGAATACCTTTGCTCTCGCGGCGTCGTTCTTGCCCTTTTTCTGCTTGATTGTGCTCCATTTATTATGTCCTGACATGGTTTATCATTCCTTTTACGTTTATTTAACCTAATTAATATAGCATAATCATTGTTGTTTGCAAATAGTTGTTACAACTTTGTAACCAAACCCTTTACTTTTTCTGCCTATTTGGTAGAATAGATATATATGAAGAAAAAGGAGGAATCAGTATGGTAATGTCGATGACAGGCTTCGGCAGAGCGGAGCTCTCTGTCGGAGAACGCGATATTATCGTGGAGATCAAGAGCGTTAACCACCGCTACTTTGAATTTTCCTGCCGTACCAGCAGAGGCTACAACTTTTTAGAGGACAAGCTCAAGAAGTATGTCAATGAGCGCGTCAGCCGCGGTAAGGTGGATATGTATGTATCCGTTACTGACAATGACGATTCGTCCGTAGAGGTTGAGCTGAACAAGCCGCTCGCGTCCGGCTACATCAAGGCGATGCGCACAATGGCTGAGGAATACGGCGTTGCGGACGATATCTCCGTGTCCACACTCTCGCGTTTTAACGATATTTTTCAGATCACACGCCCGCCCGCGGACGAGGACGCGGTGTTCAGCGACGTGAAGGTTGCTGTCGACGCGGCGCTCGAGCGCTTTTTAACCATGCGCGAGGCGGAGGGTGAAAAGCTCAAGGCAGATATCCTCAGCCGCGCTCAGACGATCATTGACATCGTCGGCGAGATCGAGGAGCGTTCACCTGTGACGGTTCAGGAGTATCGTGAGAGATTGTACAATAAGCTCAGCGAAGTACTGCAGAGCACTAATATCGACGACCAGCGTATTCTGACCGAAGCGGCGATCTTTGCCGATAAGGTAGCGGTCGATGAAGAGACCGTCCGTCTGCGCTCACATTTTGACCAGATGAAGAAATTCCTCGACTCAGGAGAGCCTGTCGGCAGAAAGCTCGACTTCATCGTGCAGGAGATGAACCGCGAGGCGAACACCATCGGCTCCAAGGTCAACGACTCCGTGCTGGCGCACAAGGTAGTCGATATCAAAGGCGAGATCGAAAAGATCCGCGAACAGGTCCAGAATATCGAGTAAGGATTGAGAATATGAGATTTGTCAATATCGGTTTCGGCAACGTCGTGAATATCAGTAAGATCGTGTCTGTTGTCAGTCCCGAATCCGCTCCGATCAAGCGAATCGTCCAGATGAGCAAGGCGGCTTCGACGTTGATCGACGCGACCTTCGGCAGAAAGTGTAAGGCAGTCATCATCACCGACAGCGATTATATCGTGCTTTCCGCTCTCACGACCGAGACCATTGCCGCAAGAATGGAGGATGCGAATGTCGAATAATAAAGGGTTACTGATCGTTTATACAGGCGCTTCGGGCGTCGGCAAGGGCACGATCATGAAAGAACTCCTTGCGAAAAACCCGAATCTTCGCCTTTCCGTATCCGCTACGACCCGCGCGCCGCGTGAGGGAGAGGTAGACGGCAGAGAGTATTATTTTGTATCACATGAGCGTTTTGACGAGCTGATCGCCGAGGACGGCTTTTTAGAGCATGCCGAATATGTCGGCAATAAATACGGCACACCGAAAGAACCCGTGTTCCGTATGCTCGACGAAGGCTTGGACGTGATCCTCGAGATCGAAGTCAAGGGCTTTTTGCAGGTCAAGAAGGCTTGCCCTGACTGCGTGACGATCTTTATCGCTCCGCCGTCGTTCGAAGAACTGCAGGCGCGTCTGCGCGGCAGAGGCACCGAGTCTGAGGAAGTGATCTCAGAGCGCTTAAAGACCGCCGAGCAGGAGCTGCAAAGTCAAAGCCTGTTCGATCATGTCGTCGTCAACGATGATCTCGACAGAGCGGTCGAAGAAGTGTTGTCCATTATCAAGGACAGAAAAAATAACGGTTGATTGCAAGAACTTTTGCAATAACAATGTATCATGGAGGAGTAAAGTTATGAAAAGAGCATCTTTAGACGATATGTTATCCGGTAAGGAAAGCCGCTACGCGCTGGTCATCGGCGTTGCGAAGCGCGCCAGAGAGATCGCGGACGAATTCAAGGAAGAGGGCGTTATCACTGAGGAAAAGCCCGTTCTTCTCGCTATCGAAGATTTCAAGAATCATAAATATAATATCCTTGAACCGGATGATGAGGACTGATGGCCGCTAAGGTCGCTTGTGTCGCGGTCGAAAACGCGATCCTGCATTTCGATCACGCTTTCAGCTACCGTATCCCCGAGGGGATGAACGTACAGCCCGGCTGTCGCGTCGCGATCCCATTCGGCAGAGGCAACCGAAAGCGTCAGGGAATCGTCCTTCGTATCGGAGAGGAGCAAAACGCTGATCTCAAAGAGATCTGTGAACTGCTTGATCATGAGCCTGTTCTGAACGATGAAATGCTCAGAATGTGCGGCTTTATGAAAAGCCACTGCTTCTGCACGTATTATGACGCGGTGCGCGCTATGCTGCCCGCAGGTATCAACTACCGTCTGTCTTTCGAATACGCTGTCAGCGGTGATCTCGGCGATCGCTTCTATGATCTGCCCGATGAATGGCGCAGGATCGTGACTATTATTCGTTCAAAGAATAATAAGGCGGAAAGACAAGTGCTGTTGCAGGAGCTGGGGCTGTCCGATTCTTCTATTCTTGACGAGATGGAAGAGGACGGCGTTTTGAAGAAGAGCGATACAGCTCTTCGCAAGATCGGCGATAAGACGATCAAGATGATCCGTCTGAGCGATGAATCCGAGACCCTGTTACATGGCATGAAACTCAGTCAAAAGCAGGAAAGTGTGATCAATCTTTTGTCTACCGTCGGTTCTGCTTCGGTCAAGGAAGTCTGCTACTATACAGGCGTTACGACCTCTGTGCCCGACACGCTCGTGCGCAAGGGAATCGCCGTATATTTCGACGACGAGGTGTTCCGCGTTCCGCAGTACAATGCTTCTGAAAAGCGTGACGTGACCCTGACCGACGAACAACAAAAGGCTTTTGATGAACTCAGCGAGCTATATGAATCGGATTCGCCCGAGGTATCGTTACTGTATGGTATCACAGGCTCGGGAAAGACCTCTGTCTTTTTTAAGCTGATCGAAAAGGCTGTCGCTGACGAAAAGGACGTCATCGTGATGGTGCCTGAGATCGCGCTCACCCCGCAGATGATCGCAATGTTTCGCGCTCATTTCGGCGATAAGGTTGCGGTTTTCCACAGTGCCTTATCCCTTGGTGAACGCCTTGACGAGTACAAGCGCGTCAGCCGCGGTATCGCGAAGATTGCCATCGGAACGCGCTCGGCGGTATTCGCTCCGTTTAGTAATCTCGGACTGATCATCATGGACGAGGAGCAGGAGCATACCTATAAATCTGAGTCAAAACCGCGCTTTAACGCTAAGGAGCTGGCGAAATTCCGCTGTTCCTATCACAAGGCGCTGTTGCTGTTCTCTTCGGCTACTCCAAGCGTGGAGACCTTCTATTACGCGAATGAGGGCAGATATCATAAGCACACCTTAACAAAGCGTTACGGTACGGCTACCTTGCCCGATGTCATCATCGCCGATATGAACGAGGAGATCGCGGTCGGCAATACAGGAGCGTATTCTAATATTCTTTTACAGAATATTGAGGAGAATCTCGATACGGGCAGACAGAGCATCTTACTCTTGAATCGCCGCGGGTATAATTCTTATGTTACATGCAATTCCTGCCGCGAGCCGCTGTCCTGTCCCAATTGTTCCATCACCCTGACCTATCACAGCGCGAACAATCGCCTGATGTGCCACTACTGCGGTTATTCGATCCCGTATCAGACCCAATGCCCCGCTTGCGGCAGTCACAGCCTCAGATTAAGAGGCACGGGTACTCAACGCGCGGAGGTCGAAATCGCGGAGATCTTTCCGCAGGCGCGGATCCTTAGAATGGATACCGACACAACGATGACGCGTTCTTCACATGAAAAGAAGCTGACCGCTTTTGCCAACGGCGAGTATGATATCCTCGTCGGTACGCAGATGGTCGCGAAGGGCTTGGATTTCCCAAACGTCACCTTGGTAGGTGTATTGAATGCTGATCATATGCTGTATCTCGACGATTACCGCAGCTTTGAGAACACCTTCTCACTGTTGACGCAGGTCGTCGGCCGTTCGGGCAGAGGAAAGAACAAAGGCAGAGCTATTATCCAGACCTACACGCCCGAGAATCCGATCATTTCATTAGCGGCGCAGCAGGATTATGACGCGTTCTACCGTTCGGAGATCGGAATTCGTAAAGCGATGCTGTATCCGCCTTTTGCCGCAATTTGTCTTGTCGGTTTTGTCGGCGAGAACGCAAAGCTCACCGAACGCGCGGCTTTTCTATTTACACAGCAAATGACTGAGCTTTTAAAGAATGAATTTGTCGATATACCGCTCAGAGTTTTGGGACCGTCCCAGGCGGCGGTATTCAAAGTCAGTAATAAATACAGATATAAATTGATATTAAAATGCCGTAATGACAATCGCTTCCGCGATATGATCAATCGCATGCTGGTGCAATTTTCGTCGATTCGGGAATTCAGCAGCGTTACGGTATACGCGGACATGGATCCGCTGAATCTATAAGAGGAGTGAAACACGATGGCTTTACGCAATATCGTGAAAGAGGGCGACCCGATCCTTTCGAAGAAGTGCCGCCCTGTAGAAAAATTTGACCAAAAGCTGTGGGATCTGATCGACGACATGATCGAGACCCTTGCTGATTCGGGCGGCGTAGGACTTGCCGCGCCGCAGGTCGGCATCATGCGCCGCGTCTGTGTGATCGACGTCGGCGACGGTCCTGTCGAGTTCATCAATCCCATCATTCTTGAGTCCGAGGGCGAGCAGAGAGTGCAGGAAGGCTGTCTGAGCTGTCCCGGCGAATTCGGCATCATCATCCGTCCCGCGCATGTCAAAGCCCAGTTCAACGATCGCGACGGCAACGTATGCGAGATCGAGGGTGACGATCTGTTCGCTCAGGCGATGTGCCATGAGTTCGATCACCTTGACGGTATCCTGTTCAAGTCAAAGGTCGAGCGCATGCTCACTGAAGAAGAACTCAAGCAGTTGAGGGATGAAGAAGAATGAAGCTGATATTTATGGGAACGCCCGATTTTGCCGTTCCGTGTTTGGAAAGACTGATCGAAGCGGAACACGAGATCGCGGCTGTCTTTTCCCAGCCCGATAAACCCCGCGGCAGGAAGATGATCCTGACTCCGCCTGAGGTCAAGGTCTGCGCTTTAAAGCACGGCTTGACTGTGTATCAGCCGAAGTCCTTGCGCAATGATGAAGCGATGGAGCTGATCAAAGAGATCGCTCCCAACTGTATCGTCGTTGCCGCTTACGGCAAGATCCTGCCGAAAGCAATGCTCGATCTTCCGAAATACGGCTGTATCAATGTTCACGGCTCATTGCTTCCGAAGTATCGCGGTTCCGCACCAATCCAGTGGTCTGTCATCAACGGTGAGAAGGAAACGGGCGTGACCATCATGCAGATGGCTGAGGGCGTCGATACAGGCGATATGCTGTATCAGAAAGCGATCCCGATCGGGATCGACGACACCGCCGAGAGCATGTTCGAAAAGCTCTCCGACTTAGGCGGCGAGATGATCGTCGAGGCGCTTGACTTGCTTGAAGAGGGCAAATTGACACCGATCAAGCAGGACGAAACGCTCGCTACTCACGCGCCGATGCTCAATAAGGAGATCGCCGTGATCGACTGGAATAAATCCGCCCTTGAAGTGCATAATCTTGTCAGAGGGCTGTACAGCTGGCCGATCGCGCAGACGACTCTGCACGGCAAGAAGCTGAAGATATATCGTACCGCTGTCGGCAAAGGCAGCGGGGAAGCGGGCACAGTGATCAGCACTTCGCCGCTGACGATCGCGTGCGGCGAGGGTGCTGTGGTGATCGAAGAATTACAGCTCGAAGGGAAAAAGCGTATGGACGCCAAAGCTTTTCTGATCGGTCATCCTTTACAAATCAAAGAGAAAATAGGTGAATAATATGCGTTTAGCCGGTTTAGGTTTGATGTATTATGATTGGACATATATCCTGATCATGCTGCCGTGTTTGATCCTCTCGCTGATCTGCAGCGCAAAGGTCAAATCCAATTTCAGCAAATATTCAGCAGTATATAATACTCGAGGACTCACAGGCGCTCAGGCGGCTCAACAGGTGCTGAACGCCCACGGCGTAACAGGCGTTCGCATCGAGCCTGTCAGCGGTAATCTGACCGACCATTTCGACCCGCGTACCAATGTGATCCGCCTGTCGGAGTCTGTCTATAACGCAAGAACGGTATCAGCAGTGGGGGTTGCCTGTCATGAGGCCGGTCATGCCGTTCAGCATGCAGAAGGCTATGTGCCGAACAAGATTCGTTCCGCAATCGTACCTGTCGCCAATATCGGCTCTCGTCTGAGCTGGATCGTCCTTGTCATCGGAATGATCTTACCGGTACAGTTCAATTTTGTGATCACGATCGGTATTGTGCTATTTTCTGCTTCGGTCGCGTTCACGCTCATTACGCTCCCTGTTGAGTTCAACGCTTCCTCCCGCGCGTTGAAAACGATCAAAGAAACGAATATGCTCAGCGAGAGCGAATACGAGGGAGCGAAAAAGGTGCTTTCCGCCGCGGCAATGACCTATGTAGCCGCCGCAGCGACCTCGATCATGCAGCTACTCAGGTTGATCCTGATCTTCGGCAACAGAAGAAAATAACGATTATTATAAAAGGATATGAATTATGGCTAATGTCAGAAACATCGCGTATAAGGTGCTGTACCGCGTTCTTTTTGAGGACGCGTATTCTGCCATAGCCTTAAACAGCGCCGTACATGAGGAAAACCTCAGCGGCGTTGACGTATCCTTCTTATCCGCACTGGTGTACGGCGTACTGGAACGAAAGCTCACGCTCGAATATATTATTCGTCAGTACTCGTCTATTCGTATCAAGAAGATCGAGGCAAAGACCCTGATCGTCCTGTATCTCGGCATGTATCAGCTGATTTACATGGACAAAGTCCCCGACAGCGCCGCCGTGTATGAGAGCGTAAAGCTATGTAAGCAGTTAAAGCTGTATAAAAGCTCAGGCTTTGTCAATGCGGTACTGCGGAATTTCGTCAGAGCGGATAAGCAGTATAAATTGCCCGACCAAAGCGACAGGCTTCGATACCTGAGTGTGGTTTATTCCTGCCCCGAGAGTATTACCAAGGAAATGCTCGATACATACGGCGAGGAGCTGACAGAGCTGATTTTGAAAGGGATCATCGGCAGACCGCCGATCTGCGTCAGAGTGAATACCCTGAAAACAGATACAAATACATTAATAGCAGAATTGGAAAAACAGGGTATCACCGCGGAGTGTGTCCCATATTTGAGCGATTCGCTGTATCTCAGCTCGACAGGCAGTCTTGATAAGATTCCGCAATTCCGACAGGGCCATTTCTTTGTCGAGGACGCCGCTTCTCAGCTTTGCGCCGAAATGCTCAACGCTCAGCCCGGAGAGAAGATCGCCGACGTCTGCGCCGCACCCGGCGGCAAATCATTATACACAGCTATCAAAATGGGTGACAGGGGAGAGGTTTTCTCCTATGATATCCATGAACATAAGATCAAATTGATGAAGGATAACGCGAAGCGGTTAGGGGTATCATCGATCCGTACCGCCGTTCGTGACGCTTCCTCCGATACAGCGCTTCCGGAGTGTCAGCGGATACTGTGCGACGTTCCGTGCTCAGGGTGGGGTATCCTTCGTCGAAAACCCGAAATTCGTTACAAAACAGACACAAATATTGACAACTTGCCAAACTTGCAATACAGTATATTGTGTATGAGTGCGAAATATCTACCCATCGACGGCGTACTGGTCTATTCGACCTGTACCCTGCGAAAAGCGGAGAATCATAAAGTCGTCGAACGCTTTTTGAAAGAACACCCCGACTTTGTCGGAGAAGCGCTCGAGCTGCCCGACGGTATCGGACATAAGGTCACAGAACAACCGTATTGTCTGACACTTTTACCCGGTGTATACAATACCGACGGCTTCTTTATCGCAAAGCTCAGGAGGGTTCGTCATGATTGATATCAAGTCGATGAATCTTGCGGAGCTGACTGCATACCTGACTGAAAACGGCTTTGAAAAATTCCGCGCTAAACAGGTCTTGAACTGGATCAAGCAGGATGTAAGCTCGTTTGACGATATGACGAACGTACCGCAGAAGCTGCGTGACTTTCTCAAAGAAAACGCTTACCTTGCCTGTGCTCAGATCGAACGAGTTCAGCGCTCCCGGATCGATGACACGGTCAAGTACCTGTTCCGCTTATATGACGGCGAATATGTCGAAGGCGTATTGATGAGTTATCATCACGGCAGGACGATGTGCATTTCTTCACAGGTCGGCTGTAAGATGGGCTGTACCTTCTGCGCGACAGGCAAAAGCGGTTTCTCCCGTTCGCTGACCGCGTCAGAGATGATCGCTCAGATCCGCTCCGCTGAGCTTGACTGTAAAGAGCGTATCTCTAACGTCGTATTGATGGGTATGGGCGAACCGTTCGATAATTACGATAACGTCGTGCGATTCCTCAAGCTTGTTTCAAGTGAAGACTCGTTGAATATCGGCATGCGCCATATCACGATCTCGACCTGCGGTATCGTACCGCGCATGAGAGATTTTGCTGATCTGGAGCTGCAATGCGGCTTGTCGGTATCGCTCCACGCGCCGACGGATGAAGCCCGCTCGCGCACTATGCCGATCAACCGTCGCTATCCGATCAGTGAAGTGATGGATGCCGCAAGGTACTATGTGAAAAAGACTAACCGCCGCATTACCTTTGAATACGCGCTGATCAGCGGCGAAAACGACTCTGACGACACAGCAAGACAGCTTGCTTCTTTATTAAAAGGATTGCTCTGTCACGTCAACCTGATCCCTGTCAATAATGTGACGGGAGCAGGATATCAAAAAAGCTCGATCAAAAGGCAACAAGCCTTTGTGAATATACTGACTGCCGCGGGGATCAACGCGACCGTGCGACGAACGCTCGGTTCGGATATTGACGCCTCATGCGGACAGTTAAAACGAAAATATATGAAAGGGGATGTTTGACATGGAAGTGTTTTCTAAAACAGATATCGGACTTGTCCGCACCGAAAACCAGGACAGCTCCGCATATTCCGTCATCTCCTCGGACTGCGCTTGGGCAGTCGTTTGCGACGGCATGGGAGGCGTACACGGCGGCAAGACCGCTTCTTCCACTGCTGTCAATTACATTTATGAATATATCGGACAAAAGTATCGGGACGATATGGATATCGCCGATCTGTCTGAAATGCTGATCTCGGCGGTTGACGGCGCGAATCTTGCGGTTTACCGTCTGGCAATGGAGGATCACAACCTCGCCGGAATGGGCACGACCTGTGATCTGGTTTTTGTCCGCGGTGAGATTGCCCATGTCGTTCATGTCGGCGACAGCCGAACCTATTCGATCCGCGACGGCAAGATTTTGCAGATCACCGAGGATCATTCTCTGGTGCAGGAAATGGTTCGCCGCGGTGAGTTGACTCCCGATCAGGCAATGCGTCACCCTAATAAGAACCTGATCACCCGCGCGTTAGGTATCTCACATGAAGTACATATCGACTATATCGAAGCCGAGTTCTGTGAAGGCGACAGGCTTCTGATCTGCTCCGACGGCTTATCGAATTATGTCAGCAAGGCTGATATGGTACGTACCGTAGAGGAGAATGACGGCGAGATCATCAATGATACTCTCATTGAGATCGCAAAACGACACGGCGGCCACGATAACATCACCGCCACGGTCATTTATTGAGATAGGAGTGATTGAAATGGACAAATATACCGGCAAAAAACTGGACGGAAGATATGAGATCCGCGAACTCATCGGTGTAGGCGGTATGGCGAATGTTTATCACTGCTATGACACCATTGACGCCCGCGAGGTAGCGATCAAGATTTTAAAAGACGAATACCTCGATAACGAGGATTTTATCCGTCGCTTTAAGAATGAAAGCAAGGCGATCGCCGTACTGAATCACCCGAACATCGTTCGTGTATACGACGTCAGCTTCGGCGATATGATCCAGTACATTGTCATGGAGTATATCGACGGTATCACCTTGAAGGAATACATCGACATGCAGAAGGTGCTGGATTGGAAAGAGACCGTGCACCTCACCACCCAGATCCTCAAGGCTTTACAGCACGCGCATGAGAACGGTATCGTTCACCGCGATATCAAGCCGCATAATATCATGCTGCTGCAGGATGGCACCATCAAGGTCACCGACTTCGGTATCGCGCGCTTTTCTTCCAACGCGACCCGCACGATGACCGAGCAGGCGATCGGTTCCGTTCATTATATCGCGCCCGAACAGGCGAGAGGTGAAAAGACCGACGGCAAGACCGATATCTACTCTGTCGGCGTTATGATGTACGAAATGCTCACAGGCGCTCTGCCGTTTGACGGCGATTCCGCAGTCACAGTCGCTTTGATGCAGCTGCAGGCAAAGCCAAAGCGTCCGCGTGAGATCAATCCCGATATTCCCGAGGGTTTGGAAGAGATCACCATGAAGGCGATGCAGAAGAACCCCGATGACCGCTATCTATCTGCTGTTGAAATGCTCAGCGATATCGAGCGCTTCCGCCTGAATCCGAGTATCGTATTCAATTATCAGTTCGGTGAGACGCAAGCTCCCGTAGAAAAGCCCGAAGCAGATGTAGATACTGCGCCTGAGTACGAAGACCCCGATGATGATCTCGAGGAAGAGTACTACGAAGAGGAAGTCCCTGTCCGCAGTCCCGTTCTCTCCGCGATCAAAGGCATCATCATCGCGGCGTTGATCTCCATCGTCATCTTCGGTGGCGTCGCGGCTTATCAGGGCTATATCTCCTCACAGCCCAAAGAGGTAGAAGTCCCTAACTTTGTCGGTATGACCTTAAGCGAAGCGAACGCTGCCAATAACGGTAAGTTCAATTTCACCTATGTCAGCCGTTACAGTGACGATATCCCCGTGGATTCCATTATCGAGCAGAGTCCCGCGGGCGGTTCCAAGAAGATGAAGGAAGGCTCCACCATCGAGCTGATCGTCAACTCCGCGGATACTACCGTCACCGTTCCTTATATCAGCGGTACGATCGGCAGTGAAGAGATCATTCAGCGTATCGAAAGCGCCAACCTCGTCCCCAAGGTGCTGTACGTCGAGAGCGACCAGACCTCTCAGAAGGTCGACGCGGTTTATCCGCCCACCGGCACCGAGGTCAAGATCGGCTCTACCGTTTATGTATTCGTTTCAAAGGGCATCACCAAGCAGAAGATCAAGATGCCTTCCATCAAGGGTTACAATGCTGAAGAAGCGGTCGCCGCTCTGAAAGAAGCAGGCTTCACCTCTTACAAGGTAGAATATGACGATAAGATCGAAGCGGGGAAGGATGAGGTCGTTCGACAGAATCCTCTGCAGGGCAGTGAGATCCCGTCCGATTACGAGATCACCGTCGTTTGCTCTAAGGGTGAGAACAAGGAAAAGAGCGTCAATATCGAAGTTGACCTTCCCTCTACCGTTACTGAAGAAGTCAAGCTGACCGTACTGGTTGACGGCGCGATCGACTCCGATAATACCAAGGAAGTGATCCCCGCTTACAGCCCGTATTACACTGTCAGCGTTAAGGTCAAGAAAGACGCGAGTATCGTCGTTCTTCTGAATGATGAAAAGTATCGTGAATATAAAGTGAATTACGATGATAATTCTGTCAATTTGGAAAATTCCTACTCCTTTACCCCCAAGGAGACTGAGGCAGTGACCGAAGCGCCCCAGGTGCCCGACGAGCAGACCGAGGTAACGACAGAACAATCGGAAGTGTAATGAATGGAACAATTAACAGGTATTATTTGTAAGATCACAGGCGGCTTCTATTATGTAGAGGCCGCCGAAAGTATATATGAGTGCAAAGCGCGCGGCGTATTCCGTAAGCGCGGCACTTCGCCTCTTGTTGGCGATACCGTCGATATCACCGTACCGAACGACGGCTATTGCTCGATCGACAAGATCCATGATCGCCGAAACTCTCTGGTGCGTCCCGCGTTAGCAAATCTCGACAACCTCATGATCATCAGCTCTGTCAAGGAGCCTGACGTCAATCTCTATCTGATTGATAAGATGACCGCCGCCGCCGTGAGCAAAGAGATCACCCCGATCGTCGTTTTCACTAAGAGCGATCTGTCGCCCGTCGATCATCTGATTGACATTTATCGTAAGGTGAATATCCCTGCCTATGAGTTTTCGTCCGTCGACAATCGCGGCTTGGAAGAAATAAATGCGGAGTTACAGGGCAAGGTGACAGCATTTTGCGGTAATTCGGGAGTAGGGAAGAGCACCCTGCTCAACGCCCTGTTCCCTGAACTGAATTTACAGACAGGCGAGATCAGCGACAAGCTCGGGCGCGGCAGGCACACGACCCGCACCGTCGAACTGTTCAAAAAGCACGGCGGCTATATCGCCGATACGCCGGGCTTCTCGACGGTAGATATCGAACGCTTTGAGCTGATCCGCAAGGATGAGCTGAAATTCGCCTTTCCTGAGTTCGAGGAGTATTTCGGTACCTGTCAGTTCAATTCCTGCAATCATGTGTGTGAAAAAGGCTGTAAGGTGCTTGAAGCGGTCGCGCAGGGTGTGATCCCTCAGTCGCGCCACGACAGCTATGTCCGCATGTATAACGAGGTCAAGGATATCAAAGAGTGGCAGATCAATTAAGAAAAGAAGGCAAGGGATAGCGCCCTTGCCTTCTTGTTTATTGTGCGTAAAACTATTGTCAACCTATAGGATAACTGCTCCCCGACAGATAACGCTGCATACAAGTCGCGTCAAGAATGCTGCGTTCACCGTCGCGGTTGAAGTCGGAATAATACTTTGCTGAATATAACCATAAGCCGTCTTCCGGAATGATCAAGTCGTCGTCGGGATAATCTCTCATCTGTATCTCACAACGCTGGAGCAAAGATGTGTCAATAATGGAAATATCATTGTCGCGATCAAGGTCTCCGAGCAGTCTGCCCCCTCCAAACCGATCGAACGCATTGGTAAAACCATCATATCCGGAACGCTCCGCGGAGCTTGCGTTCATAAACCGATCGGCTTTGACGTCATAAACT
>CADBYC010000012.1 GCA_902798755.1 uncultured Ruminococcus sp. | reverse complement strand
TCTCAAATTACTGCTTACATTTTTTAGAAATCTTAATTCAAAAATTAAAGCCATGTTTCAACTTCCGCCGAAACATGGCTTTTTCTACAGCCTGAGAGCAGTCTTTCCGAGTAGGGAAGACTGCTCTTTCATTTACTTGACGTTGTGAGAAGCCGTCAAGTGTCCGCGACACGGCGATCACAACCAAATATATTGTTACATTACCTTTTCCAAATCCTGCTTCAGCTTTCCGATGATCTTCTTCTCGAGACGCGAGATATAGGATTGCGAGATACCCAGCAGATCAGCCACCTCCTTTTGGGTATGTTCTTTGTTACCATTGAGTCCGAAACGCAGTTCCATGATCATCGCTTCTCGGGTATTGAGCCGATTGACCGCCTCCATCAGTTGATTGATCTCCACCTCCTGCTCAATGTCCGCACTGACCGTATCATTCTCCGAACCGAGGATATCACTCAATAATAATTCGTTTCCGTCCCAGTCGGTCGAGAGAGGTTCTTCGATCGAGATCTCATACTTGCTCTGCGAGGTCTTGCGCAGGAACATCAGTATCTCGTTTTCGATACACCGTGAAGCATAGGTCGCCAGCTTGATATTGCGGTCGGGGGAGAAGGTGTTGACCGCTTTGATCAGCCCGATCGTACCGATGGAGATCAGGTCCTCGATATTGACGTTACTGTTCTCGAATTTTTTCGCGATGTAAACAACTAATCGCAGGTTATGTACGATCAGCGGTTCTCGCGCTTTTTCATCACCGTCCTTGATCTGTTCCAAGATGACGGCTTCTTCCTCTTTTGTCAGGGGCGGGGGAAGAGCGGCGGAGGAATTGATATAGTATACGCTGTTGGACAGAAAGATAAATCTGATTTTAAAAAGGATATTTCTGATAAATTGCATATGGTTCACCTGATGATGTCAGAATTGATGATTGCCTGATAATTTGGGTTCTCGATCTTGCTTGATGCGATGTAGATAGCTTTATCGATCTTTTTCTTGTTGATGATAACGCTCTCCGCTTGCACACCTTTTAGAAAAGAACTGCCGCCGATCGCCGTGTACGGAATGATCCTCAGCGGTTGATCTGGTTCAACGGTAAAGACGGAAGGATCCGCAATGATGACGGGAGCAGAAGAAAAAGGCTCTTTCAAATTACACCCCGTGTCGATCTTTCCGATACAGGAGTAGGTCTTTTGCAGAACTGTGAATTGAAGCGGAACGACTGTTGATTTAATTCTTTCAGAGAATAATTTATACATTAACAGCATGATCACATAGATCACTGCTGTTAATGCGATCAGCAGCAAGGGGTCGTTTTGCAGATATACGATATCATTGACGATGATCATATCAGGCGGTTTGAAGAGCTGATAAAATAAGATGAAGATACCGCAGAATGACACAGAAACAAAGATAGTACATACGACTGCTTTGAGATACTCCGCTTTTGATCGCCAGCCGAACGTGATCAATGTCAGCAGAGCGGACGACAGTACCCTCAACAGAAACAGCAACAGCCGACTGTCTGAGTCAACAAAGATAAACAGAGAGAACAGCGCCCCTGCAAACGCACCCAACAGGATACGATACA
Source organism: uncultured Ruminococcus sp. (assembly GCA_902798755.1). Taxonomy (GTDB): domain Bacteria; phylum Bacillota; class Clostridia; order Oscillospirales; family Acutalibacteraceae; genus Ruminococcoides. The sequence continues at coordinate 117,116 of CADBYC010000012.1, read as the reverse complement.
GTTTGCAATTCCTTTTTAACAGGCGCTCTGTCGTCATCAGTATCGCGTAGTTGATAATGGTGTTGATGAACAGAAGGACGTCGATATATATGACCATCTTACCCCTCCGTTCCGCTCTTATTATCTCACACCGCCCTTGCGATACGTGTCAAAGCGCCTATGCTTTATATTGTAACAACATGAGAAAACACGCCATATTCGATAACGGAATCAGGAAAAATGTAAGAATTATTCCGATTTAGAATTAAATTGTTATGAATGAATTGAAAGTTTATGACAATATTGAAATAATGTCCTGAAATCGCCAAAAAACATTTGACTATTTTTTGAAATACAGTTATTATATTGAAGAATACAAAATCTGGTGGTGAAATTATGGCATTATCCACAATAGATAGAGTAAGAGAAGCAGAGGTAAAGTCCAATGAACGCCTGAATAAAGCGGAATCCGACGCCGAACAGATCGTTCTGGAAGCAAATCAGACCGCGGCTCAACTGATCGAAAACGCTAAGCAGCACGCGGCTGACTTTGATGCTCGCGCCGCTGTCGAGGCACAGTCCCGCGCCGACGAGATCGTTCAAAAGCGTAAGGCAGAAGCGGAAGAATCAGCAGCCGCCCTGACGGACAAGACCCTCAAACTCAAGCAAAAGGTCATCGATAAGCTGATCATGGAAACATTAGATAATCAAGACTACCAAAAGCAGTAAGGAGGAGCATCATGGCTATGCTCAAAATGCAGCGCGTCTATGTTTACGCTCTGCTGAAATACTGCAAGGATATTCTGGAGGCGCTCCAGCGGCGCGGCGTCGTAGAGATCGAGAACCTCGAGATGGAGGACAGCGTCTTTTATAAAGACGATTCTTCGTCCTCGTTTCAGGATAAATATCAACGCACCTCGTCCATCGCGAAAGAAGCGAATGAGATACTCTCCCGATATGTTCCGCGCAAGAAAGGTTTGCTCAGCTCCTTTAAGGGCAGAGAACAGCTGACCCGCTCTCAGTATGACGAGCTGGTCGGAGAATCTCAGGATATCCTTCAGGTCGCTTATGAGATCATAGCGGCACAAAAGAATATTGATTCCTGCATTGCGGAGAAGATCAAGTATCAGTCTCAGCTCGATACGATACAGCCGTGGCTGAATCTTGACGTTCCGATGAATTTCAGCGGTACGGCGACGACCAAAGCCTTTATCGGCAAATTCCCCGGTATGAAGACCTCGACCGAGATCGTTTCGGGACTCGCCGAGCTGATCCCCGAGATCGAAGGGGTAGACGTCGAGATCGTATCTGCAGATAATAACCAGACCTGCGTCTTTGTGCTTTCTTCACGCGCTGACGCCGACGCGGTATCCGACGCGCTCAGGCGATTGGGCTTTGAGTATCCTGCGTACATATCGCCTGTCGTGCCAATGGAGCGGGAAAGAGAGATCAAAAAGCACCTCTCCAACCGTGACGACAGGATCAAAAAGGCGACACAGCAGATCGAATCACGCGCTGACTACGCCGAAAAGCTCAATTTCCTTGAAGATTACTACATCATGAAGGCGGAGTGCTACGCAGCGTACGGCGATATCGCCACCTCGCGCCATACCTTTGTTATGACGGGATATGTCCCCGAGCCTGACGCGCAGAGCTTAAAGGATTACCTCGAAACGAACTTTGACGCTGAGGTAGAGCTTGAGGAAGCGACAAACGACGACGCTCCTGTCAAGCTCAAGAATAATAAATTCGCTGAACCGACCGAATCGGTATTAGCTACCTACAGCTACCCCGATCATCACGAAGCCGATCCGACTTCCATCATGGCGATTTTCTACTATTTGTTTTTCGGTATGATGTTCTCGGACGCGGGCTACGGCATCGTCATGTCGCTCGCCTGCGCGATATGTTTGTTGAAGTTCAAGGGCATGGAAGCGGGACTGAAAAAGAGCCTGAAGATGTTCTTCTGGTGCGGTGTGACCACCACCTTCTGGGGACTCTTGTTCGGCTCATTCTTCGGCGACGCGGTGACGGTGATCTCCAACACCTTCTTCCATTCGCCACCCCCGAATATTCCCGGACTGGTCACTCCGATCTGGTTCAATCCCGTTGACGAGCCCATGCGCATGCTGATGTTCAGCTTCCTGCTCGGTATCATTCACCTATTCACTGGATTGGCGATCCAGGCGTATAACTGCATCAGGTATCAGAAGAATTTTCTCGCCGTGATCTACGACGTTATCAGCTGGTATCTCTTAGTCGGCGGCGGTATTTTAGCACTGCTGACGATGGATATGATGCAGAATATCGCGGGCTTTACCTTGCCGCCCGTCTTTGGTACCGTCGGCGGTATCATGGCGGCGGTCGGCGCGGTCATCATCCTGATCTTCTCAGGCAGAGAAAGCAAGAATCCCATCATTCGTCTGGCGAAGGGCGCTTACGGCTTATACGGCACGACCGGTTATCTCAGCGATATCCTGTCCTACAGCCGTTTGCTGGCGCTCGGACTTGCTACAGGCGTTATCGCTACCGTTTTCAATAAGATCGGCAGCATGATGGGCGACGGTATCATCGGCGTGATCGCCTTCACCGTCATCTTTATCATCGGACACGGCGTCAATATCGGCATCAACGCCCTCGGCGCATACGTCCATACCAACAGGTTACAATTTGTTGAATTCTTCGGCAAGTTCTATACGGGCGGCGGAAAAGAATTCAAACCTTTTAAAATCAATACGAAGCATTATACAGTCAAGGAGGACAATTAAAATGGCAGAAATACTTAACAACTCAGGATTATTCTTAGCGCTCTTGGGCGCGGCGTTCGCAACCTTCATGGCGGGCATCGGCTCCGCGATCGGCGTCGGCAAGGCAGGCGTAGCGGCTGCGGGCGTACTGTCCGAACAGCCCGATCTCTTCGGTAAGGTCCTTATTTTCCAGCTGCTTCCCGCGACCCAGGGTATCTACGGTCTGCTCGTAGGCTTCCTGATCCTCTCTAACGTCGGTTTGCTCGGCGGAGGCGCGCAGGATATCTCTCTCTTGAAGGGCTCTCTGTACTTCGCGGCTTCTCTGCCGATCGCTTTCGCCGGCTTCTATTCCGCTATCCATCAGAGCAAGTGTTCTGTCGCCGGTATCGGTACCGTTGTCAAAAAGCCCGATCAGATGGGTAAAGCGCTGATCCTGCCCGCAATGGTCGAGACCTACGCGATCTTAGCGCTCCTGATTTCCATTCTGGCTGTTAACGGTATCAACGGCATTCAGGTATAATTCGGAGTAACACTATGTCCGGTATTGATAAGATAATTCAAGATATAGAATTCAATACAGATAAGTCATGTGACGCTGTCCTCGGTACAGCGCGTTCGAAAGCGGAATCTATTATGATGGACGCTCAGCGTCAAGCGGAGCAGATCATCGCCGACGGCAAGGAGCGTACCGCTCTGCACGTTGCGGATATCAAAAAGCGCGGCGAGTCTGCGGCTGACCTCGAAGAAAAGCGCGTCCTGCTCTCGACCAAACAGCATATCATCTCTCAAATGCTGCAAAACGGTCTTGAAAACGCGAAGCATCTTCCCGACGACGAGTATTTTTCGCTGATTTTACAGATGATCGGCAAGTATTCTCTCCCTGAGGACGGTACGATCCTTTTCGGTGAGAAAGATCTGAAAAGACTCCCTGCTGATTTTGCGTCTAAAATCAACGACGCGGCAAAGGGTAAGATCGCCTTATCGGATAAAGCCGCCGCGATCGACGCGGGCTTCATCCTGCAATACGGCGGTATTGAGGAGAACTGTTCCTTTGACGCGATCTTTGCGAGCGAAGCCGAGAATCTGAGCGACAGAGCCGGACGGCTCCTGTTCTGATAAGGAGGAGATCATATGCAGCAGGATTATACATATGCTGTAGCCCGTATCAGATACAGAGAAACAAAGCTGTTGTCCGACGCTGACTTAGGCTCTTTGATGGCTTCTAAGGATGTTGACTCCTGTATGCGCCTTCTGCGCGACAAGGGCTGGGGCAATAACGGTGAATTAACGCCCGATTCATTGTTGAAGCTTGAAGAAAAGAAGCTGTGGGACTTGACCGCTGAGATCATCGATGACTTATCGGTGCTGAACTTTTTACTGATCCCCAATGTTTTTCATAATCTGAAAGTCGCGATCAAGTGCATTACGCGCGACATTGAGCCTGACGGCTTATTTATCTCAAACGCTGTCGAAGATCCCGAAAAGATCTATCAGGCAGTCAAGAGCCGTGAGTACGGCGATCTGCCCGAGTATATGCGCGACTGCGCGAAAGAAGCGATGACAACACTTTTGCAGACGTCTGACGGTCAGCTGTGCGATATCATCGTCGATAAGGCATGTATGGACTATGTCTACGCCCTCGGCAAAGAAAGCGACAACGATATCATTCGTCTGTACTGCGAGCTTTTCGTCGCGTCAGCCGATATCAAGATCGCTGTTCGCTGTGCCAATACAGGCAAGCAGCAGGATTTTATCCGCAGAGCCCTCGCGAAATGCGATACCCTCGATATCGACAGGCTGTGCGCGGCGGCTTGCGAGAGCCGTGACGCGGTGCTGTCATATCTCGGTACGACCGAATATCGTTCGGCTGTCGACGCGATCACAGTGTCTATGTCCGCTTTTGAAAAATGGTGCGACGATTATTTGACCTCCGTTCTGAAGCCCCAGAAATGGGAGCCGTTCGGGATCGGACCTATCGTGGCGTATATCATCGCGCGCCGGAACGAGATCAAAGCGGTCAGAATGATCCTTTCCGCCAAGGTCAACGACCTGCCCGACCAAACGATCAAAGAAAGACTGAGGGATATGTATGTCTGAGAGAATTGCTGTATTCGGTGACAAAGAGAGCGTATACGGATTCGCGGCTCTCGGTCTTGATACCTATTATTTTCAACCCGATGAAGACTATGTATCCGCTTTCAGAAAGCTGTGCCAGAGCCAAAGCTACGGTATCATCTATGTGACGGAGGCGGCGGCAGTCTATCTCGATAAAGAGATCGCGAAATACCGCAGCGAACCGTCTCCCGCGATCATCCTGATCCCCGGCGTATCGGGCAATACAGGCGAGGGACTTTCGGCTGTCAGACAGTCCGTCGAAAAAGCTGTCGGCAGCGATATATTCAATGATTAAGAGCCTCCCTTACCTAAGGGAGGCGGCACGAAGTGCCGCAGGGTTGCTGTATCTGTGTAATGCTGTTATCTGCAGCCCGATCAGCTATATAGTAAGGAATGATAATTCATGAGTACAGGTGTAATTAAAAAGGTAGCCGGTCCGCTGGTTATCGCCGAAGGTATGCGCGACTGTAATATGTTCGACGTTGTACACGTATCTAACCTGAATCTGATCGGCGAGGTCATCGAAATGCACGGCGACCGCGCGTCGATCCAGGTCTATGAGGAAACCTCCGGTCTCGGACCGGGAGAACCTGTCGTATCGACCGGCAACCAGCTCTCCGTCGAGCTCGGCCCCGGTCTGATCGAGAGTATTTACGACGGTATCCAGCGTCCTCTTGACGATATTATGAAGGTCAGCGGCAACAACCTCAGCCGCGGTATCTCCGTTCCCGCCTTAAAGCGCGATAAGGTGTGGCATTTTGACGCCACCGCTAAGGTCGGCGATAGGGTAGAGGGCGGCGACGTGATCGGTACCGTTCAGGAAACCGAGATCGTCCTGCATAAGATCATGGTGCCCGTGAAGGTCAGCGGAACCGTCAAAGAGATCACAAGCGGCGACTACAAGGTCACCGATACCGTAGCCGTTATCGAGGACGAAAAGGGCGAGCGCCATGAGCTGACCCTCATGCAGAAGTGGCCTGTCCGTATCGGCAGACCCTATAAGCAGAAGTTATCTCCCGATATGCCCCTGATCACCGGTCAGCGCGTTATTGATACGCTGTTCCCGATCGCCAAAGGCGGCGTCGCTTCCGTTCCCGGTCCGTTCGGTTCGGGCAAGACCGTTGTCCAGCACCAGCTCGCGAAATGGGCTGAGGCTGATATCGTCGTCTATATCGGCTGCGGTGAGCGCGGCAATGAGATGACCGACGTACTCAACGAGTTCCCCGAGCTGCTCGACCCGAAAACAGGTCACAGCCTGATGGAACGTACCGTTCTGATCGCTAACACCTCCGATATGCCCGTTGCGGCGCGCGAGGCTTCTATCTATACAGGTATCACCATCGCCGAGTATTTCCGTGATATGGGTTATTCTGTCGCGCTGATGGCAGACTCCACCTCCCGCTGGGCAGAGGCGCTGCGCGAGATGTCCGGCCGTCTTGAGGAAATGCCCGGTGAAGAGGGCTATCCCGCCTATCTCGGCTCCCGACTCGCTCAGTTCTATGAGCGCGCGGGCCGCGTCATCACCTTAGGCAGTGATAATGAGGAAGGCTCTTTGTCCGTTATCGGCGCGGTTTCGCCTCCCGGCGGCGATATCTCCGAGCCTGTTTCTCAGGCTACCCTGCGTATCGTTAAGGTGTTCTGGGGACTTGACGCGGAACTTGCCTACAAGCGCCATTTCCCGGCGGTCAACTGGCTGACGTCCTATTCGCTGTATGTTGATACCATGGCGGACTGGTATAAAGAGAACGTCGCCCCCGATTGGATGGATCTGCGTGCGAGAGTCATGTCACTGTTACAGGAAGAAAGCGAACTTGAAGAGATCGTCAAGCTCGTCGGTATGGACGCGCTGTCCGATATCGACCGTATCAAGCTCGAAGCCGCCCGCTCTATCCGCGAGGACTTCCTGCACCAGAACGCCTTCCATGAGACCGATACTTATTCCACGCTGAACAAGCAGTATCACATGATGCAGCTTGTCATGGCATATTTCGATAAGAGTGCCGAAGCGTTGAAGAAGGGCGCGAACCTGAACGCCCTGATCAGTATGCCGGTCAGAGAGAAGATCGGCAGATTCAAGTATGTACAAGAGAACGAGATCGACGCTAATTATCAGGATATCCTGCATACGCTTGACGTCGAGATCGATAACATCATCAAGAAAGGAGATGACTGATATGCCGAAGGAGTACAGGACGATCCAAGAGGTCGCGGGCCCTTTGATGCTCGTCAAAGGTGTCAGCGGCGTCAGCTATAACGATCTCGGCGAGATCGAGCTGACATCCGGTGAAGTCAGACGCTGTAAGGTGCTTGAGATCAACGGCGAAGACGCGCTCGTTCAGCTGTTCGATTCCGCGGCTGGTATCAATCTCTCCAATTCCAAGGTCCGTTTCCTTGGTAAATCCATGGAACTGGGCGTATCCACCGATATGCTGTCCCGCGTCTTTGACGGTATGGGCAAGCCGATCGACGGCGGTCCCGATATCCTGCCTGTCAAGCGTATGGATATCAACGGCCTGCCGATGAATCCCTATGCCCGCAATTATCCGCAGGAGTTTATCCAGACTGGCGTTTCCGCTATCGACGGTCTGAATACCCTTGTAAGAGGTCAGAAGCTCCCGATCTTCTCCGCTTCCGGTCTGCCGCACGCTCAACTGGCGGCTCAGATCGCCCGTCAGGCGCGTGTTCGCGGTACTGACGAGCAGTTCGCGGTCGTATTCGCCGCGATGGGTATCACCTTTGAAGAGTCCAACTACTTTATCGAGAGCTTTAAGGAAACCGGCGCGATCGACCGTACCGTCATGTTCGTCAATCTGGCGAACGACCCCGCGATCGAGCGTATCTCCACCCCTCGTATGGCGCTGACTGCCGCTGAGTATCTCGCTTTTGAAGCGGATATGCATGTTCTGGTCATCATGACCGATATCACCAACTACGCCGACGCGCTGCGCGAGGTTTCCGCCGCGCGTAAGGAAGTACCCGGCCGCCGCGGTTATCCCGGCTATATGTATACCGACCTTGCGACCCTTTATGAGAGAGCAGGCCGTCAGAAAGGGAAGAAGGGCTCTATCACCCTGATCCCGATCCTCACCATGCCTGAGGACGACAAGACTCATCCCATTCCCGACCTGACCGGTTACATCACCGAGGGTCAGATCATTCTGTCCCGTGAGCTGTACCGCAAGAATGTCGCTCCGCCCATCGACGTACTGCCGTCCCTGTCCCGTCTGAAGGATAAGGGTATCGGCGAAGGCAAGACCCGTTCCGATCACGCCAATACTATGAACCAGCTCTTCTCCGCGTATGCCCGCGGTAAGGAAGCAAAGGAGCTCATGGTCATTCTCGGCGAGAGCGCCCTGACCGATATCGACAAGCTGTACGCGAAATTTGCCGACCGTTTCGAGAACGAGTACGTTTCTCAGGGCTACGATAAGAACCGCTCGATCGAAGAGACTCTCGATTTGGGCTGGGAGCTGTTGCGTATACTACCGCGTTCCGAGCTGAAGCGTATCGACGATAAGTATCTCGATATGTATTATGATAACAAGTGAGAAGTCTGGAGATAGGAGATATGTGAGAGCTTTGTCCGTTCTTTAACGATTGGTTTAATACCTTATTTTGTTGCTTTCTTTAACTCCTCACTCCTAACTACTAACTCCTAACTGAAAAGGTGATATTATGGCTGTCAAGCAGGTCAATCCGACCCGTATGGAGCTGAGCAGGCTCAAGAAAAAACTGAATACAGCTACCCGCGGTCATAAGCTGTTAAAGGATAAGCGCGACGAGCTGATGCGCCGTTTTCTTGAAATGGTACGAGAGAACCGCGCCCTTCGTATGAAGGTAGAAAAGGAACTTAAGGCGGCGAACGCAGGCTTTGTACTGGCAAAATCCTCTATGAGTGATGAAACGCTGAAAGCCGCGCTCCTTGCTCCCAAGCAGGAGGTCTATGTCAAGACGTCTTATCGCAACGTCATGAGCGTCGATATCCCTGTCTTTGAGACCGAGACCCGTACGCCTGATCCTAACGATATCTATTCCTACGGTTTCGCGTTTACCTCTGCCGATCTTGACGATGCGGTGAAGTCGCTCGCGGACGTCCTGCCCGACCTGATCCGCCTTGCCGAGATCGAGAAAAGCTGTCAGCTCATGGCGGACGAGATCGAAAAGACCCGCCGCCGCGTCAATGCGCTCGAGCACGTCATGATCCCCGAGACGCAGGAGCAGATCCGCTATATCACCCGCAAGCTCGACGAGAACGAGCGTTCGACCCAGACACGATTGATGAAGGTCAAGGATATGATGCTCCAGCAGGCGCACGGATACTAATACTAATCCTTAATAAAAACCTTTATCATCTACTCCTTGACAGGCGCCAGCCTGTCTGCGTCTCCCGTCGCGCTATCCGAAATATATCACTAATATCTGATTAAATCTTTTTATCAAGGATTAGTATAATAAAAATCAGTTGAATCGACACCTCCGACAGATTAAGTCGGGGGTGTTTTTGCGTGTCAAAAGGGAATAGGGAAATATAATAAATTAACAACTTGTTTAAGAAATCCGCATAATTATATTCATATTTACATGATATATTTCATATTGTAATACGGGTGATGCTGATGTCTTGCCGATTACAGGAGCTCAGGAAAAAGGAAGTTATCAACGCCTGCAACGGCTGCAGAATCGGATATGTGGACGATCTGGAAATCGATACCAAGTGCGCCAAGGTCGTCGCGCTGATCGTTTACGGCAGACCGAGGTTTTTCGGACTCTTTGGTAAATGTGACGATTACTATATTCGATGGGAAAAAATCCGTCTGATAGGTGAAGACGCGATATTAGTCGAGAATTCTGTGCAAAAAATGCCAAGAAAAGCAAAAAATAGTCATAATTTTGTAACGTTTTGTCACCAAATATTTTTGTGCCGTAAGGCAAATTGCACAGACTAATATTGTGGAATATGTACAGTTTTTATAAAAGAATATTCTAAATCCGAATTAAAAGCCTTTTATGATTCCATAATAGAATTAAAATCTAAATATTACAAACTTGCAATTCTTGTTATTTTGTGGTTAAATAGGACACGAAATGAAGGGCGACCTGCGGGTAGTCTGACCATTTCCTATCGGATCACCGATACAATACTTATTAAAGGAGGCAGAATTATGAGTAAGACAACACCCCATTTATTTCGCAGAATCGTGTTGATCGGTCTTTGCGTAACCATCTTAATGACTGCTTATACTCTGATTCTCGCGCCGGGCGTAGGTGCTGCAGCAAGTGATGCCACTAAAACAGAAACTAAAAATGATAACGATAATATAGTATCGACTGAAGATGACCTTCTCACACAGAGAGCCATCATGATCGATGAAGCGAAGAAAGAAGCGCAGGAGGTAGTGACCGAACAGCTTGCCATTCAGGAAGCTAAGGCTGCTACAGAAGCTCCTACAGAGGCTGCCGCGGCAGCGACTCAGGCTGTAAGCTCTACAACAGCTTCCAGCTCTTCCGAGTCTTCTGACTCCACCGATTATTCTTCAGACGATAGCAGCAGCTACTCTTCCGACAACGAGGATTACAGTTACAGTGAAAGCAACACGGTTTCTGCATCCGGCTCCGATGACTATCTTTTAGACATCGACAACCCCGACTATAACTACGTTGGTTACAGCGTATCTCTCAACGATGAGGACAGAGATATGACCGAGCGTATCCTTATGGGCGAGGCAGGCGGCGAAGGCTTTATCGGTATGGCTCTTGTCGCACAGTGTATCAGAGATACCTATGTTAACGGTAACTACAGCAGTATCGCTCAGCTTCTGAAGCAGAACGGCTACTACGGTTCCACTTCCATGTCCGGTTCTTCTACCGCGAAGGAAGTTGTTAACTACATCTTTGATCAGGGCGGTTCCGCTGTACAGCACAATATCCGCATCTTCTATGCGACCAATATGTGCAGTAGCTCCTGGCATGAAGCTCAGGAATTTGTAGTACAGTATAACTACGTCAGATTCTTCAATTATTGATGAAGGATCGCTGAAACAGCAAAAAACATTGAGAAATCAAGCATTTTTCTTAGATTAGTGCTTGATTTCTTTTTTTGTTTGTGTTAAAATATTTAGGCATTACGCACGCCGACGGTTTGACAGTTGGGTGTCGCGGGTATGATTCCCGTTGATTTTCCTGTCAAAATACAAGACCGCGGCGGAGGTTTGGCAAGCATACTGCGCTTGCTTTAGTAACCTAAGGAGGAAAATATGGCAGTAGTTTCTATGAAACAGCTTCTGGAGGCAGGCGTACACTTCGGCCACCAGACAAGAAGATGGAACCCTAAGATGGCTCCCTACATCTTCACTGAGCGTAACGGTATCTACATCATCGATCTGCAGAAGACCGTTGTCAAGCTCGAAGAAGCGTACAATTTCGTTCGTGAGATCTCCATGGAAGGTAAGAGCGTACTGTTCGTCGGTACCAAGAAGCAGGCTATGGAGTCCGTTAAGGACGAGGCTACCCGCGCGGGCGCTTACTATGTAAACGCAAGATGGCTGGGCGGCATGCTGACTAACTTCACCACCATCCGCAGAAGAATCGCTCGCTTAAAGCAGCTCCGCACCATGGAAGAGGACGGCACGTTTGATCTGCTGCCCAAGAAGGAAGTCATCAAGCTCAACCTTGAGATCGAGAAGCTCGAGAAGTTCCTCGGCGGTATCAAGGACATGACCGAGATGCCCGGCGCTCTGTTCATCGTTGACCCGAGAAAAGAGAAGATCGCTGTTGCTGAGGCTAAGAAGCTCGGTATCCCGATCGTTGCTATCGTTGATACCAACTGCGATCCCGACGACGTCGACTATGTCATTCCCGGTAACGACGACGCGATCCGTGCCGTTAAGCTGATCTCCGGCGCTATGGCTAACGCGATCATCGAGGGCAAGGAAGGCCAGATGGGCGCTGCTGCTGTTGAGCCCGAGGTTGAGTCCGAGGACATCGTAGAAGAATAATGAAAGATAGGGGAGGAGCTCTCTCCTCCCGTTATCACTGATCGCGCATCAATGATCGGTGATGTTACACTATATATTTGAAAGGAATGGTATATATGGCATTTACAGCTCAGGATGTAAAGGCTCTTCGTGAGAAGACCGGCTGCGGTATGATGGACTGCAAAAAGGCTCTTACCGAAGCTAACGGCGATATGGAAGCCGCTATTGACGTATTAAGAAAGCAGGGTCTGGCTAAGCAGGCTAAGAAGGCTGACCGCATTGCCGCTGAGGGTATCGCTCTGGCTATCACCAACGACGACAACACCGCGGGCGTAGTCATCGAGGTCAACGCTGAGACCGACTTTGTCGCTAAGAATGCTGATTTCCAGGCGTTTGTCAACACCTGCGCTCAGACCGTTATGGCTGAGAATCCCGCTGACGTAGAGGCATTGCTCGCTTGCAAGGCTTGCGGTTCTGAGATGACCGTAGCTGAGCTGCTGCAGGAGAAGGTCCTGACCATCGGCGAGAACATTCAGATCCGCCGCTTTGAGAAGGTCGACGGCGTTTGCGTTGCTTATGTACACGCAGGCGGTAAGATCGGCGTTCTGGTCAACTTCGATACCGATATCGACAGCGCGAACCCCGAGTTCGTTGCTTACGGCAAGGACATCGCTATGCAGATCGCCGCGCTGAACACTCCTTATCTCACTGAGGCTGATGTACCCGCAGAGGTCATCGAGCATGAGAAGAGCATCATGGTCGAGCAGATGAAGAACGATCCTAAGATGGCTAACAAGCCCGAGCAGGTTCTGGAGAAGATCGTTTCCGGTAAGATGGGCAAGTACTTCAAGGAGAACTGCCTTGTCGATCAGGAGTTCGTTAAGGACAGCTCCATGACCGTCGCTAAGTACACCGAGGCTACCGCAAAGAAGCTCGGCGGCTCCATCGCTATCAAGAAGTTCATCCGCTTCGAGAAGGGCGAGGGCATCGAGAAGCGTCAGGACGATTTCGCTGCAGAAGTTGCAAGCATGGTCAACTGATCGCTCATAGCTATCAACTCAATCATCGAATCTTACAAAGAGCTGTCACAGTAATGTGACGGCTCTTTTTGCTTGTATAGAATAATAACGAAACCGACGAATCGATTCATTAATTTTTCATGAATAATCACTATGATTCACTTTACAAGAAAGGCATTTTGTAGTAAAATATCTATAACTATGAAATTAACATGGGAGTGATATGTGTGAAACCCAAATACAAGCGAGTTTTATTAAAATTATCAGGTGAATCCTTAGCGGGAGCTGCCAAGCACGGTATCGATTTTGACACAGTTACATCTTACTGCGAGCCGATCAAGAAGCTCGTTGACGAGGGTGTGCAGGTTGGTATCGTAGTCGGCGGCGGCAACTTCTGGCGCGGACGCTCCAGCGGCAAGATGGATCGTACCAGAGCCGATCATATGGGCATGCTGGCGACGACCATCAACGCCTTAGGCGTTGCGGACGCGCTCGAATCCATCGGTGTCGACGTTCGTGTACAGACTGCTATCTCCATGCGTGAAGTCGCTGAGCCGTATATCCGCAACCGCGCGATCCGCCATCTGGAAAAAGGCAGAGTCGTTATCTTCGGCTGCGGTACAGGTAATCCGTTCTTCTCCACCGACACAGCCGCCGCTCTGAGAGCCGCTGAGATCGAAGCGGAGATCATTTTGAAGGCAACGCTCGTTGACGGCGTATATGATAAAGACCCCAACGTTTACAAGGACGCCGTCCGTTACGATCAGCTCACCTTCCAGGAGGTACTGGAAAAAGATCTGAAGGTTATGGATTCCACTGCCGCCGCGATCTGCAAAGACAATCATATCGAGCTGATGGTATTCAGTATTCTTGATCCCGAGAACATCTACGAAGCTGTCTGCGATACCAAGGTCGGTACGCTGGTAACTAATAAGTAATCAACATTCGTTTATAATATTAATCACATATTAAGGAGGATCAACATGAAAGAAGTATTACAGAAAAACGATGAGCGCATGCAGCGCCGCATTGACCATCTGGTAGACGAGTTCAAGGGTATCAGAGCAGGCAGAGCGAATCCCGCCGTTCTGGACAAAGTATCCGTCGATTACTACGGCGTACCCACTCCGATCAACCAGTTATCATCTATTCAGGTCACTGAGGCGAGAACACTGGTGATTCAGCCCTACGACGCTTCCTCGCTCAGATCCATCGAAAAGGCGATCCAGATGTCCGACGTCGGTATCAATCCGCAGAACGACGGTAAGGTTCTTCGTTTGATCTTCCCGCCTCTGACGGAAGATAAGCGTAAAGAGATCGCGAAGGATATCGCTCATATCGCTGAGGACTGCAAGGTCCAGATCAGAAACGTCCGCCGTGATACCATCGAAAAGCTCAAGAAGATGAAGAAGAGCGGCGAGCTGACTGAGGACGATCTCGATGAGGGCGAGAAGAAGATCCAGAAGTCGACCGATAAGTTCATCAAGAAGATCGACGAGCTGACCGCCGCCAAGAAGAAAGAGATCATGGAGATCTGACGCTTGCGTCGTATCCCGCCTTTTACAACGATGCATTTATCTGCCTTTCGTCAACGGCGAGTCTTTGATGCATATTGATTTTGCGTTTTTAAAACGTTGTACAAGGAGAATGATTATGGCACTTTTCAAAAAGAAACCGGCTCAGGAGCTTTCGATCAAGGATATACAGCTTCCCGAGCACATCGGCATCATCATGGACGGAAACGGCAGATGGGCGAAGAAGCGCGGTCTGCCTCGCTCAGCGGGTCACACCGCGGGAGCGCAGACCTTCCGTAAGATTGCCCGTTACTGCAGTGATATCGGTATCAAGTATCTGACCGTCTACGCCTTTTCCACTGAGAACTGGCGTCGTCCGAGCGACGAGGTCGACGCGCTGATGCGTTTGTTCAAGGATTATTTGCAGGAAGCGATCCGGGATTTCAAAGACGACAGTATCGTCCTGCGCTTTATCGGCGACCGCTCCGCTTTCTCTCCCGAGCTGCTCAGCCTGATGAATGAGAATGAGGAAGAGTCGAGAGAGCGCGACGGCATGGTACTGAATATCGCGATGAATTACGGCGGCAGAGCCGAGCTCGTCACCGCGATCCGCGATATGGCGAATGAGGTCAAGGACGGTTCTCTTGATCCTGCTGCTATCACCGAAGAGCTGGTTTCACAGCATTTGTATACCAAGGGTCAGCCCGACCCTGATCTGATCATCCGTCCCAGCGGCGAGAATCGCACGTCGAATTTCCTGCTGTGGCAGAGCGCGTACGCTGAGTACGTCATCATGGATGTTCTGTGGCCTGATTTTACGCAAGATGATTTGAATCAGGCTTTGATAGAATTCGCTAAACGCAACAGACGTTTCGGCGGAGTATAATAACAGGTCGATAGGAAGATAATATACAGGGACTATCGGCCGTCTTGAGGAGGATGGACATGAAAACACGATTGATTACCGCGGGTATCGCTGCCGCTTTGGCGATCGCTTTGATCGTATTGGGATCGTTCTTCAGCGTTATCATTACGATTTCGCTTTCGATCGTCAGCGTTATTCTATGCGGCGAGTACCTATCGGCAAAAAAGCTGAACAAGGATATGAAGCTGTTCATACCGTCATTGGCGTTTGCGTTCCTGATACCTCTGCTTTCGGGTATCAAGTATGTATGCTATATCCCGCTGTTTGTCTTTGTTTTCGGTATGTTTGTATTATCGGTCGTTTTCCACCGATCCTTCCGCACGAATGACATGATGTTCTCGCTGGTCGGTGTGACCTTGATCACCGTGTCACTGTCGGCGCTGAATATCCTTGTCACATCCGATACCGATCACGCGGCGTTCTGGGTCGTGTTCTGTCTGGCCGTTCCGTGGATCGCTGATTCCGCGGCATACTTTGCGGGCAATTATCTGGGAAAGCATAAGCTCTGTCCCGAGATAAGCCCCAATAAGACCGTAGAAGGCGCGATCGGCGGTATCATCGGCGGTACCTTAGCCGCTCTGCTTGTCGGCGGTATCTTCAAACTGATCTACGACGGCGCCACAGTATATTACGGCGTACTGGTTCTGATCGGCTTCCTCAATTCCATCGTTTCCATTTTCGGCGATCTGACCTTCTCTGTCATCAAGAGAAATTGCCGCATTAAGGACTTCGGCTCTATCATGCCCGGTCACGGCGGCTTGCTCGATCGTTTCGATTCCGTACTCTTCTGTATCCCTGTTGTCTTTATCTTCTCACAGTTCTTCTATCTGTGCGTTTGATCGTATATTAATTGATTATGGTACATAATTTATCTATATTAGGCTCTACAGGCTCGATCGGAACACAGACCCTTGAGGTCGCCCGTAAACTAAATCTGAAAGTCAATGCGGTTTCTGCTTACAGCAGTATCGAATTGCTCGAAGAACAGATCCGGGAGTTCCGACCCGCGTTAGCTGTTGTTTTCGATGAAAAGAAAGCGGCAGAGCTGAAAACGAATATTGTCGATACCGATACCAAGGTTCTCAGCGGCATGGACGGATTATTTGAGATCTGCCATGACGACTCCGAGCTTCTGGTGAACGCGGTCGTCGGTATGGTCGGATTAGCTCCGACGATGGAGGCGATCAAGGCGAAGAAGAATATCGCCTTCGCCAACAAAGAAACATTAGTCGCGGGCGGCGAGCTTGTGATGAAAGCTGTCAGGGAGAATGGGGTAAAGCTCCTGCCTGTTGACAGCGAGCACAGCGCGATCTTCCAATGCCTGCAGGCGGCGCCTCCCGACAAAAAGCTCAAAAAGATCCTGCTCACCGCGTCAGGCGGTCCGTTCTTCGGCAAAACCACCGACGAACTGCGCGACGTTACCGTTGAGCAGGCGCTCAATCACCCTAACTGGGCGATGGGTTCAAAAATAACCATCGATTCTGCTACGATGATGAACAAGGGACTGGAGATCATTGAAGCGGCATGGCTCTTTGATACCGATCCCGACGATATCGAGGTCGTCGTTCACCGTGAGAGCATCATTCACTCGATGGTAGAATTCACCGATCACTCGATCCTGGCGCAGCTCGGAATGCCCGATATGCGTATTCCGATCCAGTACGCGATCACATATCCCGAACGCGTGCCGTCCTTAGTGCCTGAGATCGATTGGAAAACCTTATCCAAAATGACCTTCTACAGTGCCGACGACGTGACCTTCAAATGTCTTGCGGCATGTAAGAAAGCTATGAAAAAGGGCGGCTTATATCCCGCGGTCGCCAACGGAGCGAACGAGGTCGCGAACCGTTTGTTCCGTGATAAGAAGATATCCTTCCTCGATATCGGCGATCTGGTATCTTCCGCGGTCGACGAACTCACTGTTGAGCCGGCTTCAACGCTCGACGACGTTTTCGCCGCCGACCGGCTCGCGAGAGAATTTGTCTATAAGCATATTTGAATGACAGCGGTCGATTGACCGCGGAATCTGGAGATGATTTTATCACCGTTTTGACTACGATAGCGCTGATTTTGATTGCGGTAGCGCTGTTTGAACTGATTATTTTTATCCATGAGGGCGGACACTTTATCGCCGCGAAGAAAAGCGGCGTACAGGTAAACGAATTTGCTTTGGGTATGGGTCCCAAGCTGTTCAGCTTTACCAAAGGGGAGACCACCTATTCTCTGCGCCTGTTTCCGATAGGCGGCTATTGCGCGATGGAAGGCGAAGATGAGGACAGCGAGAACCCCCGCTCCTTCAATAACGCGAAGATCTGGAAGCGCATGATCATCATTGTCGCGGGCGCGACGATGAATATCCTGCTCGGTCTGGTGCTGATGCTCATCACCCTGCTCCCTCAGGAGAATTTTGCTTCCACCACCGTTTCTCAGTTCTCCGCCGGTTCATTCTCTGCCGTGACAGGCTTACAGCCCGGCGATAAGATCGTCGAGATCAACGATTACGCGGTGAATACGTCTACCGACTTTTCCTTTGCGTTGTTCACGCTTCCCGTAAAAGAAGTAGACGGCAGCGAGCTTTCTATCTATAAAGAAGACTGCGCCTATGACCTGTATTATCGCGCGACAGAGCTCGTCGATAAAGATACGACTGACGAGCAGAACGCGGCGCTCGTCAAGACGATCCAGACCGCACAGGAGAAGATCGCAAAGGCGGATTCCAAAGAAGCGGCATACGCGCTGTTTTCGGAGTATTACAACGTACTCGCTGACGACGTCGGCAAAGAGCACGCGGATAAGATCCCCGCGATCGAGGAGCGAGAGACCCGCCAGCGTTTTCGTACCGATATGACGGTCGAGCGCAATGGCGAAAAGGTCGAGCTCAAGGACGTCGATTTATTGACGACCAAGAAAAGCGCCGATGACGATACTCCTCAGCTTCGGATCGACTTCTATATCGAGCCGCTCGAGAAGAACTTCGGCACGGTCATCCAGCAGACCTTTGCCTCTACCGTGTCGGTCGTCCGTATGGTTTGGGGCAGTCTGATCGGACTGATCAAGGGTCAGTTCAGTCTCAACGATATGTCGGGTCCCGTCGGTATCGCTTCCGCTATCACTCAGGTGGCGGGCGAGAGCCTGCGCACCTCGGGTTTTGGCAGCGCGGTAAGCTCGATCGTCTATATCATGATGGTCATTACCATCAACTTAGGCGTCGTCAATATGCTGCCGTTCCCGGCGCTCGACGGCGGACGCTTCCTCATGCTGTTGATCGAATGGATCTTCCGCAAGCCTGTTCCTCGCAAGGTCGAATCCGTTATCAACACAGTAGGATTGGTATTACTCTTAGGATTATCCGCGGTCATTGCGGTCAAAGACGTTTGGAAGATATTCAGCGGAGGTTAACATGGCAAGCAAAAAATCTGTTACCGCACTCAATACACAGATCGGCGGCGGCGCGAAGGTGAGCGTTCAGTCTATGCTCAATAAGCCCGCCTCGGATATCGCCGGCTCCGTGCAACAGGCAAAGGAGCTTGAAGCGGCAGGCTGTGAGATCATCCGCGCGGCTGTTCCCGATATGAAAGCGGTCAAGTTGATCGCCGCTTTGAAGGAAGCCGTGTCCGTTCCGATCGTTGCCGATATTCATTTCAACTATAAGCTCGCGCTTGAGTCTATCTCAGCGGGCGTTGATAAGATCCGTATCAATCCCGGCAATATCGGCGATGACAGCCGTGTGAAAGCGGTCGCCGACGCCTGTAAAGCGAAGAATATCCCGATCCGTATCGGTGTGAACTCGGGCTCATTAGAAAAGCATATCCTCGCGAAATACGGTCATCCGACCGCTGAAGCTCTTTGCGACAGCGCTTTGTATCACGCTTCCTTGCTTGAAAAATTCGATTTCACCGATATCGTATTGTCGATGAAGTCCTCTGATGTTCAGACAATGGTGCAGGCGTATCGTTTAGCCGCTCAGCGCTGTGATTATCCGCTCCACTTAGGCGTGACCGAAGCAGGTACACGTCGTATGGGTATTATCAAATCAGCCGTCGGTATCGGCGCATTGCTGGTAGACGGTATCGGCGATACGATCCGCGTGTCCCTGACCGATAACCCTGTCGAGGAAGTCTATGCCGCCAAGGATATCCTGCGTTCGCTCGGCATGGGGGATAAGGGAGTGAAATTCGTTTCCTGTCCCACCTGCGGCAGAACTAAGATCGATTTGATTGCGCTTGCAAACGAAGCGGAGCAAAGACTTCGCAATTGTACAAAAGATATTACCGTCGCCGTGATGGGCTGTGTTGTGAACGGCCCCGGTGAAGCGCGCGAAGCCGACATCGGTATCGCGGGCGGCGATAAAGAAGGCTTGATCTTCAAAAAAGGCGAGATCATCGCCAAGGTCCCCGAAGACCAATTGATCGACAGATTAATGGAAGAGATCGAAAAATTATAACTCAGCATAAAAAAGAAAGGTGTTTGAATGATAAGACTTGGAGATATATTTTCACCGTATGATGTTGCGTTTGACAGCTCGATCGGCGACGCTGAGGTGAATAATATCCGTATCAACAAAGAAAGACGAATAATACATATTGACATACATTCTAATCAATTATTGACCCGCGCGGCTATCTTTGAAGCGCAAAAGCAGATCGAGAAGGCGAACGTCGGCATTGATAAAGCCGTTATTCATCCGCATTTTCCTCCCGAATCCTTTGACGTCGGATATTTCGACGAGCTGATAGCCGCTTTGAAAACAGAAATCCCCAGCCTGAACGGTACGCTGAACGACGCCGTTCTGGAGAGAGTCGGCAAGGATCGACTGGTCGTTGTGCTGGCTCACGGCGGCAGGGCGCTCCTTGACGCAAAGGAATTTGATATCATGCTCAGAGATATCATTTTCCGTGAATTCAACTTATTATTTGAGATCGAATATGACGGGCTGTTGGAGGTGACTCTCGAGAATCGGCAGTTCACAGAGAGTATCGACAATGCCCAGAAGAAAATAAAAAGACAGAAGCTCGAAGAAATAACTCAGCTCTTCACCGGTGAAGAGCGTTCACAAACATCGGACGAGATCCGTCGCGATACCACGCAGATCGAGGTTCGCAAGGGAGAATATCTCTATCCGCAGATTATCCCGACGACCGTCAAGCCTGTATACGGCGCAATCGTCAAGAACAAAATGATGCCGATCGAAAAGATCGCCTACGATACCGGCAGAGCGACCGTCTGGGGCGATGTGTTCGGCTGTGAGATCAAAACCACCCGCTCCGGCGATAAGAACATCATCAACTACGATATCACGGACTATACAGGCTCCGTGACCGTCAAGATATTCGACTCTGTCCAGAAATGTAAGGTTCTTGAAGACATCAAGAAGGGTTCGACGATCATCGTTTCCGGTGATGTTGAATTCGATAAATTCGCGGGCGATACCGTTATCAACGCCCGTTCTGTATCGACCGTCAAGAAAGTTGCCGTTGTCGATAACGCGCCGAAGAAGCGCGTCGAGCTGCATCTGCATACCAATATGAGCCAGATGGACGCGGTAACCGAAGCGGGCAAGCTCGTCAAAAGAGCCGCTGACTTCGGCCATTCTGCGATCGCCATCACCGACCACGGCGTTGCGCAGGCGTTCCCCGACGCGATGAACGCCGCGGAGGGCTTAGAGCGTGACGGCAAGGAGATCAAGGTCATCTACGGTACCGAAGCGTACTTCATCGACGACCTCTGCACCCCTGTCGACGGTCATGCTAATGAACCGCTCGACGGTACCTTTGTTTGCTTCGACTTGGAGACCACGGGTCTGTACGCGACCAACGACAAGATCACCGAGATCGGCGCTGTTAAGATCAAAGACGGCAATATCGTCGATACTTTCTCGACCTTTGCCGATCCCGAGCGTCCGATCCCCGCGCGCGTCGTTCAGCTGACAGGTATCACCGATAATATGGTCAAGGGCGCGCCATCCCAAAAGGAAGCGGTGCAGGCATTCCTTGATTTCTGTGACGGCGCGGTACTCGTCGCGCATAACGCACCCTTTGATACAGGCTTTATCCGCAAGGCGTGTCAGGATTTCGGCATGGAGTATAACTATACCTCTGTCGATACCGTCGCCATCGCGCGTAAGATTTTACCCGTTATCAACAACGTCAAGCTTGATACCTTGGCAAAGCACTTCCGCTTAGGTAAGTTCAACCATCACCGCGCGGTCGATGATGCGGAGATGCTGACCAATATCTTCCTCAACATGGTTCGTCTGCTTCAAAAGCAGCACGACGTCCATGACCTCAATGATATGAGGGAGAAGATCGTCGGAGGCGATTTCAAGAAGCTCCCGACCTATCACCAGATCATCTTAGTCAAGAATCAGGCAGGCTTGAAAAACCTGTATAAGCTGATCTCTTATTCTCATTTGAATTACTTCCACCGCCGTCCCCGCATCCCGAAGTCGGAGCTGATGAAGCACCGCGAGGGACTGATTATCGGTTCGGCATGTGAAGCGGGCGAGCTGTACAGAGCGCTCTTGCATAACGCGAGCAGGGAAGAGATCGAGCGTATCGCGTCCTTTTACGATTACCTCGAGATCCAGCCCACAGGCAACAACCGATTCTTGTTGCGTGACGGCGCTTTCCGTGACGAGGAGCATTTGCAGAGCATGAACCGCGCGATCCTTGAGCTCGGCGATCAGCTCGGCAAGCCCACCGTCGCGACCTGTGACGTCCATTTCATGGATCCGCACGACGCGGACTACCGCATGATTTTATTAGCGGCTCAGGGATTTGAGGACGCTGAGGAGCAAGCGCCGCTGTACTTCCGCACGACTGCCGAAATGCTCGAAGAATTCGCTTATTTAGGCGATAGGGCAGAGGAAGTCGTCATCGACAATACCAATATGATCGCTGACATGTGCGACTATGTCCGCCCGATCCCGCCGGGCAATTTCCCTCCATTCATCGAAGGCGCTGAGGAACAGCTCACCTCTATCACCTGGCAGAGAGCCAAGGACAAGTACGGCGATCCGCTGCCCGAGATCGTCAAGGCGCGTCTTGATAAGGAGCTCGGCTCTATCACTAAATACGGCTATTCCGTTCTGTATATGACCGCTCAGAAGCTGGTAGCCGACAGCGAAGCCCACGGCTATCTGGTCGGTTCCCGTGGTTCCGTCGGTTCGTCCTTTGTCGCTACCATGTCGGGTATCTCCGAGGTCAACCCTCTGTGCCCGCATTACCTGTGTCCGAAGTGCAAAAAGAGCATTTTCTTTGAGCACGGCGAGTACGGCTCCGGCTTTGATATGCCTCCTAAGGATTGTCCGGAATGCGGCACGCCGATGGAGCGCGACGGCCATGAGATCCCGTTTGAGACCTTCCTCGGCTTCAAGGGTGACAAGGTGCCTGATATCGACCTGAACTTCAGCGGCGAACAGCAGAGCGCTTCTCACCGCTATACAGAAGAGCTCTTCGGCCGTGAAAACGTCTTTAAGGCTGGCACGATCTCGACCGTCGCGGATAAGACCGCCTACGGCTATGTCAAAAAGTTCTGTGAAGAGCATAACCGCACCTTCCGCAACGCCGAAATGAATCGTCTCGCGGCCGGCTGTACCGGCGTCAAGCGCACAACGGGTCAGCACCCCGGCGGCATGGTCGTCGTACCGCGCAATATGGAGGTCTACGACTTCTGTCCCGTACAGCACCCCGCCGATAAGAGCGATTCCGATAATATCACCACTCATTTCGATTTCCATTCTATCCACGATACCATCACCAAGCTCGACGAGCTCGGACACGATGTTCCGACGATCTATCATTATCTTGAGGATTACACGGGTATCCCTGTCATGGACGTTTCCATGAGCGATCCCGAGGTCATGTCGCTGTTCACTTCTCCCGAAGCGCTCGGCGTCACTCCCGAGGACATCGATTCTCAGACAGGTACCTTCGCGCTGCCGGAGCTTGGTACAAGCTTTGTCCGTCAGATGCTGGTGGAATCCAAGCCCAAGACCTTTACCGACTTACTCCAGATCTCAGGTCTGTCGCACGGTACCGACGTATGGATCGGCAACGCCGCCGATCTGATCAAGGACGGCACCTGCACGATCTCCGAGGTCATCGGTACGCGTGACTCGATCATGACCTATCTCATGCACAAGGGTCTCGATCCCTCTATGGCGTTCAAGATCATGGAGATCGTCCGTAAGGGTAAGGCGACAAAGCTCTTGACCGACGAGCACTTGAATGCCATGAAGGAGCATAATGTGCCCCAGTGGTACATCGACTCCTGCATGAAGATCAAGTACATGTTCCCGAAGGCTCACGCCGCGGCGTATATGATCTCCGCACTCAGACTCGGCTGGTACAAGGTACACAAACCGCTCGAATTCTACGCGGCATACTTCACCGTGCGTAATGATAACTTTGACGGCGCGACCTTGCTCAAGGGCAGAGACGCTGTCCGCAATAAGATCAAAAACATCAATGATAAGGGCTTTACCGCCACCGCTAAGGAAAAGGCGGAGGTACCGATGCTGCAGATCATGAATGAAATGCTCGCCCGCGGTATCGAGGTACTGCCTGTCGATATCTACAAGAGCGAAGCGAAGAAGTTCGTCATTGAGGGCAACAAGATCCGCCTGCCCTTCTGCTCGCTCAGCGGCGTAGGTGAGAGCGCGGCGCTTTCTTTGGCAGAAGCTGCCAAACAGGGCGAATATCTGTGTATCGACGACGTTATTACCCGTTCTAAGGTAACAAAAGCCGTCATCGAGACCTTGAAGGAGTGCGGCGCGTTCGGCGATTTGCCCGAAACAGCACAGATGAGTTTGTTTTAGTTGAACAAGATTAAGGATATTTTGAGGTGATATATTGAAAAATCCTAAAATAAAGAATATAATGTTAGTGATATTATATACAACTATACTGATATTCTTTTTTATCCATATCACCGACGTCCTGAAAGTCCTTGACGTTGTATTCAAGGTGCTTGCGCCGATCTTTTACGGTCTCTTGATCGCGTATCTGCTCAACTATCCCTACAAAGCGTTTCACGATCACGCCTTCAAAAAGATGGGGACAAAACATAAATGGTTAAAAAAAATCAAAAAACCCTTGTCCTTAGCGCTCGCGTATATTATAATATTCGGTATAGTGATCTTTCTGGTCAGCACGCTCATTCCTGAGCTGTCGTCCAGTATCACGACGCTGGTCGATAATATCCCGATGTATGAAGAAGCGATCCGTTCCGCGTCCGATTCCACGGTCAAATTTGTCCGCAATCTCACGGGATATAACCTGTATGAGCTGGCGACCTACAGCAACATGATCACCCTGATCACGGGCAACGATACCACGGAGTTTGTCAAGAACCTGTTCACGAACTACGTTCCCTCGGCTTTCTCCACTGTCCTCGGTATCGGCACGGGTCTGTACAACTGGGGTATCGGCATCATCATCTCGATCTACCTCTTATCGAGTAAAGAGAAGCTGATCCGTCAGTTCAAGGTCGCTATCGTCGCTTATACGCCCGAGAAGTTTTACAAACGGCTTTTCAAGATCGGCGACGTATTCAACAATAAATGCGGTAAATTCATCGTCGGAAAGATCATCGATTCCTCGATCATCGGCGTGATGTGCTTCATCGGCCTGTCGATATTCCGCTTTCATTATCCGCTTCTGATCAGCGTCATCATCGGCGTGTTCAACATGATCCCGTTTTTCGGTCCGATCATCGGCGCGATCCCTACGACCTTCCTCCTGCTCATCATCAACCCGCTGGAGGCTCTCGAGTTTTTGATCTTCATTATCGTCCTACAGCAGATAGACGGTAACTTTCTTGGCCCGAAGATCCTCGGCGAGACGGTCGGTATCAGCGGCTTTTGGATCATGGTGTCCGTTATCATCGGCGGCGGTTTGTTCGGTGTACCCGGTATGCTCTTAGGCGTTCCGATTTTTGCCGCGATCTATACGTTACTGGAAGAAGGCGCTCAGCGCCGCTTGAAGAAAAAGGAAATTTCAGCGAATGATATCGCTCCCGAAGTTGAAGATGACTCTCTGAAGCCCGACAAACCCGGGAAATCAAAGAGCATCAAAGACAGTCAATTCTTCGAGAAGGCATCTGAGCTGATAAATAAAGGCAAAAACAAATAGTAATTTGTTTAATTAGGAGGTTTTAAAATGCAAATGAAAAAAGTAGTTAGCTTGATCATGGCCATTGCAATGCTGCTGACTGTTGCGATCGTACCTACAGCGTTCACCGCTGCGGATACCGATACTGCCGCGACCGCCGCAGATCAGGACTATGCTCTTGCTCCCGACATCCAGAGCGGTAATATCCTGCACGCGTTCAACTGGCGCATGCGCGATCTCGTGAAGTATGCTCCCGAAATCGCCGCTGCCGGTTACACTTCCGTACAGATATCTCCGATCCAGAAGACAAAGGCGACCGTCAATGACGGTTCCTACGCGACTGACTGGTGGTCTTTCTATCAGCCCACCGATTTCACCATCGGCAACGCTCTCGGTTCTGCTTCCGATCTTCAGGCGGCTACCACCGAGCTGCACAAGTACGGCATCAAGGTCATCGCCGACGTCGTTACCAACCATCTGCAGAACTGCACCGTTAAAAAGGAACAGGCTCAGGTAAGCTCCACAGTCAGAAACTTTGCCCGCAACTCCAACCTGCTAAGCCATTCAGCTCCTGCCAGCGACAGTTCCCGTAAGAATCAGGTCACGCTTGATCTCGACGCTCAGCTTCCCGATCTCAATACCGCTAACTCTACTTATCAGCAGTATGTTATCACCAACCTGCTCAACCCGCTGGCGGATAACGGCGTAGACGGCTTCCGTTTCGACGCCGCAAAGCATATCGAGACTCCCAACGAGTCCGACAGCTCCCTGAGCTCTAACTACTGGCCGACAGTTACCAACGCGATCAAGGCAAAGAACTCTGACGCTTATATCTACGGCGAGATCCTTGACAACGCGGGTAAATTCAGCATCACCCAGTATACTCCTTACATGAACGTCACCGACTATGCGTATGGCAACACCGTTCGCGCCGCTCTGAATTCCAAGAATGCTTCGAGCCTCGTCAACTACGGCTACAGCGGCTCTTCCAAGAACCAGAACGTTCTGTGGGTAGAGTCACACGATAACTTCTGCGCTAACGTTTCCACCTCTCTGACCCAGAAGCAGCAGATCCTCGGCTGGGCAGCCATCGGCGGCCGTAAGGACGCTCCCGCGCTGTTCTTTGTCCGTCCCAAGCACGAGAAGCTCGATTCCCCCGGTTTCATCAAGTACGACGATCTGATGGGCGCTCCCGGCTCTGCCGAGACATGGAAAGACCCGACTGTCGTTGCGGTCAACCACTTCAAGAACGCGTTCGCGGGTCAGAACGAATCCGTCACCGCCAACGGCTCCAAGCTGTTTGTACAGCGCGGCACCACCGGTATGCTGATCGTTGACCTCAACGGTTCCTCGAGCGCTGTCAGCCAGACTTGCTCCATGGCGAACGGCACCTATAAGGATCAGGTTTCCGGCGCTACCTTCACCGTATCCGGCGGCAAGATCACCGGTAACATCGGTTCCACCGGCGTTGCGGTCGTTTATAACACCACCGCCGACAACTCCGCTCCCGAGATCAAGCTCTCTCTGAACAATGTTGAGCTGACTCCCGAGGTTCTCAGCCGTTACACCGGCACTACCGCTGACATCAAGGTCGACGTCAAGAGAGCTACCTCTTACGACATCAAGGTTTCCAACCTTGCCGCTAAGACCGTTACCGACGCTTCCAAGACCTTCACCCTCAACAGCACCATTCCTTACGGCAAGAGTGTTGATATCACCGTCACCGCGACCAACGGCAAAAAGACCGTGGAGCGCACCTATAATATCAAGAAGAAGGATCCGAACGAAACAAAGAAGGTCTATTTTGACAACAGCACCATGAAGTGGCCGTATGAGAGCACTACCGGTCCGCAGACTGTCGGTATCTTCGTCATGTGCAAGACCGGCACTGCCGCTTCTACCAAGATCGGCTCTTATGACTCTCATAAGCTGACTCCTGTTTCCGGTCAGACTGATCTGTATTCCTATGATGTTCCCGCTAACACCAAATACGTCAAGTTCAACGAGGGCTTCATCGGCTCTTCTTATACCGATAAGTCGCATGTTGACGCTTACGGACGCTGCCACCTGTTCCATAGCTTCTCCGAGTGCGGCGGCTACTGCGGTCGTACCATGCCCGAGACCGTTGTCAACTACGGCACCGCAAACAGCGCGGCTAACCGTGAGAACGGCGGTTATGAGCTCGTCGGCGCAATGATCCTGCGCGACCTCCGCTTTGAGGACTATGGCGAATATCCCGTTGCTACTCTGACCAACGCTGATACTTCCCTCACCGCAGGCGGCGTAGAGCCCACACAGGCTCCCACTCAGCCCGAACCCACCAAGCCCTTAGGCAGACCGATCCTCCGCGGCGACGCTGACCAGGATAAGGTCGTTTGCATCCTCGACGCTACCATGATGCAGCGCCATATCGCTAACATCAAGGCTCTGTCCGCTGACGGCGTTCTTGCCGCTGATATCGATAGCAGCAACGCAGTAGAAGCTACCGACGTAACTCTGCTCCAGCGTTATCTCATCGGTATGGGCAACCAGTACAAGATCGAGCAGATCTTCTATGTAGACGGCGATGCTCCCACACCTACTCCCACTACCGCTCCTCAGCCGACTACCGCGCCCACTCCCACTCAGGCTCCTCAGCCGACTTCCGCTCCCGAGCCTGATCCGACCGACGCTCCCGAACCCACTACCGTTGAAGGTCCGATCACCTTCCTGCTCACCGATAACTTCGGTTGGGGTTCTGCGTATGTCTACGCTTGGGACGCTAACGGCACCGCACTGTGCGGCGAGTGGCCGGGCGCAGCTCAGGCTGAGACCATCACAAACGGCTATGGCGAGACTCAGTTCAAATGCACCGTTCCCGAAGGCGCTGTCGGCGTTATCCTGAACAACGGCAACGGCGCTCAGACCGAGGACATCACTGATTTCGGTACCTATGAAGGCTACTGGATGGACGGCACTAAGAACAGCCAGGGTCATTACCTCGTCACCGGCTGGAATTCATAAGATCGTTCAGATCCTATCTGAAATCAACTGAATAAACAAAGAAAAGGGGACAGGCTTCGGTCTGTCCCTTTGCTTTATCTATTAGGATCGAACAATAGTATCATGTAATACTACTCCTCAATAAAAACCTATATCATCTATTGCGCTATATTTCGTATAGCTTTGTTGTCGTCGTCGTTCGCTGTACTCTGAAGGCATATCCGGTTGGTATGCCTTGACCTCGTGCCGCGACTCCTCCTCTCCCCACCGGAAGTGACAGGCGCCAGCCTGTCTGCGTCTCCCGTCGCGCTATCCGAAATATATCACTAATATCTGATTAAATCTTTTTATCAAGGATTAGTATAAACGATAATGCGCTCAAGGATTTTGCCTTGTTGACATTTTTCACTCAAATCATTATACTGTATAGAGATTTTGAGATTTGGTGATAAGCATGAAATATCATATCATTACATTAGGTTGCAAAGTTAACCAGTATGAGTCAGAGGTGATGGCTGAGCTGCTCGATCAGGCAGGCTATATCAAAGCGGAAAGCTATAATGACAGCGATATCTGTATCGTCAATTCCTGTACGGTCACCGCGACCGCTGACGCGAAAAACCGCAAGTATATCCACCGTATCCGCCGTGAGAACCCGAACAGTATCATCATTCTGTGCGGCTGTATGCCTCAGGCGGCGGGCGCTGATGATTTTGATTTCAGCGAATGTGATATCGTGATGGGCAATACCGCCCGCAGAGATATCATTTCTCTTTTAGACGAATTCTTATTGACCCGACAGCCCATCGTCCGTATTGATTCTCATGAAAAGAACGAGGGCTTTGAGCCTATGCAGATCAAGGCGTTCAACGAGCGCACCCGCGCCTGTATCAAGATCGAGGACGGCTGTAACCGCTTCTGCACCTACTGTATCATTCCTTACGCCCGCGGCAGAGTCCGCTCGAAGCCCCTTGATGTGATCCGTCAGGAAGCGCGGGAGCTGGCTGACAACGGCTTTAAAGAGGTCGTTTTGGTCGGCATCAACCTCTCCGCCTACGGTCAGGAAGATGATCTGAATGTATATGACGCGGTGAAAGCGGTATGCGAGATCGACGGTATCGAGCGCGTCCGTTTAGGCTCGATCGAGCCCGAGCGCATGACCGGGGATATCCTCTTGAAGCTCTCGGGGGAAGGGAAGTTCTGCCCGCATTTTCACCTGTCTTTGCAGGCAGGCTGTGACAGCACCCTCAAGCGCATGCACCGCCATTATGATACCGCTGAATACGCGCGTATCGTTGCCGATATTCGCCGCCTTTTTGATAATCCCGCTATCACGACCGATGTGATGGTCGGCTTTGTCGGAGAGACCGACGAGGATTTTGAAGCGTCCGTTGATTTCTGTGACAGGATCGGTTTTGCGAAAACGCATGTTTTCCCGTATTCCCGCCGTCACGGTACTGTCGCCGACCGCATGAACGGTCATATCCCTGAGCAGGAAAAGCATAAGCGCGCCGATATCATGATCGCGCATACGCTCGACTGTCAGCGCCGATTCATGCAAAGTCAGGTCGGCTTGACCGAGCCTGTGCTGTTTGAAACAAAGTCGAAAGACGGCTTTATGGAAGGCTATACCAAGAACTATACGAAGATCCGCGTCAAAGACAGCGCAATCGAAAGCGGTAAAATATATGATGTTCGTATCAAAGAAGCCTTTGACGACTATTGTATAGGGGAACTGCTATAAAAAACCGGTTTCATTCAATAGTCATTGCGAAGCCCCTCAAAAGGGGTTCCCGACACGCCCATAAACGAGGCTCCAAAAAGCCCTGCTTTTGGAGAAAGGACGAGTGGCAAAGCGAGTACGACAACGCGGTCACACTTGACCGTTGTCATCGAGCACAGCCAACGAGGACGCTGGGGAGAGGAGGAGTCGCCACATGAGGTCAAGGCATACCAACCGGATATGCCTTACGAATACGGCGCGCGACGACGATGTGGCAATCTCAACCGATTAAGATGTTTATTCGTTGAGATATCGTATCACGTTCTGCACCTCTTGTGCGTTGTCATCATTGTGAAAGCTGTCATAGCTGTACAGGATAAAGCCGTCAGCCTTCACCTCGCGCGATATCCCGACTTCCGTTTTCAGTATTTCATCATTGTCGAGCCATGTCCCGCCGTCTGCGTCGGTTCCCGCTTTGTAGGCGGGGATACCGATGTACAGCGACAGATCGTCATGCTTTTCCGTACTCAGCCAATCGCTCAATCCGTCCTCAAAGGTCAGGGCGGGATTGTCCAGCGAAAAGTATATCTGTGGACAGATGTAGTCGATATAGCCCTGCTCTTTGCACCATTTCCTGACGTCGGCGTACAATCCCTCGTTGTTGCCTAAGTTCCCTTGCGGGGAGATACCGAACATCACGTTTTGCTTTGTCTGATGGACGGCTTGATACGCCGCCCGCACCATTTTATTGACGTTCTCCTTGCGGAAATCCTCGAGAGATAGGGGAGAGTCGGCGGATTCACAATACCTTTCGTAATCCTCTTTATCAAACTCACCGCAGTCAGGCGGATAAAAATAATCGTCAAATTGTACCGCGTCAATATCGTAATTTCTGACAAGCTCTCTCACACCGTCCGCAATCAGCTTTATCGCGTTATCATCGGCAGGATTGAGGTAGACGCCGTCGTTGACTTCTACCGTCATCCCGCTGTTTTTGACCGCGGGATTATCGTCGCTCAGCTCATCGGGCGTGTTCTTCGTGCTCACGCGGTAGGGGTTGACCCAAGCGTGCACCATGATTTCGTTCTCATGAGCGGCTTGTACGATGTATTTGAGCGGATCGTATCCCGGGTCCTCTCCCTGTGTACCCGTCAGGATATGCGACCACGGAAAGTATCGCGACGGGTAGATCGCGTCGCTGAACGGCCGCACCTGCACGACCATCGTGTTCAGGTTCGCGTCTTTCATATCGCTGATCACGGTATCGATCTTTTCTTTGAACGCAGATTCTTTATCCGATTTTCCCGAAACGTCCAAGGTCATATAGGTCACCCATACGCCGCGTATCTCTTGAGTTGGCTTTTCAACGGCGATCTGAGTCGGCGTACTATCCGAACTTTCCGTGCCGACTTCCTGCGTGTCGGCTACATAGTAGATAGAACCGCTCAATAACACGAACGACAGGATATACGGTATAATTCTTTTATAGAACATTTAATCACTCCGAGGTAGTTTTGAAATTTCTTATCATTTATCTGATACTGATCAATCTGATTGCGGTCATCGTGACCGTTCACGATAAAGCCGCCGCTGTCAAAGGTAACCGGCGCGTCAAAGAGCGCACTCTCTTATTGCTCTCGGCGCTCGGCGGTTCACCTGCCATGCTGTTGACAATGCTGCTGATCCGCCACAAGACCCGCAAAGCGAAGTTCATGGTCGGTATCCCGCTGATCATGATATTACAGGCGGTCATCGTCTTTTTGGTACTGCGCTATGGCTTTGGGATATTATAGGTTCACGGTCGGCTCTGCTGACGACGGTATCACGCTCAGGCGCTTCCTGCGCCAAAAATGCGGCTTATCCGCGCGTTCGCTGACCGTCATCAAATACGACGGCGGCAGTATCCTCTGCGGTGACAGGGAACTGCGCTCGCATGATATTCTTCACATCGGCGATAGGATAGAAGTCACGCTTCCTCATGAGAACTGCGATATCACGCCCGTTGATGGAGCTTTGGATATCCTCTTTGAAGATGAACGCTTGCTGATCGTCAACAAGCCGCACGATATGCCTGTACACCCGACAAAGGTACACCAGCTCGATACGCTGGCGAACATCGTCAGCTTTTATCAGCGGCAAAGGGGAGAGGGCTACACCTTCCGCGCGCTGAACCGCTTGGATAAGGATACCTCAGGCTGTGTGATACTCGCTAAAGACCGTATCGCTTATTCATTAGTACAGCCGACGGTAGAGAAAGAATACGTCGCCGTATGCGAGGGCAATATCGAAATGAGCGGTACGATCGACGCGCCGATCGCTCTGTGTCCCGACAGCAAGCTCAAGCGCTGTGTCTGTGTTGACGGAGATCGCGCCGTGACCCACTATGAGCCGATCGCGCACGGTAACGGTCATACCATGTGCCGTATGAAGCTCGAAACAGGCAGGACCCACCAGATCCGCTGTCACATGAGCCATATCCGTCACCCTCTCGCGGGTGATGATCTCTACGGCGGCAGTCTGCGTTATATCACACGACAGGCTTTACACTGTCAGTCGGTACGCTTTATCCATCCTGATACGAAAGAAGCTATTCTTTTATCAACAGAGATACCGACAGAGTTTTTGAATATCATACACAAAGAGGGCTAAGTACAGCCCTCTTATTTGATGCGTACTCTTTCTTTACGGTTGACCGCTAAGATACCGCCCGCGATACCGAGTATGATCAGCACGGCGCTGCGTATCACGGTCAATATCCCGATCGGACTTTCTGAGATACACATCCCGCAGCACAGCAGTATGATCAGCGCGATCCCGCCAACCGACGCTCCGATCAAAAGCCCTTTGCTTTTTGTGATCATACACGCGATGTAAGCGCCGATGAATACCCCCAGCCCTTCTATCGCGACCATGATATAATCAATGATCCCGTAGGGGATACCCGACGTCATTTTCAGAATGAAAGCGACGATACAGGTCAACAGCGCTGTGCTCACACAAGCGGATAGGATTCCGATCAATATCGCTTTGATGATACGCTTAGAATCACTTGAAACAGACATAAAAAAATCACCCCTGTACACTCTATGCAGGGGTGATCCTCATTATTCGATTACTGATTGTTCTTCTGGGCTTCCTTTTCTTCCTTTGCAGCCTGCTTCGCGGCTTTCTTAGCCTCGCGCTTTTCCTGTAACTCTTTGAGCTTATCTTCCTTAGTCGGAGCGGGGATATCCTTGACGGTATCTACGCTCGAGATAGCCCATTTCTTGAACTTCATCTTCGTGCGGTCGGGACCTGTCTCGATGACAAACGCGTCCTCGTCCTCTTTGAGAGCGATGATCCTGCCCTGGATACCGCCGATCGTGGTGATCTCGTCACCGATCGCGATATTGTTGCGCATCTCCTGTTCCTTTTTCTTCTTCTTAGAATTAGGACGAATCAGCAGGAAATAAAGTACGGCAAATAAGCCGATATAAACAAGTATGATCCACCAGCTGCCGCCGGCGCCTTCGCCATTACCAAACATAGCAAACTTCCTTTCAAAAATAATACCAAATCATTATAACAGGTTAATCCGATTTTTGCAAGTATAAAGTGAAATTAAATGCGTTTATCAAGAATATTTCTGTATTTTTGATAGAATCCTTCGAATGTACCGTTATCCAGACGGTCGCGGATCTTCTGCATGAGCGTGTTGTAGAAGTACAGATTGTGCATGACCGCCAGCCGCATACCGAGCATCTCCTTTGCCTTGAACAGATGCCTGAGATATGCGCGCGTATGATGCTGACACACAGGACAGTCACATTCAGGATCGATCGGTGATTCGTCCAATTCATACTTCGCGTTCATGATATTGATGATACCGTTCCATGTAAACAGATGACCGTGGCGCGCGTTGCGGGAGGGCATGACGCAGTCGAAAAGGTCAACGCCTCTGTGTACGGCTTCAAGGATATTCACGGGCGTTCCGACTCCCATCAGGTAGCGCGGCTTGTCCTTCGGCGCGAACGGCTCGACCGCCTCGATGATCTCATACATGGTTTCGGCAGGCTCGCCGACAGCCAGACCGCCGATCGCGTAACCGTCCAGATCAAGCTCGGCGATCTCTTTCATATGGTCGATCCTCAGATCACGATAGGTCGCGCCCTGATTGATACCAAAGAGCATTTGGTGCGGATTGATGGTGTCCTCTAAGGAGTTGAGCCTGTCCATCTCGGCTTTACAGCGGTACAGCCAGTTGGTGGTACGGCGGATCGAGGCCTTGGCGTAGTCGTACTGAGCGGGATTCTCTACACACTCGTCGAACGCCATCGCAATGGTAGAGCCTAAGTTCGACTGGATACGCATGCTCTCTTCAGGTCCCATAAAGATGCGCCTGCCGTCGATATGGGAGTTGAAGATCACGCCCTCTTCCTTGATGTTGTTCAGCTTTGCGAGAGAAAAGACCTGAAAGCCGCCTGAGTCGGTGAGGATCACGCCGTTCCAGCCCGTCATCTTATGCAGACCGCCGAGCTTCTTGACGACCTGATCGCCGGGTCTTAAATGTAAATGATAGGTATTGCTCAGCATGACCTGGGTGTTGATATTGACTAAATCATACGCCGATAATCCGCCCTTGATCGCCGCACAGGTTGCGACGTTCATGAACGCGGGCATCTGTACCGTACCGTGAACGGTTTTGAACTCACCTCGGCGGGCTGAGGCTTCTTGTTTGAGTAATGTATACATGATGCTTTCCTTTGCTGTTTATAATAGCGCCATCGCGTCGCCGAAGGAGAAGAAGCGGTATTTTTCCCTGACAGCGACCTCATACGCTTTCATCGTCTTATCATAGCCGTAGAACGCGGACACCAGCATGATCAGCGTGCTTTCGGGCAGGTGGAAGTTCGTGATCAAGCCGTCGAGCACTTTGAACGTAAAGCCCGGGTAGATGAATATATCCGTATAGCCGTCACAGGCCTTGACTTCGCCGTATTCCGCCGCGACGCTCTCGAGCGTTCTGCATGAGGTCGTGCCGACCGCGATCACGCGCTTGCCGTTTGCTTTCGTCTGTCTGATCAGCTCCGCCGTCTCTTCGGGCACTTCGTAATGCTCGCTGTGCATTTTGTGCTTTGTCACATCGTCCACCTTCACGGGTCGGAAAGTTCCTAATCCGACATGGAGCGTGACGTAGCCGATGTTCACGCCCTTTGCGCGGATCTTGTCCAGCAGTTCGTTGGTAAAGTGCAGACCCGCTGTCGGCGCCGCCGCCGAACCAAGCTCATGCGAATAGACCGTCTGGTAGCGCTCCTGATCCTCGAGCTTTTCGGTGATATAAGGGGGCAGGGGCATCTGACCGATCTTGTCAAGGGTCGTGAAGATATTTTCGTCACAGTCGAGCTCGACGATACGGTTGCCGTCGTCTATGATGTCCACGACCTCAGCCTTGAGCAATCCGTCGCCGAAGATGAACCTCGCGCCGAGCTTCGCTTTCTTGCCCGGTTTTACCAGAGTTTCCCAGCGGTTGCCGCTGATCTGCTTCAATAAAAGGAATTCGATCTTAGCGCCCGTATCTTCCTTATAGCCGTAGATCCTCGCGGGGATCACGCGCGAATCGTTGACGATCAGGCAGTCGCCCTCGTTGAGATAATCGATAATATCATAAAAATGCTTGTGCTCGATTTCGTCTGAGTCCTTATGCAGTACCATCAGGCGGGAGTGATCGCGCGGCTCGATGGGCGTCTGGGCGATCTGCTCCTGCGGTAAATCATAATAAAAATCGCTTGTTTTCATATTTATCCCTCAAAAATCACAGTTGTTACATAATTGAAATTGACAAATCAGCAACAGAATGGTATATTATAGATTGATAAAAAGGACACTTCTGTTTGAGTCAACCTATCATATAATATATTATATCAGGTGAAAACTCAACTACTTTTTTGAATTTGGGAGGAATTTGATATGAAAACCTTTAATGTCGGAATCATCGGCGCTACCGGTATGGTAGGTCAGAGATTCTCCTTGCTGCTCGAAAATCACCCGTGGTTCAAGGTCACCGCGATCGCCGCTTCCAAGCGCAGCGCGGGCAAGACCTACGCCGAGGCTGTCGAGGGCAGATGGGCGATGACCGCTCCGATCCCTGAGAACATCAAGGATATGGTTATGATGGACGCGGCTGATGTAGAAGCTGTCGCTTCCAAGGTCGATTTCGTATTCTGCGCGGTCGATATGAAGAAGGACGAGATCAAGGCGCTGGAGGAAGCGTACGCAAAGGCT
This sequence comes from uncultured Ruminococcus sp., assembly GCA_902798755.1. GTDB lineage: Bacteria > Bacillota > Clostridia > Oscillospirales > Acutalibacteraceae > Ruminococcoides. The sequence continues at coordinate 80,765 of CADBYC010000012.1, read as the reverse complement.
GAGTGCCCCGTTGTTTCCAACAACTCCGCGAACCGCGGCACACCCGACGTTCCGATGATCGTTCCCGAGATCAACCCCGAGCACGCGCAGATCATCCACGCGCAGAGAAAGCGTCTGGGCACCAAGCGCGGCTTCATCGCCGTCAAATCCAACTGCTCTCTGCAGAGCTATGTTCCCGCTATCCACCCCTTGAAGGATAAATATAAAGTCAACAAGGTACTCGCTTGTACTTATCAGGCGATTTCCGGCGCGGGCAAGACCTTTGAGCGCTGGCCCGAGATGGTCGATAACCTCATTCCGTATATCGGCGGCGAGGAAGAGAAGAGCGAGCAGGAGCCCTTGAAGCTGTGGGGCCATATCGAAGGCGACAAGATCGTGAACGCCGACGATATCGCGATCACCTCTCAGTGCCTGCGCGTTCCTGTCTCCGACGGTCACACCGCGGCGGTATTCATGAGCTTTGATACCGAAGATAAGCCCACTGTCGAAGAGATCATCGACGTATGGAACAACTACAAGGGCAGAGCGCAGGAGCTCGAGCTTCCGTCAGCTCCCAAGCAGTTTCTGCATTACTTCACCGAGCCCGACAGACCTCAGATCAAGTCCGAGCGTATGCTCGAGGGCGGTATGGCGATCTCCGTCGGCAGACTCAGACCCGATACCCAGTATGACATGAAGTTTGTCTGCATGTCCCACAACACCCTGCGCGGCGCGGCAGGCGGCGCTGTCCTGATGGCTGAGCTGCTGTGCGCGGAAGGCTACATGGATTAATCTTTCAGTTCACTACCATTTTCCTATACAGGAGGCTACTTTATGAGTAAGCATATTTTTACAGGCGCGGGCGTTGCCCTGATCACTCCCATGCACAGCGACGGTTCCGTCAACTACGAGGAGCTGGCGCGTCTGCTGGAATTTCAGGTCGAGAACGGCACCGACGCGATCATCGCCTGCGGTACGACAGGTGAAGCGGCTACCTTGACCGTCAAGGAGCACTGCGAGGTATTGTCCTTTGTCTGCGAGCGCATCAACGGCCGTATCCCCGTTATCGCCGGTACAGGCTCCAACGATACCAGCACCGCGATCGAGCTTTCCAAGTCCGCTGAGGCAAGCGGCGCTGACGCTCTCTTGTCCGTTACCCCTTATTACAATAAGACTTCTCAGACGGGTCTGATCCGCCATTTTACCACCATCGCGGATAACATCGACCTGCCGCTGATTCTGTACAACGTACCGTCCCGTACGGGCTGTAATATCAAGCCTAAGACCTACGCGGAGCTGTGCAAGCATGAGAACATCGTCGCTACTAAGGAAGCGAACGGCGATATCTCCAGCGTATCCCAGACACGCTCTCTGTGCGGCGATAAGCTTGATATTTACTCGGGCAACGACGACCAGACCGTTCCGTTCATGTCCTTAGGCGCTTTAGGCGTAATCTCTGTGTTCTCCAACTTCTGTCCGAAGGAAATGCACGAGATCTGCGAGCTGTGCCTGAACAACAACTTCGTAGAAGCGGCTAAGCTCAATTTCCACTATGTTGAGCTGATGGACATCATGTTCTCCGACGTCAACCCGATCCCCGTCAAGACGGCGATGAATCTGATCGGCTTCAACGCGGGCGAATGCCGACTCCCGCTCGTACCCATGAGCTATTCGGGCTATCATGATCTCAAGGATTGCCTTGCAAAGTACAATCTGATCGGCAAATACGCATAATATCACTACAGGGCGAGCATATCGCCCTGTTCCCTTATAAGGAGGTTCATATGGTTAAGATACTGTTAAACGGCTGTCTGGGCAAAATGGGACAGGCTGTAGAAGCTTGCGTGAATGAGCGCGAGGATATTATGATCGCCTGCGGCGTCGATATCGCAGAGGGCGACAAGACCTATCCTGTATACAACTGCTTTGTCGACGTACAGGAAACGCCCGACGTGATCGTCGACTTCTCCAATCCGCTGGTGCTCGACGATATGCTCAGCTTTGCCGCTGAGAAGAAGATCCCCGTCATCATCTGTACGACAGGCTTCTCCGAAGCACAGGTACAGAAGATCAAGGACGCCTCGAGCACGATCCCCGTATTCTACTCGGGCAATATGTCGCTTGGCATCAATGTGCTGATCGCTCTGTCAAAAATGGCGGCGAAGGTCTTATATAACAGCTTTGACGTGGAGATCATCGAAAAGCACCACAATCTCAAATTAGACGCTCCCTCAGGTACGGCGCTGATGATCGCCGACGCGATCAATGACGAGGTTGGCGGCACACAGTACGTCTATGACCGTCACGCATACCGCAAGAGAAGAGAGCACAGCGAGATCGGTATCCATTCCATTCGCGGCGGCACCATTGTCGGTGAGCACGAGGTCATCTTCGCGGGTCACGACGAGGTCGTATCCCTGAAGCACCAGGCGCAGAGCAAGGGCGTATTCGCCGCGGGAGCGGTCAACGCCGCCGTCTTTATGAAGGACAAGCCCGCGGGTCTGTATGATATGACTGACGTTTTGAAGAACGCATAAATGCCCTGTATACAGTTTGGATACAGATTGTATACTCAGGTTAGGATAGGTTAGGTAAGGTTAGATAAGGATAGAATTTCATAGGGTATTTGGCAACCAAATGGCAACCATTTGGCAACCGAGGTTAGGTAAGTATAGGTTAGTTTAGTATAGTATAGTATAGATTGATTTCATCATCCTTCGGATGCGGCAAAGCCGAGGTCGATTTCATTTGCGCCTGACGGCTTTACGAAATTGTTGATAATTCAATTAGTGATAACACCTTTGTTTTCCTGTCATAAACTGATAGGGAACAGAGGTGTTTTTCTATGAATAAAGAACTGATACTCGTGCCTTCCGTCACCTACGCGATGAAGGCAAAGGGTATTCTTGACCAATATAAGATCCGTTCCTATATCCAGCGCACGCCGAAGAATACAGGCGTCAAGTCCTGCGGTTACTGCCTGTTTGTTCCGTCAAAGCCGGACGAAGCGGAAGAACTGCTCCGCAAAAAGGGGATACGCGTGCTCGGCAGGGCTGAGCGGGAGGAGCTATGATCTATCTCGATAACTCCGCCACTACCTATCCAAAGCCGCCCTCGGTGATACGCGCCGTGCAGAACGCGGCACAGACCTATGGCTTTAATCCCGGTCGCGGGGGCTATCGGCGGTCGCTGAGTACTTCCCAAAAGGTATACGAAACGCGCGAGACTGTGCGCGATTTTTTCAACGTGCCGTCGGTGGAATCCGTCATCTTCACCCCGAGCTGTACTCAGGCGCTCAATACGGTCATCAAAGGCGTGTTGAAAAAGGGCGACCACGTGATCATCTCGTCATTGGAGCATAACGCCGTCTCGCGTCCCGTGCACCGATTGCAGGAGAAAGGGCTCATCACCTACAGTATCGCTCAGGTGGAAATAACAGACCCCGATCGGACGGTCGACAATTTCCGTCAACTGATCAACGCCCGTACCAAAATGATCGTCTGTACGCATGCTTCAAACGTGTTCGGTTATCGCCTGCCTGTCGAGCGGTTATGTGCCCTCGCTCACGCGAACGGCTTGCTGTTCTGCCTTGACGCGGCTCAGAGCGCGGGTATCCTGCCGATCGATACGCAGAACGACGGCTATGATTTCGTCTGCTGCGCGGGTCATAAGTATCTTTACGGTCCGATGGGAATAGGACTCCTGCTCATCGGCAATGATAATGACGTGGATTCTCTGATCGAGGGCGGTACGGGCAGCGTGTCCGATGAGCTGTTGATGCCGTCCTTCTATCCCGATAAGCTCGAGGCGGGTACGATGAACATCGCGGGGATCATCGGCTTGCAGGCGGGTATTTCCTTTGTCAAGCAAAAGGGTATCGACAAGATATTTGAGAAAGAAAGCCGTTTGATACAGCACTTGTCCGAGGAGCTTCGCTCTTTTAGTCATATCAGGCAGTATCATGAGGATACCGCGTCATTCTATCACACGCCCGTATTGTCCTTTACCGTAGACGATACGGACAGCGAAACGGTCGTCAAGTATCTCTCCGAACAGTATGATATCGCCGTCAGGGGCGGTCTGCACTGCGCGCCGCTCGCGCACCGTATGATGGACACCGTCGAAACGGGTACGGTGAGGATATCGCCGTCGGTGTTCACGAATCAAACGGATATCAGGATCCTGCTCAATTCTTTGAGAAAATTCAGGTAAAGCGGTTGCAATCAAGTTTTCAGTGTGTTAGAATAATTTTGTATGGATCTTAGAGGATCGTTAAAGATAGATAGGGGAGGATTTTCCGCCCCAAGAGGGAAGTTTTTTATGGGTGAAGTTTTCCGAGAAGCGTTGAATACCGTATGGTCAACGCTCAAAACCTTTGAATTCAAAGACGCGGTCGATATCCTGATTGTCGCCCTGCTTTTATATTACCTTTTCAGGCTGTTCCGTCAAAGCCGTTCGGGTCAGCTTGTCAAGGGCGTTGTCATTTTGCTGATCATGTTCGCGATCTCCGCGATCGCCAACCTGACGATGGTCAGATTCATTCTGAAATCCGTGTTCGAATTCTTCGTCATCATACTGGTCGTCGTCTTTCAGCCTGAATTACGGCAGGGACTCGAACGCCTCGGCAGAAGCAACATGACGCTGAGAAACTTTATGAACAGCAATAGTCAAAGCCCCGAGACCTTTGTGATGAAAGCGATCTCCGACGTAGCCGACAGCTGCGCGATCTTCTCGAAATCCCGCACAGGCGCGCTGATCGTCTTTGAAAGAAACAGCCTGCTCAATGAGATCGCGGGCACGGGCACGACCCTCAACAGTGAGACCTCTCCCGCGCTGCTCGGCAACATCTTCTACAACAAAGCTCCGCTGCATGACGGTGCTATGATCATTCGTGACGGCAAGATCCTCTCGGCGGGCTGTATCCTGCCGCTGACCAAGAGCCTTGACGTCAGTCCCGATCTCGGTACAAGACACCGCGCTGCGATCGGACTGAGCGAGGAATGTGACGCGGTAGTTGTCGTCGTGTCCGAGGAGACGGGCAATATCTCCATCGCTCTGGGCGGACGTCTGACGCGCGACTACAACCGTAACACGCTGTATGATAGGCTGGTCGAGCTGATCATTCCAGGTGAGAACGAGCGTTCCAATCTGTTTTCTTCGATTTTCAGAAGCAGAAAGGAGAAGAATGATGAAAAAGAATAATCAATCCCTGCTTTCGAGATTCTTCTCTCATAATATCACGCTTCTGGTTCTGGCGTTTGTCCTCGCGTTCGCCGCATGGTTCATCATCAGCCTGAGCGAAGAGAGCGTAGAAACCAAGACCATCACCGATATCCCTGTTACGATAGAATTGCCCGATACCGCGATGGACGACGGGCTTATCCTGTACGGCACAGATGACCTCAAGGCTTCCGTTGAAGTAAAAGGCAACCGCGCGATGCTCGGTACGCTGACCGCTTCCGATATCCAGGTCACGGCGAATCAGTCGAGCTCCATGATCTCTGTCGGCTCTTATACCTTGTCGCTGACCGCCAAGCAAGCAGGGCTGAAAACCAATTACACTATCGTCAAAGAGAAGCTCTCACCGTCCACCGTAACGGTTTATGTAGATAAAAACAAAGAGCAGGAATTCAATATTGACAATCAGATCACCGTCAAGCTCGACGACTCTAACCATTACGCGAGCGTCGCGCTGTCTAAGAGCAAGGTCACGGTATCGGGTCCCGAGACCCATGTCAACCAGATCGCCTCTGTCGCGGTCGTCGACAACATCTCCACCGATACGCAGACCACCGTCAACGAGGATCTTGTTTTCTTTGATGAAAACGGTGAAAAGCTTTATCTGCCGTATGTCACGACGGATATCGGCACGGTTGAAGCGACGATATCGGTACTGCCCATCACAGAGGTATCCTTGAAGGTCGACACGGCGAACGCGCCGTCCGAGTATCCAAACATCACGATGTCGCCCGCAAGGGTCAAGATCGCGGGTCCCCAGGATGTGCTTGATTCCCTCGAGGATAACACGGTCACGATCGGTACGCTCGACTTCACCAAACTCAAGAACGAGGGCAATAAAGAGAAATTCGATATTTCGTTGCCCAAGGGCTGTAAGGTCATTTCGGGCGAGACCACCGCGACCGCTTCGATCGATCTCAATGAGTTCTATTCGACGACAGTGAACGCGAAGGTATCGAGCAAGCTCGATTCATCAAAATATACCGTTGAATTCCCGTCCAATAATGTTGAGATCACGGTCAACGGTCCGCAGGATCTGATCGACAGTATCTCCGCTTCCGATATCACCGCGATCGCAGATTTTACCGGTTTGCTGGATGATGTGACGACAGGCAGCGCCGTGTCGCTCAGTGTTCCTCTGAAAATCTCTCTGTCGAGCGATTACGCGCAATGCTGGGTCTACGGCTCGTATACCGTCAACGTGAACGTCACAAAGAAATAAAGTATAAAGAAACGCACCGTTTTTCGCGGTGCGTTGCCTTTTGTGCAAATATTCAATTTATTGCGCTATATTCATCAATATTGCGGTGAGTTCAGATATTTATAGCGGTTGTTGCTTAATTTTCCGTGGGGCGATTCTATCACGTCTTTATGGAAGTGAACGCTCTGCACAAGTCCTATACCGATCAGTACGGACATCAGCGACGAGCCGCCCGAGGAGAAGAACGGCAGCGTGATACCGATAACAGGCAGCAGCCCGAGCACCATACCGATATTGATGACCGTCTGCACGCCGATCACAGCGAATACGCCGACGCAGATCATTTTGCCTAAGTAATCTCTTGCAGACATAGCGTCCATCATGATCTTGACGCAGATCAGCAGTAAGATGAACAATAACAGCACACAGCCGATGAAGCCGAGTTCTTCGCCCGCGACGGTATAGATGAAGTCGTTCTCCTGTTCGGGGACGATGCCCGAAGCGACTCTCGGTCCGCTTCCCAATCCCGTGCCGCTGAGTCCTCCCGACGCGACGCTCACCTTGCCCTGATACTGCTGCCAGCCATAGGTCTTGAGCGCGTTTCCGTCGATGTCAAAGATGGCGGTGAAGCGGCTCTTTTGCTCTTCATTGAAGAAATACGTCCAGAAGATCGGGATACCCGCCGCCAAGAGCAGGATCATGATCAGGAAGTATCTGAGCTGTACGCCGCCGATGAACGCCATGATCAGGAACATGAACAGGAAGATCAGCACCGTGCCGTCGTCGCCCTGCATGTGGATCAGCACAACAGGGATGCCCATGTGGATCAAAAGTGAGATCACGCCGACCAAGCTGTGGAGCATATCATTGTCCTTTAGCAGCTGCATATGCTTTGAGAAGGTGATGATGAAGAAGATCTTGACAAGCTCTGAGGGCTGGAAGGACACGCCGCCCGGGAGAGTGATCCACGCCGTGTCGTCCGTACCGGTGACGTTCCTGCCGATGAGGAACACCAGCACCAGCAGACCCAGCGATACCGCCGCGAGCAGCGGCCAGAACCGCGCGATCCGCTCATAGTCGATCAGCGTGATCACGATCGCCGCGATATAGCCGACCAAGAGCGCCAGAAGCTGGGGCGTGATATAGCTGTAATCAGAGGATCTCTGCATGGAGTTGATCAGCAAAAGACTGTATACGCTCGCCGCTATGGTCAGCAGCCACAGGATAACGTCGGACTTCGTGAAGAATTTCGTTAATCCTTTGATGATTTTTTGCATATCGTACCTTTCTGATTCTAAGGTTTCTGTTTTTCAACTCCCATTATAGTGAAAGCAGGGGGTGAATTCAAGATAAATATTTGTAATAATTTTTGAATTTTGTCCTTTTAGCATTATTCCATGTGCTATATATGTTAAAATATTGAATTGATAATGCGAATCCATGGAGAATACTATGATAAGAAAAGTAACCCGCTCGCCGCAACAGACGGAAGAGTTGGGAGCAAAGCTCGCCTCTGTGTTGAAAGGGCGCGAGATGATAGCGATGTTCGGCGACTTAGGCGCGGGAAAGACCGCCTTTACCCGCGGACTGTGCGCGGGGCTGGGCATTTCGGACGGCGTGTGCAGTCCGACCTTCGCCATCGTCAACGCCTACAGCGGCAAATATCCCGTGTATCATTTTGATATGTACCGTATCACGGACGCCGACGATCTGTTCGCGACCGGCTACTATGATTATATCGGCAACGGCGTTATCATCATCGAGTGGAGCGAGAATATCGAATCGGAGCTCGAGCCCGATTGTATCCGTATCCGCATTTCGAAAACGGAATCGGAGAACGAGAGAATATTTGAGATAGAGGGGTTGGACGATTATGCTGATGTTATCTGTTGATTCTTCCGCCGCTCCCGCTTCGGTATGTCTGTTTGAGGACGGCAAGGTGATCGCCGATTATTACCTCAACACCGGCTTTACACACAGTCAGACCTTGATGGCGATGACCGAATCCGTCTTGAAGATTTCGGGTAAGTCGGCTGATATGATCGACGTTTATGCCGTCAACAACGGTCCCGGGTCATTCACAGGCGTTCGTATCGGCGTCAGCGCCGTCAAAGGCATGGCGTACGCGTCGGACAAGCCGTGTATCGAGGTTTCTACGCTTCAGAGTATGGCGTACAATTTTCTCGGTTCTCACGCTGTGATCTGCGCCTGTATGGACGCAAGACGCAGTCAGGTATATAACGCCCTGTTTCGCGTGAACGGCGATGAGATCGAGCGTTTATGTGATGACAGAGCGATCGCTATTGAGGATTTACTACCTGAATTACAGGCTTTGAATGATGAGATCATTTTGGTAGGCGACGGCGCTGAATTGGTTTTCGGCAGTACAGATAACGCTTCTGTACGTCTCGCCGCGCCGCAGCTCAGGTATCAGAGAGCTTCCTCCGTCGCGATGGCGGCTCTTGAAAAATACAACAGGGGAGAGAGCGTCACCCCCGCGGCGCTGATGCCGCGCTATCTCAGGCTCAGTCAGGCTGAGAGAGAACGCAATGCTAAAAAAGAAAGGGAAGGTAATGAAACATGATCGCGATCGGTTGTGACCACGGCGGCTTACAGATCAAAAACGCCGTCATCGAATATATGAAGGAGAACGGTATCGAGTATACCGATTACGGCTGCTATACCGAGGAGAGCGTCGATTATCCCGTCCACGCCTATCAGGTAGCGAAGAACGTCGCCGACGGCAACGCTGAGCTGGGTATCATCTGCTGCGGTACGGGCATCGGCGTATCGATGGCAGCCAACAAGGTCAAGGGTATCCGCGCGGCGGTATGCACCGATGAATTCTGCGCTGAGATGACCCGCCGCCACAATAACGCCAACATCATGTGCATGGGCGGCAGAGTGATCGACGAAGAAAAGGCGGTCAAGCTCGCCTCCATCTTCCTGAACACTCCCTTTGACGGCGGCAGACATGAGAAAAGAGTCAGTATGATCACCGAGATCGAAAACGGTGAATTTCATCTTGATTGATAAAACAGCTAAAAAACCTGAGATACATTAAGAAAGAAGGATTTTTATGAGTAAAGTAACGATTTTTGACCATCCGCTGATCCAGCACAAGCTCTCTATCCTGCGTGATGAGAATACAGGCACCAAGGAGTTCCGCGAGCTGATCTCCGAGATCTCCATGCTGATGTGCTATGAGGCTACCCGTGATCTGCCCTTAGAGGACGTAAAGATCAAGACCCCCATGGCTGAGATGACCGCGAAGCAGATCGCGGGCAGAAAGCTCGCTTTCGTTCCGATCCTGCGCGCAGGCTGCGGTATGCTGGACGCGATGCTGACCATGGTACCGTCCGCTAAGGTCGGTCATATCGGTCTGTACAGAGATGAAGAGACTCATAAGCCCGTTGAGTATTACAACAAGCTCCCCGGCGATATCGAGGAAAGAGACGTATTCGTCCTCGATCCCATGCTCGCGACCGGCGGCAGCGCTGTTGACGCGATCCAGATCATCAAGCGCTCCAATCCCCGTTCCATCAAGTTTTTGTGCATCATCGCCGCTCCCGAGGGCATCGACGTGCTGACCAAGGCTCACCCCGACGTAGACCTGTTCTGTGCCGCAAAGGACGAAAAGCTCAACGAGAACTGCTATATCCTTCCCGGTTTAGGCGACGCGGGCGACCGTATCTACGGTACAGACGTTGTCGGCGAGGTTTCTGTCGATAAGCGCGGCAGTACCGTCAAGCTCCATTCCAAGATCAAATAATGAAGCGCAGATTCATTCCGCTGATCCTTTGCCTTTTCTGTGTGCTGTTGTTCTCCGCCTGCGGAGCGCCTGCTGACGTTGACGGCGCGATGACGCCGATCAAGGACGAAAACGGCGCTGTCACAGGCTACGAGCGCAAGTATCACAACGATAACGGCGACGTTACGCGCTGGGACGTCTATGACGCTTCCGAGCAGTACGACCACTACGTTCTGTATGAATATGACAGCAACGGCCGGTTAGGCAAGGAGACCTACTATCGCGCCGACGGTATCGGCGTTTACTACAACGCTTATTTCTATACCGAGGACGGCGTGATCGCCGAGATGGACTACGCTTCGGCGAAGGAAGGCTCGACCCGTACCTTATACGACGAAGAGGGTAAGGAGAGCAAACGCATGACCTATGATATCAACGATGAACTTGTCAAGTATGAGGAGTTTGCTGACGGTGATTGGGTGGAAAAGCCCTTGCCGACCGAGTCGACCGACCCGACCGAAGCTGACGCTGAATAAAACAGAGCCGCTTTCACACAATCGGAAGCGGCTTTGTTATGTCCTTTCTTTTGATGAGAGAATAATTTATACTTGATTTATCGTGAGAATTGTTGTATAATACCTAATGTTCCCGCCGGCATGTCGGAATTGGCAGACGAGACAGACTCAAAATCTGTTGTCTTCACGGGCGTGTGGGTTCGAGTCCCACTGCCGGCACCATTTTTCAGAAGCGTCCAACTATGGGCGCTTTTTGTATGTTGCTTGACAAATCGGGTCGAATTATTTAGAATAGTTCAGGAAACTATATGAGAGAAGAATATAAAATGTCTACCTATCAAATATTATATAATCCGCTGAGCAACAACGGACAGGGCGAGGCAGAGGTCAAGTCGCTGTCCAATAAGCTCGAAAGTAATGAGCTGATCTTCAAGGATATCACCAAGATCGGCGATATCAAGGCTTTCATCAACAGCTTAGGCGCTGACGAAAAGATTATCATCGCCGGCGGCGACGGTACGCTGAATCACTTTCTCAACGATATCGACGGCATGGACATCAAGACGGACGTCCTCTTTTTCGCGACAGGCTCGGGCAATGATTTTATCGCGAGCGTCGGCGTAGCGAAGGGCAATCTTGTTCCGCTGAATCCGTTCTTCGGCAAGCTGCCCACCGTGACTGTCAACGGCAAAGACTATAAATTCATCAACGGCGTAGGCTTCGGTATCGACGGCTACTGCTGTGAGGTCGGCGACGATATGCGCGCGACCACCAATAAGCCAATCAACTACACTTCTATCGCGATCAAGGGTCTGTTGTTCCACTTCAAGCCCGTCAACGCCACCGTCACAGTCGACGGCAAGACCGAGCGCTTTGAGAGAGTATGGCTGGTGCCTACCATGTTCGGCAGATTTTACGGCGGCGGTATGATCCCGACTCCCGACCAGAAGCGTGAGGACGGCACTGTTTCGACGATGGTGTATCACGGCTGCGGCAAGCTCAAAGCCTTGATGGTGTTCCCGAATATCTTCAAGGGCGAGCACGTCAAGGAAGAAAAGATCGTCAAGATCTACAAGGGTCACAGCGTTACTGTTGAATTCGACAAGCCGACCGCGCTCCAGATCGACGGCGAGACAATCAGAAACGTCACTTCCTACAGCGTAACAATATGATATGTAGTAAAGCTCCGACCTTTGATCGGGGCTTTTCTGTTATTCTACCTATTGATTTTGTGCATGGAACGCACTAAAATAGAAACGGTGATCTATATGAAGGCAACTGTACTCAGCGAGATCCTCGAAAAACTGAACAGGGGAGAGAGCGCCGAGCTGATTTTATCCGACGGCAATCAGACTTATATTCGCAAATTGTCAAAAAACGACCGACTGATCCTCTTGGGCTGCGGTCATGTTTCCGTTGACGTTTACCGATTGGCAAGGACGCTGGACTTTGATATCGTCGCTGTCGATGACAGACCGAGCTTTGCAAGCTACGAGCGTTTTCCCGACGCGCGGATCATCTGTGATGATTTCATCTCAGCGATCGAAAAGCTGAATATCACTAAGAATGATTACGTTTGTGTGCTGACGAGAGGACACCTGTGGGATATGCAGTGTATCCGCGCGGTGCTGAGCGGTACTGTTCCGTTTTATCTCGGCTTGATCAGCTCGAGCAAACGAGTCAAGGGCTTGTTTGAGATACTGGAGCAAGAAGGCTTTGACCGTGATGTCGTCAATAAGATACACGCTCCCATCGGGCTGAAGATCGGCGCGATGACTACCGCTGAGATCGCTGTTTCTATCTGTGCTGAGCTGATACAGGAGCGACATAAGAGGTACGTCAAACCGCGAGAGAATGAATTATTACAGACGAATGTGAATACGGAACTGCTCCGCTATCTCGCTCAGTCAAAAGAACCGCGAGCAATGGTCACCGTGTTGTCGTCCTTCGGCTCTACGCCCGCGAAAAGCGGCAGTATGATGGCGGTCAATTCCCTTGGCTTGGTGTCGGGCACTGTCGGCGGCGGCTGCGGAGAAGCCTCGGCGATCACGAAAGCCCGCAGAATAGTCGGAACAGGGGAAAGCACCATTCTGACGATCGACATGGATAACGAAGTCGCCGCGGATAACGATATGGTGTGCGGCGGCAGTATGACCGTGTTGATCGAGGATATAACTTAGTATTGCTTTAAAGCGATAAATATGTTATAATCATCTTTAATAGTTTAGATTAATTGTTTAAAAAATCGGATGGTGAATGATATGAAAATCATCAAGATATTGAATAATAACAGATGCTCGCTGTCGTTCGAGGTATTCCCGCCGAAGGTTTCCACCTCATTCGAGCAGGTCAAGCCCGCGATCGAGAAGATTGCGAAGCTCAAGCCCTCTTTCATGAGCGTGACCTACGGCGCCGGCGGCGGCACGAGCCAATATACCCTCGATATCGCTCAGGATATCCGCAACCGTTACGGCGTGCCGACAATGGCGCATCTGACCTGCGTCAGCTCGACAAAGGAAACGGTCGCAGAAAAGATACGCGAGCTGAAAAAAGCGGGTATCCAGAACGTCATGGCATTACGCGGTGACTTAAAGTCCGAGATGAAGCTCAGCGAATCCAAGCACTGGGATTACTCTCACGCGATCGATCTGATCCGTGAGCTCAAGGAAAGCGACGCGGATTTCTGCATCGGCTGTGCCTGTTATCCCGAGGTACATCCCGAAAGCCCGCACCAGGCGGAGGATATCAAATACCTGAAAGAAAAGGTCGACGCGGGCTGTGACTTTATGACGACCCAGATGTTTTTCGACAATAATCTCTTGTACAACTTCCTGTACAAGATCAGAGAAGCGGGTATCACTGTGCCTGTGATCCCCGGTATCATGCCGATCACCAAGGCGATCCAGCTCGAGCGCGCGATCTCTCTGTCCGGTTCGTTCATCCCACAGCGATTCAAGGCGCTGGTCGACCGTTTCGGCGGCGACGATATGGCGATGGCGCAGGCGGGTATCGCGTACGCGACCGACCAGATCATCGACCTGTACGCAAACGGCGTAAAGAACGTCCATCTTTACACGATGAACAAGCCCGAGATCGCCCGCGCGATCCAGAATAATCTCAGCAGTATTTTAGGCAAATGATACGCACAGAGATTTTTGAAGCGCCCGCATGGTACAGGCGCGAGATCATGCGCTACGCGCGTATCAGAGGCGCTGACGACAGCTTTGACAGCCTTATCAGCGAATGTATCGCCGAAGCGGAAGCGTCGCTGAGCTATCGTGTCTGCTATTCGGTGCTGTCTGTTGAATACAAAGACGATTCGTTATACTTAGGCGGTATACGCGCTCCTTATGATACGATCAAAAAAGCGATCCGCTCGGCAAATGAGGTCGTCCTGTTCGCGGCGACCGTCGGCGCTCCCTTTGACAGACTGATCCAGAAATACAGCCTGCTCGCTCCGTCCAAGGCACTGATCATGCAGGCGATAGGCGCAGAGCGCGTAGAAAGCCTGTGTGACGCTTTTTGCGAGAAAATGGATACGGACCTCAGCAAGGACGGAAAATGCCTTACGCCGCGCGTCAGCCCCGGTTACGGCGATATTCCGCTTGCGATGCAAAAGGACGTTTTCGCGGTGCTGGATTGCCCGCGCAAGATCGGCTTGACGCTTGACAGCAGTCTGATGATGTCGCCGACCAAGTCCGTGACGGCTGTCGCGGGTATTGTTGACGGCTGCAGAGAAGCCGAACAGCATAAATGCGCGTCGTGCGAAAAGACAGGCTGCGCATACAGAACAGAGAGGAAATAATGGATTTCAGAGAATTTTTACATGATCATATCGTCATACTTGACGGCGGCATGGGTACGCTGTTGCAGGAGCGCGGCTTACAGCCGGGCGAGGCTCCCGAGCGGTGGAATCTCAGCCACCCTGACGATATCATCGCGATACAAAAGGCTTATTTTGACAACGGCTCGAATGTCGTCAATACCAATACCTTCGGAGCGAATCTATTGCATTTTGACGAAGATGAGTTGACACAGATCATCAAGGCGGCTGTCGCTAACGCGAAAGCGGCACGTGAGCAAAGCAACGCCGATCACGAAAAATTCGTCGCGCTGGATATCGGACCGACAGGCAGACTCTTGAAGCCGATGGGCGATCTTGACTTTGAAGAAGCGGTCGCGGTATTCGCAAAGACCGTTCAGATCGGCGTGTCCTGCGGTGTTGATCTCATCATGATCGAGACCATGAACGACAGCTATGAAACGAAAGCCGCGCTGTTAGCGGCAAAAGAGAACAGCAATCTGCCTGTATTGGTGTCCAACGCTTACAGCGAGAACGGCAAGCTGATGACAGGAGCTTCACCCGCGGCGATGGTCGCGATGCTTGAAGGCATGGGAGCGGACGCGATCGGCGTGAACTGCTCCTTCGGACCCGATAAATTAGCGCCGATCGTCAGGGAATACCTGCGTTACGCTTCCGTTCCCGTATTGTTGAAGCCAAACGCGGGACTGCCTCACAGCGAATGCGGTTGTACGGTCTATGATATCACACCCGAGGATTTTTCCTCTATCACAGCGGGTTTGGTCGGCGAAGGCGTTCGTGTGGCGGGCGGCTGTTGCGGCACGACCCCTGATTATATCAAGGCGCTGTGTGAACATATCAGCGTCACCGTACCTGTCGCAGAACAAAAGCAAGACACGATGATCTCGTCCTACACCCATGCGGTGAGCTTTTCGGACGATCCCGTCCTGATCGGTGAGCGTATCAATCCAACGGGCAAAAAGCGCCTTAAAGAAGCGCTCCGCAATCATGAGCTTGATTATATTTTAGGCGAGGGCTTGAAACAGCAAAGCGCGGGCGCTCAGGTGCTCGACGTCAATGTCGGTCTGCCTGAGATCGACGAGCCTGCCGTGCTGACCAAGGTCGTCTATGAACTGCAGGCGATCATCGACCTTCCGTTGCAGATCGACACGTCCGATCCGATCGCGATGGAAAAGGCGCTGCGTATCTATAACGGCAAGCCTCTGATCAACTCTGTCAACGGCAAGCAGGAGAGCATGGACGCGATTTTTCCGCTGATGAAAAAGTACGGCGGCGTCGCGGTCGCGCTCACGCTCGATGAAAACGGCATTCCCGAAACGGCAGAGGGGAGAGTCGCTATCGCAAAAAAGATCATCGATACTGCCGCGACATACGGTATCGACAAGAAGGACTTGATCTTTGACACCCTCGCGATGGCGGTCAGCGCGGATAAGAACGCCGCCAAGGTCACGCTCGAATCTCTCAGAGTGATCCGCCGTGAATTGGGCGTTCATACCTCTCTCGGTGTGTCCAATATCAGCTTCGGACTACCTCAAAGAGATATCGTCAACGCTTCATTCTTTGCGCTTGCGCTTGTGAACGGCTTATCCGCCGCAATCATGAATCCCTTTTCCGCGGAAATGATGAAGACGTTCTATGCTTATCGCGTGCTGAAAGGACTCGATGATAACTGCTCCGATTATATCGAATTCGCCGACAGCGTGCAGAACAATATCACCATCGGTCAAAAGACAGCTAAATCCGCTGATGATGAACTGACGCTCAGCTCCGCCATCATCAAAGGCTTGAAGGATCAGGCGGCGAAGCTCTGTACCGAAGCTCTGCAAACGACGGAGCCGCTTACCGTCGTCAGCGAGCATATCATTCCCGCGCTGGACAAAGTCGGACAGGATTACGAAAAGGGGAGAGTGTATCTGCCCGGGCTTTTGATGAGCGCCGAAGCGGCAAAATACGCCTTTGAAGAGATCAAAAAGCGCATGACAGGCGGCGGCAAGAACAAATGCACCGTCGTGATTGCGACCGTCAAGGGCGATATCCACGATATCGGCAAGAATATCGTCAAGCTGCTGCTCGAGAACTACGGCTTTGACGTAGTAGATCTCGGCAAGGACGTCGCGCCCGAGCTGATCGTAGAAGAAACGGTTCGACTCCACGCGCCGTTGGTCGGGTTGTCCGCATTGATGACGACGACCGTTCCCGCTATGGAAGAAACCATCAAACAGCTCAGAGAGTCCGCTCCTTGGGCAAAAGTGGTCGTCGGCGGCGCTGTGATGACCGAAGAGTACGCAAACTCCATCGGCGCGGATCAATACGCGAAGGACGCGATGGATACCGTGAGGTACGCGGATAAAATCAATCAGGAAATGAGTTAATGATAAATCAGCCCCTTTTTCAAGGGGCTGTACTCTTTTCTTTTCGATTACTACAGATATTTTCTCAAAATGCTTGACAAAACCGCCGCTTTCTTATATAATATTTAGGCTGACAAGTACAGCATATGTGCGCCAATAGCTCAGTTGGATAGAGCAACTGCCTTCTAAGCAGTAGGTCAGGGGTTCGAATCCCTTTTGGCGCGCCATACATGGTGGTTATAGCTTAGTTGGTTAAAGCGCCAGATTGTGGCTCTGGAGAGCGTGGGTTCGACTCCCACTAATCACC
Organism: uncultured Ruminococcus sp.; assembly: GCA_902798755.1. Taxonomy (GTDB): domain Bacteria; phylum Bacillota; class Clostridia; order Oscillospirales; family Acutalibacteraceae; genus Ruminococcoides. Next base: position 63,600 of record CADBYC010000012.1, on the reverse strand, counting down.
CCATATGACTCATTAGCTCAGTTGGCAGAGCACTTGACTTTTAATCAAGGTGTCCGGAGTTCGAATCTCCGATGGGTCACCATACAGATTAAGGCAGTAACCGAAGAGGTTACTGCCTTTACTGCACTCTTATGATTCGGGTATAGTTATTTTGTAAAGATTAAGGAGCTGTGAAAAAACAAGCAGTCGTCATTGTGAGGAGCGATAGACGCGGCAATTTTCCAAGGTACTACCTTGACTTTGTGGGATTGCCACGGGCTAAAGCCCTCGCAATGACTGCTTTTTTTCACAGCCCCTTTCGTTATTATATATCAGTTTTTCAACGCTTGCAGCGGAGCGGGTAATCTGCCGCCTAAGTTGACAAATTTAGAGGGATCTCCCTTTCTCAGCGGCATAACGGGACCTGCGCCCAGTAATCCACCGAAGTTGAGCTCGTCGCCGGCTTCTCTGCCGATGGCGGGGATCACACGTACAGCGGTCGTCTTGCTGTTGACCATGCCGATCGCCGCTTCGTCCGCAATGATAGCGGATACGACCTCGGGAGTGGTATCGCCGGGGATAACAAGCATATCCAGTCCTACGGAGCATACCGCAGTCATCGCTTCGAGCTTGGTGATGTCCAGCGCGCCCTGCTTGACGGCGTTGATCATGCCGTGATCTTCCGATACGGGAATGAACGCGCCTGACAGTCCGCCGACATGGGAAGAAGCCATCACGCCGCCTTTTTTTACTGCGTCGTTAAGTAACGCCAACGCCGCTGTCGTACCGTGACAGCCGCAGATCTCAAGTCCCATTTCCTCCAAAATATGCGCGACAGAGTCGCCTACAGCGGGAGTGGGGGCGAGGGAGAGGTCAACGATACCGAAGGGTACGGACAATCTCTGAGAAGCCTGCTGAGCTACCAGCTGACCCATACGGGTGATCTTGAAGGCGGTTTTCTTCACGAGATCGGCGACCTCGGTGATGTTCTGACAGTCAGCTTTTTCAAGCGCCGCTCTGACGACGCCCGGACCCGATACGCCGACGTTGATAACGCAGTCCGCTTCGCCTACGCCGTGGAACGCGCCCGCCATAAAGGGGTTATCCTGCACCGCGTTGCAGAAGGTGACGAGCTTTGCCGCGCCGATACAGTTGCGGTCGGCGGTCAGCTTGGCAGTATCCACCACCGCCTGACCCATCATCTTGACCGCGTCCATGTTGATACCCGCCTTTGTCGAACCGATATTGACGGAGGAGCAGACCTTCTGAGTGACGGACAGCGCCTCGGGAATACTCTCGATCAGCGCGTAATCGCCCGCCGCGAAGCCCTTTTCCACCAGCGCGGAGTAGCCGCCGATAAAGTTGACGCCGAGGGTATCAGCCGCTCTGTCGAGGGCTTTGGCGAATTTCAAGATCTTCTGCGTCTGACATACGCCCGCGATAATGGCGATCGGGGTGACCGCGATACGCTTATTGATGATCGGTATACCGTATTCGCGCGAGATATCCTCGCCTGTCTTGACAAGGTCGCCCGCGTAACGGCAGATCTTGTCATAGATCTTGTCGCACGCTTTGTCGATATCGCTGTCGATACAGTCGATCAGCGAGATACCCATCGTGATCGTCCTCACGTCGAGGTTCTCGTTATCTATCATATTGATGGTTTCTAAGATGTCTTTCGTTTCAAGCATGGCGCACCTCAGATTTTATGCATGCTGTTGAAGATATCTTCGTGCATGACATGGATCTTGAGGTTATTGTCCTCGCCGACCTTTTCAAGATTCTTTTGCAGTTGGTCAAAGGCGACCGTCGCCGCGCCGATATCCGCGAGCATGATCATCGCGAACATATCCTGCAAAACACTCTGGGTCACTTCGACGATGTTTACGCCGACCTCGGCGCATGCGGTGGAGACCTTGCTAAGGATTCCGACGTTGTCTTTACCTAATACGGTGATAACTGCTTTCATATCATATACCTCCTGTGAAAAGAGCGGCACAAAGCCGCCCTTGTCGTTGTTGTTTACAATGTTTTCGCGAGATCCTTGAGATATTCTCTTAAACCCTCTCCGACCTCGGGGTGATTCAAGCCGACTTCGATATTCGCCTGTAAGATACCGAGCTTATTGCCCATATCATAGCGCTTTGAGGAGAATTCGACAGCGGTCATGCCGCAGGTGCGCGCAAGCTCTGCCATCGCGTCGGTGAGCTGTATCTCGCCGCCCGCGCCGGGCTTGGTGCGATCGAGGATATCAAAGATATCGGGAGGAAGCACACAGCGGCCGAGAATGGAATACAGCGACAGGATATCCTCCTTGCGCTGGGGCTTCTCGATCATATCGGTGCATTTGAATACATTGTCGTGGATATTCTCGACTTTGAGCGAGCTGTACTTTTTGATCGCTTCCTCGGATACGGGCTTGATACCCAGTACGCCCTTACCGAATGTTCCGTAAGCGTCTACCAACTCCTTCGTCGCGGGGATATCGCCGATGATGACGTCGTCGCCGTACATGACGACAAAGGGATCGTCGCCGACAAAGGTACGCGCTCTCGATACCGCGTGACCGAGCCCCTTAGTCTCGATCTGTCTGATGTAATGGATATTCGCGAGCTTATGAAGGTTCTCAATGGACCTGAGCTGTTCTGTTTTGCCCGCTTTTCTCAGAGCATCTTCCAGACCTGCGGAAATATCAAAATGGTCTTCGATAACGCCTTTGCCGCGGTTGGTGATGATCAGGATATCGGTGATACCCGAAGCGACCGCTTCTTCGATGATGTACTGGATCGCAGGCTTATCAACGATCGTGAGCATTTCCTTGGGCATGGATTTTGTCGCGGGGAGGACTCTTGTGCCCAGTCCCGCCGCGGGGATAACTGCTTTTGTGATTTTCATGATGATTGTTACCTTTCCTGTTATTTTAAATCCTATGATATCATATCAAAAATTGACTAAGAAGTTTGGCAGATAGGCGATGACGATATATGCCGCCAAGAGGGAGATCGCCAGAGCGACATTCACGCCGCCTTTGGTTTGCAGAACCGTTTCGGGATTTTCATTTTCACCCGCAGTCTCTTTGATCTTAACGATCTGCTTTTTGCAATGCTTGAAGTACATGCGGTTGAAGCATAGTCCGATCACGATCATCATGACAAGCCGCGCGATCATGAGCAGGGTCGGCAGATATATTACCAGAAGATCGGTAAATGAAAGGCCGCCGATAAACTGAGAGAGCTTTGTCAGCATATCCTGTGTGCTCATGGCATTGGAATAAGACTGAATGAAGCTCTCAAACAGCGAGCTGTAGGCAATGGTGATGTAGGTCTCTACGATCATCATCGCGAGCTGTAAGGCGGCGAACAGCGCGCCGAGCTTGTACATCTTGCGGTACAGCATATAGCCGCCCGTGAACAGCGCTGCCGCGAAGTTGAACTTGCTCCTGTTGAAGTTTTTGATATTGGAGAACACGCGAATGAAGTAGGGGGTATTCTGCTTAACGTATTTCGCCGTTTCTCCCGCTGTCACGCCGTCGCCGAAGTCGGTATCGGTCGGAACGCCGCCGAGAGGGTCCATGAATACGGTGTTGAAGTGTGCGTTACCGTACTGTTGATTCTGACCGCCGAAGGGACTCGCGCCGACGTTCGGATTCTGCTGTTGGTTAGTATTCGACTGAGCGCGGTTCTGCGTCAGGGGAGAGCCGCAGTATTTGCAGAAGAATGATTCTTTGTCGTTCTCTTTGCCGCAGGCGGGGCAGAGCTTGACGTTTTCACTCGACTCATTTTCATGCTCAGCCTGATAATCATAGCCCTGCGCGTGCAAGCGCTCGTTTGCGCAATGACCTGTCTGCTCGTAACATTCCCGATGGTGCGGCGTACCGCATTCGGGACATACGACGATGTCGTCATCGGCATGGAAGTACTTTTGACACGCGGGACATTTATTTCCAATATAGTCCATATTTTTCTCCTGATCATATTAGTCATAATATTATAACAAATTATCGCCGATTCTGCAACAAATTTTTTGTTAACATTACAAGCTATATCCATTATATCTGTTTTATGCAAGATTTATCTTTACATCAAGACGGTTTTGTATTATAATTTTAATGTTAATCTAATGCTGTCAACGGCTGAAAATAGTTGAATGAGGGACAAGTATGCTGCAATTTGAAGAACTGAAATTGAACTTAGAGGCTATGAAGCCTGAGATAGACGACCTTGCGTCCGCTTTAGGTCTCGGTCAGATGAGAAGCGAGATCCAGCAGCTCGAGAACCGTGCCGCTGAGCCGGGCTTCTGGGACGATATGGACAACTCTCAGAAGATCTTACAGCGCACCGCGAATCTGAAAGCGAAGGTCGAAAAATACGAAAAGCTCGAAGCGCGCTACGAGGACGCTCTGGCGCTGATCGAGCTCGGCGATGAAGCGGAGGACGAGAGCCTGATCGAAGAAGCGCAGTCTGAGCTTGACGGTATTCGCGCTGAGATCGACCGCCAGCGTTTAGAAACATTGCTGACAGGCGAATATGATAAGAACAACGCGATCCTGACCTTCCACGCCGGTTCAGGCGGTACGGAAGCGCAGGATTGGGCAGAAATGCTCTACCGTATGTACACCCGCTGGGCGACCGCTCACGGCTTCAACGTCAAAGAGATCGACTATCTCGACGGCGATGAAGCAGGCTTGAAGAGCGCTGTCCTGTTGATCGAGGGCGAGAACGCCTACGGTTATTTGAAAAGCGAAGCGGGCGTTCACCGTCTGGTGCGCGTATCTCCCTTTGACTCCGCGGGCAGAAGACATACGAGCTTCTCGTCTCTCGAGGTCATGCCCGAGATCAATGATGATATCAAGGTCGAGATTCCGCCCGAGGAGATCAAGATGGACGTTTACCGCGCGTCCGGCGCGGGCGGTCAGAAGGTCAACAAGACCTCTTCCGCTGTTCGTCTGACCCATATCCCCACGGGTATCGTCGTCGCTTCTCAGGTCGAGCGTTCACAGTATCAGAACCGTGACGTCGCGATGAAAATGCTGGTATCAAAGCTCATGGAGATCAAAGAGCGCGAGCATTTGGAAAAGATCGAGGACATCAAGGGCGTACAGAAAGAGATCACCTGGGGCTCTCAGATCCGCTCCTATGTATTCATGCCGTATACGCTGGTCAAGGATCACCGCACTTCCTATGAAACAGGTAACATCAACGCTGTCATGGACGGCGACCTCGACGGCTTCATCAACGCGTATCTGAAAGCATTATCTCTCGGCGAATTACAGGGATAATCAGATAAAATGACAGCCTCCCGAAACAGGGGAGGCTGTTGCTGTTTATTTCAATAGCTCGACAGGTATCGCGAGCCATTCGCGCACAAAGTAGGTAGGATAGGCGGATAATCCGATATAATTGTTATGCGTGTTCACCGCGCTGACCCTGACGGACTTGTCCGTTTTATGGGCGATGATCCGCGCGCGGAGCTGATGATAACTGTCCGTGACGATGACAACGTCTTGATTCAAACGATTCTGCTTGATGATATCAAAAGAAAAGCGAATGTTTTCCTCGGTGTTCTTCGCCTGATCATCCCTAAGGATACGCGAGGGTTCGATCCCCGCGGCGGTAAGGTTATCATACATACACTGCGCTTCGCTCATCGGCTCGTCCGCGCCCTGTCCGCCCGTGACGACCGCTTTTGATGATGGGTTCTGTGTGAGATACTGCTCCGCCGCGTTGATACGCTGCATCAACAGCGTGCTGGCGCCCCAAGGCTTTACCTGCGCGCCTAAAACGACCGCTGTCTCATTGCTTGAAGGACGGACGTTCATCGCGTATACCATAAACCCTGATATGATGATCGCGTAGACGATGAACGCGCTTGCTGCGATCTGTATGATTCGAAGGAGCACGGTGGTCGCGGTGTGCGAGCACATCATGAGCTTTAGCTTATCGTAAACGCCCGCAAAGCCGAAGCGGAAGATGACGGCTGCACAGATAACGATGCCCAGCGCGTTACCGATGTTGCGCACGCCGAAAGCCATCGGCGCGATGAACCAGACAAGAAACACACACGCGATAACCGTCAGCAGGATACGAAGCGTCATTTTCATTATGCTTCCCGAGCAGCTTTGAGCGCCTTTGCCAGCTGATCGGGACAGCTTGTCCCTCTGCCGGCGCAGTCGATGCCCTCGAGCCTTTCGATCGCTTTATCGACCTCCATACCCTGTACTAATTTGCCGATACCTTGCAAATTACCGTTACAGCCGCCTAAAAAGCGACAGCTTTTGATGACGTCGTCCTCAATATCCAGTTCGATCATACGCGAGCAAACGCCGCGCGGAATGTAAGAATATTTCATATTGAACTCCTTGAAAATAATTATTTAAAGAAAAAGGCTCGCCTGAGCAAGCCTTGGAGCGGATAACGGGGCTCGAACCCGCAACATCAACCTTGGGAAGGTTGCGCTCTACCATTGAACTACATCCGCGTTTCTGTAGCTCAGTATAATACGAATCGCGAGTGAAGTCAAGCGAGCCGACAAAAGTTCATGAAATATTTTCAATTCAAGTAGAAATTCATCAAATTTTGTGATATACTGATATTCCACATTTTACAAAGGATGTAGCTTATGCCTTATCAAATCAATCTCGGACAGTGGAAGAGCGTTTTTGCCGTGCCTTCCTCTGTTGTTGATCAACATATCAAGATCGCTTCCGAATCACAGCTGAAGGTTTTATTATATCTGCTTCGCCATTCAGATAAAGACCTGTCGGATGAACAGCTCTCTTCCGCTCTTCGCTTATCTGAGGAAGAGATCAGAAATGCTGTCGATTTCTGGATAGAGCGCGAATTGCTCTCAAAGCATGATAATGTGCTCGTTCCTTCCGATACCGCTCAGGAACAGACAATAAAGCCGCAAGCTCAGCACATAGCTGAAACGGAACCTGCTCCAAAATCGCATACCGCTGTATCCCGCCCACGCCGTCCCGATCCCGCGTTTGTCGCAAAGCTGCTTCAAGAAGATAAAAACCTTGCGGGATTGATGGAGGAAGCGCAGACAGTCCTGCAAAAGCCGTTATCCCCGGGCGATACTTCGACCTTGGTCATGCTGTATGATTCGTTCGGTATCCCGTGCTCCGTGATTGCTCTGCTGCTGCATTACCTCGCATCGATCGGGCGCGCCAATATGCGCGATCTCGAGCGTTTCGCTACCCGATGGGCAGATGAAGGCATTAAAACCGATCAAGACGCCGAGCGTGAGATCGAACGCTTGTCACAGTCCCGTGAGTCTTGGAAGACAGTGTCCAAGCTTTTGGGTATCCGCAACGTCGGCAATCCGACCCATGCTCAGCTTGATAACGCGAACCGCTGGGTCGTAACATGGAAATTCAGCGATGAAATGATCGTCGAAGCCTATGAACGATGCGTCAACATCAAGGGCGAGTATAATATCAGCTATATCAACGCGATCTTGAAGCGCTGGTATGAAAAGGGTATCAAATCCCTTGACGCGCTGCGGCAGATGGAAGCGTCAACAAAAAGCAACCCGAAGGCAAAACCCAAGACCAACAAAGGAAAAGGTTCGGTATTTTTAACAGACGGCGCTTCATTTGACGTCGAAAAATACAAGAACACATCTTTGTTCGATGATTGATATGAAATATGGTTCGAAAATGAGTGAAAACGCTCAAAACATGAGGAGTGAATTATGGCTTACTCACAAGAGATATTTTTAGAAGCGACAAACCGTTTGTCCGAACGCCGACAGAGCGCGATCAGAAACGCCGAATACACCCGCGAACAGCTCTTTCAGGAGATCCCGCGGTTACAGGAGATCGACTTTGAATTACAGTCGATCGGCGCGTCTATCGCTAAATCCGTCATCAAAGCGCCGTCAGGCGGTCAGGAGAGTATTGAGCAGCTCAGCGAACGCAGTCTCAGCCTGCAGGAAGAGCAGGACAGGATCCTTGAAGAACATCATATCCGCAAGAATGTGTTCGAGCCGCGTTATCACTGTGAAAAATGCAAGGACACAGGCTATATCGAACACGACAATCGCACGGATATCTGCGAATGTCTGACGAAGCTGATGTCGGATATAGCGGGGGAGAGGCTCTCTGATAATCTTTCTCTCAAGGATTACACCTTTGACAGCTTTGATCTGAAATACTATAGCCAATCGCCTGACAGCGAAGGCAGGATCCCGTTCAACAGAATGTCGAAGATCTACCGCTATTGCGTCGATTACGCCGATCATTTCACGCCGCACAGCAAGAGTCTGCTCTTTATGGGCGCGACGGGACTGGGCAAGACCCATCTGAGCCTTGCGATCGCCAACGCGGTGATCAGAAAGGGCATGTCCGTCATCTATACGACCGCTCCCGATATCCTTTTCAAACTGGAAAAGGAGCATTTCAGCTATAAATATGCCGATCAGGAGGACACCTATCAATCACTGCTCAAATGTGACCTGCTTGTGCTGGACGACTTAGGAACAGAGTTCTCGACAGAATTTACGCGTTCCACCGTATATAACCTGTTCAATTCACGTTTGATGGCGGGCAAGCCGATGATCATCAGTACCAACATGATGATCGACGAAATGATCAATGCTTACTCCCAGCGCTTCTTCTCGCGCGTGATCGGCTCATGCGACAGGCTCGACTTTATCGGCGAGGATGTCAGACAGTTGAAGAATACATAAATATTCGTTTTAAAAATATTGTAAAAAGCACTTGACAGATTGCATTTTTTGATTATAATATTTGATTATAATAGTAGAAGTGCAATGCGGAATTGTGTAAGGGTAGCACAGCAGACTCTGACTCTGTATGTCTGGGTTCGAATCCTAGTTCCGCAGCCAATGGCCCCGATTCTTTCGGGGCTGTGTTTTTCGAGGTGTGGCGCAGTTTGGTAGCGCGCTTCGTTCGGGACGAAGAGGTCGCAGGTTCAAATCCTGTCACCTCGACCAAATAAAAGAGACCGCTTTAGGGCGGTCTTTTTTATTTTGTTGAGATAGGATTGTGACAGGATTGGAAAGGGTGTTAAGAAAACATTTATCCTCAATATTTAACCTCGTTACCTCGACCACAATCTTTGCTCAGAAATGGCTTGAATAAGCTGTTTCTGAGCTTTTCTCTTTTTCAAGCAATCGTTTCGTCAAGTTTTTTGTCAACTGACTAAGATTTGTTCATATACTTCAAAGGCTTTTGATACAGGCTTTTTATTTCGATGTACATATATTCAGAGTCCGATAGAATAGAAGGATTATGTGGATCAGAATTGATACTATGAAAATGATCAAGACCTTTTGAAGAATATACCCTTGTACTTTTTCATTACCCTGTCATCAAACACGATCTGATTATCTGACAGACGTTTTTTCAGCGCGCTGTTGTCGATCTCAACCATCTTATCGGCGCTCATCGTCGAGTTGATCAGAAGATAGACAAGGATCGCCTGCGTTTATATTCTTAAAATTCGAGGCGTTAGACTTGTAGAGGTTTTTGAAAACTCTGTAGTTGCGTTCGTATATTCTCTTGTTCCCGGGATCAGGAATGTATACATGATTGGGTTTTACCAACCGACGCGATAACGCAAGCACATCCTCGCCTTGGATACCCGCCGCAACAACGAGCGCCGTTCCGATCGCGCCAACTTCCTGAGTGTTGGCAATCGTCTCTATTGTTCTTCCCGTAATGTCCGCCAGCATCTGGCAGGTAACGGGAGATAACGCTCCTCCGCCGACAAATCGAATCGTATCGGATGTTTTTACCTTTTTCTCTTCGCATTCCAACAGCCAGCGCAGATGATAACAAATCCCCTCCAAAACCGCGCGGAGCATATCTCTCTTGCCGGTTTCGATCCTGATGTTAAAAAACATTCCTCCTGCATTAGAGTCCTCAAACGGACAGCGGTTACCGTGGAGCCAAGGGGTAAAGATCACGCCGTTTGCTCCGGGAGGTATCTTGCTGATCTCTACGGAAAGATAATCATAGAGGCTTGTATACTTGCTTTCGATATCATCTGTCACAGTGGTGTTGCTCAGATAAACGCCGATTTCATCCAACGCAAGATGTTCCATGACCCATTCAAAGCATTTTCCGGCTGTTTCCAATTCCGCGTAATAATTGAAGTAACCGTGCTTGGCGGACAGAACGCCTGTTATCATAGCGTTGATATCGACGGTTTGATGATCCATAAAGGTCGATACCCATCCCGATGTTCCGACATATATATGCGTGTCTCCCGGCTTTGTGCATCCGGCGCCGATATTGACAAAGGTGGTGTCGCCGCCACCACCGAAGACAGGGATTCCTTCTACGAGCCCGAGCTCCCGAGCCGCTTTCTCTGTAAGCCTGCCGGCCAGATCCGTACAGTCGATGATCTGAGGCATATGATCGGGATTCACTTTGTACATCTTCAAAAGACCTTTATTCCATCCTTCCTTCCCCTTACGTGTATCATAAAGGAAGGTCGCAAAGGCGGTATCGGCAGTCCTGACGATCCTGCCGGTGCAGCGAGAAACGAGGTAGTCACCGATATCCAGCCATTTATAGATCTTTTTGAAAGTTTCCGGTTCGTTGTTTTCAACCCACTTCTGGTTGAGCCCGCGTAATTGACAAGCAGATTCCGCACAAGCTTATAAAGGCTGCAGCCTGAAACCTTGATGATGCCGCTGCCCATACATTCCTTGTATTCTTTAAAGCCCTTTTGATCGAGATAGTTCATCGGGCGTCTAAGGGCGTTTCCGTTTTCGTCAACAAAAACCGCTCCCTGCATCTGAGAACAGAACGCCATTCCTTCTATTTCATTGGGTTTAACATCTGATTTCTTTAACACATTACGCGTAGTTGAACAAATCGCGTTCCACCATTCTTCCACATCCTGTTCTGCGCCTCCGTTATCGGAAACGTAAAGGCCGTACTCGGCAGAAGCGCCCGCTACAAGATGGATTTGTGAATCGATTTGAAACAGACAGGTTTTAACGCTGCTTGTTCCGAAGTCATAAATGATGATATACATTGACTCATCCTCTTATTCGTCGATATGGACGCTCCATCCCGTGTCGACTTTCTCATAAACCTTACTAAGGGTTTCCTCGTCCAAATCAGGCCAGTCAACGATGGTACGGGCTTTATCTTTTACCAGATACGCTTTTTCGGCGCACAAAGCAATCGGTGTGTCCGAAAGAGAGTCGGAATAAAAATGATCGATTTTCGGAAAGCCGTGGTCGATCATGTACTGTGCCTTTTCCTGCGCGTACATCAGGTTATGCAAAAACACTCCGTACTTACGGTTGAATTCCGTCGCCATGAAGTTCACGCCGAGCCTTTTAGCAATAGGTCCGATGATGCAGTCGGGCGATGCGCTGATGATCAGATCGTCGGGCTTTTTTTGAGCCAGATACCAAGGGGCGATCTTTTTCTCGTTTTTGTCCCAATAACGCTCGATCTGTTCATCAAAATCATCGATCAGCGTCAAATAGCCAAAAAACTCACGCTGCATCAGATACTCCGGCATTATTCCCAATTTTCGCTTGATCAGGTTTATTACCACTTTCGGAGCAAAGGTGAAACACAGCTTAGGATGCCGTTTCATACACCAGATAAAAAAGCCGATCGAACAGTCCGTAGGGAATATCGTTTTATCAAAATCATATACATTCATGTTGTTTCCTTTTTAGTGACCGATAAAGTAATCATCCATACTACTCTATCGGCTTAATTCAAATTCTTTTTTATGGTAAGGATATTCTTTCCTTCCTTGTATTCATAGCGCATATCGTCCATGCTGTTCTTGACCATATAGATGCCCAGCCCGCCTTTTTTGCGCTCTTTGGCACCAAGCGTGATGTCGGGATCGGGCTTTGCGAGAGGATCGTACTGCTTGCCGTTGTCGATAAAGGTGATCTTAACCGAGAGCGGATCATCCAGCATTTCAACCTGCACCACGGCTACCCCGATCTCCTGATCGTAGGCATAGCCGGCGATGTTGACAAAAAGCTCCTCAACCGCAACGTCGATCGCAATTTGCGTCAGCATCGGACAGCCTGCATCTTCCAACTGTTCATCGATGAACGACTGAACCTTTAGCAGATTATTCCTGTCAGCCGCGATGACAAGCTCTTTCATGGATCTTCCTCCGCTGTGGCGTCATCCTGAGAACCGTTGTATTTCAATCCTACCATCGTCAAATCGTCAAACTGAGGAGCTTCTTTCACAAAAGCGTCGACAGCGGCGCGTACTCCCGCCAGAATCTCTTTTTGTGAAGCGCCCTTAGGAATCGCGTTGAGCGCTTCAACGGTGCGGTCTGTACCGAAGAGCTGATTGTTCGCGTCAGTGGCTTCGGCAACGCCGTCGGTGTAGACAAAGATGCTGTCGCCCTTCTTGAGTTGGAGCTCAGTGTTCTTATACTTGGACATTTCAAATGCGCCGATCGCCAGACCATGCTTGTCCTTCAGCATTACATATTTTCCGGTCGTGTTGATGATAGGATACTCATGACCGGCGCTCGCGGTGGTGAGCTTGCCTGTACTGATTTCGAGGATACCCAGCCATACCGTCACGAACATATGCGCATCGTTGTTGGCGCAGACCTGCTTGTTGACTCTTTCGAGTATCTCTGCCGGAGAGCCGCCCATAAGAGCGTGGTCGTTGATAAGGATCTTTGAGGACATCATAAACAGCGCCGCCGGAACACCTTTTCCGGATACGTCCGCGATCACCATTCCGAGGTGATCGTCATCGATCATGAAGAAATCATAGAAGTCTCCGCCGACCTCCTTAGCCGGATCCATGGAAGCATGGATATCAAACTCCGGCCGTTCGGGAAAAGCCGGGAAGATGGAAGGGAGCATACCGGTCTGGATCTCGGTCGCCATATTGAGCTCGGTCTCCGTAGACGCCAGCTTTCTGCTCTTGGCATTGAAGATCACACAGTACATGATGATCAGCGACATCAAAACGATCCCGTACTGGCTGGCTTCGCCGAAGCTGCCTCCGATCAGGACAAATTCGATGAGCGGCAAAATGATAAAAGTCAAAGCAGCCGCTTTCTGGCTGAACGGGTTGTGGGACTTAAGTATCATGACGGCCGTAAGAACAGATGTCACTGCAAGGAAAACTTCCTCGATCAAATCAATTGCCGTTTCCTCATACATCCCTTCAGCAGTGACGGTGAAGGTAACCGGTGTAATAATATTTGCGAGCAAAACGATCGTTTGAACGACCAGCAGGATAGGAATGAGCTTTTCCGAAATACGGGCGAGCTTTCCCTCAAAGCCGAGCGTTTCTCTTACATACAGGTAGAAGAGGAAGATCATCGCAAGATCGATCAGCTTGCTCAAAAGGCAGAAAATGAAACAGAGCGTGCGACTATCCGGCACCAGTACCGTATAGCAGATTATTTCATTTACGACAAAGCAGGCGCTTACCAAAAGGATCAGTATTCTGAAGGCTCTTATCCCTTCACCTTTCTGCGCCATACATCCAAAATACAACGCCGCGCATATTAACGCTCCCAATGAATCGACGCCGAAATTATACAGAAACGGCTGCAATCTCGCTTCATTAAAAAGGGGAGCGCTGAATGCTATGATAAATATGGCGGACGCGATAGTAAAAATCAGTCCGTATAATCGGATATCTTTCAATTTCTTAATCATATGTTTTCTCCGTCATATTGGTGCCTCACCGTTATCATCAAGCGGTGTAAGGCCATGTAGTTATTACTCGATGTTGAACAAGCGACCGAATCCGGTCAGCTCAAAAACCACGTAAACAGGCTCAGTGAGATTGCAAACGACCATCTCTCCTTTGTCTTCCATATCCTGCAGAGCGCCGAGCAGAACACGCAATCCCGCGCTGGAGATGTATTCGAGCTTAGCAAGATCCATGGTCAGCTTCGTTGCGCCACCGACGACTTCATTGATCTTGCTTTCAAGATCGGGAGAAGTGATCGTGTCAAGTCTGCCTTCCAGCAGGAAGGTGTATTCGGACCCGTCTTTTGTCATCGAGATCTTCAGATAACTGTTCCCGTCCGAACTCGATGTAGTATCCTTATTCTTTTTGTTAAAAAGACCCATGTTTATATCCTCCTGTTATAATAATTATTTGACTGTAGGTCAGATACAGAAATTACATATTCAAATGACTTCTTCTGGTGTTTCGTGATCAATCGGTCTGCGGAAACTTGTCAAAAAACGAGCTGTGATTAAAGCTCATGGCGGTTACCTGACGATATTTCGCTTATTTGTTAGCCGCAGGTTGTAGATGAAGTGAGGACGCATCTGCAGTACAGTGACGTTTGCGCGCTGGTTGGCGATCTCACGCTGTTGCATATATTGATCCATGTTATCCAAGAGGATCAAGACGAACGATACAAGCACGAAGAGCGTCATACCGAATACCACTGCTATCTCAACCTCATAGAACATATGCACAATGAGGGCTGCGGTCATATACAGAAAATAAATCAGAAGAGCGATAAAATACTTTTTTAGGCAGGTCTTTGATTCTGATGAACAAGCCCATTGTGTTGAGGATCATGCACACTGTAAGCGGAGTCACCAAAAACGCCCATAACGGACCGTGTAAAAAGCGATTATCCGGTGTTACGTAGTAGAAAGCATCTGTAAACTGACTGACAGCCACCAGAATGAAGTACACACCGAGAACCGCTGTCACCAGCCAGAACAGCACGCTGCTAATTATTTTTTCGCCGCTGTAATGAAGAAGAAAGAGCGTAGGCATAAATATCGGCGTCCGGCAGGCGGCGACCGGACTCCCACCGGGATATCGTGCCATTGGTAACATACATCTTTTTCGCCAACGCCTGTTGCGAAAGCCCTTTATCAATTCGGAATTTTTTCAGGGTGTCCGCAAAACGCATACTCATATTTCAACGCTCCTAAATTTCAAAAAACCGATCATTCCGATTATTATTTTAACTGATAAATGATGTAAACACAAGACGCCAAAGAAAAAATTTTTTATCTTAGAGTTCCATTCTGGAAACCCACTCTTAAAAAATCATTATAATTAGGTAGAATTTATCATGGATTTTTGTATGATTATTCCATATTAAGTCAAGTGGTCGTCACGGTCATTCCCGGTATCTTTCTCTGCTTTCGGGGAAATCTCGTAGATAGATAATCCTAACCGCAGCCGACAGGCTTGAAAAAGAATCTCTTTGAATTCATCAAAACAGAATTCAACAGAATTCAATTTAATAAATCATTCGATCATCTTAAGGAGGTTTACTCAAAATGTATCTGTACTTATCTCTGGCGCTGACAGTCTGTGAAGGGATAAGAGCATACCCGTGTCGAAGAACTATGACGACGATGATTTTGTGATATGATCACGCTGAATAAAGGAAAGCAGTCGGGATGAAAGTCTCAACTGCTTTCTTTTTAATTGAACTTCGATTCATTTCATGCTCACTATTGTTACAACATTGAAATTTTATCATTTTCAATGAGAATTATAGAAACGATTTGATATGTTACAATGGTTGACGAATTTGATTTTAGAGGGATATTATGACGAATTTAGATGAAATCAAAGCACAGTTTTCAACGCTTAACAATATGCAGCAGCAGGCGATCTTCCAGACAGAGGGTCCCGTACTGATCTTAGCGGGAGCGGGTTCGGGCAAGACCACCGTGCTCGTCAATCGTATCGCGTATATCATCCGTGCGGGTTTGGCTCAGCCTTGGCAGATCTTAGCTATCACCTTTACCAACAAAGCCGCGGGCGAGTTAAAAGAGCGTATCGAAGCGGTCGGCGGGGAAGGAGCAGACGAGGTATGGGCGGCTACTTTCCATTCCACCTGTGCCAGAATTCTGCGCAGATACGGCGACAGATTGGGCTTTACGAGCCATTTTACGATCTATGATACCGATGACTCTCGCCGATTGATGAAAGAGATCCTAAAGCAGCTCAATATTGACGAGAAGTTCTTATCGCATAAAACCGTTTTGAATGAAATATCCAAGTATAAAGATAAGATGAAGGAGCCGAAGGACGTCAAGACCGCAGCGTCCTACGACAGCCGACTGAAGTATATCGCTCAAGCATATGAGCTTTATCAACAGCGTTTGCTGACCTCCGACGCGATGGATTTTGACGATCTGATCTGCTATACGATCAAGCTGTTTGAACAGAATCAGGACGTACTGGAATACTACCAGCGCCGATTCAAATACATCATGGTCGACGAGTATCAGGATACCAATAAAAGCCAGTATCGCTTGATCAGCCTGCTTTCTCAGGCGAGAAACAATCTTTGTGTCGTCGGCGACGATGACCAGAGTATCTACCGCTTCCGCGGCGCGACGATCGAGAATATCCTCAGCTTTGAGAATGAATTCAAAGGCGCTGTCGTGATCCGTCTGGAGCAAAACTACCGCAGTACAGGCACGATCCTTGACGCGGCGAATAACGTTATCAAAAACAACGAGGAGAGAAAAGGCAAGACCTTGTGGACGGAAAATCCCAAGGGCGACCTCATCACCGTACATACCGCGTCAAGCGAGAGGGAAGAGGCGCTCTTTATCGCGCGCACGATCCTCGACGGCGTGTCGAAAGGTCGCAGCTTCTCCGATTACGCGATCCTGTACCGCATGAACGCGCAGTCGAACGCCGTTGAGCAGGCACTGTCACGCTCGGGAATTCCGCACCGCGTGATCGGCGGCCACCGCTTCTATGACCGAGAAGAGATCAAGGACATGACCTCATACTTACAGGTCGTCAACAATCCGCACGACGATATCCGTCTGCGCCGTATCATCAATAAGCCCAAGCGCGCGATCGGAGAAGCGACGATGACCAAGGTTGCCGAGATCGCCGCGGGTATCGGCGAGAGCGTTTATTCCGTCATCAGACACGCGACGGATTATCCTACTTTGTCCCGTGCCGCCGTCAAGCTCGAGAGCTTTGCTAAGCTGATCGAGGGCTTTGTCGAAGCCGCTGAGTCAGGTGATTATTCTATTGCGGAATTATACAACCTGATCTTAGAGCATACCGATTACAAGAATTATCTGATCGCCGAAAAAGACGATTACGAACAGCGAATCGAGAATATCGACGAACTGTCCTCAAACATTATCAAATTCCAGGAGGATTACGGCGACGACGCAACCTTAGGCGCGTTCCTTGAGGAGATCTCCCTGATGACGGATATTGATAATTATGACGCCGAGACCGACAGCGTCGTGATGATGACGCTCCATTCCGCGAAGGGTCTTGAATTCCCTGTCGTTTTCATTCCCGGTATGGAGGACGGTGTGTTCCCGTCGATGGCGACGATCATGGAGCCGGGCGAGCTCAACGAAGAACGCCGCCTTGCCTACGTCGGTATCACCCGCGCGAAAGAGAAGCTCTATCTGATCAAGACCAGAGAGAGAATGCTCTTCGGTTCGACAACGCATAACCGTGAGTCACGATTCGTCACAGAGATCCCGTCCGCACTCATCGACAGAACAGGGAACGAGAATCCATACGCGAATCGTGTGACGGGCTCACACCCTCAACAGCAGATGCAGTTCAACCCCTTTATGAAGAAAAAGCCCGTGACCGCGCCTACTGCGAACCATTATAAGGTAGGCAACACTGTATTTCACAAGGCGTTCGGCAAGGGCTTGGTATTGAACGCGACTCCGATGGGCAACGATACCATGTTGGAAATCGCCTTTGATAAGGTCGGTACCAAAACACTGATGGCGAACTTTGCCAAAATGGAGATACTGAGTTGATCGCTGTACTTTTCGTATCATGTAACGGCACTTTTAATCACAAATGATGAAAACCTCCGTATTATGTAATGATGAATTCCATCAAATCATAAATCGGAGGTTTTACTTATGCCTGATAATGTAGTTGAAACGGCTCAAAACCGTCCTCAGGGCGAGCCCGTATGCATTGACGCGCGCCGCGTCTATGACAGCTGCGGCGACAAAGATTGTCTGTCCGACCTGCCTGTCTATGTCAGCGAAGCGTCACAGGAGCTGATCGACGCCGCCGCCAATATCCGTATCCGCAGTGCGGACGCGTTGGACGTAGTGCTCGATATCGAGCCTGTACCGTTCAATCGCGGCTTCTATTCCATCGATATCATCTTCTATTTCGGCGTGACGCTTGACATCTATCCGTCAACCAATACCGCGCCGCAGCAGGTGAACGGTCTGTGTATCTCGGATAAGAAGGTCATTCTTTACGGTTCGGAAGGCAATGTCCGCGTATTCTCGTCGGATATGACGGCAGACGGGTACGACGTACAGAACCTGTCCACGCGCAGCCTGCCTACAGCAAACGTGCAGGTCGCAAAGCCCATCGCACTCGCGGTATCCGTCAAAGACAAACAGCAGTATCTTGATACCAACGTTTTGAATTACAACATTCCCGAAAGTATTCTCGATTATATCGGCGGGAACATCAGCGAGGACGGCGAGAAGATCGTTCTGGCGACCCTCGGTGTATTCTCGATCGTTCAACTCATGAGAAACGTACAGATGCTCATTCCGTCCTACGACTTCTGTATTCCCGAAAAGCGCTGCGAAAACTCTACCGACAGCCCGTGTGAGATGTTCTCGCGCCTCGACTTCCCGACGGACGAATTCTTCCCGCCCAATGTCACCGACCAGAACGGCGGCGACGGCGGCTGCGGTTGTGGATGCGAAACCGAAGAATGATCAAACCCTAAGAGAAGCCCTCCTGCTTTACGGCAAGAGGGCTGATTATATTCAATAGTCATTGCGAAGCCCCATTAGGGGCTGTGGCAATCTCAACCGAGCCTAAAATAAGTCATTGCGAAGCCCCATTAGGGGCTGTGGCAATCTCAACCGATTAAAAAGGTAAGGTATCCGGTGGACGCTTTAGCGCTTGCATCGGGGAAGCTTATTTGAAATTCGTATTATGTGCGCAGATTCTTTTTGTGGTAAGTGTAATCCCAGTCGATCAGCGTATCGCCGTCGACGATATAGGCTTTGTCGGCAAGCAGCGCGAGCGGTTCGTCGGAATAGCTGTCAGAGTAAAAGGTGTCGATCTTACCGTCCGGATAAAGCTCTCTGAACCGCTTCACCTTTTCGGCATGATAACAATTCAGACCGTCATACTTGCCTGTATTGATATCGACCTTTGAAGCGATCACGGTGATGTTCAGCTTTTTTTCAAGCGGTTTTAAAAGGAATTCGGGAGAAGCGGAGATGATGACGTCATCATCTTTATGTATCTCTTTATAAAATGGCTTGATCCCCGATATTTTCTCTTTCCAGAAGCGCTCGACGTCCTCTTTGCCCTTGATCGCTTTCAGAAACCGATACATCTTTTCCTTGAATTCGGTTTTCGTACCGATATGAAAGGCATAATATCGCACGGTCGCGTAACCGATCAACGGCAGATATAAAAGCGTTTTCGGATAATGCCGAAAACACCAGAGCACAAAATCTCGGGTCGAATCACTGTAATAGATGGTTTTATCAAAATCAAATACGTTCATATCCGTGTTCCTTTGTAATAATACAGATTCATTATATCGCCTTCATACCGGAAATACAACATATAATGCGCTAAAATTCATATTTTGTTAATGTATCAAGTATCGGAATATGATAGAATAATGATAATTAACATGGGGGATATGGACTTGTTTGGATATATCAAGGTCGACAGCGCTAATCTGCTGGGTAAAGAATATGAAGCCTACAAGGGAATATACTGTACCCTGTGCAAACAGCTTGGTAAGGAATATTCTGTCTTTGCGCGCTTTATCCTCAGCTACGACTGCACCTTTTACGCCATGCTCGGACTTGACCTCTGTCAAGAACCTCCCTGTTTCAAAGAGGGCAGATGCCGCTTTAACCCCTTCAAAAAATGCCATTATGCGGATACAAAGACCAAGGCGTTTTCTCTTGCGGCAGCTCTTTCCGTTATCTCAGCTTATTATAAGCTGAAGGATAACCTGCTCGACTCGCCATGGTACAAGCGAATCATATACCGATTAGTCCAGCCGTTCTTCGCAAGCTGGCGTAAGAAAGCCGCAAAGAAATATCCTGAAATCGATATTTCCGTTTCAAAGATGATGGAAGAACAGCTCAAAGCGGAGAACAATCCCGACTGCGTCCTTGACAGAGCGGCTCAGCCAACCGCCGATATGCTGGGCGAGATGTGCGCTTTGCTGACGGAAGAAATTCCTCTGAGAGATAATCTCGATCAAAATACAACAAAGCGCGTCTTTCAGACATTAGGCTATTATATGGGGCGGTGGATCTATCTGATCGACGCCGCCGATGATTACGAAAAGGACAAGAAGCACCATAATTTCAATCCTTTCCTGTTACCGAACACCGACGATTCCGTTGAGAATATCCGAGGAAATCTTAATCATGCTCTATCCGAAGCATTACTTTCCTACGGACTATACGAAAAAGGCAGATACGACAGTATCATCAATAACGTACTGTGTGTGTCCTGCGTTAATATACAAAATAAGATTTTATCAGGCTTTCAAACAGACATCACGGAGGCTTAAATGAAGAATCCCTACGAAGTGCTCGGCGTATCCGAGAACGCGACAGATGAAGAAATCAAAACCGCCTACCGCAATCTGGCAAAAAAATATCATCCCGACAACTACACCGACAGTCCGTTAGCGGATTTGGCGGAGGAGAAGATGAAAGAGATCAACGAGGCGTATGACAGGATCTGTGATATGCGTCGCAACGGTTCGCGCAGTTCTTCTTCCTCAGGCTCTTACGGCTCGTCGTCCTCTTATAACCGCACCTCTTATCCCGACGTGCGCCAGTATATCATGAACGGCAGACTCGACGACGCGATGGAGCTGCTCAACGGCGTACCCGAGGGCAGCCGCAACGCGGAGTGGTATTTCCTCATGGGTATGGTCTTTTCCAGAAAAGGCTGGAACGATCAGGCGTATAACTACTTCCAGCGCGCCTACCAGATGGATCCCGGCAATCAGGAGTATCAGGCGGCTTTCAACAGCATGAACGCCCGCCGTACCTATAACAATCCCGGCTACAATACATCCGATAACATGGGCTGTTCCGCGTGCGATATCTGCAGCGGTATCTTGTGCGCGAATTGCCTGTGCAACTGCTGTCGCGGGTGCTGATATGAAAACTTCCGTAAAAGTTGCTATGGGCGGCGTAGTAGCCGCCCTCAGTCTTGTTTTGATGTTTCTCTGTTCGGTGATACCCTTCGGCACCTTCGCCTTTCCTACCTTCGCGGGTATCCTTTTGATATTGCTCGTTATCAACCTCGGCTATGGTTATGCTGTCGCGGTTTATTTTGTTACGGCTGTTTTATCCTTCCTTTTGGTCACGGATAAAGAGGCCGTTTTGTATTATACCGCCTTCTTGGGTTTTTATCCGATCATTAAAAGCCTGATCGAACGTATCCCGTCTAAGATCGTACAGTACATCGTCAAATTCGCGTTATTCAACGTCTGTATCATCGCCGCGTTCTTTGTCGGTACATTGGTGCTGAATATCCCGAAAGAGAGCTTTACGCTGTTCGGCGTGTATCTGCCATGGCTGTTTTTGATCATCGGCAACATTTTCTTCATTCTTTACGACTTATGTGTTACAAGACTTGTTACCATTTACCTGATAAAATGGCATAATCGATTCAATAAGAATACAAAACTGTAACTCACATTGCATTAATCGTCAAATAATAGTATCATTATGATAGATAATTGTAAAAGAAAGGAGATGCGGATATGAAAAAGTATATCGACGGTATCATATCGCTGACGCTGGTCGTCGCGCTTATGCTATCGATTTTCGTATTTTCCTATCCCGCTGTCTCCGCTGCTGAATCCGATGGGGCAGAGGTCGCTTATGATATAGAGGACGAGTTTGCGGAAGTAGGCTACACCCACCGCAACGTTTCCTTAGACAGTATTCCTGCCGATCATGACACGGATATCCGTACAGATATCACGGAGCTATATCTGAATAGATCCGTCGTATATCTTGATATCAATGAACGCTATCAGCTGAATCTGCTTGACGCGTATTCTCACACAATTAATACGAGAGCCGTTTTTACATCTTCAAATACCTTGATTGCCGACGTCTCCGCTTCGGGCGTCATCACCGCCAAAAAGAGCGGCATGACTACGGTCGCTGTTTCCGACCGCATGACTGAAAGCGTATTGACATGTACCGTTTACGTCGGTGAGGGCTACGCGCCCACTCAGCCCCCTGCGCCAAAGCCGACTGACGAGCCGACCGATCCCCCCGAGCCTACTCAGCCGCCGACGCAAGCTCCGACCCAGAAGCCTACTCAGGCTCCCGCTCCTACGCAGAAACCGACGCAGACTCCGACGACTGCTCCTCAGCCGACAAGTGTTTCCGAGACCCTTTCGATCAACGCAACCACCGCGACTGTTTATAAAGGCAACTATTATCATGTCGTTGCAAAGTCCAACGCCGCTGTCAGTTTCAAGAGCTCTAATACTTCTGTCGCTACCGTCAACAGTAACGGTATCGTCACCGCCCTTGCGACAGGTACCGTCACCATCACGGCGAGTACCTCGACAAAATCCGCAACCTGTAAGATCACTGTCAAATCCGGTTCTTCCGTGGACCTTTCTCATAAAACCGCCTCAGTTGACCGCTTCATGACGATCATGCTCAGAAGCACCACCTCAGGTGTGACATGGAGCAGCTCCGATCCATCGGTCGCTTCTGTCTATAACGAATCGAGCTACGGACTGGTAAAGGGCGAGAAGGCAGGTACTGCCGTCATCACCGTTTCCACTTCTACAGGCGCCGCCACCTGTCTTATGACGGTCGAATCTTCTTATCCCGTTCGGTTCGCTTATTCATCCCCGAACTGCGCCGCGAAGAATCAGGCAGTCACTCTCGTCTGTATTACCGACACGATGCGTACCGCTGTCAGATTCGCTGTCACCGTCGGCTCAGAGATCCGCTATGTCAACGCAACCTCTAAGGTCAAAGACGGCGAGACCTATGTCTGGAAGGGTACGACCTCTTTCTCGAGCGCGGGTACCTATAACGTCAAAGCGTATTCGCAGTTCAATTACGGAGAAGGCTGGTACACCTGCAAAGACGGCGAAACGACTGCCTTTGTTGCGGATTCCACCGATATGAAGACCACTGTCTGCGCTCCGCGCCGCGCTTCCGATGCGCTGATCCGGCTGATAGCGACCTTTGAGGGCTTCTTACCGTCTGTTTATATCGACACCTATACGGACGATCCGACCCTTGGCTACGGTGTACTGGTATTCACAGGAGAGAAGTTCTATAATGATCTGACCAAGGACGAAGCCTACGCTTATCTTGTTCAGAATGTCAATGACGCCGGCTATTCCAAAGACGTCAATACCTTCCTGCTTGATAAGAAGATCAAATTCAATCAGCAGCAATTCGACGCGCTGGTTTGCTATACCTACAATTGCGGCACTGGTCCGCTGTTTGACGACGACGAACTGATCTCTGCGCTGTGCAATTGTTCCAATAACGGTACGCGCGACTTCAACTATATCGCTAAACAAGGCTTCATTGAAAAGCTCTGTCAGTATCATCATGCCGGCGATCAGTGCGTTTACGGTCTGTTATACCGTCGCGTCGATGAAACAGAGATGTTCCTCTACGGCGATTATGAGGCGGATTACGGCAACTATAAATATCCGATCAAATTCGCCTGCGCGAGAAATAAATCCTTCCGTACCTACTGATAACTTGTACACATAAACCATACAAGCCCTGCATAAGATGATTCAGGTGATTTTATGAAGGGCTTTGTATTTACGTTCAGAAACAATCAAAAACCATTACCGTTACCCGATCTGCGTCAGCACGGATACGACTTCAAGAAGCTGTTATCCCGATACGGTCTGCAAGCGGTATTCGGCGTCATGTTCCTTTTAGGACTGATCATCGGCGCTGTCAGCGGTCGGGGCTTCGGCAAAGAAACCTTTGAAAAGCTGGATCTGCTGTTTGTGACGAATATCGACGCGCGGATGGAGATGAATGTTTTCAGCATTTTTATCTCCTGCTTTGTGTCATACTTCCTCTTTATCTTCTGCATTTTCCTGTCCGGCTTTTCCGTGTGGGGCTTTTTGACGGTGCCGATCCTGTCTGCATTGAAAGGCTTTACGGTCGGGCTATCTTCCGCGTTTGTCTTTTCGCAGTACAGGCTGTCGGGTATCGGCTTCTACATACTGATCGTATTGCCGGGGACGGTCCTGTTCCTCTTTGCGCTGATCCGCTATGCGACATACAGCTTTCAGACGTCTTATCGTTTTCTCAGGCTGTCGATGTTCGGCTGTGAGCGCGAGCCTGAGATACGTTCTCACATCAAGATGTTTATCAAAAAGACCATATTCGCTTTACTTTCCGTCTGCGGTTGCGCGGTTGTGGATATGGTATTATGGGTATTGTTTGCTAATAAATTCAGTTTTTAAATTGAGGGTTCTATGAACAACGAAAGAAAAAGATTCAGGTTTGAGGTACTGCTTGAAAGGTATTTTACCAACTTTCACCGTATCCTCCTCACCAATTTGATATTTGCCGTACCGTCGGCGGTCGTATTCGCGGCGTTTTACTTCCTTGATTCGCTTATCTTCAAGGATACGCTGGCTGTTCCGTTCTTACTGCTGTCGATCATTCCGCTCTATCCTTTCTACGCGGGAGTGGTCATGGTCTGCCGCAATATTGCGAGAGGGGAGAGCGGCGTCCCTGTTTTCAAGAGCTTTCTGAGTGCCGTCAAGGACAACTTCCTGCGTTTTCTGCTGCATGGCGTTCTGATCTATGTTGCCGCTATGCTCAGCGTTCTGTCGATCTCGCTGTATGTTTCGATGCTGTCGGCAAGCTGGCTGTTCTATGTCCTGCTGTTTTTCGTCATCGTGATCTCACTGCTTTTGCTGTACACGGCGTTCTATATTCCCTTGATGACGATCACCTATGACCTGCCGTTAAAGCACATATACAAAAACAGCTTTCTGATGTCTTTTGGCGAGTTCAAGAACAATATCTTCGCGACTCTCGCGTTAGCAATCGTGTTCGGTATCTGCTTTACCGCGGTCGCCTTCATCAATTCAGGCGTGGCCAAGATCATCGTGATCGCCGCTTTATGGGTGCTTCTGATCCCCGCCACCTGTACCTTTATGTATGTATTCTTCATCTATGACGGCATGACGACGATCATTCGCGACAAAGAGGAACTCAGCCGCGAGTTGACGGATTCCATCGACAAGAGCCTTGAAGAACGCAAAAACGCAATGAATCCTCAAACAGTTGAAGAGGATTTTTCCGATATCGATATAAACTCCTTAAAGGATACGGACGATTACATCTTCCACAACGGCAGAATGGTCAAGCAAAGTACACTCCTGCGCATGATACGTGAACGCGAACAGCGGGAAGCAAGCTCAAATAACAAAGAATGATAAAAGCCAAGCGTCTTTCTTAAGAACGCTTGGCTTTTCTATTTAGTTCTTTTCAAAAAAACACCGCGGGAACAGATTCGTCCCGCGGTGTTCAATAAAATATTATTATTTCAGATAACCGCTCATATCTTCAGCAATCTTATCTGTGATAGCCTTTGCTTCATCAACAGTCGCGCCGATCGCGGTGATGTAGATCTTGATCTTCGGTTCAGTGCCGGAGGGTCTGACGATCGCACAGTGTCCGCCCTGAGTGGTGTAGGAGAGGACGTTAGACTTCGGCAGATCGATCTTCTCGGTAGCGCCGGTCAGCAGGTCAGTCGCGACATGCGTGTCATAATCCGCTACGGATACGACCTGATAGCCTGCGATCTGTGCGGGAGCATTGGTACGTAAGCTGTCCATGATACCCGACATCTTCTGCATACCCTCAGCGCCTTCAAAGTAGAAGTCGAGCGTGGTATTCAGATAGTAGCCGTATTCATTGTAGATACCGTCGATGATATCGACCAAAGACTTGCCCTGCTTCTTATAATATGCCGCCATCTCACAGATCAGCATGGAAGCAAGCACCGCGTCTTTATCTCTGACATAGGAGCCCGAGAGGTAACCGCAGCTCTCTTCAAAGCCGAATACAAAGCGATCTTCTTCGCCTTTCTGCTCAAGGCCTAAGATGATCTCACCGATATATTTGAAGCCTGTCAGGCAGTTCTTTAGCTCACAGCCGTACTTTTTGCAGATCGCTTCAATGATCTTAGTGGTAACGATAGTCTTAACGACGATCGGATTCTCGGGCAGAGTACCCAGCTCCTTGCGGCATTTGAGGATATACTCGGTCAGCATAGCGCCGATTTCGTTACCCGTGTACAGGCGATAGGTGCCGTCCGCGCGCTTTGCGGCAATGCTGACGCGGTCAGAGTCGGGATCGGTAGCCAGCAGTAAGTCAGCGTCGTTCGCTTCACAGTACTCAAGACCTTTTGCGAGCGCTTCTTTCAGCTCGGGGTTGGGGAAGGGGCAGGTAGTAAAGTTGCCGTCGGGATTCTCCTGCTCTTTGACAACGATAACGTCTTTCATACCGATATCGTCCAGTACGCGTCTGACGAGCTTGTTGCCCGCGCCGTTAAGAGGAGTATAGACCACCTTCAGGTCGGTATCCTTGCAAACGCCCGCGTTGACCTGATTCTTCTTGACTTCATCAAGGAAGCTATCGTATACTTCGTCCTTGACATATTCGATCATGCCGCTCTTGAGCGCTTCGTCAAAGTCACAGAGCTTGACATCGTCGAAGATATCCAGCGCCTGGATCTCATCAAATACCATACCAGCCGCAACGTCGGTCATCTGGCAACCGTCCTCGCCATATGCCTTATAGCCGTTATACTTCGCGGGGTTATGGCTTGCTGTTACCATGATACCGGCGACACAGCCCAGATTACGTACTAAGTAGCTGAGTACGGGAGTGGGTTCGAGTTCTTCGGAAATATATGCTTTGATGCCGTTTGCAGCCAAAACGCGAGCGGCTTCGATCTTAAAGAGATCGGAATTGATACGGGAGTCGTGAGAGATCGCGACAGCGCCCGTGCCGTATTTCTTTTTGATATAGTTAGCAAGACCCTGAGTCGCGTGACGAACGACATAGATGTTCATACGGTTAGTACCCGCACCGAGAACGCCGCGCAGACCCGCTGTACCGAATTTCAGCGGGGCATAAAAGCGCTCATAGATAGCGTCGTTATCGTCCTTGATAGAAGCGAGTTCCTCTACAAGCTGAGGATCTTCGGTCGCTTTTTCGAGCCATTCATTATAAATCTTCATATAATCCATCATATCACCCTCATGAATCAATTTAGGTTTCTATAACCTTTTTTAATATAGCATAAATCCGTTCTGTTGACAACAACAAAATCCCGATATCTCCGATATTTATTGAATTATCACAATAATCCTTTCACAAAACAGTAATAAATAACGATATTTTAAAGCCGGTGCTTTCCGTCGAATGGTACAAAAAGTCGCGTAATACTTGATTTATCCAAAATGTTGTAGTATGATATATAACGATTGAAATTTGGGAGGTTATAATCATGAGTGAAAATAACATAAATGAAAACATCAATCCCGAGGTAACGGAAGAAGAAATCGAAACTGCCGCTACCGAGGAAGTCACCGAAACCGTTGAAGCTGTCGCGGAAACAGAGGAAACTGCCGAAGCAGAAGCGGCTGAAGCGACCGAAGAAGCTCAGGAAACTGCTGAGACTATCGAAACAGAAGCAGTGGAAGCTGTCGCGGAAACAGAGGAAACTGCCGAAGCAGAAGCGGTTGAAGCAACCGAAGAAGTTCAGGAGACTGCTGAGACTATCGAAACAGAAGCAGTTCAGGAAGAAGCGAAACCCGCTAAGAAAAAGCCTTTCCTGCAGGTTCCTGTCATCATCGCTCTGTGCCTGATCGTTGCGACACTGCTTGGCTACTTTGTCTTTGTCGGTTTCTTCCTGAAAGAGCCCGAGGGCGTTACCTGGTCAAGCGAACAGGACGGCGCGACCTACTATTATGAGTTCAAGAACGACGGTACTTTCCAGGCGAATATCGGCAGTATCGAGATCAACAGCACTTATCAGAAGACAAAGAGCGCGGACGGCAACACTATCACTGTCGGCACTAACTTCGGCAGCTTCTACGCTAACGCTCCCGCGACCTACACCATCAGCGGCTCCCGTCTTTTCGGCGGTCAGACTCTTAACGGCTCCTACGGCGAAGGCTATGATTTCACGTTGACTCAGGCGACCAAGAAGATCATGATGCCTGATCTTCCCGAGAATTTTGAAGCGAACGAAGATCTGGTCGGTACATGGATCTTCAAGTACATGGGTTACGATATCTATAAAGTCACCTTCGGCGATAAGGGTTCTATGATCCTTGAATTCGTACAGGACGGCATCAAGTATAACGGCACTTACACGTTCGATGATACTACCATCAACTTCACCTATTGTGTATCCGAGAACGTAGCTGTTCCCGTTGATTACACCATCGTTGACAAAGATAATCTCACCTTTATGGGCTACAACTTCGTTCGCGAAGGCAGCGCCGCTGCCGAGGCAACTCCCGACCAGCAGATCATTACCTCTACCTCTGCCGCTCAGGAATAATCAAAGATATTGCGATACCCCGCTGATTCAGCGGGGTATTTTTCTATGCCTATAAAGTTCTTTTCATCAAAGCTACATCAACCGCGTTAATCCTGCCGTCGTTCGACAGATCAGCCGCTACGGCATATACTCCGTTGAAATCCGCCGCGCCGATCAGATAATCCAGCAACAGATTGACGTCGCGTGAGTTGCTGTTTCCTTCACCTGTCAGATCGCCGTTGACAGACAGTTCAAAGGAAAATTCATTACCGCCCGAGCTGAATACCGCTGTCATCGCTGTACCTACTGAGCCGCTTGTTTTAACGGAACCGTCACGATAGAGCGCTACTGACCAACCATCATATCTCATATTGCTTTTAAATTGACTGATCGTCGTTTCGGGCGGGATATCATAAATATAATATCTGCCGTGATCGACCTGATAAACGTCGGAAGATATCTCCGACAAACCAATGGCAGAATTGTCGGAATCAGAACGATTAATAGCAGGAGAAGCGTTTTGATTACTTGCGTTATTGTTATTATTTTCTCGGTTCAATTCTGTAAAGTCATCGGGATCGACCGAAGAATAGGTTCGATCGCCGACCGTGATAATATCGCCCGCATTATTCCACAACAGCGAAGGTTCAAACGACAGCCTGTATGAGCTGACCTTATTACCGCTGCTGATATCATATCCGTTGATAACCGAACCGTTGGGATAATACAGCCTTTCCCCGATCACACAACCGCCTGCTGTCCCAAAACGACCGTCCACCGCAAATGATCTTTTGATTCGATTACCGTCGATCACATAAGCGTATCCGTATTCAGATACAAATACATCTGAGTCGGCAGGGGATAGGGGAGGCTCGACCTCATATCCGTTAACGGCAGTAAAGTGATTTCCCGAGAGCGTATACAACGTATTATCGCTGACAGCATAGACGCCCGAATCATAACCGCTGCATAAACCGATGATCCGTTGATCAAATCGGTAACGATTGAGAAGGTTTCCGTCGTAGGAAAACGCCATCACTTCACTGTTGTTTCGATGATTCTCGATATAGATCGCGTTATCGTCACAGCAAAAATCCGTATCATTATTCAGCTTCTGATCATATATCGCAAAGCTGTCGAGCATATCCGTGTCAAGGTAATACACATAGACGATCAGGTAGTTGTGAGCGGTATCGTTACAGAACACAACGATCTTTCCGTGATACGCGCAAACGCCGCTGACAGTATAAGACAGGTTCAATCCCGCGCTGACTGTATCAGCCGTATATCGTGTGATATCTACGTGAGACCCGTTGAAGCTGACGACATACGCGCCGCTGCTGTCTGCGCTCCGATAGACACGGGAACTTTGAACGGTGAAAGCAGATGAAGTCAATACGGCGATCAGTAAGACAACAATTGCCATTATCAGACATAATGACCGCTTCATAGCCCTCACTCCATTCTATTACAAAGTTCTACATTATTTGACATTATTATACAGGAGTAAAGATTTTACTGCAATAGATAATCAAGACAATAAGTAATAATATTTTCAATAAGACTTGTGCCTTGGCACGGTCGCCTTCGAATCCCGCCGCTTCCCGCTGAAATAGAAAGAGCCGTCCTTTGGACGACTCCTTTTTTTATGGCGGAAGCGGTGTATGCTTGTATTGTTTTTGTAGTACATCTCGCATGATAGCGTTGTAATTATTGAAAAGCTCTATCTGCGCTCTCCCTACAAACAGTCCACCGGACTGTTTGTACCTGCGATGTGCGCTTACGCTTACATCTTGGTACGGTCGCCTTCGAATCCCGCCGCTTCCCGCTGAAATAGGAAAGAGCCGCCCTTTGGACGACTCCTTTTTTTATGGCGGAAGCGGTGGGATTCGAACCCACGAGCCCGTGAGGACTACCTGATTTCGAGTCAGGCCCGTTATGACCACTTCGATACGCTTCCGTATTCAATTGCGCAACTGTTATTTTACTTTGTTTTCGGAATAATGTCAAGTGTTTTCTAATAAATAAGCAATAACAGCGTTAGAAACCAAAAAGCCTTTGACCGTCAATGAAACATTATCATCGGTGACATTACACAATCCTTGCTGCTCCAATCTTTCAGCGGCTTTGATCAATCTTTGACTGACTTCCTTACCGAATCTCGCTTTATATTGATCAAACACCAATCCCTCAGTCAGTCTGAGTGCCAGCATGATATATTCCTCGCTGTCGCCGCCTGCTGATTCCTCGCAGATCTCATTATCATAAAAATGCTGAAAATCATTGTCATAATAGAATCTTTGACCATCAAGAAACGAATGCGCAGAAGGACCAATCCCGAGATACTCTTCATCATGCCAATAGTGCAGATTATGACGGCTCTCATATCCTTTAAGAGCAAAATTAGATATCTCATATTGCGGATATCCTAATTTCGACAGCGTGTTCACTGTCTGTTCATAGAAAGCCGCCTGTTCATCATCCGCGAAAAACAGGAGTTGATCTTTCATTTTGTAGAAAGGCGTTCCTTCTTCGACTTTCAGGATATACGCAGAGATATGCTGAACCTGACATTCGGCACAGAATCGCAGTGTATGCTCCAAGCTATCCATCGTCTGTTCAGGGATCGCGAGCATCACGTCAAGAGAAATATTGTCAAATCCGGCTTGCTGTGCTCGCTCAACGGTACGGCGAGCGTCCATAGCGGTATGCCGTCTACCAAGTATCTTCAATTCGTTATCATTCGCGCTCTGCATACCGATGGACAGACGGTTGAATCCCGCCTTTTTCATCAATGAAAAATCCAAGTCATCACTTGACGTCGGATTCACTTCAACGGTGATCTCGGCATTATCCAAAACCTGAAAAGACTCAAATATACTGTTCAATATCTGTATCAGTCGATCATGACCGAGTAGGGAAGGGGTGCCGCCGCCGAAATAGACGGTATCAACTTCTCTGACGATCCGCTTACCCCAATCTCTGATCGTTGAGATCAGGTGTTCGGAATATAGACTCAGTTGTTCTGAATTCGCACACTTACTGAAAAAATTGCAGTAGTTGCATTTGCCGTCACAGAACGGAATATGCAGATAAAGACCGATCGGCTCCATGATTACTCCTTATCATTTCTCATATAAAGGGGTGAGGCAGGAACCAAAGTTCCTGCCTCAATTTGGAAGGTATATGAAAAAACTTAGATGAATTCTTGTTTGTAATGCTATTTTAATAAAATATCACCAAAAAGTCAAGTGCATTTGTCTATTTTACCGTAGAAAAAACTACCCTAAACTTGTTGACTTTTACCATAGATTAATAGTAAAATTATATCGTATCACCAAAAATGACGTTGCTACTACAGCACTTTGCACTAAGGAATTGTCATATTGACGAAAACACGGAGGTTCCCATTGAGCACTTTGACCGAACAAATCAACAAGCGGCGTACCTTTGCTATTATCTCCCATCCTGACGCCGGTAAAACGACCTTGACAGAAAAGCTCCTGTTATACGGCGGCGCGATCAATTTAGCGGGTTCCGTTAAGGGAAAAAAGACCGCAAAGCATGCGGTTTCCGACTGGATGGAGATCGAGAAACAGAGAGGTATTTCCGTCACTTCTTCTGTTTTACAGTTCAAATACGACGGCTACTGTATCAATATTCTTGATACGCCCGGACACCAGGATTTCTCAGAGGATACCTATCGCACCTTGATGGCTGCTGACAGCGCCGTCATGGTCATTGACGCGTCCAAGGGCGTTGAGAACCAGACCAAGAAGCTCTTCAAGGTCTGCGTCATGCGCCATATCCCGATCATCACCTTCATCAATAAAATGGATCGAGACGCGCAGAATCCCTTCGATCTGCTCGAGGATATCGAGAATGTCCTCGGCATCAATACCTGTCCGATGAACTGGCCGATCGGCTCAGGTAAGGAATTTAAAGGCGTATACGACCGCAAGAAGGGCAAGATCCTGTCCTATACCGCCAATAACGGTCAGCGCGAGGTCGAGCAGGAAGAGATCTCTTTAGATGATCCCGATCTCGAATCCAAGCTCTTTTACGGACAGAAGGATACGCTCTTTGATGATATCGACCTTCTCGACGGCGCGGGCAATGAATTCGATATCGACATGGTTCACAAGGGTCAGCTGACGCCCGTTTTCTTCGGCTCGGCATTGACCAATTTCGGCGTAGAGCCTTTCTTACAGGAGTTCTTACAGCTCACCACAGGCCCCTTACCGCGTGAAGCAGGCGACGAGCTGATCGCTCCCGACTCCGATTTCTTCTCAGCCTTTGTCTTCAAGATCCAAGCGAACATGAACAAGGCGCACCGTGACAGAGTCGCTTTCATGCGCATTTGCTCCGGCAGATTCGATAAGAATATGGAAGTTTATCATGTGCAGGGTGACAGAAAAATGAAGCTCTCTCAGCCCCAGCAGATCATGGCTCAGGAGCGCGAGATCGTCGAAGAAGCCTACGCGGGCGACATCATCGGCGTATTCGATCCCGGTATGTTCTCCATCGGCGACACCATCGTCACCCCGGGGCAAAAGTTCCAGTTTAAGGGTATCCCTACCTTTGCGCCCGAGCATTTCGCTTTGGTACGCCAAAAGGATACCATGAAGCGCAAGCAGTTTGTCAAAGGTATGAACCAGATCGCTCAGGAAGGCGCCATCCAGATCTTCCACGAGCCTGAATCAGGTATGGAAGAGGTCATCGTCGGCGTTGTCGGCGTACTGCAGTTTGACGTACTGAAATACCGTCTTGAAAACGAATACAATGTCGAGATCATCATGGAGAGCACACCGTATCAGTTTATCCGCTGGATCACTTCCGATGTAACGGATTACAAGTCGCTTGATCTTGCTTCCGACACCAAGGTCGTCGCTGATTTTCGCGATAACAAGCTGTTGCTGTTCCGTTCCGAATGGAGCATCGACTGGGCGCTTGAACATAACAAAGGCTTATCCTTACAGGATTTCGGCAACGCTGAATAATTCATTTGAGATCACCGTGGTTCTTTTACCGATCTCGCAATGACATTTTAAACAGACAAGCAAAACACAACCATCTTGTGAATACAATTTCATGAGGTGGTTTTTTGTTTGCATTTTTATCCTATATCAGTCAGTACATTTTCCTGTTCGTCCTGCATATCGCTCACAGCGAGAGCTTTCCGAAGCCCTTGAAAAAGGCGGAGGAACAACATTATCTGGAGCTTGCCGCAAAGGGCGACAAAAACGCCCGCAATATCCTTGTTGAGCACAATCTGCGCTTAGTCGCGCATATCATCAAAAAGTATTATCAGAACGACAGCAGTCAGGACGATCTTGTGTCGATCGGTACGATCGGTCTGATTAAGGCAATCAATACCTTTGACATCAACAAAAATATCAAACTGTCGAGCTACGCGTCCCGCTGTATCGAGAATGAGATCCTCATGCACTTTCGCAATAACCGTAAATCCTCACAGGACGTTTCTCTCAACGACACCATCGATACCGATAAAGACGGCAATCCTCTGACCTTGATGGACATTATCGCTTCCGATATGGACGTTGCGGAGGACGTTGACACTAAAATCCATTTGGCGGTATTGAATGATTATATCAACGAAACACTCTCACCACGCGAGAAAGAGATCATCATCAACCGTTACGGAATCGACGGCGTTAAAGTGCAGACCCAGCGCGAATTAGCAAAGAAGCTGAATATCTCTCGCTCTTATATCTCTCGTATCGAGAAAAAGGCGCTTGGAAAGCTGAAAAAGCGGTATGAAAAAGGCTGAATATTTCGATTCAAATAATCCTCTTATTGACTATATCCGAAATAAAAGTATAATAAACAGTGTAGCTTTCATATACATGAATCGGTGATGATATGAAAGTAAAAACGATCTATCTGATTATTCTCGCGGTACTCTTGATTTCATTTTGTATCGTGATGTTCTCGGCTTTTTCCAATATTACCGCGCATACTTCCGCGGATATCGACGACGACCGTATCACCGTCATTATCGACGCGGGACACGGCGGCGAGGACGGCGGAGCGGAAGTCGACGGCGTACTGGAAAAGGATATCAACCTGAGTATCGCAGATAAACTCGCCGATACGCTGCGCCTGTGTGGTGTACGCGTAACAGAGATACGTGACGAAGATATCTCTGTATATGATGACAGCGCGCAAACGCTGAGAGAAAAGAAGGTATCCGACTTAAAACACCGTGTCGAAACGGTGAACGGATCTGAAAACAATATCCTTGTCAGCATTCATCAGAACAAATTCGACAACAACGCCTACAGCGGCGCGCAGGTGTTTTATTCGTCTAACAATGATAAGAGCCGTGTCCTTGCGGGATCGATCCGAAACTCTGTCGTATCATTGCTCCAGAATGATAACACACGTGAGTTGAAGCCCGCAAATTCTGATATCTATCTGTTAGATAACGCGACTGTCCCCGCCGTGATCGTAGAGTGCGGCTTCTTATCCAATGATGAAGAACGCGCAAAGCTGCTCGACAGCGGCTACCAAAGTGAAATGGCATACTCGATCGCAATGGGTGTGCTCGAATACATCGACCAATAACGTAGAAAATGAAAAGGAATAACAATTATGGCTAAGATCAAAAGCGTATATATCTGCTCGGAATGCGGCTACGAAAGCCCCAAATGGTACGGAAAATGCCCGTCCTGCGGCGAATGGAACACCATGAATGAAGAAATCAAGGACACATCCAAGCCTGCCGCGGCGGCTCGTTCTCACGCGACAGCCTACATTCCGCCCGTGCACATCAATGAGATCAGCACAAACGATGAAGTGCGCTACCAAACGGGTTCCAAGGAGCTCGACCGCGTAATGGGCGGCGGTATCGTCAAAGGCAGCCTGATTCTCCTCGGCGGCGATCCCGGTATCGGTAAATCTACCATTTTACTGCAGATCTGCGAGCACTTAGGCAGAAACATGAAGATTCTCTATGTATCGGGCGAGGAAAGCAAACGCCAGCTCAAGCTCCGCGCCGATCGCCTCGGCGTGAATTCGGACAACCTGTATATCCTGACGCAGACAGACGTCGAGCTCGTCTGCGAAACCATTCGTCAGGACAGGCCCGATCTTGTGATGATCGACTCGATCCAGACGATGTCGCTCTCCGAACTGAATTCATCTCCGGGTTCTGTGACGCAGGTGCGCGAATCCACCAACTTCTTCATGCGCACGGCAAAGAGCATGGATATCCCGATGATCATCGTCGGTCACGTCAACAAAGAAGGCTCTATCGCGGGTCCCAAGGTGCTCGAGCACGTCGTCGACGCGGTACTCCACTTTGAGGGCGACAGGCAGATGTCTTACAGAATCCTCAGAGCGGTCAAGAACCGTTATGGCTCCACCAACGAGATCGGTGTGTTTGAAATGACGGACGAAGGGCTCAGAGAGGTCGAGAATCCCTCGCTGATGCTGATTTCAGGCAGACCAAAGAACGTCAGCGGCACCTGTATCGCGTGCGCTATGGAGGGTACGCGTCCCATTTTAGCTGAGATTCAGGCGTTAGCCGCGTCTACAGGCTTCGGCAATCCGCGCAGAATGTGTACGGGCTTTGATTACAACCGCATGAATATGATCATCGCGGTGCTCGAAAAACGCGCGGGGTACTTTTTTAATAACACAGACGCTTATGTCAACGTCGTCGGCGGACTCAGGCTT
The DNA here is from genome assembly GCA_902798755.1 of uncultured Ruminococcus sp. Classification (GTDB taxonomy): domain Bacteria; phylum Bacillota; class Clostridia; order Oscillospirales; family Acutalibacteraceae; genus Ruminococcoides. The sequence goes on along the minus strand of CADBYC010000012.1, from coordinate 27,368 downwards.
GATGAAACTGCTGTCGATTTGGCGGTCGCTATCGCTCTGATATCCTCATTAAAGGACGTTCCGATCAACGAGAACGCGATCGCCTTCGGTGAGATCGGTCTGGCGGGAGAGATACGCTCCGTCAATCATGTTCAGCAGCGCGTCAGTGAAGCGGTGCGCTTAGGCTTTACCAAAATCATCGTGCCGTCGCATAATATGAAAGATATCTCCGCAATAGACGACGTTGAGATCATCCCCGTCAAAAATGTACGACAGGCGTTTGAGGTAATCTGTGAATAAAGCGATCCTGTCCGTCAGACATCCGCAATACGCAGAAGCGCTGAAAGCGCTCGGATATCAAATCATACCTACCGATATCATATCCTGCGATATGCCGTATGAGCGCGACCACGCCGATCTGCAATGCCTGATACTCGACGATACCGCGTTTGTTTTATCAGAGTGCAAAGGGCTGATCTCCGCTTTATCCGACAGCTATCATGTCGTCATCTGCGGTAAACATTTCAGCGGTAGATATCCCGATAACGTATGCTTAAACGCTTTACAGCTCAAAAATAAGTTCATATGCCGTATACGTTCACTGGACGAAAAGGTGAACGTATACTGCCAAAAACACGGCTATGAGCTGATCAACGTCAAGCAAGGCTACGCAAAATGCTCCTGTGCCGTCGTATCGGATCACGCGATCATCACCGCTGATAACGGTATCATCCATTCGTTAGAAGATAATCCGATCGATGTACTGCCGATAGGGAAGGGGAATATCCGCCTTGACGGAGCGGATACAGGCTTCATCGGCGGCGCGTCAGGCTATGATAAAGATAGAAAAACTCTGTATTTTTGCGGAAATATCAAGGAACATCCCGATTATAATAGCATCAAACGATTCTGTAATGAACAGGATACACAGATAGTCAGTCTGAACGATGATTACTTAACAGATATTGGCGGCATTATATTTTGTTAAATGTTTAACAATAGGGAAGTAACACGTATAAATTATCGAAAGGGAAAAGCCGCAGAAATCTCCCCGATCACGCAAAAAAATGCAATAAAGATTTAACACCGAATTACTCATAATAATACATTCACTCCAAAAGAACGGCAAAACTACAGATACCAAAACTCTTAAATTTTTAATCTGAATATACTGAATATACTTATATAAATATACAACAATCATATCAATCAAACACTTTTTATTGATTGAAACAATTACAATATTATGTCGTTCAAATCATTATATTAGAATCAATCAGACAGAAAAATTATTTAAAGAATCAAACGCAGACAAAGTTAGAAATGCAACATTCAAATCATCGTCTCAGTTTTTTCTGAATGAACGTATACTCATTCAGAAAAAATCTATTTGATAACAGAAACGCTGATTTTAAACAAATTCTCAGATTTACGGTACAAAAGCCATGAAAACGTCATAATTCCATATTACCCGGGTTTATGCCATCCCCTAAATTACATAAAATATTAATTTTGTTTAATCTTCTGTAAAAGAAATTACAGCCCCCTATTATCGTGTATAATAATTTTCATAACTTGTTTTCCGCTTTCATTTCCATGTATTTATTTCTATTATATTAATTAATTGGTGTGACCGATATGAGTAAAAGTAATTTTGTTATCGAAGCCTCTGATTTGATCAAAGACTTTTTGTATTATCTTCAAACAGTGAAAGGTCGTTCTCCGTCTACGGTCGACGAATATTTTAATGATCTGCGCACCTTTTTCAGATTTATCAAAGTCCAAAAGCACATCGTCCCTCCTGATACCCCCTATCAGGATATCAAGGTCGATGACGTCGATCTCGCGCTTGTGTCATCCGTCACCCTCACCGACGGCTATGAATTCATGAACTACCTGCTCCGCGTTCGTCGCAACAACAAAGCCGCCCGCGCCCGCAAGACCACCAGCGTCAAGTCCTTCTACAGCTATTTGACCAATAAGAAGCATTTACTGGCAGTTGATCCGCTCAAGGATCTCGAGCGCCCGAACGCCCGCGAGAAGAATCCCCTACCCAAATATCTCACTCTCGAACAAAGCATCGAACTCTTGAACGCGGTCGACGGCAAGTATAAGGAACGCGACTACTGTATTCTCACATTCTTCCTGAACTGCGGTATGCGATTGGCGGAATTAGTCGCGATGAATTACAACGATATCAAGTCCGATCACACGGCTCAAATCATCGGTAAAGGCAGTAAGAAACGCATTATTTACCTCAACGACGCCTGTATGGCCGCTTTTGAAGCCTATATGAAGGTCAGACCGGTCGACGGCGTTCGCGCCGAGGACAAGTACGCCCTCTTCCTTTCCGCTCAGCACAGGCGCATCTCGCGCGAATCTGTGCAGAAGATGGTCTACAAATACCTTGAGAAGATCGGTCTGGATTCACAGGGTTATTCCGTCCATAAGCTCCGCCATACCGCGGCGACCCTGATGTATCAGCACGGCAACGTCGATATCCGCGTCTTAAAGGACGTACTCGGTCACGAGAGTCTTAGCACGACCGAGATCTACACCCACCTCGACTCCCGCCAGATCGAAGCCGCCGCAAAGAGCAATCCCCTATCCAAGGTCAAGCCGAAAGGCAACAAATAAAGAACGATCCCGCACTGAGGTATAAGTTCAATGCGGGATCTGTTATTTTGCATTAAAAGCTCCAGCCTACCTGCGCGCCGTCTACGGCATAAGGATATTGGTCAAACAAATCGTCTATGATCTCGCTGTCATCTTGATTCAGCGGAACCATACACTTTTCATCATTTGTTGTACCGTCCCAGAAATAATACTTGCCCTGATCGTGTACAAAGTAATAATTTGCATCCCAATCACGCAGTATCAAATTTTTATCACACGCCTGAAAAGAAATATCCGTCTGATTTTCGCTGAGCTCTTTATAACTGATCTTATCCTTAGCCGTCGTTTTCAACGCGCTATCGACTATCTTTGTCACAGCATCTTCCAGTAAAACGATACGATAGGAGTCTGAATACGCTTCGGTAGATTCTTTCCAATTCGACCAACTCATACCAAAGTCATAGTCGAAGTTTGAGTTTTCATAATACTCAATAAAATAGCACTCCAGCTTATCCGCTTCAGCCGCCGCCTTGGTATCCTCGTATAGATCCTCTCGGACATAGGTGGCGTTATTATTGCCATACATTGCGCCGACTGCTTGGGGATCAACAGTGTTGTTTACGGCTTCATTGGAGATCTCTTTCATAATAGCGCTGAACGGTACGGAGGTTTCGATCACAGTCTTCTCTCTGTTGAGCGACATCGTATCACCGTACCAGCTCGCAAGCAGCAGCGGTAATTCCTTATCTGTAGCGTGATATTGAGTCCATCCCGCATAGGCGTCGCTGATGATCGTATAGTTATGCGGATCGAACAATCGATATGTTTCGCCCTTGAACTGAATAGACAGACGATCATCGGAGTAGATTCCCCGATTTTCCTTCGCCTCGTCCAGCGCGCGGCAGGAGCAGAGAGATAACGCGAAGACCGCGATCGCTAATACTAAGGCGATGATCTTAAAAGTCTTTTTCATCTTCTCTCCCCCCTTATGTCAGATTGAGCTTTTTGCTCATGATGTGCTTGGTGATCAGGAAATAGATCAGCGCGAATATACCGTAGAATACGATCGCACTGCACAGGCTGATATGTAACGCGGGCACGTTATTCAATGCGATCCAATTCCCGATCTGATCCATGAAATCAAGATTCAGCGCCACAAAGATCGCAAATACCGTACCGATGAGCTGCTTTGTGACATAGATACCAAAGAACACGCCGAACGCCAATAATATCTTCTTGCGCTTGACGAGCTGTCCCACAGAGATACAGAAGTACAGCTTCAAATAGAGGAATACAGCGCTGACGATAGCTAACAAGATGAATTCCAATACATACAAAGCGCCGTTCAAGCCGGTATTCGCGAAGTATTGCCCGACAAGGAAGGTGAACGCCTTGAACACTTCGATATTGACCTCACCCGCCGTGATGACGATAAATGACAGAAAGATCGCTAAATCAGCGCCTAAGCAGAAGATGATCGAAGTCAACAGCTTTGCGAAAATATGCTGCGTCGGTGTGACGGGCAGCGTGTGATTGAGGTATCCCTCATTCGTATACATGCCCTGATAAAAACGTATGATACCGACGATCACCGTCATAACTAAGCATACGAAGATAGACAGGATATACAGCACCAAGGTCGATACAAACACAGAATTATAGACAGTCGAAGCAGCTTCCGCGGCGTCAGAGGCAGGCTCAAAGAACTGTACCAAACGATTGATCAGCGCAAAGCCGATGATGATCAGTTGTACGGGAAACAGCAGTCTGAAATACGACTGGAAGTCATATTTGATCAACTTTCTTACCATTTGAACACCTCCCTGAATAAGTCGTCAACGCTCATGTGATTCTGCTCTCGGATATGATCTACTGTATCCTGCAGGACTACTCTGCCGTTCTGGATAAAGATTACTTCATCTAAAATCGACTCGATATCAGAGATCAGATGCGTAGAGATCAGCACCGAAGCCTCAGGATTATAATTGTTGATGATGGTAGAGATGATATAGTCGCGCGTAGCGGGATCAACCCCCGCGATCGGTTCATCAAGGATATACAGCTTTGCGTTACGGCTCATGACAAGGATCAGGCACACCTTCTCCTTGTTGCCTTTAGAAAGGCTTTTTAACCGCTGCATTCTGTTGATACCCAAACGTTTGACCATATCGAACGCCAGATCAGAACGGAAGTCTGCATAGAAATCCGCAAACATAAATACGATCTGCTCCACGGTCATCCAGTTGTTCAAATAATTGACGTCAGGAAGATAGCTGACAAGCGGTTTCGTCTCGACTCCCGGACGTTTACCGTCAATCAAAACTTCTCCGAAAGTAGGCTGTAACAGTCCGTTAACGATCTTGATCAGTGTCGTTTTACCTGCGCCGTTCGGTCCGAGCAAACCGATGATCTTGCCGCTTCCTACGCTCAGACAAAGCCGATCGAGCGCCCTGGTCGCGCCGAAGTCCTTGCACAGGTTATCACATCTTAATATCTCACCCATAGCGAAACTCCTTTATGATTTCGATGATCTCTTTTTTATCCAACCCGAGAGCCTGCATATCGTTCAGATAATTGACTGTCTTAGAACGAATCAGGCTGTCCAATACCTCTTTTGCGATACCGACGTTCTCGCTGACATACCAGCCCGAACCGCGCTTCGAGTAGATCACGCCCTGTGATTCAAGCTGTTCAAACGATTTCTGCACCGTATTAGGCGTAACGCCCGCGTTCAGCGCGACGTCGCGCACAGACATCAGCCTGTCCCCCGCGTTCAGCTCGCCCGACGCGATCAATACGCACAGCTTCTCGCAGATCTGCGGACAGATCGGCCGCTTCTTATCCAATCGCCAATCCATCTCATTCCTCCTAACTGTATTATTGTATTACTACAGTAACACAATCCGATATCTTTGTCAATACCGATTACAAATTTGACATAAAAAAAGACTACCAAAAATAGGATAGTCATAAAAAAAGGAGGAGCAAACCGACGTTTACCCCTCCCCTATTTCGTTTTGATCAATCGTTAGTATAATTATCAAAGTAGCCCTGAACCAATACGACAGGAGTACCCTTATCGCCTGAGCCTGAGGTCAGGTCGCACAGCGAGCCGATCAAATCGGTAAGCTGTCTCGGAGTCGTACCCTGAGAAGCCATGTTGCCGACAAGGTTCGCGTCCTTGGTCTTGATGCTCTCGGAGATCGCCGCTTTCAGCTCATCACCGCTGAGATCCTTGAAATCATTATCAGCAAGATACTTGAGCTTTAACTCGTTCGGCGTGCCGACCAAGCCCGCAGTGTGAGCGGGAGAAACAACAGGATCTGCAAGCTCCCAGATCTTACCCTGAGGATCCTTGAACGCGCCGTCGCCGTAAACCATGACCTCAACATTCTTGCCTGTGGCGTCTTTGACCTTCTTCTGAATGTCCTCTACCAGCGGCTGAGCGTTCTGCGGGAAGAGCTTGACGGTGTCCTCGGTCGATTTATTAGAGCCTAAGAGACCGTAATTCTCGTTATATCCCGAGCCGTCAACAGGAGCATTCATGATATCGTCAAGACCTAATACGATCTTTGCGCCTGCATCTTTGAGAATACGCTTGGTGCGCTTGCGGGTATGGATATCGCAGGTCAGGACGGTATCGGTGTATTCGAGGATCGTCTTAGGACGGTTCGCGAAGATGATCTCTACCTCTGCCCCACTCTCTTTGATCAGGTTCTCATAATATTCTACATAGTCTACACCGGTGAATTCATGCTTATTCGCGCCAAACAGCTCGCGATAACGCTCGAGCGTCAGCACGTCGCTGTAAGGATTCACGCCTGCCTCGTCGATCTTGTCGAGCGATACCAGCTCGTTGCCGACCTCGTCGGACGGATAAGACAGCATGAGGACAATCTTTTTGCAGCCCATCGCGATACCGCGCAAGCAGATCGCAAAACGGTTACGGGATAAAATCGGGAAGATAACGCCGACCGTACCGCCGCCGAGCTTTGCTTTCACGTCATCGGCTATATTCTGAATGGTTGCGTAATTACCTTGTGCACGCGCAACGATCGACTCAGTGACCGAGATAACGTCACGGTCTCTGAGTTCAAAACCCTCGCTCTCTGCGGCAGCCAGCACACTGTCGGTCACGATCGACGCGAGATCGTCACCTGTACGGATAATAGGACAACGGATACCGCGGGATACGGTACCGACTAATCTTTCATTGCTCATCATATACTCTCCTTTAGCGATTTAGCCAATTAAAGCCATAGAGTATTATATATTCATCATACTGTTTTTTAATTCTTGATTAGAAATTTGCTAATTATTTATTTCACGCTGAGCCATTAGTAATCCATTTTGAAGTTATACTAATCCTTGATAAAAAGATTTAATCAGATATTAGTGATATATTTCGGATATATATTTCGGATAGCGCGACGGGAGACGCAGACAGGCTGGCGCCTGTCAAGGAGCCCAACAAAGCTATACGAAATATAGCGCAATAGATGATATAGGTATTTATTAAGGATTAGTATAGCATTAATATTAAGGCTGTTTTCCCGCGGCACGGAAGCCTTCGAATCCCTTCAACATTCCTGTGATATATCTATTTGACAAAACCGATTAAGTATGATATACTTACAAGGTAAAATGAATATGCAGATGTAGTTTAGTGGTAGAACTTCAGCCTTCCAAGCTGACCGTGTGGGTTCGATTCCCATCATCTGCTCCAATAATAAAGAGGTATCTGAACAGATACCTCTTTATTATTGGAAATAGAAATTATTGTTTTGCTCCGTCGATCCGATAGATCTCCTGATTGTCGATATCGATATTTGGGATTATGACGGGCTGGATACCGCAGTTGGCGGTCACGGTAGTAATAAGCGCCTTTGCGTACGGGAACAGCGCCTTAAAGGTTTCCGTATGGATCAATTCCTTCTTCTCGTTAGCATTATAGCCAAAGATTCCCACGATGATCACATGGATCTTAAAGCGCTCGGGATTCTCTTTGTCGTGTACTTCGATATCAAAAGTACCCTTTGCCAGATTCTGATTCGTGGCATACTGTACCTGATAGGAAAACTTGTTCCCCAGCGATATCTTTGTCCCGTTCTCCGTAGTATTCACAAAATCGATTTTATCTACTTTATATCCTTGCAGATTTACAACAGCCATAGTATTACTCCTTGAATAATCATGATTTATTATCTTCTATTATAGCAATTATATCAACCTCATGGCTGATTGTCAAATAAAACCATATCATACAATTACGGCAATCCGTCGAAACGCACAAAAGACTCATTATTTTTTATGAATAATATCAATGTTAATATCTGCATAATTATGTTAAAATATAGATATCCGCAATCCTCACTTCTACTGCGCGGAAAATGCAAACCATTCATCATTCATGCTGCGCTATTATGTGAGAGTGAGTAATATGAAAATTTTTTCAAAAGACTTTTATCGTCAGAAAAAGGAAGAGCTTTTAGCGGACGAAACGAAATGGAAGCTTTTCCAGAATGCTTGTATTTTCGCTGTGGTGGGTTTTACCTCGCTAGTGATGTCGATCGTAAACATATTTACCCATCAGGGTAGCTTTACATGGGTGACGCTCGCCTTTTCGATCGCCTGCGCGATCAATTTACTATTGATCAGGAAAAAAGGGAAAGCTGCTATTCTCAGTATTATTCTGTTCTCCATAGAAATGATACTCATATTCATCTAATTTATCGTTTCAGGTATTCCCGACGGATTTAGTGTTCTTTGGACGGCAATGCTCCCCTGCTTCGGACTTTTAATGTTCGGAGTAAAAAACGGTACGTTGGCTTCACTGGTTATGTTTGCGATCATCGCCTTCTTTTACTGGATTCCATACGGACAAAGTCTGCTTCAATATCCCTATTCGCCTACTTTCAAAATGCGTTTTCCTTTGCTGTATCTCGCATTCTTTGCGGTAGCGGTAATGCTTGAAAAAATTCGTGAAGCATCAAAAAGCGCTTTGACAGAATCGCGCCGAAAGTATGAGTTCCTCTGTTATCACGACGCGCTGACAGGGCTTTACAACCGTTTTTGGCTCCAGTCTGTCATTGATAATCCCGAACAATACCATCTCAAACCCGCTGCCGTAGCAGTTCTTGATATCGATAATTTCAAATTCATCAACGATAATTTCGGCCATCCGAGCGGAGATATCGTGATAAAGGATATCGGACAAGCTATCGTTGATACGTTAAACGGGAGCGGCGACGTATGCCGTTGGGGCGGCGACGAATTTTTGATCATATTCCATACCGACATCGACGCAGAGATGGTCTGCAAACGAATCGTAGATAATGTATGCGCCCATCGGTTTGTCTTTGATAAAGAAAACTTCAATACTACCGTTTCCGTCGGTCTGGTGCTCGCTCCTAACGGCGGAACCGATGATATCGGAAAGCTGATCCACCAAGCGGATATCAATCTGTACCATGCGAAGGATTACGGCAAGAACTGCACCATCAATTCCGAATTAAAACCCTGATATATCAATCAAATCATTTTTAATATTTGTATAAACAACAAAGCACATCCGCCTCGGCGAATGTGCTTTTCTTATAGCAGTCAAATTCTGTTTTGATTGATTTTTTGTTTTTCTTCATACAGCTTCTTATCAGCCTTCGTCAGCTGATCAAACAAGTCCGCCGTATCCACGGGACACGTTCTGACACAGCCAAAGCTGCAGCCTAAGCCGGTTGTAACGCCTTCGACCTTAGTTGCAGAAAAACGCTTGTTGACTAACGAGAGCTTATCCAAAAACGCTTCAAGCTCGATATCGCTTTGAATGATCAGGAATTCATCTCCACCGTATCGGTAAACGCATTCTTTCGAAAAAAACTCAAGCAAAATATCCGCAAATGTTTTCAGAACGTCATCGCCCGCGCGGTGTCCAAAGGTATCATTGACCGCTTTGAAGCTGTTGATATCCCCCATCGCTATGCAAATATCCTGTCCGATATAATCGGGTACATGCTGATTAAGCGCGTAGCGGTTCTGTAAGCGGGTAATGCTGTCGTGATTCGCAATGATCTCCAAAGATTCATTCAGCATATTCGCTTTATTCTTCTCCGAGATATAATTAACGGTCAGGCGATAATTCAGCAACGCTCCCGCTACCGATAACAAGCCGAGCATCAAATAATTATACAGATTGATTCTTCCGCCGCCGAAGCCTAAAGTCAATATCAGATAATTGATCGTATACGATCCTAAGATGATCGTTGTCGAGAAGGCGGGATTCAATTTGACAAACATCACAGCCAGCAGTTCGACCGTATAAAAAGTCAGGAGCTGTTGATTATTAACATAGTTTGATACCGATACAAACATACTCCACGTGATCAGCAAAACAACAAAGCTGCCGATAAATACTTTTACCGCTGTCGTATGCTTTGTAATAGCGTCTGAGCTTTTTTTCAGTTTTCCCGCGACAAAGAAGCCGACGGCACAGAGCACGATACTCAATCCGACTCTGATAACGGCGTTGACAAAGGAGCCGTCGCCGCTGCTGTTCGTATTAAAAATCATGAAAAAGATCAGGGAAACAGTCTGAACAATACCAACTACTAACGAAACGTAGTATATATTATTGATATTCAGCGAAATGATCTCTCTTTTTGTTTCCCCATCCGCTTTCGGAGACATAAACGATTTGATCCATTCAATAAATCTCTTCATTCAACCACCTCTGATCTTCTTTCAGCTTATCAATCGCATATTGTGGTTCACACCACGCATTTTAGCGAGTTTATCATAAAAAATCAATGGTAAAACTAACCAAAATTCATAAGTATCATTTGATAACACCGATTTATTATAGCTCCATATTGAGCTTTGCGATACGTCTGACGTCCTCTTCAGCATCAAGAAACGCCTTTGCGACGAGCGGGTCGAAATGCGTACCCGCGTCCTCTTTGATGATATCGAGCGCCTTTTCGATTGTGAACGGCTCTTTATAGCTGCGTCGCGACACCAAAGCATCAAACACGTCGGCGACAGCCATCACTCTCGCTGAAAGCGGAATATCCGTTCCTTTGAGTCCAGTGGGATAACCCTTTCCGTTCCACTTTTCATGATGATAAAGTGCGAGGTTCTTCGCCTCATTCAGATAACCCGAATCCTCGTCAACGATCGCGATCGCTTTGTCAATGATCTTACCGCCTTCGGTCGTGTGGCTCTGCATGATACGGAATTCCTCGTCGGTCAACCTGCCCGGCTTATTCAATATCACGTCGGAGACGGTGATCTTTCCTACGTCATGAAGCGGCGCAGAGTTGATGACCTCTTCGATATATTCCTCGCTGAGTTCATCGGCGTAGATCCCCTCGATCTGCATCTGTCTTAAGATGATCTCCGTATAAGCGGCGGTCTTGAATACATGGTCACCCGTGCATTGGTCACGGCTTTCTACCATATCCGCCAATACAAGGATCAACCCGTTTTGTAATTTAGTGAGCTGTTCGCTCTTGTGCTGTATCTCCTCGATATAGCGAACCGTGTTATGCGCCGCTCTCCTATAGTCCTCATAGAGCGTTTCGATCTCATCGCCCGTGCGGATATTCAGATTATCCAGCATCGTGATCCACAGTTCTCTCGCTTCAGGTGTATCATAACCTGAACGGCGTGAAACATGCGCGATAGAATTGATGGGAATGATAATGTGCCTTTCCGCCATCCACACAGCGTAGGTGCGGATCAAAAGCAAAAATCCGAGGAACAGAGAAATGATCTTCGCAAGGAAGGCGAATTCATCAGAGCGCAGGCGGTTCATCTCCATATCGACGCCGATATAACACCGAACCTTCCCCGTGCTGTCCCTCACCGGTTCATACACCGATAACAGCCAGCCGTATTCATCGTCGGTGATATCGGTGGGGATCTCCTCGCCCGCTAAGAATTGATCGCGGTATTTCTCAATAGAATCATCATATTCAATAATGCTTCCGGGCTCGTCCGCTTTCAGCTCGGGCGTATCTACGTCAAACACTACATGAGTGCCGTCCCGTTCGATTCGATAGACGTAGACATATTTGATCTCGGGAGAAACGTCGGCGACCGTTTTGAGGAATTCTTCTACATTCTTGTATCCCTCGGCGACTTCGCCTTTCTCGATATAGTCGTTGACACGCTGCGGCTCCAGCTTTTCAGAAATCAAGAGAGCGGCATATCTTCCGTCCTCCTCATACTCGGCGACCGTTGAGTTGTGGTACTGTAAGATACTGACTCCGATCGCCGCCGTGGCGACAAGCGTGATAGACAGTGCGACCACCAAGGTCACTTTGATACGCAACGAAATGCGCTTGCGATTATGCCGGCTCGGTTTCTCGAATGCCGTGATATAATACCAGCTTCGCGTATGTACAAAATTCAAGAGCTTCAGCGGCAGCAGCTTATAAATGATCAGAACGATCACAACGGTGATCGCCTTATCCACCAGATCGATCAGGAAGGTGGACAAAAGATTCGAGAGAAAATACCCCATCGGGATCACGCTATTGATTTTTGCCGCCATATCAACCGCATAGCCTTCGCCGAAGTTCAGACCGTTGATCAGCCATGTCAGCAATCCGCCGACCACACCGCCTAAGAAAGCGAAAGTCAGCGTACCAAGGCAAATGTACCGAATCTTCAAACGGCGCATATTCTCCGCGAAAGAAACAGCCGCGACCGCGATCAGCACGCTGATGATGCAATAGTACATCGTAAAGGAATCGGAAAGCCCGCTGATGATATTCGTAAAGAAGCCGACCGTGATACAGGGAATATAACCGCCCAGCAACGCCGAGAGCAGCGTACCGATATTATCGATAAACAGCGGCGACCCTAACGCTCCGTTCAACTTGCTTCCGAAAATATTCAGCAGGATACCGATCACGATGATCCCTACAAGAGACAGTCCTGTTTTCCACGACTCTCTTGATTTATTGGAAGATGACATATCCTTTCCTCCGATCAATCAGCGCATAATGCGCTCAATACCTCTTTCTGCTCTAATAAATCGCTCAATAGCTGTGAATAATCCATATCAGTCCGCGCGCGGAGCAATTCCGTCAGCTCGGAGCATTTTTCATACATAAGCGTCAGAGATAAGTTTCCTAAAACGCCCTTGAGAGCGTGAGCCGCCTCAAAGGCAGCATTCAAATCTCCCTTATCTATTGCCTCTTTCAATTTATCGAAATTCGCCTCTGCGGGGATCATACCGACCAAACGCAGATACAGCATTTCATTGCCGTAGCAACGGGATAATCCTTCTGAAGTATTCGCGCCGAAATCATTCAGCTTTTCAATCGTTATCATGTTCCTCTCTCCTATTCTGACATTCCTTTTCGATCAAACCGCTGAAGCGATCCGCAGGCAGCGGCGGTGAAAAATAATAACCCTGCACGATGTCACAGCCCATTTCTTTGAGCTTGTTGAGCTGTTCGATCTCCTCAACGCCCTCGGCGATCACAGGGATCTCAAGATATCGCGCGATATCCATTATCAGCTCGACTAACCGCAAGCTCTTATCATCAAGCAGCATTCGTCGGATAAACTGCATATCCAGCTTCAGTACGTCGAACGGGATCTCGGTCAGCATATTCAGCGATGAATATCCCGATCCGAAATCGTCCATTTCGATTTTAAAGCCTCTGTCACGCAAACGATTCACGACCTCGACCGACCCGTCGGCGCTGTCGGAATACGCGGATTCCGTGATCTCCAGCATCATATCATCCGGTTCAAGAGCTGACTCCTCAAGGATATCGCATAGTTTTTGCTCCAACTCAGGATCAAAGATATCTACGCGGGAAACATTGACGGAAACAGGGATCGTTATACCGTACTGATCACGCCAGCGTTTGACTTGAGCCGCGGCTTCGCGCCACACAAAATGATCGACCTTACGGATCAAGCCATTATTCTCAAACAGCGGAATGAACTCCCCCGGGCTGATAAATCCTAATTCAGGGTGGATCCAGCGGATCAGCGCTTCCGCGCTTCCTAAGACCGGACGGTCACCCTGTATTCTGTATTTCGGCTGAAAGTAAACGACCAAGTGATGCCGGTCGATCGCTTCCTGTACGTCGCCGATCAAACGCTCATGAAATACGGTGCGCTCATATAACTCATTGCTATATCTTGCGGTCAACGATCCGTATTGTCCTCTGATCCTGTCGCATGCGGTTTTCGCTCTGCTGAACCACGCTTCAGGGTGATCGGATTCATTTTCGCAGGAGTAAATGCCCGCCCGCAGGCGCAAAGCACGCGCTTTTGTCAAGTCAGAGAGCTTTTCCTGCAGACTTTCTATCATATCATCATAAGAATCCTGTCGTTCACAGAAGATGAAGAAGGTATCGCTTTCACTGCGGCAGGCGATCCCGTGGATATCATTGAGCAATTCCGCGATCAATTGTCCGAAGTTAGAGAGGACTGTATCTCCCTCTTCCCTGCCGAACAGCTCATTGACTAAGTGAAAACGATCGATATTCATCACCAGCGCGTCCATCGGGGTGTTGATACGAGTGATCAACCGCTGTAGATAAGCGAAGAAATATCCGCGCGTATACAAACCCGATACCTTATCACGCTCTGTCGAACGGATAATGCTCTTTCCTTCGCTCAGCTCTATGATCCTCTCGCATCGCGCGAGAATGACCTCAGGCATATCATACGGCTTTGTGATGAAATCAGCGGCGCCCATTCTGATACTGCGCACTTCGGCGGACTTCTCAGAGGTCATGACAATGATCGGGATCTGTCTGAGATGCTCGTCGCTCTGACATTGTTCGATCACTTCAAAGCCGTTCATGATCGGCATCAGCAGATCGAGCAATATCAGCGAATAATCAGCGTCAGGAGTTGTCAATGCTTCCATCGCTTCCTTGCCGTTTGAGGCAAACGCGATATCAAAGGTCTGCGACAGCATCGCACCGAGCAATTCACGGTTGATCACTTCATCGTCGACGACCAGCACACGGCGTTTCATTTCGCCTGTTGTCATAAATGTATTCATAGTATTCTCCGTTGCATTGAGTTATTTCTTGATACATTCCGCGAGAGTCGCCATCAGCTCTTCGGGATTGAACGGCTTTGCGACGTGCGCGTTCATACCCGCTTCAAACGCCTCTCTCCTGTCGTCCTCAAAGGTATTTGCCGTGATCGCTATAATGGGGATCTGCGACCGCTCGTCCGGCAATGCTCTGATTGCCTTTGAAGCGTCATAGCCATTCATGACAGGCATCTGGATATCCATCAGGATCACGTCAAAGTATCCTGCGTCATGTTCCTCGATCATTTCCACGGCTATCTTGCCGTTTTCAGCAGTTTCTACCAAAAAGCCTTCCTGCGTCAATATCATCACAGCGATCTCGCTGTTGATCGGATTATCCTCCGCAAGAAGGATTCGAATACCGCTGAAATCGATCGTTTCCTTTTCATCGGGAGCGAACAGCTGACGGACGTCCTCCTCACTCGCAAGCGGGAATGTCAGTCTGATCGTGAAGGTCGTTCCCTTGTCCTGTTCTGTCTGTACAAGGATCTTTCCGCCCATCATATCGACAAAGTTTTTCGTGATGGCCATGCCAAGTCCCGTACCTTGGATATTGTTGACAGTACGGCTGCGTTCACGTTCAAAAGCGTCAAAGATATGCTCCGCGAACTCAGGGCTCATACCGATACCCGTATCACTGACGATCAGCTCGAAAGTCGCTTCGGAGTGATACGATAGTATTTGATGTATCACAACGCTGACCGTACCGCCTGAGGGGGTGAATTTATAGGCGTTGGAGATCAGGTTGAGCAGGATCCTGTTGATACGATTCTTATCACAGATTACATATCGGTCCGTGATCCCGCTGTGATCGACGGTAAAGTTCAGTGATTTGGATTCCATCTGCAAGTCAAAGATATGACAGGTCTCTTCCAGCACCTCGATCAGATCGGCAGGCGCGGGATCGAGCTCCATCTTGCCGCTTTCAATACGACTCATATCAAGGATATCATTGATCAATGACAGCAAATGCTTACCCGATACGTCGATCTTCTCAAGATAAATGCGTACCGATTCAGGAACGTTTTCTTCTTTGAGCGCCAACGCGGTATAGCCTGTGATCGCGTTCATCGGCGTTCGGATATCATGACTCATATTGGACAGGAACGTACTCTTCGCCTTACTGTTTTCCTCAGCGATCAAGCGTTCCGCTTCAATGACCTGTTCCCGTTTTTTGATAATGGTAAAGATACTGAAAATCAGTGCCAGAGAACCGAGCAGTAAGCCCGCGAAAATAAAGATATTCTGTCTGACGTTATCAGCAAAACCGATGAACCTGTCCGAGATAAATCGGTTGGTTTCCATCACGCTTTCGTTATCAGGATCCAGTCCCGCTTGTCCCGCAAACTCAGTATGCACCGTCCTCAATTCAACAGCTGTGTTTCTCGATGTATCCAAGGTAATTCGGTTGATCCACGAAACGGATACGAGCAAGATCAAGCAGAACAGAATGATCCAGACGACCATGCTCTTGCCGAACCGTCTTGTCGTATCGCGCTTCATCAAGACACGGAACACGATCATGCCGATAACGCTCCACAAGATCAGAATCATGTACGATTCCGCGGTAAGTTCACTCTGTGAACGGATATTCGGCAGCAAATAGAACACAGCAAATATCATCGAGATCAGCGCGCCTGCCGCGCCGTATATGATCGCCGAAACCTTCTTCTCGCGTTTGCCGAGCATAAAGGCGCAAATCGAGATATAAGCATATACGATCGTCGCGCCGATCGTAGTGACGTCCACGATCCAGCCAATGGCGGTTCTGCCCAGCAGGGGGATGATAACAGAAACAGCCGCGATACACAGCACGGCACGCGCGGGAACGCCGCGCCGATTCAGTTTATCGATCCCTTTCGGAAGCATTTTATCAGACGACATGCGATAGATCAGACGGCTCAGCGCGATCATATTACCGATCAAGCCGGTCAACACGCCGCAGAAAGCGGCGATCCCGAGGAGGACAACGCCTGTATCCCCCATCGCGTCCTGCGCGGCATGGAAAGTCGGCAGACCTTGGATTCCCTCAAAGCTCGAAAGAGAGCTGATATATTCGCTCCAGCTCCTGAAGCCGTCAGGCACCGACATCGAAGCGCACAGCGTCAGCATCGCGTAAGCCAGAGCGCCGGTCAGCAATGCCGCAATGATGATGGGCAGAGATTTCTTGACCGAAAAGCGGAATTCACCCGCGGAATGAGAGATCGACTCAAAGCCGATAAACGCCCACGGAGCAAGGACAACAATCGTCATGACCTGCGCCGAAGGAGAGCCCAGCACAGAGAAAGCGGGTTCGATTCCTCTTAATCCTCCGCGATGGACCGTCACCGCAATAAAGCAGGCGGCGATACATACAAACAGCAGTACCGCGCCGATGATCTGCACCGCGACAGAGAAGCGTTTGCCCGCTATGCAAATCAAACTCGCAAGCGCAAGGATCGCTACCGACAGCAAGACCTCGCCCATATATACGGTATATCCCGCGATACGGTAAGAGAATCCAAAGCAGAATATATCGCCGAATAAGTACCGCACCAGCAATGACAACGCGGTGCTGTTCGCCCAGATGATCGCCGCATAGGTCAGCATCAGCATCCAGGCGCATAAAAATCCGTGATCGCTTCCCAAAACCTTTGTCGCGTAAGTATAGGAACCTCCCACGTCAGGATATCGCTGCATCAGGAAACGATAACTCAGTCCAATAATCAACATGATGACTGCGCCGATCATCAATCCAATCACCGAGCCCCAAGGACCGGCGATCGGCAGAAATGTCGTTCCGGGCATCACAAACGCGCCCCAACCAACCGCACAGCCAAAAGCTAAAGCCCAAACGCCGAACGGCGATATATATTTCGATAGTGAAGCGCCGTCCTGTTGATTATCCTGTATTTGTATCATAAACTACTCCATATATACAAATCATATCCAAATCTGAACACGTTATGATCAGATCAAAACTCCATCCACCGATCAGCGGTTAGAGCTGATCAGATCTTCCAGTGTATTGTAAAGCTGTTCAGGCTCGACAGGCTTTGATAAATGCGCGTTCATACCCGCCTGCAAAGAGCGCTGAACATCCTCGTCGAAAGCATTTGCCGTCAGCGCGATGATCGGTACGGTCTTTGCGTCCTCTCTATTCAGCGCGCGTATCTCAGCGGCGGTCTCCAGACCGTCCATCACAGGCATGCGCACGTCCATCAAAACCGCGTCATAATAGTTCTGCTCGCTGTTGCAGAACATATCAAGCGCCAATTTACCGTTTTCAGCGTGTTCTGTTTCGATCCCCTTGATCGACAACAGCGCTTTCATGATCTCGGCGTTGATCGGCATATCCTCCGCCAACAGGATCTTACAGCCTTCCAGCACAAAATCATTGCGCGGCGTTTTAGAAGGCGTTTTCATCACACGCTCTAACTCACGGCGTATCACATACGGAAAATCTGATTTTGAGATAAAGCTGTCTACTCCCGCCGAGTTCGCCTCGTCCATGACGTCCTCGCTGTCATAAGCAGTCAGCGCGATCACCTTGGTCTCGTCCCGATAGCGACGGCGTATCTCGCGCGTTACGTCAACGCCTCCGCGCTCAGGCATTTTCCAATCCACCAGTACAAGATTATACGGCTCTTGCTTCGCGTGACTGATCTCGATCGACAGCAATGCTTCATCTCCCGAAGAAGCTGTTTCCGCCGAAACGCCGATATCTTCAAGGACGATACACGCATGCTCAAGAGCGATCTCGTCATCATCGATGACCAGCGCTTTGATCGTTGAAAAGTCAAACGCCTTGGTGTCTTCTTTATTGTTCTCACAATTTTTCAGCGTAACAGAAACGGTAAAGACAGAACCTTCGCCTTTCTTTGACTGAACGTCTATCGTGCCGTTCATCATTTCTACGATGCTTTTGGTGATTGCCATACCGAGTCCCGTACTTCCGTACTTGTTCTTGCGGCTGGCGTCCTCCTGCGTGAACGCGTCAAAGATATGCGGCAGAAATTGCTCGTCCATACCGATACCCGTGTCGCGGATAACAAATCTCAGCGTCGTCTGATTCTCGAATGTCGCGACCTTATCGACCGTAAAGGAAACCGTTCCGGGCGCGTCAGTGAACTTGATCGCGTTGCTCAGAATGTTGATGATGACCTGCTTGAGCTTTGTATCGTCGCCGAAATACCAGTCGTTGACTTCTTCGTTGATACAGCACTCAAAGTTCAACCCTTTATCATCACATTGCGATTGGATCATCGTATTGATCTGTTCGAGCATATCCGTCAGGCTGAATTCTTCCTTATGAAGCGTCATTCTACCCGATTCGATACGGCTCATATCAAGGATATCATTGATCAGATTCAGCAAATGTCCCGCGCTCTCGCCGATCTTTTTCAGATACCCGCGCGTTTGTTCGCTGAGTGTATTATCCTTGAGCGCGATACTGTTCAGTCCGATGATCGCGTTCATCGGCGTGCGGATCTCATGGCTCATGCTGGAGAGGAACGAGGTTTTAGCGATATTGGCATGCTCCGCCTCTTTCAGCGCAAGCGCTAATATCTCATTCTGCTCGCGTTCCTGCTTGAGAACGTCGGTCACGTCGGATTTAAGCAGGAGGAAGAATCGTGTTTCTCTGTCGATGACATAGTAGGTGAACCGCTTGTAATAGGTCTCTCCGTCGATCTCACAGGTTACGTTGATCGTATACGATTCGTTGTTTTCAAGATTCTCCGCGATCATCTCGGGAGAGAGCGATCTCTCGAGTTCCTGTATATCATGGACTCCTGTCGAAGCGGCAGGCAATACCTGATCGTGGATATAATCCGTGTAAATACCGCTGTGTCGATTCGGAAAAATACTGCCCTTCCCTATCTTCGACGCGTCACCGATCACAACGCTGTAGTTATTATCGACGATATAGGTGACCATATCATACTGTTGGACAAGTACCTTTTCATTAAGGACTTCCGATACCTTCTCGTCGTTATATTCGCTGTCAATACCAAAAAGGATCAGATCGCCGCTTGTCGGATCATGCGCGACAGAACGGGTAAAGCGTACAAAGCACTGACGACCCGACTGTCTGCGGCAATACGCGACAAAGGTAGCGGGCGGCGCGCCTTTATAAAAACGATCCATCAGCCTCTCTATTTGAAAAGCTTCATCAAATCTTTCTCTGTCACCGTCCAGCAAAAGACTGTTTAACCGAACGGATTTCGCGCCCTCAATACTCTCGCCGACTCGATCAACTTCATAAGGATCGCTGCCGGCGACCTCTTCGATCACTCCTGTCGTCACATTGTAGCGAATGACTGCCAGGCTGGTATCGGCGGCAGTATGAAGCTGCTCCACCAAAGAGGTATAAACGCCCGCTCTGCGGTAGCTCTCCTCCTGCGCCAGATACTTTTCCGTAATATCGCTGATAAAGACGTAGAAAACGTCGCCGTATCCCGGAAACTGCGCAAAATGACCGTAGTCATCTACCCAGCGGATACTGCCGTCCTTACGAATGATACGGTATTCTACATGATCGCGGTTAGGAGAATCCTTACTTTGCGTTTGCTCCTCGATAGAATGATTGACCACCTCATAGTCCTGAGGGTGCACCATACCTTTAAAGGTGTATCCGGTCAGCTGTCTGAATTCTTCCTCCGATTCACAGCCGTACATTTTCTCGACAGCGCTGTTGACATACAACAGCTCCATACCCGCGTCGGCGCGGTAGATAAAAAATCCGCCGGGGATCTGCTCTCCGATCCATTCGATGGCAGAAGTCATATATCCGCTTTGAAATAATTCATTCGTCGTCGACATGAGTTCACTCCGATCATTTCATACATTTTACTCTATTTGTTTATTATAATATATTTTCACTAAAAATACAATTATATTATAGGAAATATGATGATTATTTTATATAAAATAAAAAGATCCTTTCGCAATATATGAAAATAATCTCATTCACATCAAACTTTATCACATCAGACGCCAATATAATGAGTATTATACATCAACTGCGCGTGCTCGATCGCGCTTACAATATAATAAAAGCTGTAACAACCGTTTGATTGCTACAGCTATATTTTATATCATTCTATTCGGTTATCGGAGCGCCGATCGGATGGGATACAGGAATACTCCCGACATAACGCTGGATAAATGTCGCGTCAGAAATTTCTATGACGCCGTTTCCGTCTATATCACAGACGGCTTCATTGATTGCAACAGAAAGCGGTACGCCTGCTAATCGCCGCTGGATACAGGTGACGTCAATGACGGTCACTTCCCTATCCATATCCGCGTCACCGAGCAACGGCGCATTCGGAACAATACCATAGTATTCCGTCAGCCACTCATTTCTCTCACGACACCAGCTTTTCAGAAAGTTAAAATTCTCATCATAGGTTTTAAAGGGTACCTTCTGATAATTGAGCCACCATCTTCCTACTGACCATTTTTTGAAATTATTCGCAAACACATCGGTATATTGCTCCCTGAGAGCATCGAGCAAGCCGCCTTCCGCCGAGATATTCTCAATATACGGATAGTACTGATAATATACCCGCTTGATCTCAGCTTGAAACCATTCTTTACCGCACAGCCAGCGGTAGAAGTTTTTGTTGTTCTGCATGATCCCGTCGGTGACGCTTGTCGCTTTTGTGGAAGACGACAGATCGCCGTTAATATTGCCGAGCGCAAGATCATAGTCCCACGGCGGTCCAGCGTACAGCATACCGTCCTTATAGAAAAAGAAAACGGAGCTTAATCCGAAGTCGGCAGTCTTGGCGTATTCGTTGAGCAGGTAGAACTTTGCGAACGAATCAACGTCGATCCTTGCTCGAATCGCTTCCTCATCGCCTGATTTCAGCGTGTTTGCGATATCCGTCATGATATCAGTGACATACGCTGTCTGCTCGCTGTCAGGCTCTTCGGGATCTTTCAACGCAAAGCGCAAGCCGCCCGCTGTGATATAGGTCACGTCCGCTTCCGTTCTGCTCGCTTCATATTCGAGCAGAAAATCCTTTTTACCGTCGTTGCTCTCGATATCGATATCGACCCTGTCCTTACCTTCCTGAACAGGCTCATATACGGTGTAACAGCCTCTGTATTCACCGTCGAGCCACAATTCAGCAAACCGCTGTTCGGAAGTGTAAGGCAGCCCTATCACCTGCGCAAGATCAAACACCAGATAATTACGCAGCAAGGTAGGGTCAAAGCAATTGGCGAGCATCGCCCACTTTTTACCCTTCCCCATTCCGAGAACTTCTTTCTTCTTCTCGAACTTGAATGTAAACGCCTTTTTCTGTATCGAATCGATCGCCGTGCTGTTTCCTCTCACCTTGAAAAGAATATTATCCTTCAGCACTGAACCGTCCGTATCGGTTATATTGATCGTCGCGTTGATATATCCGTCCGCCTTGAGCAGTTGGATTCCGTTACCGTTTTCCGTAACGATCTCGATCTTCGGTACTGTTGATACAGAAGCCGCGGGATAAGGCTCTTCCGTATCCGTTCCGACAGCAGCGATCTCCCCTTTGTCTTCGGGAACATAATAGGGCGGTTCGATCTCATAAGCATATGTAGTAATGACAGAGCTAAAAATCACGGTCAGGAGAACAAAAATACAAAGTAATGCTTTTTTCAAATCATTCACTTCCTTTTCGGGAGAGTTCCGAATAAGTCGGTTACTGATTGCCGTGATATTTCAGACAAAGCATCGTCAGATCATCGAACTGATCCGCTTCACCGACAAACTTCTTCACTTCTTCCTTCATGTTCGACAAGATCTGCTCAGGCTTTGCGTCAGGATCGATATTCAGTGCGTCAAGCATTCTGTCATTACCGAACAGATCCTTGTCGATATTGTTCGCTTCAGGGATACCGTCGGTATAAAGGAACAGAGCATCATCCTCTTTCAAGGTGAATTCATAGTCCTTATATCTCATACCGGGCATACCACCGATAACAAAGCCGTGCTTATCCTTCAACAGTTCAAAGTTACCGCCGTTTCTGCGAATGACGGGATACTCATGCCCTGCGTTCGCAGCGATCACTTCACCCGTTTCGATATTCAATATCCCCAGCCAGACCGATACGAACATATCCGCCTGATTGCTACTGCAGATACGATTATTGACAAATTCAAGGATCTCAGAGGGCTTGCCGCCCATGATCGTTCTGTCGCTGATCAAGATCTTGGAAGCCATCATAAACAGCGCGGCAGGCACGCCCTTACCCGATACGTCTGCCATGACCATCGCCAGGTGCTTATCGTCTATCAGGAAAAAGTCATAGAAATCGCCGCCGACCTCCTTCGCGGTATACATCGCGCCGTATACGTCAAATTCTTTTCTCTCGGGAAAAGCGGGGAAAATATTCGGCACCATGCTGTTCTGGATCTGTGTAGCGGTATTCAGCTCCGCTTTCGCGCTGGCAGACGCGCGCGCGATCTCATTCTGCTCCAGCACCATATCATGACCGTGCTTCGCGATATAGATAGAAATGAAGATAATAATAGTCAAAACCAACAGTCGCGG
Source organism: uncultured Ruminococcus sp. (assembly GCA_902798755.1). Classification (GTDB taxonomy): domain Bacteria; phylum Bacillota; class Clostridia; order Oscillospirales; family Acutalibacteraceae; genus Ruminococcoides. Next base: position 4,178 of record CADBYC010000012.1, on the reverse strand, counting down.
CAGGAAGCCGTTGACTAACATCGATACGGCTAATCTTGTAGTTTCCAGCCCTAAACCCATAACAGAAGTGCGCAATCCGTCCTGAACCGTAATGACCGTACCGTCAGCGAGCTTCGGGAAAAAGTTCAGATCAACGATACCGAACATGACCGTCACAACACTCGCAGCGGCCTGAAAGACAACGGCTAAAATAGAGATCATCACGGTAAAGCCCTTTGAAAAATATCGACTCGACAAAAGTACGGGCAGTATCATGATCAGAATGACATTATGATTAAGAATACAGAAGAGATTGGTACAAACGAATAGCAGCGCGATGACCATCACATATTTCAGCCAACGTTTCTTGCCGTTGTAGATAAAATAAAGAACGATCGGAACAGAGAATTCAACCAATCCAACAATAGCGAGAACCGTCATTCTCGTTTTCGCTACGGAAAAGATACCAACCGTATTCAGGATCCATGCGATGACAAGAATGATCGTGCACGAGAAGATGACCCATAAGGATAACCGATTGGCAGCAAACTCATTTTGCTCAAATACCTCTTTGGTCTCTTCCGACTCATAAATCTTGAAATATTCTTTAAAATTTTTCATCTGATCTACCTCAACTTCTTTTTGATTCGCAGTATATTTTGTCCGTCTTTATATTGATAAGTCATGTCGTCCATCGTCTTTTTGACAAGGAAAATCCCAAGACCTCCGATTTTACGTTCTTTCAGAGACAGCGTAGTATCAGGCTCTGGCGTGTCCAACGGATCAAACGGTATTCCATGATCGACAAACGTCAAAACAGCACAAGCGGGATCATCTTCAATTTCCAATCTGACCGTCGCCTTGCCTGTGCCGTCTTTGTAAGCGTAACGAGCGATATTGCCGAACAGCTCGTCTATCGCCACGTCGATCTGCACCTGAAATTTCAGAGGACAACCAAATGCTTCCAATTCTTCATTCACTAAATCAGTCACTATATCAATATTTTCGATGATCGCGTCAACTGTGATCTCTTTCAAAAAATCACGCTCCCATTCATCATTGACTATCTCTTGCTTTCCTTAATCGCTCAGCGTTTGATATCAATGGTATTTCGATCATTTTATTAATGATATCATGATTTCCGTTGATCTGTCAATGATATTGACAGAATCGAGCTGTGTAGAATATGATCAATCAACCATTCAATTTAAATAGAATATAAAAAGCTGCCGAATAAATTCGACAGCTTTCGACATTGTGCTTGATGTACAAAATAGATTATTTTCGCTCAAAATCCGTACAGTTTTGAACCCTCGAATGCCAAACCTGCCGGAGTTTTAAACCCATGAACAAAATCGATTCACTACCGATAGCACTTGCCTTTTCATTTATATAGTAATAAATCCATAAATACAAGTTTTCTGCTCATAATTGCTCTCCTTATCGACTGACTATTTAATTGCGCTGACTTGCTCATTGTTTTATTTCAGGTGCTTAATGATTCGTGCCGGATTCCCGGCAACTACTACATTTTCGGGAAAGAAGCCGCGGCAACAACAGTGTTATCGCCGATCGTGACACCGGGGAGTATCGTTACCCCTCCTCCGATCCAGACGTTATCACCAATATTGACGGGCTTAGGAATACCGATCTTTTTTCTTCGTCCTTCGGCGTCCAGAGGATGACCGATTGCGTAAATACACGTTTTCGGTCCTATCATACAATTTGTGCCTATTCTGATCGGAGCGGCGTCCAGAAATACACAGTCAAAGTTCATGAAAAAATCATCGCCCACAAAGATGTTATATCCGTAGTCGCAGTGAAACGGAGGTTTTACGGCGATATTATCTGTGCAACTTCCCAGCAATTCTTTCAGTATTGACTTTCTGACAGATTCATCCTCGGGCGAATCATTAAAACGGGAACAAAGGATCCGCGCGTTTTTCTTGTCCTCCATGAGTTGAGGATCGTTCGTCAAAAAGGGTTCGGCATTTGTCATTTTTTCTCGTTCGGTTTTCATCATACGTTTATCCTTTTAACCATTCTTGTACAATCAAATTTCCAACTTTTGAAAACTTCACCGTCTCTTTGCTTGTATCCGAGCCTTTCATAAAAGCCTGTCGCTTCCAATCTGGCGTCGATTACTATTTCTGTATAGCCGAGTTCTGCAATCCACTTTTCAGCTTCTGCGATCGCTCTGCTGCCGAGATGCTTTCCTCGATATTGCAAGTTGCAACAGGATAGGTGTCGTCTATCAGAACGATGTATTTGCTCTTATCGCCGTCATGCTCATCGAATTCCTCTTGCAAAGAGATATGGTGCTGACGGTTCATCCCCTGTATCCTGACGGAGTATGCTCCTGCGCGTTGCCATGTTTCGGTTGCTCTCAAAGTTTTGATATCATCCATCTCATTCACCATCATTCGTACTTGGTTTCTGCAGTTTATTTCTATCGTAAACCTTTTTGCTCTTTACCACCCTGGTGGTCGGATTCAAACCGTTCCAATCACTTCTCAGTCGAGCATAATATTTACGATGTTCTTTTTTGCTTTGCTTTTTGAGCGGTACATTTTTCATATTTATAGTACCTTGACGATCTGCGTCATATCCTTACTCTCATGGTGGAGCTTCATGGGTTGCGAGTCATCCGCAGGGTAACCAAGCGTCATCAGCAAAATTGGAGTCTCGTTCTCAGGCAGATCGAAAGCCTCTTTTACTTCACTCGGCTTAAAAAAATTCACCCAGCATGAACCGATACCGATATCCCACGCGGCAAGCATCATATGATCGGCAACGATGCTGACGTCCTGGATTCCGGCTCGACAGTCTGCTTCAAGAGGACTTTTCCAGTCGGCGGTTTCATCGAGTGCGATCAGCAGTACGACAGGCGCATCAAACGCACAGCGCGACAATGATCGGATCTTCGCGATCGCCTCGTCACTCTTTAATACATATATCCTCTGCGGCTGATAATTGCACCCTGTCGGCGCAAGCATACCCGCCTCGAGAATACGATTCAGCTCATCGTCCCATATCATATCGGGCTTATATTTACGAACGGAATACCGTTCTTTGATCACATTACTGAATTCCATTTGGTTCTCCTTACCTTATGCGTTATCCGGATGATACTCCCAACCGTGATCGTCATGATAGATCATCAGCTTTGTCATACCACCGTCGATACAGATATTCTCTCCGGTGATAAAGCCTGCTTTCTCCGAACACAGGAACAACACCATATTTGCGATATCCTCCGGTTTACCGACACGACCTGCCGGATGCTGGACAACGTCGGGACCCGTATATTCCATACCGCTCGTTTCGATCCACCCCGGCGATATGCTGTTGACCCTCACCTTACCGGCGAGGCTCACAGACAAAGCGTGGGTCAGAGCGGCAATACCGCCTTTGGCGGCTGTGTAGCTCTCCGACTGAGGCTGGCTCATACGGTCACGGGACGACGAGATATTAACGATCGCTCCACCCTGAGCAAAGTGGTCCTTAAACAGCTTCGTCAGCATAAACGGCGCAGACACCCCTACCCTAAGAGCATAATTGAATTCTTCGTAAGTACATTCATCTATTCCCTTGAACAGCGGAAGAGCGTTATTGATCAAATAATCAATATGTCCGTATTCAAAAACGACCTGACTCGCAAAAGCAGTGAGAATCGTTTCGTCCGCAATATCTCCTTGATAATACAGATCATAGGAAGTATGCTGGTTCGGAAGAAGGTCTATAATGCATACCTTTGCACCTTCGGCATGGAACATCTCGGCGATACATCTGCCGATACCTTTTGCTCCTCCGGTGATCACAACTACCTTATCGGTAAATGCTCTTTTTGTCATATTACTCAACCCCTCGCATGATCTTCGTTCCAAGCCATATGAATACTACCGCTGACACAATAAGTACGATCAGAGCGGCTATCAAGTTCCACAGTCCTGTCAAGGCGCTCAGCGCCGGTGCAAGAGCCACCAGCGCAACCACTTTCGCAAGCTGCTTCATATACCGTTTCTCGTCTTTCGGCTGTACTGACACTCTGGCTCGAAGCGGCAACATTCTATAGTCTTTAGTCAGTGCCATCAACCCGGCATAAATCAGAATAAGACCGGCAAAAATCCCCATCAGGATCGAATACCCGTACTCCATATCTTTCACCCTCAGTTTCAAGTCTGATTATTCATTATGAT
>CADBYC010000011.1 GCA_902798755.1 uncultured Ruminococcus sp. | reverse complement strand
GGAGACGCAGACAGGCTGGCGCCTGTCAAGGAGCCCAACAAAGCTATACGAAATATAGCGCAATAGATGATAAAGGTTTTTATTAAGGATTAGTATGAACGGTTCGGCTATGTTACCGAGCGCCGTATCAGTCTGAAATATCGCTGTCCAAAGCGACGTAGAATTTATATTGCGGATAATTTTCATGCAGCTCACGGACGATCTCTTTGTAGAGCGACTGTCTGTCCTTGAGGTCAAAGCTGATAACAAGGTCAAATACCGCCGTCGAAGTCTTTTTATCGAGCGTAAAGCCGTGTAGCTGCAATACGTGCTCATGCGCCATCACGTCCTTTTCCACATGATGGAACAGCTTATCGGTCTCGGGGTCACTGAGGTTGATCGCGTAGATCGAGATACCCGTCAGCGCCACGCTGTGCTTCTCATAGATGTCCGCCGTGATCCTGCGCTCCAGCACGTCCAGCGCGGGAGCGGTCATATGCTCGTCCACCTCAATATGCACCGAGCCGATCAGCTTATCGGGGCCGTAGCTGTGCAAAATCAGGTCATACGCGCCCTTGACCTCGTCATAGGCGCACAGATCCTTTTTGATCTCCTTGCTCAGCTCGCTGTCGATACGCTCGCCGAGAATGCGGGAGATGGTCTCGCGCAGGATCTCAAAGCCCGATTTGATAATAAAAATCGAAATGATCACGCCGAGGTATGCTTCCAGCGACACGCCCCAGATCAGGTAGATCACCGCGGCGACCAGAACGGAAGCCGAGATAATAGAATCCATCAGCGCGTCCTTGCCCGACGCGATCAGCGAATCCGAGTTGACCTTCCTGCCTGTCCTGCTGACGTAAGTGCCGAGCAGTATTTTCACCAAGACCGCTACGCCGATGATGATCAGGGACACGGTGCTGTAGTCGGGCGCTTCGGGAGTGATGATCTTCTTCACCGACTCGACCGCCGCCGAGATACCGGCGTACAGCACGATAACCGCGATGATCACGGAGCTTAAATATTCTATACGCCCGTACCCGAGCGGGTGCTTTTTATCCGCGGGCTTGACGCTGAGCTTTGCGCCGATGATCGTGATGACCGACGACAGCGCGTCGCTTAGGTTGTTCACCGCGTCCAGCACGACGGAAATGGAATTCGCCAGCAGTCCGACTGCCGCCTTGAACGCCGCTAAAAAGACGTTGGCGAGTATTCCGATCACGCTGGTGCGGACGATGATCTTCTGTCTGTCCATGCTTATTCTCCTCTCAATAGGCGATACAGTAAGATATACAATCCCTGCGCCTCTTCCTCACTGAGCTTGATACAGGAGCCGATCTTCAGGGGTATCTCTTTCGCCTGCTCCTTGAGCGCCCTGCCCTTCTCCGTCAGCGACACGGTCACGACCCTCTCGTCAGATGTATCACGCGCACGGGTCAGATAGCCCGCTGTCTCGAGCTTTTTCAGCAAGGGCGTCAGGGTGCCGTTATCGAGATACAGCCGCCTGCCCAATTCCCCGACAGGGATTCCGTCCTGCTCCCACAGCACAAGAAAAACGATGTACTGTGTGTAGGTCAGCCCCAGCTCCTTGAGATAGGGCGTGTACAGCCCCGTTACCTGACGCGCCGCGGCGTACAGCGGGAAGCAAAGCTGATTTTCGAGCTTCAGCATTTCATCATAATTGATAGTACCCATATCGTTCAACCCCTTTGTTTGATAACATTATATTTGATAAAACATAATTTGTCAATAGGTATTTTGCCTTTCCAATCAAAAAATATTCTGATTTTAATATACTCCATTCTGCCTTTTGATAAATCCATCTCGTCCCCTCTTGCACATTCTCGCTCTTTATACTATAATATAGGTCGAAATCATAGTCGGACTTACAGTTCGGCTGACCCAAAAGAGGGATCAAATGAGCAAAGCGCTGAATCATTTTAGAACCATCACCCGCCACCGCCACCAGGTCATCAAGAACTGCTTTCGTGCCGGTATCCCGTGGCAGGGACTAAAGCACGATCTGTCCAAGTATTCGTGGACGGAGTTCGGCGAAGGCGCGCGGTACTGGCAGGGCACGCGCAGCCCCAACGACCGCGAGCGCGAGATCAAGGGCTACAGCGAAGCATGGATGCACCATAAGGGCAGGAACCGCCACCACTTTGAATACTGGACGGACTACTCTCCCATCGACCGCAGGATACGCCCCGTCGAAATGCCCGTGCGGTACGTCGTGGAGATGTTCTGCGACCGCGTTGCCGCCTGCAAGATCTATCAGGGCGACCAATACACCGACCGCAGTCCGCTCGAGTACTTTATCCGTGGTAAGGAGCGCAAGGGGCGCGTGTTCCGCGGCGAGATGGTACACCCCGCCACCTGCGACCTGATTGAAAGCTACCTCACCTACCTTGCCGAGAACGGCGAGGACAAGGCATTCGCCTATATGCGCGAGGTCATCAAGCAGGATAAGAAGGACAGAAAAGCACGAAAGAAGGAGCTCAAAAATGCCTGACGAACAGAACAAGGCGATCGTCAACGAGCGCACCCTGCGCGTCCAGCGCGTCGCGCTGAGAATGAAGGCGTACCATCACGGCGACGTCGGCAAGGTACAGCACTTCGTCCGCGTCTATACGCTGGCAAAATCCATCGGCGAGCTCGAGCACCTCGGCGACGAGGAACAGCTCGACGTAGAATTAGCGGCAGTCGTACACAACGTCGAGGGCGACTGTATCCCCGTCGTGCGCGATATCCTGCGCGAGTGCGAGATCAGCGAAGCGGCGTCGATGAAGGTCTGTCACATGGTGGAGAATATCGAGAACTACGAGCACATCGGCACGCTCGATCATCAAATATTGATCGAAGCGAAGTTGATCGTCGACTTCAAGGAGCAGCACACCCCCGAGAAGGAGATCATTCGCAAAGCCGAAGACATCTTCCTCACCAACACGGGCAAGCTCTTCTTAAAACGCGCGTTCAATCTGTAATATCTGTATACAACAAAAGCTGACCCGTGAGGTCAGCTTTTTTGATTGATATGATCAGTCGTGCAGATACTCTTCCACGATGAAGCGCGGTCTGTGCTTTGACTCAAGGTAGATCTTTCCGATGTACTCGCCGATGATACCGATCGCCATCATCTGCAAGCCGCCGATCGCCCAGATGGACACCATCAGCGAAGCCCAGCCCGTATCGGTCGCGCCCATGAAGTAGCGCACCAGCGCGTAGATCAGCATGACGATACTGATAAGGAAGATGATCAGCCCCAGTCGGGTGATCATCTTGATCGGCTTGGTCGACAGCGAGGTGATACCCTCCCACGCCAGCGCGAGCATCTTTTTGAGCGGATATTTGCTCTCACCCGCGAGCCGCTCCGATCTCTCATAGGTCACGATCTCGCTCTTGAAGCCCACCATCGGCACCAGTCCGCGCAGGAACAGATTCGTTTCCTTGAACTCAGCAAACGCCCTCAGCGCCCTTTGGCTCATCAAGCGAAAATCCGCGTGATTGAAGATGACCTTCGCGCCCATCTTGTCGAGCACCTTGTAGTACCCCTCGGCGGTAAAGCGCTTGAAGAAGGTATCGGTCGCGCGCTTGGAGCGCACGCCGTACACCACGTCGCACCCCGCCTGATACTTCTCCACCATCTCGTCGAACACTTCGATATCGTCCTGCAGGTCGGCGTCGATGGAGATCACCGCGTCCGCTTCATCTTTCAGCGTCATCAGTCCGCACATCAAGGCGTTCTGGTGACCGCGGTTGCGGCTGAGCTTGATCCCGCTGTAGATGCTGTCGCTTTCATGGAGCTTTTCGATCAGCTCCCATGTTTTATCGCGGCTGCCGTCGTCGATGAACACGATACGGCTGTCGTAAGAGATCAGCCCCCTATCCATCATCGCGTTGAGTTTTACGCGCAGTTTTTCGGCGCTGTCGGGCAGCACCTCTTCCTCGTTATAGCAGGGGACCGCAATATATAATTTCGTCATAGCTTACTCCTTTATCAGCTGATTCATGATCTCGTCCGTGACAAGTGGCAGATAATACGTCGCGTAACCGAGAGCGTTCGGATGGATCGAGTCAGGGGCGTTTCCGAAAGCCGGATCAAAGTAGGTGTAGCGACCTCTCATATAGCTGTCCTCGGTATATAGATCGGTATCTTTATAGATATCAACAGAGGTACCGTTCCATTTTTCAACGACGTCAAGCGCCCTCTCGCCGAACTTTCGCTCATTCGCATCAGAGCCGAGATCCATATTGTGAGCGCGCACATAGACAACAGGCACGCGGTAGTAGTTGTTGGTGAGCATCCACATGGTCTTTTCAAAGCCGCCGGTGAAGTTCTCGCTCGAGGTATTCGTCATATCATATCCCTCGGTAAAATCGCCGAGGGACACATGGTTCATGTCGTTGGTGCCGCCATTAATGAGTATGATATCGGGCTTGATCAAATCGTTCAACGCCAGCCGCAGCTGGTCGATGATATGACTTCTGCCGACCCATAATCCCATCGCCGCGCCCGGCACGGAGTAATCATGCGCCGTCATGCCGTATTTCTCGGCGATCATATCGGCGATGCCCTCATCGTTGTTGCCGCTGCCGTGCATGATACTGTCGCCGAACGCGAGGATGACCTTTCCTTTGAGCTGTCTGTAACGCTCGAGCTGTGTCAGCAGACCTTCGTATTCCTCAGCCGTGATCTCCTTATCGGGATAGACCATATTATTGACGTCGGGCAAGAAGTAGCCATAGTATGCCATCGTCGCCATTGCGCTCTGCAGCGAGTTGATATCGGCGATACGCCCGGGATTGCGCTGCTTGTAATTCAGCGCCCTGACCGTCGTCTGCGCGACAAAGAAACGCGTCAGCGGAAGTACCATATCCTCCTCGGTATAATCGGATATCACGCCGCAGTCGCGGGCGGCTTCAAATATCTTTTTCGCGTCATTGCTGTCCGTCAGCGTCGCCTTGCCCGATACGGTGATCAGATCATACAGCCATCGGCTGCGGTTATGCGTCGTCGCATAGATACGCTCATTGATCATTTTATCCCCCCTGTTATCAGGAGTCGCCAGCGCGCTTTCCTCTACCGTTCTCGGCTGAGCGGCGACATTTTTCGCGATTGCGCTGACGATCGTCGCGCTCAGGGTGATCGCTACCAAGACGGCGACGATCAGCGCGGTAATCCAAAACCTTTTTGTCAATCTATTCTTCATCTATCTGAACCCTAATAGTTTTATTTCTTTTCAGGAATAATAATTCCAAACGCTTTCGGCTCGACGGTGATCGCGGGATCCTTCATCACGAACATCTCGCCGTCGATGCTTACCTTGATATCGCCGTGATTGTCGAGCTTCAAGGTCTTGCACTTTTGATTCAATATAAATTTCTTCCCCTCGGGGTGGTTGATGTGCTCCCCGCGGGTGAACGACCCGAGCATCCACGCAAAGTAGCTGATGGGGACGGTCGGGATCGCCATAAAGTCGATCAATCCGTCGTTCAGTCTCGCGTACGGTGTCGCCTTGATACCGCCGCCGTAGTACATGCCCTTCGCGGCTACGGCGAGCATCTGGCTTTTGAAGCCGTCGGCGATCGGGATCTCCTTGCCGTCGGCGATGGGTGTGAAGGTGTGTTTCCTCTTTGTCAGAAGGCACTGCACGATGGCAAGCTTGTACGCGAACGAGCCCGACATCAGCGGCCAGCGTTTATTTTTCTGCGCGCGGTCGGCGACCTCACAGTCATAGCCGACAGAAACGACGTTGAGGGCATATCGGTCCTCGCATTTCATCAGATCGACCGTCATGGTTGTGCCGCGCGTCATTTTTCCGAGGTCAAGGAAATCGTCAGGTTCGGCAGGTAAGGAGCGGACGTAATCGTTGCCCGTGCCGACAGGGATCAGACCGAGCGCGACGTTCTCAAAGCCGAGCAGTCCTTGAAGCGCTTCATTCGCCGTACCGTCGCCGCCGCAGGCGTACACGCGCAGCGGCTCGCCCTTTTCGGCATAGCGGCGGGCGATATTCTCCGCGTCGCCTTTACATTGTGTATACTCGATGACAGCGTCAGGCAGGCACAAGGCTTCGATCTGCTCTTTTAATTCAGGCGTCGAATCCTTAGTGCCCGCGAAGGGGTTGAGGATAAACAGATGCGTCATATCGTATCTCCTTTTACTCGGCAGATAACGCCCCGAAGCGTTCCAGCTCGCGTTTGAGTCGAGCGACGGGAAGCCCCATAACATTGAAGAAATCGCCCTCGATCCGCTTGACGAGAACGCAGCCTCGCCCTTGGATCCCATAGGCGCCCGCTTTGTCAAACGGTTCGCCCGTCGCGATATACTCCAAAATTTCCCTGTCGCTGAGAGGATAAAACTCAACGCGCGTCCGCTCAGAGAACGTTATCCTTCTGCTGCCCTGATACACGGCGCAGCCTGTCACTACGGTATGCGCCTTGCCCGAGAGAGCGCTCAGCATTCTCACCGCGTCGTCCTTATCCCGCGGCTTGCCTAAGATACAGCCGTCAAGGATCACCACCGTGTCCGCTCCGATCACGATATCATCGGGGTGATCGGCGGCGACAGTTTCTGCTTTGATCCCCGCTAAGTACGCGGGTACATCCTCGGGCGGCAAGCCCTCGGGCAAGCTCTCCTCGGCGTCTGATACGATGACCGTGAACTCCGGGGTGATATGCGCGATCAGTTCCTGTCTGCGCGGTGATTGTGACGCTAAAATGATCCTGCTCATAGCTCTCCTCTTACTCGATTTGCCGAATCAAAGGGTGTTTCTCTTATCTTCGGCGTTCTGACGTCGGATATTCGAAATTGTGCCGATATGCTAACTAATACATAATAACACAAATTCCCTGAAAAATAAACATAATTTTGAAAAAATCAACACACCTTTCACACCCGTTTTCGGAGAGTGCAATGACCACAAAGCGAAATCACCCCAAAATCGTAACTTCACTTTGTCAATTCAGGGTCTCCGTGATTCTATGATAACAGAACCATTTGCCCATAAACGGGACTTTAAGAAAGGGAGCTCCGCGGTATGTTGATTATTCTATATTAGAATTATATCTATTATTAATACTGCGCCTTTACACTGTCGAGATAGGCGTTGAATTCCTGCTTTGCCGACTTTGGCGAGGTGATCTGCACCTTATCCCCGAAGGAGAACAGCCAGCCGAAGAACTGCGGTGAGAGCATCACCTCCGCGCTCATCGTAAAGGTGCCGTCGCCGTGCGGTTGGATAAATACCCTGTCAGAAAAGCGGTCGACCACCACGCCGATCAGGCTGTCGTCAAAGCGCAGCTTCACACTGACGGTCTCGCCGCCGTACATGCCGAACACCTGCTTGGTATACACGGCAAGGTCAAATTTATCCACCGCCTTGGTGCTGTCGGCGCGGGTCTCTTCAACGGCGATATTCTCCATCTTGTCCACGCGGAAGTGCTTGAGCTTCTCCGCTTCCTTATCATAGGCGATCAGGTAGTAGTTCTCGTCGTCCCATGTCAGCGCCTTGGGCGTGAGCAAATAACGCTTGCCGTCGTGGCGGCGCACCCTGACGACCTTCTTCGCTCCCGTGCGGGAAACTGCCCATTGGGTATAGTAGAAGCTGATCTTGCGCTTATTATTGATGGCGCGGTTGATGCTGTCGATATTGCGATAGATATCCTCGTTGCTGTTCTTGACGCGGTTGGCGACGATGACCTGTCGGTGCAGCTCCTTCGCCTGATTCTCAGAGGTAAGGGTCTCGATCTTACGGATCAGGTCGCGGCTCTTTTTCAGGGTGATGAACTTAGAGCTTTGCACCGCGTCGATCAACAGCTTGATCTCCTCGAGGGTGAATTCACGCGATACCAGACTGAACAGCGAGATCTTGCCGACCTTGGTCTTGACGATATCCATACCGAAATCGCGCAGGCACTCGATATCGTTATAGATGCTCTTGCGCTCGGCGACGATTCCGTAGGAGTCAAGATACTCGATGATATCCGCGACGGTCACACCGTAATCGTCGTCGGTCTTTTCCATAAATAATTTCATGATATACAGCAGCTTTTGTTTCTGTTTCGGATTCTTCGGCATAGCGGCTTCCTTTCCATATTCAAAGGATCATGTCCTTGTGATTTTCTTATTTTATACTGACCAGATATTGCGTCAGCCCTACGACCAGCGGCATCGTCAACAGCGAGAACAGCGCCGAAGCGGAGACGATCCCCGCCGAAAGCTCTGTATCCCGTCCGTACTTTGTCGCCATCATCGTAGTAAACGCCGCGACAGGCGAGCTGACCGCGATCACCGTCGCCGTCGTGATCGTCATGTCGATCTTCATCATGAGCATCACGCCCATCACAGCAAGCGGCAGAACGATCAGCCTCAGCGCCATCGCGATATACGCGTCCTTATCCTTTAGCACCTTTCGCAGATCGGAGTGCATCAGATGATAGCCGATCACCAGCATCGGTACGGGCGTATTCAGCGAAGCGAGCATACTCACAGGCGATAAAATGACCGTCGGGAGCTTGACGGAAAGGACGAAGAAAACAACGCCGATGACCGTCCCGATGATACCGGGGTTGACCACTGCCTTGAGAGCGGCTTTCAGCTCCGTCTTGCCGCTCATGGCGATCAATCCGTACGTCCACATGAAGATGTTGAACATCGCGACGAACGCCGCGCCGTAAAACACGCCGTCCTCACCGAGGATTGCCTTCTGCAGCGGCAACGCCATGAAGCCGCAGTTGGAAAACACCACCGCGAATTTCAGCACCACGCCGCGCGAAATATCCTTTTTGCGATAGAGTATCTCCGCGAGTATCACCGAAAAGCCCAGTGATAAAAACGCCGCCAGTAAAGCGATCAAAAGGCCTGTGAGCATCTCTGGCTGATACTCCCGCTGAAAGGCGTTGACGATCACGCAGGGCGTCACGGCATACAGTACGACGTCCGTCATCGTGCGCGAGCCCTTGTCCGTGATCAGCCCGACCTTTGTCAGCAGCGCGCCCACGCCGATCAGGATAAACAGCACCAGCACCTGCGTGCCGACGTCCGTAAATGAAGAAAGCATACCCTCACCCCTTTGACACCGGAATCGTTTGAGTCCCGATTGTTGTACTCAGTCATTATATCAGCTCAGCCGATAAATTGCAACAGGCATATAGTGAAAAGATATAACTTTATAAATAAAAAAATAGGCAAAATGACAAAGTACTGAATATTACCCTGTGAAACTGCACAAAATGAATCATGTAATTTGTGAAAAACGCAGAGCAAAAAACTGCCAAATTCGGTTTTTGTGCAAAAATTTTCCGTCAACAATACCTACAAACCGTCGAAGTGTTTCACTGCATTTGTGTAAACAAACAAATTTTTCGTTATCATTTGACAAGCGAATATTACGAATATATAATACGAGTTGTAAGCAAGCAAACAAATAAACTGCTTAAATACATATCTTTACAAAATGAAAGAAGGATTTTATCATGGCAACTAAGAAAGCAACTACCGCTAAGGCTGAGACTAAGACAGCTGCTAAGAAGACCACCACCGCTAAGGCAGAGACCAAGGCTGCCGCTAAGAAGGCAGAGACCAAGACCGCTGCTACCGCTGCTAAGAAGACCGAGACCAAGGCTGCTGCCGCTAAGACCACAGCCGCTAAGAAGCCCGCTGCTAAGAAGACCGAGCCCAAGTTCGATCTCTACATCCAGTTCGGCGGCGCTACCGTTTCCGTCAATGATATCGAGAAGAACGTCAAGAAGGTCGTCAAGGGTAAGAAGGCTTACACCGTTTATGTCAAGCCCGAAGAGAGCAAGGCTTACATCGTAGCTGACGGCGAGACCACCGGCATGGACGTATTCTTCGTAGCTGACTAATTTAACAGTACGAATAACATCGGCGAGGAGCACCGCTCCCCGCCTTTTGTTTTGCCCATAGTTTTATCAGCATTCAAAGCCGCTAAAATAAACAATCTGTTAAAACTTATGAAAACTATGGAAATTTTCAGATCAATGTGTTATAATAGCCTCATCTGAAATTTAGGAGGATAAAAATGAAGACATTTACAAGAGTCATCGCCGTAGTTATGATGGTCGCCGTACTCGCCTCTCTGATGGTCGCATGCGGCGGCGCAAAGAAAGAAGAGAATCATCCTGACAATAATATCGTAGGCACATGGAAGCAGACCGACGATAAGGACGGCAACTGGACCTGGACCTTCAACAGCGACGGCACCTGCAAGCTGGTCGGCGACGACGGCTTTGACAGCGACGGTATCTATATGATCCCCGAAGAGGGCGTCGGCAAAATCAAGATCAAGCTGAACAAGTGGGAGAAAGAAACCATGTTCACCTACTCCGTCACCGAAAAGGTTCTCGATCTCGAGACCTTCGACGCCAGCTACTACTGCCAGAAACAGTAAAATCCCGCACAAAAAGCCCGACGCAGAGTCGGGCTTTTCTTTATGCTTTTTCAACTGTCAAACGCCACTAATGACCATACTGTCATTCGTTTGACCCCTCACCTACAGATCATAGTGATCGCGCATGACATATTTTCCCTTGTTTTTCAGCACGATCTCTCCCTCATTGTACACAAGGTTACCGCGCAGATAGACCTGCCTGACGCTGCCGACGGTCTTGACTCCCTCAAAGGGCGTATAGCCGCATTTGCTGTGACAGCGCTCCGCCGTGATCATGTCGTGTCCCTTGGGGTCAAAGACGACCAGATCCGCGTCCGAGCTTGCCTTGATCACGCCTTTCTTCGGATACATTCCGTACAGGCGGGCGGGATTCTCGCTCAGATAAGCGCACATCTGCTGCAGGGAAATACGGTGCTTCTTCACGCCGTAGGTATACATCAGGATCGCTCGTGTCTCTACGCCGGGCATACCGTTGGGGATCTTGGTGAAGTCGTCCTCCCCCGCCCGCTTCTGCTCGAGCGTAAAGGAGCAGTGATCGGTACTGACGGTGTCGGCATTGTTGGTCTTCAGCGCGTCCCACAGCGCCTTTTTATCCTCCGGCTTTCTCAGCGGAGGCGAGCAGATATATTTGGAAGCGACGTCGAAGGACTCCTCATACACCCTGTCGTCGAGCAGCAGATACTGCGGACAGGTTTCGGCGTATACCAACACGCCCTTATCTCTCGCGCGCAACACCTCTTCATACCCGCCGCGGGTGCTCAGGTGTACCACGATACACGGCGCGTCAGCGGCTTCGGCGATACTGAGAAAGCGATTGACCGCCTCCGCCTCCGTGAAATCGGGACGGGTCAGCGGGTGGTATTTCGGCGCGGTGTCGCCGTTCTCGAGCGCTTCTTCTCTTAATTTCCCGATAATACCCGAATTCTCACAGTGACAGCCGACGATGCCGCCATACCGCTTCAGCTCCTTCATCAGCTCATAGATTTCGCGGTCGTTCAACTCCATCGCGTCATAGATCATATAGACCTTAAACGAGGTGACTCCCTGCTCAAACATGGCGGGGAGTTCATTTTTGATATCCTCGCGCCAGTCGGAGATCGCCATATGGAAGGCATAGTCACAGCTCGACTTGCCGAACGCTTTCATGTGCCAGTTGTTCAGCGCGTCCGTCAGCGTTTCGCCCTTGTTCTGGGTCGCGAAATCCACCACCGTCGTCACGCCGCCCGCGACCGCGCTCTGCGATCCCGATTCAAAATCATCGGCGGTCACGGTGTCGCTCACCTCAAGATCGAAATGCGTATGCGCGTCGATAAAGCCGGGGAAGATTAGCTTGCCGCTGATATCAACGACCTGCGCGTCAGCGGAAAGGTGCTTTCCGACCGCTACGATCTTCTCCCCTGCAATGAGCACGTCGGCTTTTTTGACTCCGCGGGTCGATACGACGGAGCCGCCTTTTAACACTATCTTATTCATATTACCACTTTCCTGAATGTAGGGCGCTTCATCATCGGCGCACCCTACACGGTTTTTATCTTTCAATATCTTTATCTGTAAAGATCAACGTCTTTCATCACGGTCAGGATCAGTACTTCTACATCCTTAGGCAGATCGTTGGGCTTGTCAAGGTCAATGTCCTTGACTTCGTCCAATCTCACGCGGACCGTGTGATCGTCGAGGATCAAAAAGCCCTTCTGACTGCTGATATCAAAGCTCTCTTCATCTTCAAAGAAGGTGAATTTGTCGAGGTACGGAGCCGAAGCATAGGGACAGAAGCTCCTGCAGTTGCCGCACTCGTTGCACAGGCGGTCGATATGCAGGATCTCTCTCCTGCCGTCGGGCATTTCAACCACCGCGTTCGCGCGGTTCGGGCATACGCTGACGCAGTTCTCGCAGACCGTGTTACAGCTCATACATCTGGAATAGATCGGCGTGAGCACAACGGGATCGATCACGCGCTTGCTCTCGATCGCCTCAAAGAGCGACGGATACGCGTCGTCGGGGATCGTGATCTCAAACGGCTCGCCGATAATATCGTCCGCGGCCTTCTGCGCGTCCGCGATACATTCGACCACAGTCGACGGACCGCGCAGGCTGTCGCCGATATTATACACCTTCATGCCGTCGATCTCGCTCAAAAACGGTACTCTGCCCTTTTCATCTGGGGCTATGCCGTTCTGAGCAAACAGCGTGTTATCGACCTGTTCGCCGATCGCGGCGATCACCAGATCGGCAGGGAGCTCCGTCGTTTCGTCCGTCGCGACGGGCGAGCGTCTGCCGCTCTCGTCAGGCTCACCGAGCTTCATCACGGTGCACGTCAGCTTGCCGTCCCTCTGCTCCACGGGAGCCGCCAGCTCGACGAACCGAACGCCGTCCTTGAGCGCTTCTCTGAGCTCTTCCTCGTCCGCGGGCATATACTTCTTCGTGCGGCGGTAGACGATGCTCACGCTCTCGATCCCTTCCATACGCTTCGCGGCACGGGCGGCGTCCATGGCGGTATTGCCGCCGCCGATCACGGCGATATGCTTGATCCCGAAGGTGTCGAGGCTGCCGTTCTTGTACGCCTTCAAAAAGTCTATCACGTTCATCACGTTGCCCTTGACTTTCGGGTCGCGCGCCTTGTACGCGCCCACGCCGCAGACCACGGCGCTGTAGCCGTCCGCCTTGAGCTGCGCAAAGGACGGAGCTGGCGTTTTCAAGCGGATATCAGCGCCCATGCGCTTGATCAGGGCGATATCCCATTTGACAAAATAAGGAGAGATACGGAAGTCGGGAATGACGTTGGTCACGATACCGCCCGCCTTATCCGATTTTTCAAACACGTCCGCCTGTATCCCCGCGCGGGCAAGGAAATACGCCGCGGAGAGACCCGCCGCGCCCGCGCCGATGACGGCGACCTTTTTGCCTGTGGGAGCGGGCTTCTTGATATTTTCAAACACTTCATCATAGCCCTCGCAGGTGGCGATGAATTTGATCCCCCTGATGTCGATGGGCAGATAGTTATGCGCTCTGGTGCACTTGGTCATACAGCGGTGAGAGCAGATAAGCCCCGTCGTAAAGGGCAGGGGGTTCTTCTGTAAGATGACCTCCAGCGCCTCCTTGTGCTTTTCCTGCTCGACGAGCCGCACATACTCGGGGATATCCTGATGGATCGGACAGCCGCCCTGACACGGCGCGGTATAGCAGTCGAACAGCGGCACCGGCTCATCGTTCTTTTTAGACGGTTGAGGCTTGATCGGCTTTTGATAATACTGATGGGTCAGACAGCGCTCCGCGAGCGTCGCGATCTTCTGCGTATCGGTCTTTGTGAACGGCTGATAGTCGCAGATCCGCAGAGTATACGCCAGACTTGCCAAGCGCGAATAGCCGCCGGGCTTTAGGAGCGTAGTCGCCACCGTGATCGGCCAGATACCCGCTTCAAACAGGTAACGCACCACGTACTGCGATACGCCGCCCGAGAAGGAGATCCTCAGCTTGCCGTCGAATTCCTCCGAGAAGCGGCGCGCCATCTCGATCGTCAAATGGAACAGCGCGCGTCCGCTCATATACATTTCGTCAGCGGGCAGCTCGCCGTTTTTGACGTCTACGGGGAAGGTATTGGAGAGCTTCACGCCGAACTCCAGCCCCTTGCACTGCGCAAGCGCCTGCAAACGGCGGAACATCTCCACCGCGTCGCCCCACTGCAGATCCTCTTTGAAGTGATGATCGTCAAAGGCAACGTAGTCAAAGCCCGTCTTGTCCAGCAGCGCGCGCGCGGTCTCATAGCCTAAGATCGTCGGGTTGCATTTGACAAAGGTGTTCAGCTCTTTTTCCTTGATGAGATAGCTTGCGATCCGCTCGATCTCGTCGGGCGGACAGCCGTGCAGCGTCGACAGCGTCACACTGCGGCAGATACGCGGCGAGATACCGTCGATCAGCTCGGTATATTCGGGATAGAATTCCTTTAACGCGTTCTTTGTTTCGGTAAAGATCGGACGGTCGGAGGCGTCCTTTAGACCCTCGATGAAGCGGTCGATCTTCTCGGACTTGATGCCTTCGAGGTCGTAGCCGACGCTCATATTGAACACAAAGCCGTCGGGATCGCCCAGACCGAAGGCGACAGAAATGACCTTGCACACGCACCACGCCTTGACGTATTCCTCATACGCCTGCTCGACGGTCAGCTCCGTGGACCACTCGCAGTTGTAGCCCTCGTCGTCCGCCTTGATACACGGACGGGCGATACATTTCGCCAGCTCCTCGCCGTCCATCACCTGAACGGTCTTCAGCTCAAAGAAGCGCGCGCCGCCGATATACGCCGAGATGATATTCTGCGCCATCTGCGTGTGCGGTCCCGCGGCGGGACCGAGCGGGACCTCCAGCTTCTCGCCGAAGATGGGCAGGTACTTTTCCTCGCCCGTAAGATTGGCGGTCGCTTCTTCGCCTAAGCTGCCCGCATAGGTCTTGCGCCAGTCATTGTAGCGCGAGATCTTGAAGCCCTCATGTATCGTGAAGGCAATCTGATTTCTGCTGTATTCTTTTGTCATGCGGCTGAGCAGTTCGTGTATGCTCAGCGGTACCATTTTTTCACTCATAATGTTCCCCTCATATTATGAAACGGTGCGTCAATTATTCTATTCAGGAATTCACTCTGCCCCACAGCTTCTGAGCTGTCGCCAAGATCTGCGCGCTGAGCTTTTCTTCATCAATATCGACAAACTGTCTGTCCTTGTACAGCAGTCTGCCGTTCGCCATCGTCGTACGGCACTGCCTGCCGTTCATACCGAAGATCATATGACCGTCGAGGTTATTCGCCGACAGCGGTGTAAACGCCGTGTAATCCATCACGACGATATCCGCCGCCGCGCCCTCTTTGATCACGCCGAGCGGTATGTCAAAGTACTTTCCCGCTACCCTCGCGTTGTTCTTGAACAGCATGGTCGTGACCTCGTTCCAGCCGACATTCGGCATACCCGCGTTATGGCGCTGGATGGTCAAGGCGACCTTCAAGCTTTCGAGCATATCGTGGGTGTAAGCGTCCGTGCCGAGTCCGAGCAAAATGCCCTTTTCAAACATCTTCAGCACGGGCGAACAGCCTACGGCGTTGCCCATGTTGCTCTCGGGGTTGTTGACGACCATGGTGTTCGTCTCGGCGATCTTATCCATCTCGGGCTCTGTTAAGTGGATACAGTGACCGAGTATCGTTTTCTCGCCTAAGATCCCCCATTTGACCAGTCGGTCGACAGGGAGCATATGGTAATTGTCACGGCTGTCGATAACGTCGTTCAGACCCTCACAGATGTGGATATGATAGCCTGTCCTGCCGTCGTTCGCCTTGACGCATTTCTCAAAGGTCTTGTCAGAGATCGTAAACAGCGCGTGCATGCCGAACATGGCGTTGAGCATCGGGTCGCGCTTCTCCTGACAGTACTTGATGAAGTCGGCGTTCTCCTTGATCGCCTGATCGCATTTTTCCTCGCCGTCACGGTCGGATACCTCATAACACAAGCAGGAACGGATACCCATTTCTTTCGCGCAGCCCGCGATAGCGAACAGCGAGCCCGGTATCTCCTTAAAGCTCGCGTGATGATCGAAGATGGTCGTCACACCGTTGCGGATACATTCAAGATAGGTCGCGTACGCGCTCGCCTTAGTGTCCTCTAAGGTCAGGTTGCGGTCAAGCTTCCACCACATACCGTCCAAGATCTCATAGAAGTTCGTGGGGTTATAACCGTTGATCGACAGTCCGCGCGCGAGTCCCGAATAGATATGTGTATGCGCGTTGATGAACGCGGGCATGATCAGCTGTCCGTGAGCGTCCACCAACTCAGCCTGAGGATATTTTAGCTTCAACTCCTCCGCGGTTCCGACGGCGATAATGCGCTCGCCCTCGGTCACAACGCCGCCGTCCTCAATATAGGGACACTGCGGGTCGCGGGTAAACAGTCTGCCGTTTGCTATCAAATACATACCTATCCCTCCTGTTCTTTTTCCCAATGGTATACTAATACAACTACAGTTTACCACGAATATAGGACATTTGCAATACTATTCCGATAATACGCCCGAAAAATTTGACCTATTTCCACAAAAATCACCCTCCCCGATATTTGTCGATCATATGCACCTAAAACATAAATATATCTTGCATTACACGCATGAATGAGGTAAAATAAAGGTTAATGTAAATACAGATGAAATGGAGGATATCCATGGAAAAGAAAACGATCGATCTGTCTTTGCTCGACGGCGTACTCGACGAATACGCCTCCGTCAAGGGCAGTCTTATCACCATCTTACAGCACACACAGGACATCTACGGCTATCTGCCAAAGGAAGCGATCGAGCGTATCTCTGAGAGGACAGGCATCGCGACCTCAGAGATCATGGGCGTGGGCACGTTCTACACCCAGTTCCGCTTTGAACCTGTAGGAAAATACCTCATCATGCTGTGTCAGGGCACTGCGTGCCACGTCAACGGCTCCGAGCTCATTTTGCAGACCATCAAGGATGAACTGCACATCGACGACGGACAGACCACCGAGGACGGCTTGTTCTCCCTCAAATGCGTGGCGTGTTTAGGCTGCTGCTCACTGTCGCCTGTCATGATGGTCAACGAGGACACCTACGGCAGTCTCACCCCCGACAAGACCAAGAAGATCTTAAAAGAGTTAAGGGAGGCGGCAGTATGAGAGTAGTCATCGGACAAGGCTCCTGCGGTATTGCCGCGGGCGCCGAGAAAGTAAGAAAAGCGCTTCTCTCTCAGAACATCGAAGTCCCGATCTCCATCACAGGCTGTATCGGTATGTGCTATCTCGAGCCGATCGTGGATATCTACGACGAGGACAGACTGACCCGACTGGTCAAGGTATCCGAGAGCGACGCTCCCGCGATCGCGGAGTATATCAACACAGGCGACAGAAGCAAGATCGAAAACCTCGTTGTCACTGACGAGGACAGCGAGTTCCTCTCGAAACAAACTCGTATCGCCTTGCGCAACTGCGGTATCATCAACCCCGAGATCATCGAGGAATATATTGAGAAAGACGGTTATACAGCACTCAAAAAAGCGCTCAGTATAACTCCCGAAGAAGTCATTGAAATCATCAAGACCTCGGGCTTGGCAGGCCGAGGCGGAGCGGGCTTCCCGACATGGTTCAAGTGGAACGCCGCCCGCAACTCCGAGGGCGAGGAAAAATACCTGATCTGTAACGCCGACGAGGGCGACCCCGGCGCGTTCATGGATCGCGCTGTTATCGAATCCGACCCCCATAACCTGATCGAGGGTATGCTCATCGGCGCGTATGCCATCGGCGCAAAGCACGCGGTCGTCTATGTCAGAGCGGAGTATCCGCTCGCCATCAAGCGACTGAAAAACGCTTTGGAACAGGCAAGAGAAAAAGGCATCATCGGCAAGAATATCTTTGGTTCTGACTTCTCCTGCGACTTCATGATCAAAGCAGGCGCGGGCGCGTTCGTCTGCGGTGAGGAAACCGCCCTGATCGAATCACTCGAGGGTCACAGAGGTATGCCGAGATTGAAGCCCCCCTTCCCCGCTCAGTCGGGTTTCTGGCGTAAACCTTCCAACATCAACAACGTTGAGACCTTCGCCAATGTTGCGTGGATCATCAACAACGGCGGCGAAGCGTTCGCCGCGATGGGTACCGAGGGCAGTAAGGGTACGAAAGTATTCGCCGTCACAGGTAAGGTCAAGAGAAGCGGTCTTGTCGAGATCCCGATGGGCAAGACCCTGCGCGACGTCATCTTTGACATCGGCGGCGGTATGAAGACCGACAAGCCCTTCAAGGCTGTCCAGATGGGCGGTCCCTCCGGCGGATGTATTCCCGCTTCTTTAATAGATACCGTCATCGACTACAAAGCGTTGGGAGCCACAGGCGCGATCATGGGCTCAGGCGGTATGGTCGTCATGGATGAATCCACCTGCATGGTCGGCATGGCAAAATTCTTCCTCGACTTCACTGCCAAGGAAAGCTGCGGCAAGTGCATCCATTGCCGTATCGGTACCAAGAGAATGCTCGAAATGCTCGAGCGCATCACCAAGGGCGAGGGAAAAGAGGGAGATATCGAACTGCTCGAGGAGCTGTGCTACGCCATCAAGGACGGCGCGCTCTGCGGTCTCGGCCAGACAGCTCCGAACCCTGTATTAACGACTATCAATTATTTCCGTGACGAGTATGAAGCCCACATCAAGGACAAAAAGTGTCCTGCGGGCGAATGCTCCGACCTGATTGAATACAGTATCAATAAGGATAAATGTAAGGGCTGTACCCTGTGTGCAAGGAATTGCCCTGGCATCAAGTGCGGCAAGTGCTACAGCGTATGCCGCTTTGACGCGGTAGTAAAAGCGTAAAGGAGGGGTAAGAATGATCAATTTAACCATCAACGGAAAAGCGATTCAAGCCCCCGAGGGCGCGACGATACTCGAAGCCGCTCGCGCGAACGGTATCGACATTCCCACCCTGTGCTATGACAAGGCTGTAGAGATCTACGGCGCGTGCGGATTATGTGTGGTAGAAGCAGAGGGTATCCCGAAGCTCCTGCGATCCTGCTCCGCAAAATGCACCGAGGGCATGGTCATCAATACAGAATCCGAAAGAGTTGTTCAGTCGCGCAAGATTGCGATGGAACTGCTCATGAGCGCGCATGACGGCGACTGTGTCGCTCCCTGCCAGCTCAACTGCCCTGCGAGAACCGACTGTCAGGGCTATGTCGGACTGATCGCTAACGGCGAATACGATAGCGCCATCAAGCTGATCAAGAACAAAATACCGCTCCCTGTTTGAATAAGGAAAGCTATCTCCCCGACGTGATGGTACGCACAGGTAAAAAGGTCGCGATCATCGGCGGCGGTCCCGCGGGACTGACTGCCGCGTACTATCTCAACATCATGGGTCACAGCGTGACGGTCTATGACATGATGGATAAGATGGGCGGAATGCTCAGATACGGTATCCCCCAGTACAGACTGCCGAAAGAAGTACTCGACAAAGAGATCGCTATCATCGAAAAATCGGGCGTCAAGCTCGTCAATAACGTCAAATTAGGTAAGGACTTTACCATTCAGTCATTAAAAGCCGAGAATGACGCGGTGATCGTTGCCGTCGGCGCGTGGAAATCTTCTTCCATGCGTACCCCGGGCGAAGACCTCGAGGGCGTATACGGCGGTATCGACTTCCTCCGTGCTGTTATCCAAGGCAATGCTCCCGCGATCGGCGAAAAGGTCGCTATTTGCGGCGGCGGTAATACCGCGATGGACGCTTGCAGAACCGCGGTAAGACTGGGTGCAAAGGAGGTCTATGTCATCTACCGCAGAACCAGAAACGAAATGCCCGCCGACGCTTTGGAGATCGACGAAGCAGAAGAAGAGGGCGTGATCTACAAGTTCCTCACCAATCCGATCTCCTTCAACGGTGAGAACGGTAAGCTCAAATCCGTGACCTTGCAGATCATGGAGCTGGGCGAGCCCGACGCGTCGGGTCGCCGCAGACCTGTTCCCGTAGAGGGCAAGACCGAGGAGATCCCGCTTGATTCTGTGATCCTCGCCATCGGTCAGAAGCTCGTGCAGGGCGACGTCAGCGAATTACAGCTCAACGACCGCGGCAACATCGAAGCCGACCCCGACTTCTTCACCACCAACCTTGACGGTGTATTCGCGATCGGCGACGCAACCAACCGCGGCGCGTCCATCGCGATCGAAGCGATCGGCGAGGCTGACCGCTGTGCAAAGGCGGTTGACGCGTATCTGAACGGTCAAAGCTTAGATACTCGCGTTCCGTATATCTCCAAGCGTGACGAATCTACTATTGATTACTCCGACAGAGAGAAACAGGCACGCCTGAATCCGAAGGTCTTAGACCCCGAGGTCAGAAACAAAAACTTCGACGAGGTCAGCTTAGGCTTTACCGAGGAAGAAGCGCAGGCAGAAGCGAGCCGCTGCCTCGAATGCGGCTGCCGCGAGTATTACAAGTGCAAGCTCTTGAATGTGGCGCAGAGATATGACATCGACCCGAGCCGCTTCAAGGGTGAAATGCCGCAAAAGTACACCCACGACGAAAACGCGTTCATCGAGCGCAACACCGCGAAGTGCATCCTCTGCGGACTGTGCGTGAGAAGCTGCCGCGAGGTCATGGATATCCATGCTTTGGGTTTGATGGGCAGAGGCTTCACCACCGAACCCTCCACCGCCTTCGCGCTCCCGCTCGATCAGACCAAGTGCAACAACTGCGGACTCTGCGTTCAGCTCTGTCCCACAGGCGCGCTCACAGAAAAAGCTAACCTCAAAAAGCAGGTGCCGCTCAATGAACAGTACACCGAAGAAACCATTGAGATCGACGGCAAGCAGGCTTCCGTATTAGTATCCCGCTATAACGGCAAGCTCCTTCGCGTCATTCCGAACGATGAACTCTCCCGCAGCGCGGGTCTCAGCCGAGAGGAATTAGCCGCCAAGCTCAAATAAACAAACTATTTAAATAGCCAAACTATGTTTACGACCGCCATATCAATACGGCGGTCGTTCTTTTTTCTGACAGCGCCCGGTCCGTCAAGGTAAGCATATGATGAACCGCCGTTATAAAATGTAATTTGAATCACTTCCCCGCTTTTTCTTTCAGGGCATTAACGCACTAAATTATTTGCAACTTATACGTAAATTCGTTGCAAATACGCTTGCACTTCATGGTGGAATATGGCGAATTCTCCAATTTGAATGATTTTTACCAAAAAAATCTTGCAAAAATCCATCTCTTGTAATATAATATCAACTGTGCAATTTTTCTTTTGGGTATATCCCTGAGAATACAATTTAATATTAGGCACAAAACAGGAGGTATATTTATGTCTTATGTTGATGAAGTCATCGCAAAAGTAAAAGAAAAGAACGCTTCCGAGCCTGAATTCCTTCAGACCGTAGAAGAGGTTCTCACTTCCATCCGCCCCCTCGTTGACGCTAACGAGGAGAAGTATCGCAAGCTGGCTCTGCTCGAGCGTATCGTCGAGCCCGAGAGACAGATCAAGTTCCGCGTTCCGTGGGTAGACGATAACGGTCAGGTACAGGTCAACATCGTACAAGGGCGGTCTGAGATTCCATCCGTCCGTATATATCGGTATCATCAAGTTCCTCGGCTTTGAGCAGATCTTCAAGAACAGCCTGACCGGTCTGCCCATCGGCGGCGGCAAGGGTGGTTCCGACTTTGATCCTAACGGCAAGTCCGACATGGAGATCATGCGTTTCTGCCAGAGCTTCATCACCGAGCTCTATCGCCACATCGGTCCCGAGACTGACGTTCCCGCAGGCGACATCGGCGTAGGCGGCAGAGAGGTCGGCTATATGATGGGTCAGTACAAGCGCATCCGCAACCTGTATGACGGCACTCTCACCGGCAAGGGCACCATGAACGGCGGTCTTGCAGGTCGCGACGAGGCTACCGGCTACGGCGTTGTCTTCTATGCTCGTGAGATGCTCAAGCACTTCGGCGAGAGCCTCGAGGGCAAGAAGGTCGTTATCTCCGGCTTCGGTAACGTTGCTTGGGGTACCGCTAAGAAGCTCGAACAGCTCGGCGCTAAGGCGATCACCATCTCCGGTCCTGACGGCTACATCCTCGACGAGGACGGCGTCACCGGCGAGAAGATCGATTACCTCCTCGAGCTCCGCTCCTCCGGTAAGAACATCTGCGCTCCCTATGCCGACAAGTTCCCGGGCGCTAAGTTCTTCGCAGGCGAGAAGCCCTGGGGCGTTAAGGCTGACCTGTACATCCCCTGCGCGACTCAGAACGAGATCGGCATGGAAGAGGCTCAGAAGATGGTCGCAAACGGCTGTAAGTTCCTGTGCGAGGCTGCTAACATGCCCACCAGAAACGAAGCGATCGAGTACTTCAAGGAGAACGGCGTTGTTGTCGGTCCCTCCAAGGCTGCTAACGCAGGCGGCGTAGCTTGCTCCTGCATCGAGATGAGCCAGAACGCTGAGCACACCATCTTCACTGAGGATGACGTATTTGAAAAGCTCGAAGCAATCATGGTCAACATCTTCAAGCAGAGCGTTGCGGCTTGCGAGAAGTACAACCTCGGCGACGACCTCATCGCAGGCGCTAATATCGCAGGCTTTGAGCGTGTTGCTAACGCAATGCTCATGCAGGGTATTGTTTGATTGTAGTATCTCATATTCAATACTAACATTTTTAAACAAGCTGTCCATTTGGTCAGCTTGTTTTTATTTGAAATGCTTCATAGTATCTTTACATTCGCTAACAAATTGCATATAATGTATTCGACACAATAAAACCCAAAAGTATTGGAGGCACAAAGTATGTCTGTTCATATTTTTCAGATCAATGAGGAAAACTTTCAAATAAGCACTACAAAAGGAATAGTCGGTTTACCTGAACCTAAAGAGAGCAGAAGCGCTAATAATATATTTGATGGATTGTTGTCAAGATTAGCTGTGATCAAAGAAAATGATTACATTTTAATGTATGTCACAGGCAAGCAAGAATTAAGAGGCGTTTGGCAAGCAGACGGAGAACCTTTTTTTGAAGATACACCCATTTGGCAAGATCGTATTTATCCTTTTCGATGTAAAATAAAATGTTCAGAATACAGTTTTCTTGTTCCGCTTAAACTAAATGATATTAATGATTTGATTAGTAGCGGCAAAATATGGACATGGGCATTACAAAGAGCATCTGGTTCTAACTCGATGTTCTCAATATCAAATAATGAGTTCCATATTCTTCTTGAAGAGTTTATGAAGCTTAATCCTTTTTCCTTACACAGGCAGAGAATTCCTGAACCCTATCCCTTCAGAAAAAATAATATCATTGATAAAATTCATTTTGATAATCAAAAGCCAAAATATGAATACTCTGTAATGACATTACTGAATAATGCGTTTGCTCATAACAAACTCACAGAAGTGTTCGGCAATTACTCTGATTACCTAAGCTATGTCCCAACCAGCTTAGGTAAAGAAATGGATATCATCTTAATGTTCGGAAATAAGGACCATGATTCTAAAGTTTTATCTTATGATTTAATAGAAGTAAAAAGAGATGTTTTTGATGAAAAGGCACTAAAACAATTAATCGGATATGAAACATGGTTTCTTCACAAAAAAGTTATGGGCGATAGTAAAATGCTTCGAACATCAGCAATAGCAAAAAATTATTCTGAGGAAGTAATTCAATATGTTAATCAACGTTCCATCATTGAAAGTAAGACAATTAAGTTGCTTCAATATGATTATTCAATTGAAAACGGTTTCAGATTATCTCAGATAAACTAATTCACCTAAAAAAGCCCTTCCACTCGGAAGGGCTTTTACTATATGATTACTTAGTTCTTAGAGTTGAAGATCGACATGATGTCATAGAAGCTGTCATCATCGTCGGTGGAATCTACCTCTACAGCCGGAGCGACAGGAGTCGCGAGCGGATCGGGAGCGGTAGCGGGGTTGGAAACGGGAGCGGAAGTCGGGAACGCGCCGGAGTTGTCGTTATTGCCGCCGCAGCCGGTAGCGATAACGGTGACGCTGATCTCGTCCTTCATATCCTCGTCGATAACAGCACCCCAGATGATGTTCGCGTCGGGAGCCGCCTTCTGCTGTACCATGGTAGAAGCTGTGTCGATATCCTCAAGAGTGATATCGGGAGAAGCGGTGATATTGATGATCACACCGGTAGCGCCGTCGATCGAGGTCTCGAGCAGA
This sequence comes from uncultured Ruminococcus sp., assembly GCA_902798755.1. GTDB lineage: Bacteria > Bacillota > Clostridia > Oscillospirales > Acutalibacteraceae > Ruminococcoides. Next base: position 31,316 of record CADBYC010000011.1, on the reverse strand, counting down.
GCGGAAGAGATCGCCATATCAGCGGCGACAGCCGCCTTGTCCTTACCGGTAGCCTTACCGATACCCATATGAGCAAATCCCGCGTCGCGCATGATAGCGGAAACGTCGGCAAAATCGAGGTTGACAAGACCGGGAACAACGATCAGATCGGAAATGCTCTGTACACCCTGACGGAGTACGTCGTCGGCGATCAGGAAAGCGTTCTGCAGTGTGATCGTCTGGTCGGCGATATGCTTTAAGCGCTCGTTGGGCACGATGATCAGGGAGTCTACGCAAGCGGAAAGCTCCGCGATACCCTGCTCAGCCTGAGCCATACGCTTCTTACCTTCAAACGCAAAGGGCTTAGTAACGACCGCTACGGTCAGAATACCCATATCCTTCGCAATCTTCGCTACGATGGGAGCCGCGCCTGTACCGGTACCGCCGCCCATACCTGCGGTGATAAATACCATGTCGGTGTCCTTCAGGATCGCCGCGATCTCCTCACGGTTCTCCTCCGCCGCAGCCTGTCCGACGCTGGGCATAGAGCCTGCGCCTTTGCCGCGGGTAGCTTTCTCACCGATCTGGATCTTTTCCTGAGCCTGAGAGAAACGCAGTACATGCTCGTCCGTATTGACGGCGATGAACTCGACGTTCTTAACATCCATTTTGATCATGCGGTTGACAGCATTACCGCCGCCACCGCCGACACCGATTACTTTGATTACCGGCAGACCGCTGGCAGGATTCTTTTCCAATTCAAAAGCCATTTTATATCCTCCTTGTCATATGTGTGAGGGTCATAAACGCTCACGCATACATACGCATTATATTTCTTCTATCATATTATAAGTTAACACATATCAGTGATAATTTCAATCATTTTCTGAATATTTTTCAAAAAATTGATAAATTTTCACAGGGAATGGTTGTGTTTACACTTTATTCATAGTAACCATAACCATCATATGCACCATAATAGGCGTAGGGATCGTCGGTATAGGCGCCTTCGTACCAGCTGTAATCGTCAGAATAGTAGCCGTCAGCCGAGCCATCGGCACTGTAATCGCTGTTGTAATCCGCGCTGTAATCACTGCTGTAATCGCCGCCGTCGCCCGTTCCTCCATCGCCCGAAACTGCTTCGGTGGGCTTTTCGGAGGGCTTGACCTCGGTGGGACGGATCTCCTGCTCGTTGAAGTAGGAGCGCTTGGTAGAGTTACAGCGGGAAACGTCAAGGATACCCGTGATGGTGCCCGTCTGGTTTTTATCAAGATTCTCGTTGATGATGGTCATCGCGGTGCGGACCTTATAATCGAGATCCTCGGGGATACCGAGCTTGACCTTGACGCGGTTATCATAGGTGAAGGAGATATTCGCCATATCGGTGGCGTCGATCTCGGTGATGCCCTGATAGCCGTTGTCGGCAAAGGTCTGGGTGATGCTCTCGATCATCTCGACGACGGTATCGTCCTCATAGCTGACGTAGTCGCCGATCGCGCCGGAGGTCAGCGTAGGTCCGATAAAGATCGGCAGATCATAAGCGGAGGTATCCGTCACCTGATTGAGGATACGTCCCTTGGTGCTGATGACGAGATAATCAGAGCCGCTGAGCTTCATCAGATAGCCCTCCGCAGCCTCTTCGATCGAGATGCGGATCGTATCGGGGATCTTGAAGCTGACGTTGGCTTCCTCCACATACGGGAACTGCTTTTTCAACCGCTTTTCTGCAGCGGATTTCGGCGCAAGGAAAATGTTCTCGCCTTTGCTGATACCGCAGGCGTCAATGATCTCTTCCTCTGAATAGCGCGTCACGCCTGTCACTTCATATGCCTGCGTTTTGAACAGCACCGTCAGCGACAGCACTACGCCGACGATCAAGACGACGGCGATGATCGCGCCGTAGCTGAGGATACGGATGATCTTGCGCTGGAGCGGAGATTTGGGCTTGCGCTTCTCCTGCTTTTTTGCCTGCTTCTTCGCCTGCTTCAAATCGCGCGGATCTTCGCGCCGCCTGCTGTGTATGCTCTCGTCGGTATAAAACTCGTTGGTGTCATCGGAAAACTCGTTGAGCATGTCCTCTTCGTCCCGAACCCGTTCGACGGGTCGGCGGGTCGGAAGGAGCTTTCGCTTTCTCCTCTTCTTTTTCTTCTTGGTCTTTTTCTCGAATCGGCGCGTGTTGCGCTCGTTCGGCTCTTCCTCGTAGGGAAGGTCGTCACGCTCGGGCTCGGAGGGTCTATAGGGCTTGCGCTTTGGCGTATTCTCTTCAAAATTACGGAAATCGATCTCTTCGGTATATTTCTCGGCAAAATCGTCGTACGGTTCTTCGTCATCCCACGCGGGCTCTACCTGCCGGCGCGGGCGGCGCAGTTCTTCACGCGCGGAATTGCGGTTTGATCTTTTGCGCTTTTTGTCGGATTTCTTAGCCATAATACCCCTCCTTTCTTTTATCTTTATTTAGGTTATATCTTCTTCACGTCAGCGCCCAATGAGGAGAGCACCAGCTCAAAGTCCTCATAGCCGCGTTCGAGATATTCTATGCCGCTGATCTGGCTCTGTCCTCTCGCGCACAAGGCGGCGACCACCAAGGCGGCGGCTCCCCGCAGATCCTGCGCGCGGACATCGGCGCACAGCAGCTTTTTCACGCCGTCCACTACGGCGACCTTGCCCTCTACGCGGATATCCGCGCCGAGACGGCACAGCTCGCTGACGTGACTGTAACGGCTCAAAAACATATTTTCCACAAATACGGTCATCCCATCCGCGACAGCCGCCATGCTCATCACAGGCGCCTGGGCGTCGGTAGGAAAGCCGGGATACGGCATGGTGCGGATCAGCTTAGGACTGCGTAAGCGGTAAGGCGCGCCGATACGAACCGTATTCCCTTTGATATTGATCTCACAGCCGCTGTCCCGAAACACGGGAAACACCGACTCAAGGTGCGAAGGGATCACGCCCTTCATCGTGATATCGGAACCCGTAACCGCCGCGGCAGACATCATCGTCGCCGTCACGATACGGTCGGGGATCATCGCGTGGATCGTAGGATGCAGGCGCTCGACGCCTTCGATCACAACGGAGCTCTCCCCCGCGCCGCGGATACGCGCGCCGCAGGAATTCAGAAAATCCGCCAGATCGACGATCTCGGGCTCGCGCGCCGCGTTGCTGATCACGGTAGTACCGTTCGCTAAAGCCGCCGCGATCATGATATTCTCCGTCGCGCCGACCGATGGGATCGGCAGGGTGATATTCGCGCCGTGCAGTTCATCGCTGACATAGCAATCAAGCTCACCGTGCTCTTCACAGATCACGACGCCCATCTCGCGTAAAGCGCTTAAATGCAGGTCGATCGGTCTGGGACCTAACTCGCACCCGCCGGGGAACGACATGCGCACCCTGTCAAAGCGCGCGATCATCGCGCCGAGGAAGATGATCGAGGAACGCATGCGGTGCATCAGCTCCGAGGGGATCTCAAAGCGCTCCACACTGCCGGTATCGACGATCACGGTACTGCCTTCGCGACGAGCGGTACAGCCTATGTAGCGCAGGATCGCAAGCGACGCTTCCACATCGCTCAGACGCGGACAGTTATGTAAGACGCACTCTCCGCGGCACAGCAGCGTCGCCGCCAAGATCGGCAAAGCGCTGTTTTTGGAGCCCTGCGGCTCGACCTCTCCTGATAATCTTCTCCCGCCGTTTACCACAAATACCGACACACCCAACACCCTTTCAAAGACTCTATGCCTTTTATACTATGAAAGGTCGGTCGGTTTTGTGACTGGTTTTCTTACTCTGCGAGTACCTCTTTCACCGTCTGATAGATACGCTCGTTGGCGTCGGTGATCGCCATCTTCTGGGCGTTTCTGCGGTACTCTTCGAGGACGCTTCTGTCGGTCAGCATGCTGTCAACGGTCTCGATCAAGAGCTCGCCCGAAAGGTCAGCCTGCTCGATCAGCTTCGCCGCCTTTTTGTTGACCATGGACATGGCGTTGTGGTACTGGTGATTCTCCGCGACAAACGGAGAGGGGATCAGCACCGCGGGTCTGCCCTTTGCCTGTACCTCGGACAGGGTGATCGCGCCCGCGCGGGACACTACCAGATCGCAAGCGGCAAGGCAGTCGTTCATGTTGTCGATATACTGACGGATATCGAGGTTGTCGCAATTTTTGATGTCAACGCCCTTCGATTTCAGCAGATCGGGCATCCATGTGCCCTGCTGGCCGTAGGCGTGGATATGATAATATTTCTTATCCTTAGCGGAACGGGCAATCAGCTCCGCCATGGATTTGTTGATACATTCAGCGCCGAGAGAACCGCCGAAGGAGAGGATCACGGGTCTGGAATCATCAAGACCCAGCCGAGCCTTCGCTTCATCATGCTTGGTAGAAAGGATCGCGGGACGGATGGGGTTGCCTGTCAGGACAAAATGAGCCTTGTCCGTGAAGCGAGCCTTCGCGTCCTCGTTGGCGAGCATGACGCGGTTGACGGATTTCGCGAGCATTTTATTGGTAACGCCGGGATAGGCGTTCTGCTCATGGATCACCGCCTTGTAACCAAGGTTGCACGCGGCGAGGATAACGGGTCCGCTGACGTAGCCGCCGGTACCGATACAGATATCAGGATCGAATTCCTTGATGATCTTCTTCGCTTTCGCGCGGGATTCAAAGGAATAGTACACGGTCTTGACATTATGTACCGTGTTCTTCGGCGACAGACTGCGCTTGAAGCCTGTGATGACGACGGATTTGATCGGGAAGCCCGCCTGTTTGACGAGGCGCTGTTCCATACCGTCGCGGTTGCCGATGAACAGGAACTCTGTATCAGGCTCTTTTTCTTTGATGTAGCCCGCGATCGCTAAGGCGGGATTGATGTGTCCGGCGGTACCGCCGCCGGCGAGTAATACTTTCATAAAAAACTCCGATTAATTTAGTGAGGAGTGAGAAGTGAGAAGTGAGAAGTTTAGGGAAACGCTGAAGCGTTTTGAATCGGTAATACGTATGATATCATATTACAAATGGGTGTGGGCAGAACCCACCATCAACTCCTAACTCCTAATTCCTAACTCTCTTAGCTTTTTTCAATATTCGACGTTCTGGATACCGCGAGGATAACGCCCATCTCAAACATCAGCGTCAGCAGTGAGGAACCGCCGTAGCTGAAGAACGGCAGGGAGATACCCGTATTGGGCAGCCAGTCGGTGATTACCAATATATTCAGTACGACCTGTAGTCCGATATGCGTCGTCAGACCGATACCGAGCAGTTTGCCGAAACGGTCGCGCGCGCGCAGGGAAATGATGATGCCGCGCCAGACGAGCAGGGCGAATATCAGCAATATCAGCACCGCGCCGACGAGCCCGAGTTCCTCGCAGACGATAGCAAAGATAAAGTCGTTCTGCGGTTCGGGTAGGTATAGATACTTTTGTCGGCTCTGCCCCAAGCCCAGTCCGAACAAGCCGCCCGAACCGATGGCGTAGAGGCTGTTTCTCGTCTGCCATGTACTGTTCCACATATCGCGATCAAGGTCGTCGGACAACGCCTGACCCCAGCCGTCCATACGCTCCATCGCGTAGGTCAGCATACCGGTGACCCAGAGCAGGAGGATCAGCACCGCGAGCACCGCCGCGCCGATCGCAAGCCACTTGATCTTGATGCCCGAAACGTACATCATAACGACTGTCAGGATACCGATGATAACGATACAGGAGTAATGCGGCTCAAAGAGCAACAGAAAAGCAGTGGAAAGAAAGACCGCCGCGCCGGGGAGGACGCCGTATTTAAGCGTATCCATGCGGTCATAATATCGGCTGCCCCAGTGCGCCATAAAGAGGATGATCGCGAATTTACTGATCTCCGACGCCTGGATACCGAACATACCGACGCCGATCCATCGGTGAACGCCGCCCTCCTGGGACGGAAGTACCAGCACGAGCACCAGTGCAAAGTAGCTGATACCTAAGATGATCGCGGCGAAGCGGTGGTAGTAATGGTAATCGACGAAGGAGACCGCGATCATGACCACCAGTCCGATCAGCGCGAAGATCAGCTGACGCTTTAAGTAATAATAGCTGTCGCCGATCTCGTAATAAGCGACAGGGTAGCTTGCCGAGAACATCATGGTGATGCCGATGGCGAGCAATACAAATATCAGAAGAACGAAGGGAATATCGATACCTTTACCGATATTCAGCAGTGAGAAGTTGATTTTTCGTCTGCCTTTTTTGGACGAGGCACGACGCTCACTCTCATAATCCCGCGCCCTGCGGCGCGAGGTGTTTTCGATTGTCAACATATGCCGAGTCCTTTCTGTAAAGTAGTCTGAGGGATCATATATACGGGTATAGCAACCAAACCAATAAGTATATGGATTCTCGCTGCCGCTCGATCAATTATGCAATCCCTCACCCGCCGGGTCGCGGGAGCTCCCTTTACCAAAGGGAGCCTATGGCTATCCGAAGATCACCAAGAGCAGCGCACCGAGTCCGCAAAGAGCGGTGAAGGCGGAGAAAACGCATACGATCTTCATTTCCGACCAGCCGCACATCTCAAAATGATGGTGGATCGGGGACATCTTGAACAGGCGCTTGCCGTGGGTGAGCTTGAAGTAGGTGACCTGCAGCATGACAGAGAACATCTCGATCAGGTAGACCAGTGCGATCAGGATCAACAATAGCTGCATATCCATCGCCAGAGCGATCGCGCAGACCATCGCGCCGAGGAAGAGCGAGCCTGTGTCGCCCATGAAGCACTTGGCGGGGTGGAAGTTCCAGATCAGGAAGCCCAGACAGCCGCCTGCCGCCGCCGCGGCAAACAGGACGTTCGCGACATGATTGCCAAGCACGTTGGCGATCAGCATCATGAACAGGCAGGCAAAGAAGGTAACGGAGCCCGCAAGGCCGTCGATGCCGTCCGTCAGGTTCACAGCGTTTACGATGCCGACGAGCACGACAGCCATCACGATATAGTAGAAGAAGCCGAGATCGACATAGCCGACAAAGGGCACGAGGATCTCTGTATTATCCTTGCACAGATACATGACGAAGAGGTAGATCGCCGCCACCAAGAACTGCAGAACCAGCTTCTGGATCGCGGTCAGACCGAGATTGCGCTTCTTGACGACCTTGACATAGTCGTCGATGAAGCCGATGCCGCCGTTGAGCAGCGCGAACAGCAAGCCCGCGAACACAAAGCGGCTGACGGAATCGAGTCCGTGACCGATCGCGTAGAGCAGAACACCCGCGGAGGTCGCGATCACGATACCGATAACGAACATGATGCCGCCCATCGTGGGAGTGCCCTGCTTGTTTTTATGCCAGTTGGGACCGATGTCCAGAATCGTCTGGCCGAAATTCAATTTGTGGAGGAAAGGTATCAGGTACCTACCTATGATCGCGGTGATGGCAAATGATACGACCGCCACACCGAATGCCCATAAACCTGTCTCCATTATTTCACCTCATTTTTGGAATTCTCTTATATGGATAGAGGAGCCGCGGAGCGGGAAGCCCCGCCCCAAGCTCTATGATTTGATTAGTCCGCGATACCGCCGCCGCTGAAGGTGACGGTGATGACCGTACCGGGAGCGACCTCGGTGCCCTCGGGTACGCTCTGCGTGGTGGAGGTACTGTCGGAGGACGATACCATACCCGTGACGCTGACGTTCAGTCCGTAGGAGGACGCGATGCCGTTGACTTCGGATACGCTGAAGCCGACCAGATTCGGTACCGTTACCTTTTCGTCGGTGCCGCTTTGATCCGTATACAGGACGATGGTGCCGCCTGTCGGCATTGAAGCACCCGTCGAAGGATTCTGAGACACGACTGTAGAGCCTTCGCCCTTGACCGTGACAGTAAAGCCGTCGCGCTCTGCCGCGGCTACCGCGTCATCAACGCTCATGCCGCTGTACGCGCCTGCCGCCGTATCGATATTGCTCGCTTCTTCGTCGGTATACTGAGCGGCAACCTCGAGATAAGGCAGAACCTCGCTCATGATGCTGGCGAATACAGGGGCCGCGACCGCGGAGCCGTAGTAGTTGCCGCCGAGCGGCGCGTCAAAGAATACCAGCGCCGCGTACTGCGGGTTGTTCGCGGGAGCGAAGCCGCAGAAGGAAGCGATATAGTCATCGGCGCCGTCATCGTTGACGTCGATCAGCTTCTCGGAAGTACCGGTCTTGCCGCCGACACGATAGCCCGCGACGTAGCCGTTCTTACCGGAACCGGAGATACAGTTCTCTTCCATGATGCCGCGCATCTCTTCGGAGACGGATTCGGAAATAACCTGACGCTTGGTCTCAGTGGAGGCGTTCTTCACGACGTTGCCCTCGTTGTCAAGGATCTGCTTGACGACGTGAGGCTGGACGATCTTGCCGCCGTTCGCGACAGCGCTCGCCGCCGTGATCATCTGGATCGGAGTGATGGAGAAGTTCTGACCGAAGGACGCGACCGCCAAGTCGGTATCGAGCATGTTGCCCTCTACGCCGTCATGGACGAAGAACTGGTCCTCGGATTCACCGGGCAGGTCGATACCTGTCTTATCGGAGAAGCCGAACGCCTGGTAATACTCCCAGAATTTGGTTTTGCCGACCAGCTGGCCGATCTGAATGAAACCGGGGTTGCAGGAGTTCCACAGACATTCCTGATAGGTCTGTGTGCCGTGACCCGCGGTGTTATGGCAATGGATGGTGTCTTCATAAAGCTGGAACGCGCCCGAACAGACGAAGCGGCTGTCTTTGTTGACGACGCCTTCCTGCAGCGCCATCGAGAGGGTGACCATCTTGAAAACCGAACCGGGATAGTAGGTATCGGAGATCGCCTTGTTGCGCCAGTTGCGGGCGAGAGCGGCGCTCTCAGCCTCGTTCTGTGCCTGCTCGATCAGCTCTTTCTTTTTCTCTTCGCTGAGCTTGTAGGGATCTTCGTCTTCTTCAAAATAATCGTGCTTGATCAGATAATCGAGGTCGATCGCCTCGATCTCTTTTTTCTGATCGGGGAGAATGGTGAAGGGGTCATTGAGGTCGAAGCCGTTGACGGACGCCATCGCGACGATCTCGCCGTTGTTGACGTTCATGACGATACAAACGCCGCGCTCATGGACTTGGTTGTCGATGATACCCTGCTTCATGTATTTTTCAACGATACTCTGGACGGTCTCGTCGATGGTGAGCACCACCGAGCTGCCGTCGATCGCGCCGATGTTCTGGTTATAATCGAAGGGCATTTCTGTCTGAATACCGTTCTGTGCCGATATGATGCGGCCGGGTGTGCCCGAGAGATAGTCGTTGTACTGGTACTCGACACCCCACAAGCCCTGATCCTCAGAGCCGGTGAAGCCGATGACCGAGGACGCGAGGTCGCTGTAGGGGTAGTAGCGCTTGTAGTCGTCGAGCAGGGAGATGATACCGGGTTTCTGGTACTTTTCCGCAAGCTCCTTTTGCAGCTCGATGATCTGCTCCTTTTGCTCGCTCTCGACCTTGCGCTTGACGGACACATAGTAGGTATTCTGCTTGGTGTCCTCCAGAAGCTCCGCTTCGTCCAAGTCGAGGATAGAAGCAAGGCGCGACGCGACAAAAGATCGCTGTTCGTCGCCCTCTGCCCCGTCGTCGAAGTACGCAGGAGCCATGACGACCTGCCATACGGAGGCGGACTGCGCTAAGATCTTGCCCTTGGTGTCGTATATCGTGCCGCGCTTGGCGGAGATCGGAGTATCCGCCAGCTGCTGTTCGATCGCTCTTCTCTGGAGCTCTTCGCCCTGTACCAGCTGCAGATACGCCAGTCGGGTGATAACCGCGCCGAAGCCGACTGCCAATACGATGATCAACAGCCATACGGTTCTTCTTCTGAGCTTCTGATTAGCTCCCATGAGCGATCACTCCTTTCATGAAAAAATCTTTGATCCGCGGATCGGCTTGATACTAATCCTTGATAAAAGATTTAATCAGATATTAGTGATATATTTCGGATAGCGCGACGGGAAACGCAGACAGGCTGGCGCCTGTCAAGGATACCAACAAAGCTATACGAAATATAGCGCAATAGATGATAAAGGTTTTTATTAAGGATTAGTATGACGATCCGACAGCAAAATGAGCGTTTCAGCCGCCAAAAACGGTCGCTGAATGCCGCTCTGTAAAAACACGAATAAGAGTTAAGATAAAATCTCAACTCTTACCTCATCTAAATTCTATTCAAACGCAAAAAATATATACCTGTTATGACCATAAGGAAGATATCGCCTCGGCAATTGACTCGAAAATATTTTTGTCGCCGCTCAGACTGACCTCCGCCTTGTCGCCGTCGGAAAGGTTGACAAACTCCTTCTGAGAGTTCGCAGCTTTATTCATATGGAGATTGTTCTTGGCGTAGTCCTCTACGACCGTAGTCGAGATCGAGGAATCCACCTTCATCTCCAGCTGTGTGTAAATACTCTGCTGCTCGGCAAGGCGAGCCTTTGCGTCGGCGATCTCCTGATTCAGCTCGGTCAGCTGGACCTGACCGTGAATGATGGAGACGACGACGAACGCCATCAACAGGCCGCACACGACGCCGAAAATGATGCGCCCGATCTTTGAGCGGCGGCCTTTTTGCTTCGAGTTCTTCTTTGTTCTGTTGTTTCTGTCGCGTTTATTACTGTTTCTCGTGCCGCCGTCCGCTCTCTCGCTCTTATTCTCGGAAGACTCTCTCTCGATATGGGATACGTTATCCGCTTCGGATTCTTCGAAAAGGGTGAGATCATAGGCAAGGCTGCTGCGATAGTAATAATCCATGCTGCACCACTGATCCTTTGATGGTTGCGTGCGTTCCAAGCACTTTGGTTTCTGTTCTGTCTGTTTCTGTTTTATCTATATAAAGAGTAGGGATAATCAATTGATCCGTTCGCCGTCGGGAGCTTGTCCGAGCGGCGAAGAATGATAAATCGACTGTAATTTTTCTGTAATCTTCTTTTAACCGTTATCGTGACATTTTTGCCCTGATTTCACAGGATAATGTGTTTTTATCGGGATTTTATCACAATCTATAGGGTTAGCGCAATTATTACAATCTTGTTATCATTCTACTATATCCTACTGCGGTTGTCCATAGTAAAACTATACAAATATGCGGTTGATTCGCCGACAATTTGCGCAATATGTTAGAAATACTTTCTTAGGGTGACTGAAATTTCCAATCAGGAAAAATCAGAGCTTTTCGCATACTCTCAGCTTCGCCGAACGGGCTCTGGGATTGCGCTCTAATTCCTCATCAGAGGGCAAAATCGGCTTTCTGGTGATGATCTTGACCTTCGGTTTATTGCCGCAGACGCACACGGGGAAGTCCTTGGGACAGGTACAGCCCTGTGCTTTGTCGCGCATAAACTGCTTGACGATGCGATCCTCAAGTGAATGGAAGGTGATCACGCTCAGCCTGCCGCCCTGACTGAGTAATTCAAAAGCGCCCTGCAAGCCGCTTTCGAGCACATCGAGCTCGTGATTGACCGCAATCCGCAACGCCTGAAAGGTCTTGCGGGCGGGATGGCCGTCGCGGCGCACCTTCTGCGGTACGTTCTCCTTGACGATCTCGGCAAGCTCTAAGGTCGTTTCGATCGGCTTTATCTCACGCGCGCGAACGATCCCCTTTGCGATAGAGAACGCGTATTTCTCTTCGCCGTAGAGGGAAATGATCCTGCTCAGTTCGCCGACGTCCAAGGTATTGACTAAATCTGCCGCCGTCTCGCCGCTTTGGCTCATGCGCATATCCAGCGGCGCGTCCTCGTGATAGGAAAATCCGCGGGAGCCATCGTCCAGCTGATGGGACGATACGCCGATATCCAGAAGCACGCCGTCGACCGCGTATACGCCGACGTCATTCAAAAGCGCTTTCATATCGCCGAAATTGCCTTGCAGGATCGTGGAACGGTCGTCGTCCTTGAAACGCTCGGTAACGGTGGCGATGGCGTCGGGATCCTGGTCGATACTGTACAGCCTGCCGCTCGTCAATCGGGACAAGATCTCTGCCGAATGACCTCCGCCGCCTGCTGTTCCGTCGATATAGATTCCGTCGGGACGGATATTCAAGCCGTCGACCGCTTCATAAAGAAGCACGCTTACATGAGTGAATTCCATGCTTACAGCCTCAGCAGTTCAAGCGCTTCTTTGACAGAAGACTGCTTTTGCTGCTCCATAAAGACATTGAACGTCGCCTTGTCCCATATCTCGACGCGGGTATCCATGCCGACTACGGTAACTTCGCCGTTCAGCCCCGCGTCCTCGCGCAGCTTCTGCGGAATACTGACCCTGCCCTGTGAGTTGGGAGTGACCAGCTTTGCGGGAGAGATCAGGAGATACTGCAGGGAGAGAGCTTTGTCAGCGGGGAGCTGACGGATCTGATCGCGCAGACGATCGAACTGTGCTTCGCTGAGCACCTGTACGCAGCGATTGAAGCCCATCGTGATATAAAAGCTCTCGCCAAGCTCTTCTCTGAAATGGGTAGGCAGGATCACTCTGCCCTTAGCGTCTAAGTTATGGTCGGTCGTACCTAAGAACATGCTGCCTCTCCCCTTTCAGTAAAGAATCTACTTGGTCAGTTTTGTTCCTTTCTTGTCACAAAATGACACTAAACGCCACCAACGCAATTATTATACCCTATACGGGTCATAAAATCAAGGGAAAATGTAACATTTCTATCATAAATTTTACAAATTTTTCACCAAAACTTTGCCAATTATGCCGAAAGCTCCCGCCGAGAAGCGGGAGCCTTTGAAGCTAATGCTTATTCATCTTTGAGAACGACGTCGTATTTACCCTTATCGGGGTGCTTGCGGGCGTATTCCATGATCGTCGAGATACTCTTTTCATCTTCCGAGACGGTCGTGCCTCCGTTGCCGGTCTTGCCCAGCTCTTTGCGGCGGCTGATCATCTCCTGACTGTAATTGTAGATCATATGATAGTAGTTCACCGAATCGTTCCATTCCGTTTTTTGGGCGTCGGTCAGCTCGGCAGAGGTCATATGATACTTGTTCTGCAGCATATCGGCGATATAGTCGGTCAGCTTCTCGGTACCGTAGATATTCAGATGATCCCAGTTATAGAAATCCTCATCGACGACAAAGCCTTCCTCCTCGCCGTAGCGCTCGAGGTTGACGAAATCATAGCCGTAGCTGTTGATGATATTGCCCGCCTCGTTACAGCGCCTGAAACGCGAATACGCCTCAGTGCGGACGATATGAGGGAATCGCATGAATACGACGTTAGTGATATTGTTCTCTTTGAGATATTCCAGCGTCTGTCTCAGATAGCGTTCGCCGTTGACGCCGAGCGGATAGGTAGAATCGTCGTCCTTGAGCTCACTGTTATAGACCTTGACGGTCGGGTGGAATTCGTTAGCGACCGTCTTGTAGCCGCGGAACAGCGAATAGCCGGCCTGCTTGAGTCCGAGCTCCGCTGTGAGGTACTTGAACTTCCACGGATACTCGTTCCATGAGCTGTGATACTTCACGATAGGCAGATAATACTCGATCTGCTTATCGGCAGGGATCGCGTCGGCAAGATAATCGCGCCAGATCTGGTCGTGCGGGACGTTGTCCGCAAACATACGCTGGCTCGCTTCAGAGGGGAGTTCATTATCCTTATACATGAACGCGTTGATCTCTACGATGATCATCTTGGGATTTTGGTACTTGATGACCTCTTTGATCTGGGGAAGAACAATATTCGCCGGAGAACTCTGGGTCGCGTAGGGATAACTGGTATAGCCGTATTTTTCATAGGCATAGGGCGCGGAGTAGCCGGCGTACACATCGGATGCGCCGATCAGAACGGCATCGATGGACTCCTTTTCCTCAAGATAGAACGCCTCCATGCGCATGGTGTTGTTATCAATGCGCTTCAGCAAAAATGTCTGAAGCAGATAGGTAGATGAGATCACCGCGAGGGCAAAAGCCAAAAGCTTGATACCTCGGGTGATATATAATTTTGCTTTCATAGGTTCAGCCTCAAAATATAAATCTTCTCAAAGCTTTTCCGCTAGAACTGCATGTAGACAAAGTCGGAAGCGGCATAGCCCGAGCCGTAGATACCGAAGACGATGACCGCCATGATCAGTAAGAAGAACACGATAAAACGCAGGATAAACGGCTTTTTATCGAGCATTTCGCGGATGGTGGTATCGGAGTGCTTCTCCTGGATCATGCTGACGATCCAGATCACGATCACGCATACGCCGAGCAGGATATAATCCTTCCATGTGATACCCAGTTTCAAGATCTCGGTCTTGCCGCGGGTGATGCTCTGGTCGGTGAAGAAGCGGGAAATGGTCATCATGCCCTGCTTGAACGAGGGCGCTACGTCGAACACATAGCCGACCAGTACCACGATGAAGGTTCGGATCATCTGGAACAGACGGAAGAAGAAGTTCTTGCGGTTGATATGGAGCTTGTCGGTCACGCCGTCAAACAGCGGCTGCATGAGGGTGGAGATCATGATGATCACGCCGTTCCACAGACCGAAGGCGACATATTTATAGCTCGCGCCGTGCCAGATACCGACGATCAGAAAGACGATCAGCGAAGCGAACGCGGTCGGGAGCACCTTGGCGATATGGGAGCCTGCCTTGGTCTTGCCGAAGCGGGTGCCTCTCATCTTCTTGCTCGCGTTGAGGAACGCCGAGGAGATCGCCAGCGGGTTGAAGATGTAATCCTTCATCCAAGCGCCGAGAGAGATATGCCATCTGCGCCAATACTCGTTGATGGACTTTGAGAAGTACGGACGCTTGAAGTTGTCGATCAGGTCGATGCCGAAGAGCTGAGCCACGCCGCGGGAGATATCGATACCGCCCGAGAAGTCGGCATACAGCTGGAAGGCGTAGAGCAGGATCGTGAAGGTCAGCGTCGTGCCTGAATATTTATTATAGCCCTGATAGGTCGCGGTGACCGTATTGATCGCGACGACCGCTCTGTCGGCGATGACGAGCTTCTTGAAGAAGCCCCATAAGATCAACTGAGAGCCGTGTTTGAAGCGGGTAAAGTCGAAGTCGTGACCCTCAAAGAGCTGATGTCCGAGCTGCTCGTAGTTGCTGATAGGACCTTGGATGATCTGCGGGAAAAAGGACACGAACAGCAGGAACTTGAAGGGGTTGGTCTGCGGCTTGACCTTCTCGCGGTAGACGTCCACGATATAGCCCATGCTCTGGAAGGTGTAGAACGAGATACCGAGCGGCAGGAACAGCTTTAAGGTCGGAACGGAGAAGTCGATACCGAACGAGCCTAAGATGTCGTTCAAAGAGCCCGAGAAGAAGTTGTAATACTTCAAAAACGCCAGAATACCGAAGTTCAGGATCAGGCACAGCGCCATGATCCAGCGCTTCTTGACCTTCTGCTTATTCTTGAAGGCTTTCTTCTGTTCTCTGTCCCATTCGCCTTTGTTGGCTTTTAAAAGCTGCTTGCCCTTCCTGTTCACATCATCGAGCCACAAGCCGATCAGCAGGGTGCTCAGCGCCGTAAACAGGATAAAGACGGCATACTTATAGCTGGCAAGACAGTAGAACACCGCGCTTGCGGCGAGGAGTACCGTCCAGCGGTACTTCTTCCACGGCAGGACGAAGTAGATCAACGCCGTCGCCAGTACAAAAAAGATAAATTTGATCGATGTATAAGTCATAGTAAACCTTTGAACTTAAAACTAAAACTTTATGATAACTTCGGTCGCTTATCTGTGCGGTGTGTTCAACTCGTCGGAGTAGAACATCTCGCGCAGGATCGTCAGACCCTCTTTCTCGCTGTACTCAGCGATGACGGGCATCTCGCGGCTGAGGAAGGTGGAGATACCCTCCATGCAGGAGTACGCGCCCGTACGGCAGAACACGAGGATATCGCCGATCCTGAGGTCGGTGAACATCGCGTTGCGTGCTAAGATATCGGCTGTCGTACAGATAGAACCGCACAACGTCCACGGCTGAGCGTCGCCTGAAAGGTCGCGATCCGCCAGATGCAGGATCTCGGGGATCTGCATGCCCTGGAGCTGACCGTTGTACTTGACCTGATTCATACCGCCGTCAACGATGGCGTAGTTGATATCGAAATTGGTCTTGGTATCGACGACCTTGGTCAGATAGTAACCGCAGGGAGCGGCAAAGAAACGACCCATCTCGACCGTCAGCTCGGCGACTTCGGCAAGCTCCTGCAATTTAGGAGAGATAGAAGCGAGGCGCTCCTCCTCTTCCGCGTCGGCAGTCTCGGAGAAATAGTCGACCGCAAGGCCTGTGCCGTACTCGATGCGCTGTACGGTGAAGCCGAGATCGCTCTTGATACGGGCGGTCAGATCCATCAGGTAGTCGCATTCCTTCTCGATGGGCTTCGCCTTGCGCTTTGCCGTACCGGTGAAGTAGTGCAGACCGACGATATTGACGCCCTTATATTCGTCGCGGCGGCGGATGATGTCGAGAGTGACCTCTTCGTTCATGCCGAACTGGCTGCCGCCCTTGATATCGGTCACGCGCAGTAAGAGGTCAAAGACCTTGCCTCTGCACAGCGCCGCGTCATTGATCAGTTCAAGATGGAGCGGGCTTTCGGCGGTGAAGGTGCCGACGTTGTCATCGGCGGCGCGCTCGACGTCCGCGTAGCCCTTGTTGACGCCGGAGAAGATGACGGTGCTCATATCGGCGCCGGTGCGCTCGCAGACCGTCAGCTCGCCGGGAGAGCAGACCTCGATCTTGTCAAAGACCTCGGGGAGTCTGCCCAGCAGGAAGGGATTCGCTTTGATAGAGAAGCAGAGTCCGATCTTGTCGCCGAAATATTTTTTGACCAGCTCAGCGCGCTTTTGGAACGCGTCAAGTTCAAAGATATAAGAGGGGGTCCCTACGCGGGGTAAGAGCTCCCTTAGCTTATTGATATCCATTTATATCATTCCTTTACGGAAAATTAGATTCGAAATGTTCCTGTCCGGAAGCGCAAAACTCCCGAACAGGAGACGATCAGTCGGATTATTCGTCCTGGAGCTTCTCGACGAGAGCCATCATAGCCTTCGCGGAGTTGAAGTTCTCGGGAACAAGGTTGTTGGGCTTGATCTCGATATCGAAAGCATCGTTGAGCTCGCCTACGAGAGCAACGATATCAAAAGAATCGAGAATGCCGTCGGTAATCAGAGCGGTTTCGTTTTCAAAGTCAACGTCGGGTCTGAGTTCCTGTAAGATTTCCATTAATTCATCCATGATAATTACTCCTTTTATTGATCTTTAATTTATTATCACCTTTAGGTAATATACTGTCATAGTTCCCCTTTTCTAAGGGAGGTAGATTAGCAGGATTGTGTCATAGAGCACGACACTTGTTATACGATCGACCGAATAAACAAGGGTTTCTCACTTCGCTCGGTCAATTGTGCAATCCCTCAGTCAGCTTGCGCTGACAGCTCCCTTTACCAAAGGGAGCCTGATAATTTATTTGAACATTGCCTTGAGCGCCTGCATGTCGGTCTTACCGTTAGGCAGGGCGGGCATTTCTTCGAGGTTGATCAGCTTGCGCGGCACCATGAAGGCGGGCATATTGGCTCTGAAATAGAGCACGATATCCTTGCTTGTCGCTTCTCCTGTATAGAAGAGGTAGAGGGTCGCCTTGGGCTTATTATACAGCGCGCAGCAATCCTTGACGCCCTCGACGAGCTTTGCGGTCTCTTCGATCTCGCCGAGCTCGATACGGTGACCCAGATGCTTGATCTGGCGATCCATACGGCCGTGGAACATCAGGTTGCCGTCCTCGCCCCAGCGACCGAGGTCGCCTGTCTTGTAGATCAGCTCGCGGTAATTGTCGTTGAGCGGATTCTGGATAAAGGATAAGTCGGTGACTTCCTTGTTGCCGTAGTAGCCGAGCGCCAATACGGGACCGCTGACGCAGATCTGGCCGATCTCGCCGTCGGGAGTGAGGGTGTTGTCCTCATTCAGAAGTGTGATCTTATAATTATCATACGGCTTGCCGATAGGCAGGACGGTATCGTCGTCCACCTTTTCCTTGACAACATAGTAGGTGCAGGAGGCAGTCGCCTCGGTGGGACCGTACTGGTTGACGTAGAGGACGTCGGGCAGGTTCTCCTGCCAGATCTTCAGATATTTGCAGGGCATGACCGAACCCGAGAAGCAGAGCTTCTTGAGGTATTCGGGCTTGCTCTCATCAAACGCGCCGAGCTTGGCGGGGATCTCTACGCCCGCGACGCTCCAGCACAAAGCGGTGATCTTCTCACGGTTGAGCGTACCGAACAGCTCTGTCGGAACGGCGAATTCGTTTTTCGGAATGATGAAGGTAGAAGCACCCTTGCTGATCGGGAAATAGATGTCGCGGACAGCCGCGATATAGTCGAGGGGGCTTTGGTTGCCCATGACGTCGGTATCGTTGATATCGAGCACCTTGCACACGGAGTCGATATAGGTCATCAGCGAGAGGTGCGAGGTGATAACGCCCTTGGGCTTGCCGGTAGAGCCGGAGGTGAAGATCACGTACAGCGGAGAGGTGCAGACGAGAGTAGCCGCTCTCTGCGCGAGCAGGGCTTCGTCAGCAGGGGTATCCATGATCTCTTCCATCACGATGATCTTGCCGTCGAACTCGAGGGACTGAGCCTGCTCGAGATGCGCCTGATCGACCAGCATATACGGCGCCTTGATGACGGAGAGGATCTGGTTGAGTCTTGCCTTGGGCATATCGCCGTCCATCGGAGCATAGAAGCAACCCGCTCTGACAGCGCCGAGGAAGCAAGAGGGTGTATAAACATGTCTGCCGGACATGACCGCGACTGGATCGCCGGGAGCGGTCACACCCGCAAGGTAAGTACCGATGGATTTGGTGAGCTTGTCGAACTGACCGAAGGTCAGGCTGCGCTCGGGATCCTTGAACATCACCTTGTCCGTATAGACGGCGGCGACATGATCCAAGCGTTCGAGAACCGATGTCTGCATATTCAGCACGTCCTTTCTGTATACCGCCGAAAAATTGCGGCATCTTATAATTTTCCATAATAATCCATAGTAATACATTAAATATTATACTACAATATGAAAAAAATTCAATCTATTTTTAATGATTTATTAGAAATTTTACACATTCATCAGTTCATATAATACTTTGCATACAAAATTGGTCATATTAATTATCAGCACATTACAGCGTTAAAGCAAAATTCCACTTGTCATGCGGTCTTTTTTATGATAAGGTATAGGGTAGTAATTTGACGAATCCCGAGGTAAAATATGAAATATAAACTGATTGCGACAGACATCGACGACACCCTGCTCAGAAAGGACAAGACCCTCTCCCCCGTCACGAAAGCGGCGCTGATACAGGCGCAGGAAAACGGCGTGATCGTCGCCGTGACGTCGGGACGGCTGCCCTACGGCGTGCGCCCTTACGCTCAGGCACTGGACGTGTTTCGCTACGGCGGCTACTACATGGGCTTCAACGGCGGCGCGATCATGAACAGCCGCGACGAGCTGATCGGCAAGAGCTATCTCGACAGCAAATATATCCGCCCTGTCTACGATATCCTCCGTCCGTCAAACGCGACTACGATGGTACACAGGGGCAGTGTCATCTATGCCGACGGCAAGGTGAACGACTACACCCATATCGAAAGCGACGTGATCGGACTGCCGCTGAACGTGGTGGACGATCTGCCGTCGTTCATCGACTGGGATATCCACAAATTCCTGATCTCGGGCGATCCCGCAGAGCTCAAGGAGCTGGAGCGGCAATTGCTCGAAAAGCTCGGCGACGAGGTGGACATCTACCTCTCCGCGCCGTGGTTCCTTGAAGTCATGCCCAAGGGCACGAACAAGGGCACGGGCTTGCAGAAGATCTGCGACAACGCGGGCGTGGATATCAGCGAGGCGATCGCGTTCGGCGACAGCTACAACGATATTTACATGCTCAAGGCGGCGGGACTGGGTATCGCGATGGGCAATGCCGAGGACGCGGTGAAGGAAGCCGCCGACACGGTGACTGCGGACTGCGACCATGACGGTATCGCCGTCGCGCTGAAAGAGCTGGGGATCATTTAAATATTTTCCATACAGATACACATAAAAAGCGCTTCCATCACGGAAGCGCTTTTATTTCGATATGATTATCAGAGCTCGGTCAGGCAGTCGTCAAGAGCCTTGATGATGCCCTCTTTGTCCATATTGTGACCGATAAAGACCAGCTTGATCATACGGTCGCCGTACTTATCATCCCAATCGTTCTGCAGCTCGGGATCCTCCTTGAACATCTTGCGGCGGATATGCGCAGGAGCGGCGGCAAGCCACTGACCGTAGTCGGTGCAATCCATCTGCTTGCCGGACTGCTCGAACATGATCGCCCAATCCTTGTCCTCTTTGATCCAGAACAGGCCCTTGGAGCGAATGACGTTCTTCGGGAAGGACGCGAGGAATTTCTCAAATTTATCCTTGGAGAACGGTGCGCGGCGGTAGTATACAAAGGTGCCGATACCGTATTCCTCTACCTCGCCGCCGTCATGATGGTGGTGGTGATGGTGATGACCGTGACCGTGTTCATGCTCGTCTTCGTCATGGTCGTGATGATGGTGATGCTCGTGCTCGTCATCATCGTGGTCGTGATGATGGTGATGCTCGTGCTCGTCATCGTCGTGGTCATGATGGTCATGCTCGTCATCGTCATGGTCATGATGGTCGTGCTCATCGTGATCGTCGTCATCATCAACGTCGGCATTGAGCTCCTGTACCCATGCCGCGGAGGAAGCGACCTTATCAAAATCGAAATTGTTGGTGTCGAGGATCTCGCTGATGGCGACCTGTCCGCGGGTGGTCTCGATGATCTTCGCCTCGGGCTGGAGCGCGCGAATGACCTTCTTGATATTGACCAGCTCTTCGTCGCTGACGAGGTCGACCTTGTTCAGAATGATGGTGTTGCAGAATTCGATCTGCTGGATCAGAAGGTTCTCGATATCCTCGTCGTCGATATCGTCCTTCAAGAGAGATCCGCCGCAGCCGAACTCGGTGGACAGGCGCGCCGCGTCAACAACGGATACGACATTGTCCAGACGGCAGAGCTTGGGCAGACGGGGGTCGTTATAGGAGCCATCGAGCATGGAAATAGTCTGAGCGATCGGGATCGGCTCGCAGATACCCGACGCTTCGATCAGGATATAATCAAATTTCTGCTGTTTGACAAGGCCTAAGATCTGCTCGATCAGGTCGGTTTTGAGCGTACAGCAAATACAGCCGTTCTGGAGCGGGACGAGGTTCTCGTCCTTTTCGTTGACGACGCCGCCTTTCTGGATCAGCTCAGCGTCGATATTGACCTCGCCGATATCGTTGACGATGACGGCTACCTTGTAGCCCTCCTGGTTATTGAGCACGTGGTTCAACAGGGTCGTTTTGCCCGCGCCGAGGTAACCGGTCAAAAGGGTAACGGGAAGTATTTTACTCATATGTATCAGTCCTTTATTCAGTATTCATCTGTATTATATCACAAAGCTGAGAATTAGCAAGGCAAGGAATCACCGAGTTTTTCAACCACGAATTTCATGGTTTTATGATTTTTGCCTACAAAAGCCGTTATTCATGCGGATAATAGTGCGAAAGAACAGGAATTATTGTATAGTTTGTAAATTTTTCAAATATATTCTTGCTTTAAAGAATTATGTCGGCTATAATGGGGTTGTGAATATAACGGTAAAACCAAAAAGGAGTTGAAGGTATGCCGAATTATAATGACGATCACAGACCGAACGCGATCGAGCGCGACCGAATGGAAAGAAGACGACAGCTCAAAAGAAAGAGCATGATCACCAATATCGTAGTCGTTGCCGTTGTGGCGGCGGTGGTGATCGGTATCATTATCGCGATCGTTGCCTTGACAGGAAAGAACAAAAAGAATGATCAAAACACAGAGCCTACCGTGGTGACCGCGACCATTGCTTCTGAAACGCAAAAGCCCAAAGCGACGACTGCTCCGCAGCCGACTGTCGCGCGCAGTGATGATCAGAATTATGTCGCATCCTCACAGGATGAGAACACTTACAGCAATCCCGAAGAAGCGACTACAGCCGCGGTTGACCCTCAGACGTCCTCTTCGGCGGCTTCGTCTGACCCCGGCGCGGCGATGAGCACGGGCAACAGCATCCACTATACCGCCAACGGCTCGACCTCTTACGGCTATGACTGGACTTACTCGGGCGGCGGCGGCATCGTCAGCGTCAGCTGTAACTACAACTTCGACGCCCATCAGTATGACTTTGTCATCACGGGCCTGAGCGAAGGCACGACCTCGCTGACCTTGTACTACAACACTGCGGACGGTGTACAGCAGCCCGTCAATATGACGGTCAGCGTTGACAGCAACCTGAACGTATCGCAGATCGGTTAAGCCAATTGAATAAGCACATAAAAGCAGGCGTCCTGACGGGCGCCTGTTTTGTTACGGATCACTCTATGCTGTTGTTGTTTGCGGCGGCATACTGCTTTGCCCAGCCGTCGACAAAGGCGGTCTTGACCTTATCCCAGTTTTCTTCGCTCTGATCCGCGTTGTAGGCGGTAAGCGCTGTAACGAGATCGGCACGGTATTCCGCTTCGTTCGGCTGATGATTGGTCGCCCAATCCATAATATAACAGCCGTCCTTGATGTACTGGTTCTGAGCCGCTAAGAAGCCGTTGTCGGCTTTCGCGGCGTTTTTATACGGCAGATTGCCGAGCTGCTCTACCAGCTTGCCGCTGGCTTCTTCATCGGTAACAAGCCACTGCATGAACGCCATCGTCGCTTTTTGATCATTTTCGGACGCGTTGACGTTGATCGCCCAGAAGTTTTCGGAGCCGCTGTTCAGGGCGGCTTTGTCCTCACCCTTGACGCCGCAATAATACGGGATCATCGTCACGTTGGGGATCTCGGCGCTGAGCTTTGCGTAATCCCATGAGCCGGTCAGATAGAACGCCGCTTTCTTCGAAAGGAACTGATTCAGTGGGTCATGTCCGCCCGCGGCAAGCTCCTCGGGAGCCGACACGGAGTTATTGATGCACAGATCGTAAAGATTCTTGAAATTCGGCAGATACTTGCCGGTCAGAGAAGCGGGGCTTTCCTGCCACGTGCCGGAGTCGCGCTCCTCATAGAAGTATTCGAGGTTTGCCAGATGACCGGTGATCCTCCACGAATTCGCGACGTCGAGGTCGGGAGAGCAGAACGCGTCGTATCCGAGCCAGAACTCATTGGCGTGGATGACCTCAGCGAGCATTTTCAGCGTATCGAAATCCTTGATGCTGTCGACCGTGTAGCCGAGATTCTCAATCAGATCGGGGTTGACCGCGATACCGTAGCACTCGAGGCAATACGGGATCGCCACCACCTTGCCGTCCTCGTCGGAGAGGTTGTAGGTTGAGGTGTTCAGCTCTTTGAAGATCGCGGTATCGTTCAGGTCAAGCGCGGATTCTCTCCACTCGTTGACGCCGTCCTGATCGTTGATGATGAAAAGGGTGGGCGGATCCTCGCTCTTCATCTCCTCACGCAGAACGCGGCGGTATTCGCCCACCTCGGGCGTTTCGATCCTGACATTCACGCCGGTCTTGTCGTGATAGAGCTGACCGAGCTCCTGCAAGGTATCGGCGAGCTCGGGCTTGAAATTGAGCCAATAGACCGTATCATCAGCGCCGCCGAAATCGCACGCGGCAAGCGACAGTATCATAACCGCTGACAGGATCAGCGCTAAGATTCGTTTTGTTTTCATATCGGGTTCTCCCTCATTGAATTGTATTCATAATTAGTATAAACGAAAGCAACGATAATGTCAACTACGGTAAAACCCCCGCCTCAGAGAGACGGGGGTTGATTTGATTTAATTTTGCTATTATTTTTTCCACAGAGAAGAAACTTCACAAATATGGGAGTTGATGCGTGCTAAATCAACATTAGCAATAACACCGTCTGCCTTAACAACATCGCCACACTGAAGATTATAGCCGGTTAGAGTAGAAACACCACTAAAGTGAGAATTTGCACGGGCATAGTCAACATTAGAAATCTTGCCGTCATTGGATACATCGCCAATCGGGCAGATCTTAACATCCTGAGTTGTATTGGCGCTTACGGAAACAGTATACTCACGGGTCACATGATTGTCCTTGGAAACGGTCAAAGCATAGTTGCCCTCAGGTACATTCTCAAAAGTAAAAGCTGTAGCAGCACTGTTCTTGCTATCGTAATTAGAAGCCGTAACAGTAATAGTACTAGTGAAGTTGTTGTCGGAACCGGTCAGGGTCAAAGTAACAGCATCAGACGCGGTTTGAGTAGTCTTGTAGCTGGTAGCGGTTCCGCTGAGGGTAAAGCCGGTCGGAGCGGCAGGCTCAGAGAGAGCGACAGGGCTGGTGAAGTTATCATTGACGATCTTGCCCCCGTTAACGATCCTGGTCAACTCATAATCAGACTGAGCGAGGGTTGTGATCTCATTCAAGATCGTGGCTTCACCCGCCACCTTGACTTTATAGCGGCAGATGATCAGCGCCGCGGTGTCAGAATTAAATTTGAATCCGCTGTAGCCTGGGGTGGTAGCGTTGTAATAAACAGCGCCCATACCGGGATACTCTTCGGACTCGGTATGGTGACCGCTTGCCATCGTAGCTGTCTTAGTAACCGGGAACACGGTCTCGACATCTAAGATACCATCGTCTTCAGTGTATTCTTCAGCCAGTTCCAGTACGGAGTTGGTGTAAAACTGGCTGCAATTCATCGAGCCGATCTTACCACTGTTGAGCTGGCTCGCGTTCAGGTAGGTGTAGGTAGTAAAGGTCTCGCCTACGGCATAGGTCTTGGTAACGGTATCGCCTTTGATGCTCTGTATAGTAACGGTCGCGGTACCGGCTCCTGTGGGAGCGGTCTGGGCAGCGTTTACAGCGATGACCGCTGCAGAAACAACCATTATAACAGCAAGCATCAGACATAATAACTTTCTCATTGGAATTACCTCCTAAAAATAATATATCCGATTCAGCTGAACCGACGAAAGTTGCTATTGTTTCGGTTCGCTTTCATCTACACACTCATTGTACCAAACTTTCAGCGCAAGTGCAATAAAAATTTATGGAAATCACAAAATTTTTACAAATGATTCAAAATTATGGACGAGAATGATATTGACGGCACACGGATTCGTTTTTATTTTGATGACCAAGGCTTGATTTTCCCCAATAAGAAACAAAGCTCCTCTGCAAATAGAGAGGAGCAACTGTTATTTTTCAGTGCTTTTGGGGGCGTCCTTGATCCTGCGCGCCACGACGACAAATCTGCCGTCTTCGGTATGGTAATTGCAGGTAGACATGGTGATCAGCTCATCGCCGTAAACGGGAGTGATGCCTGTATCGTACACGGAGAGCGCCTTAACGTTGGAAACATATTCATTGAAGGCTTCCTTGGAGCTCAGATCCTTGTACTGATAGTAGACAAAGCCCTCTTCCTCGCCCTTGGGATAGGCTTTGGCGTAAAACGCGGCGACGACCTCATAATCTCTCAGCTCATAGCGCGTATCAAAGAAAACGGTCTTGTGCTCTTCATAGAACTTTTTATCGCTGTACTTCGGCAGCTCGCCGAACATGGAGCCGTTATTCATATGATGACCGTAGATAAGATAGTAATTGCCTTTTTCGGGACATTCGCCGTCAATGAACAGCATGCCGCTGTCGGAATAATTGCCGTAGAAATCACGATGGAGATAATACTCGGAGTCGCGGGGCGTATACATGACGGGGTAGTCGATCTTGGTGCCCTCGATCTTGAGCCAGCCGAAGAAATCGGGATTCTTCTTGTACAGCTCGTCGTACTTTCTCAAGGCGCCGTCGTCATCTGTTTCGTCGGTATCCTGTACCATCTGCGCAAGATCGTCAAAGGTGTTCTGCTCGCGCGCGGCGTTGAGCAGCGTTGTGATCAGCATATAAGCGCCGAAGATAAAACCCACGATGAATATCGACAGAAAAACGATAACGACAGTTTTACCCTTTTTGGTATTCTTTTTCGGAGATTTGGATTCTGCTGCGTGTCTCACTCTTCTGCAACCTTCGTCAGATCATAGGTTTTTCCGCCGCGGGTCCACGTCATCTTGTCGCCGTTGAGAGTATAATCATACTCGAAGTCAGAGCCGTTCTGACCATCGTAGTCGATCCTGAGCTTGCCGTTTTCGGCACTGTAGGTAAAGGTATAGTTATCGACGCCCGTCAGGATGATGCCTCTTCCCTGTCCATCGAAGAGGTAAGCGTCATGATCGCCCATCTGCCATCTGCCCAGAAGATCGGAGCCGTTCGCGCCGCCTCCCTTGATGACATCGACATCGTGGCGATCAGCCGCGGAAGGAAGAATACCGTTCTGATAATACGGAGAAATAATGGTGGTGCCGTCTTGTGTTTCGGGAACGTAAGCGGGTTTGCCGCCGAAGAAACCGGAAACGCCTGACTCAGCGCCGGGCACGAAGATAAAGATCAGCGCAGCGGCGATGATGACAGCCAGTACAGCCACGATCACGATGATCAGGACCTTCTTTTTCTTGGCATCGGCGGATTTGCCGGAGCGGGTTTTATCGACAGAATGTTTAGATGTATAGTTACTCATAGAATTTCCTCCATACAAGAAATCGCGCTTCGCGCGCATTTCGTATAGCCATCTCCCGTTGCTGCGCCGCAGCAAACCGGGAGGGCATATAAATCTTTCACATTATAAGAAACGAACAGTTTCTTATAATGTGAAAACAGCGCTTTCGCGCTTGATTTCATAATGACTATTGTACTGATATTCTCAGTATTCAGATTTCAGCAGATGGTTGAGATTGCCACGGGCTAAAAGCCCTCGCAATGACAATTTAAAAACAACAGAGGGGTATTTTACCCTTTTTAATCGGTTGAGATTGCCACGGGCTGAAGCCCTCGCAATGACTTTTTTTAATAGCGGCTTGCCGCGGTTTAAGGCGCTGAAAACTCAATACCAAAAACATCAGGGCGACGGCGGAGATCCGTCGCCGCCCGTTTGTTCAGGGTTAGCGAATATTACTTATTGAATATTCCCTTGCGCTTAGCAGTGTACAGAACACCTGCCGCGCCTGCCATAGAAGCGAGCATGATCAGCAGCCACAGGTAAGTATGGGTGCTGTCGCCGGTCTTAGCAGTAGAGGAATCCTTGGTAGTAGAATCCTTAGTGGAAGAATCCTTGGTAGCGGAATCCTTGGTAGCGGCGTCGGTAGGAGTAACTGCAGGAGCAGTGGTGGGCTCTACAGTAGTAGGCTCAACGGTAGTGGGCTCAACAACCTCGGTCGGAGCAACGTACTTGATAACGAGATCCTCGGCAGTTACTTCAACAGTGCAAGCCTCGTCAGCAAACAGCTTGCCGCAGCCTTCACATACATAGTGCTCTTTTACGCCGTCCTTCTCGGGAGTAGCGTCAACCTGAGCGACATAGGTGCCGCTGTGGGTATGAGGAGCCTCGGTCGGAACAGGAGCCTCGGTCGGAACCGGAGCCTCGGTCGGAACCGGAGCCTCAGTCGGAGCCGGAGCCTCAGTCGGAGCCGGTGCCTCAGTCGGAGCCGGAGCCTCAGTCGGGGTCGGAGCCTCGGTCGGAGTCGGAGCCTCAGTCGGAGCCGGAGCCTCGGTCGGGGTCGGAGCCTCGGTCGGGGTCGGAGCCTCGGTCGGAGCCGGAGCCTCAGTCGGAGCCGGAGCCTCAGTCGGAGCCTCGGTCGGAACCGGAGCCTCAGTCGGAGCCTCAGTCGGTTCTACGTAAGGAATACGGAGCTCCTCGTCAGTAACTTCCACAGCGCAAGCCTCGTCAGCAAACTTCTTGCCGCAGGAGCACTCATAATGAGCTGCTACGCCGTCCTTCTCGGGAGTAGCGGGAACCTCGGCAACAAAAGTGCCACTGTGTACGTGAGCCTCAGTGGGTGCCTCGGTGGGTTCGGGAGCCTCAGTCGGAGCCTCAGTGGGAACCGGAGCCTCGGTCGGAGCCTCGGTGGGAACCGGAGCCTCGGTGGGAGCTTCGGTGGGAGTATCGTTCACAATAGTAATGGTGGCACCTTCCAGAGAGAAGTCTTCGGTATACTCATCCCAAGTCTGTCCGGAGTATGCTTCAAAATCTTTAATGCTTACAGTCAACGTACCTTCTGCATCGTCATCAACGGTACAAGAAAAGCTGGCAAGCACTACATCAGAAGTAGTATTGAGGTCAGAATAGGGATTGTCCGTCTTAACAAGTACTCTATTTTCAACCCAATCAAGATGGACATTTGCCGGATCCTTTGCACTATCGTAACCTAATGCGGTTCTGGCACCGGGATCAAGTGCGCCGGAACCAGCAGTGTAAGTTAAGCCTGCAGGAATATCAGCGGCGGCTTGGAAGTTACCAACATCGGTAACAGGACCCAAAACGAACTGGAATGTAACAGTATCGCCGGGTTTTGCTTCGGTTTTGTCTGCGGTTACTTTAAACTGCGGATTAGAAGGCGCAGCGTTTGCGGGTACGGCCAATACCAGCAAGGAAGCAACCAGCATTAAACAAAGCAAGATAGATAAGATTCGCTTGTTCATGACCAAGCTCCTTTCAAATGAATTGCGGGAGAGGTTCATCCGGGTATCGCGGACTCCCACGTTCCGTCTGATACCGGGGACAGCTTGACCCCTGTCCGGGGTTTTGAACGCCGCAGCGTTGTACAGGCGCCGCGGAGATATATTCCAAATCCCCTTACTCACCGCCGAAGCGGCAACAATGAGATATGAAATCGGCTTTCGGTACAGAAGCATTCGTGACCGTCGGTACTGAACCGCAAAAGGGCGCAGATGCCCTTTACCCTGCTTCTATACGAGATTAATTATAATCGCTCGAATCGGTAAAGTCAATAGAATAATTTGTTAAAAAATAGTTAATACAACGGTTTTAAAATTACATTTTTGAAATAAAATGTACAAAATCAACAAAGAAAAAATAGTTTTGTAACTAATACCAAAAAGGCGCATTTTTTAGTGGATTCGTTTGCCTTTTTTGACGATAAAAGAATAAGCCCTCCCGTTCGGGAAGGCTCAAAAAGATAGTCGATTTTCGATCGATCTCTCGGACTAATCCTTCTTCTCACAGATGACGAGATAGCGGTCAAAATCATCTCCATGACCCGAATAGATGCAGGTGATCAGGGTCAGGAGCTGGCGATCCTTTTGGATATAGATATCAGACGTTTCGTCCTCGGTCACGATCTTATAATCGATGACCTCATAGTCGATGTCCTCCCAATAGTTATGAATGGATACCGTATCGCCGAGCTCGAGCTTGCGGATATTATCAAAGAAGATCCTGCCGATATAGGCGGTATGACCCGCGATCGCGACATTGGTGCTCTTTTGATCGACAGGCAGAGAGGTGCCCGAAAGGTGCGCCGCGCCGCTGCTCATCATAGAGTCGCTTGTGCCGAGATAGACAGGCAGATACATGTCGATCGCGTCGGCGCTGAGGAAGCAGTAGAAATTGGACAAGCCGTAATCGCTCATCCTCAGCGCGGGGGTAGCGTAGTCGGTGGTATCGACCGTTCCCTGATGGTCGATCAGATTTTCGTTATAGGTAAGGCTGTCGCGGTGAAGGGCGTCGAGGTCGTATTTGAACACGATAGGTGTACCCGATGTGCGGTTGCCGTCGTCATCGAGGACATAGCCCTCTTCATCAACCTCGCCTTTCTCCAATGCTTCCTTGAAGGTACGGGCAGTAACACCCGCGACGGTACTGTCAGTCGGAGCGTTATCTTCCGTATCGGACGGGACAACGTGACGGAGTGACTCTTTGAATTCGTCGATGGTGGCGTTGGCGCGCTGCTGGCCGAAGAAGTTTGATACGGTCGGGAACAGCAGGAAGCCGAGACCTGCTATCAACAATACAACAGCAAGAGTGACGGTGATCTTTTGCCAAAGCTTCCATTTTTTCTTAGGCTCTTTCTCTCTACGCATCGGGACCACCGTCCTTTTTGTCCGCAGAATGAGCCGGAGTTTTTTTCCTGCGCATACGGATCGCGACAAATACCACTCCCGCGACAAAGAGAAGGAACACCGCGATCACGATGCCGGCAGTGACAAAGGAGATCTTGTAGCCCATGAAGAAGAGATAATCATTGCCCGTTGATACGGTCGTCACGTCGCCCGGATCCCGATCCTCGACGCGCGTACCGCGCACGAGAAGACGGTGAGAGTTGATGGAATAGGGCGTACAGGTCAAAAGCGTGACAAGGTCTCTGCCGTCCTCGACATACAGATCATGGGTATTGTCGGGGAGGACGACCTTGATCTGATCCACCTGATAGGTCAGGACACGGTTGAGGACGTGGATATAGAAATAGTCGCCCTCCTCCATATCGGTGAGATAGTCGAAAAAGGTTTCGGTCGGAAAAGCGGAATGCGCCGAGATAACGCTGTGGGTGTTCTTTCCTCCGACGGGAAATGCGGTATTTTCCAGATGACCCGCTCCGCGCTCAAGCACCTCGGTGGAGGTACCGTGGTAGATCGGCAGATAGACATTGATCTTCGGGATATCGATAAATCCGATCAATCCGTTGGCGCCGACGTTAAAGGTCTCCTCATAATGCGCCGTGATCGCCTCATACGCTTCTTCGTCAAAAGGGTCCGTCAGGATGACCGTATTGAGCAGACTTTTGTTGTAAGCCTGAGCTTCGTCAAAGAGCTTTTTGACATCCTCGGGCTCCATATCCTGCGCCTTTTGATATTCAACCTTCGCCTCGTTGCGGATACCGATATTATTGATCACGGAGCTGAGAAGCGGATAGGTCAGAATACCTAAGCCGATGAGAAATATCAAAACAATTGCAATAATGGGTAAATATCGTTTCATAAAAACGTCCTTTGGAATGATCTCGTTCTATTATAGTATAAAACAGATACAAAAGCAATTAACGAAATGTAAAAAAAGGGAGCCCTTTCGGGCTCCCTAAAGATTGATTAATGACAAATTATTTTGCGGAAGATCTCTTCTTCATAACGATAACGAAGAGAGCAGCAGCGAGCAGTACGAGGCTGCCGCCGATGATGGTGAACATCAGAGTGCCGTTGCCACCGGTGGAGGGCAGCTTAGCCTGAGTATCTTCAACAGTGACGGTTGCGTCAGCGTTAGAGTCGCCCAGAGTGACGGACTTGATCTCAGTGTTGAGGTTGTAGCCTGTGGGAACCTTGGTCTCCTTGATGTAGTAGGTACCTGCGGGCAGCTTAACACCAAAGTCAGCGATACCGTCGTTGCCGGTTTCGGGAGACTCTGCGATCAGCTTGGTGCAAGCAGCATCCTGATACAGACCGAACTTAGCGCCTGCGAGAGCAGCCTTAGTGGTAGCGTCAACCTTCTTAGCTACTACCTTGTAGGTCTTAACGGTAACGT
>CADBYC010000010.1 GCA_902798755.1 uncultured Ruminococcus sp. | reverse complement strand
TGGCAAAGCGAGTACGACAACGGTCACACTTGACCGTTGTCATCGAGCACAGCCAACGAGGACGCTGGGGAGAGGAGGAGCCGCCACATGAGGTCAAGGTATACCAACCGGATATACCTACCGAATACGGCGCGCGACGACGATGTGGCAATCTCACAAAGAGGAGAGGCTATTTTCCAAAGCTCCCTTAATTCTTCATTTTTCAGTCTTCATTCTTCAATCTTCATTGCGTTCTCAAGAACGCTTCACGTCTCCGCGATCCGTGACCGCCCGATATCCCGCGCTCTCGATCCGCCTTTCCAGGCACCCGCGGCATTGCGCGGATTCCTCTCCCGTGCAGATCTTGTTATCATAGATCGCGTACTTTTTCCGCACCTGCACGGGCGACAGATTCGGCATCACAACGTTTCCGCCCGCTTTCAGCCCCAGCTCGCGACCGTCGGGACGTATCGTCCCCAGCGCCGTCGTAGAGGGCAAAAGCGCGTACGGAAACATCAGCCGTAAAATCGACAGCATTCTCAGCGTCAGCTCTGCCGTGCCGTTTTTCTCGTTTCGAAACGGCGTATCCTGATGCGAGATATACGGCCCGATCCCGATCATATCAGGCTGTAATTCCTGCAAAAAGCGCAGATCGGCGATCAGATTTTCCGTCGTCTGATACGGCGAGCCTACCATAAAGCCCGCGCCCACCTGATACCCGATCTCCTTGAGGTCAAACAGGCATCTTTTTCGGTTCTCGCTGCTCATATTCGCGGGGTGCAGCTTTCCGTAATGCGCGGGATCGGCGGTCTCATGCCTGAGCAGATAGCGATCCGCCCCCGCCTCATAGTATTTTTCATAGCTTTCTCTTGACTTCTCGCCGATCGACAGCGTCACCGCGCAGTCGGGATAATTTTCCTTGATCGACCTGACGATATCACAGATCATTTCGTCCGTGTAATACGAGTCCTCTCCGCCCTGCAATACAAAGGTACGGTAGCCGAGCCCATATCCTTCCTCACAGCACGAGAGGATCTCTTCCTTGCTCAGTCTGTACCGCTCTGCGTTTCGGTTTTCCGCCCGCAGTCCGCAGTACAGGCAATTCCGTTTGCAATAGGACGATATCTCGATCAACCCGCGCAGATATACCATATCGCCGTAATTCTCGCGCCGCACCTCGTCTGCCGCTGTTCTCAGCGCTTCATCGTGCGAGGAGGTTTCGATCAGCTCACGCAGCTCATCGTCGCTCAGATCGCGCGTCTTTCTTAACTTTTCCACTGATCTGTCTGTCATATAAAACACCTTTGCGGAAAACTCATGCCGACCTTCCGTCGGTTGAATATTTATTCGGTTTCTTTCTCTACCCTCATTGTACACACATTTTGTCACTTGTCAATATAACCTACCATATCAGTTTGTTAATGTCAAAATTTACATCTCCTGTTCGCCGTCCATCACTGACGCATAATCTTGCCGCTTTCTTCCCCTGTTTTTTCGTCGAATGTATCAAGATGGGCTGTTCAAATTTATGCAATATTACAGAATTTTAAAAATTTTCTAAAAAAATAACGATTTTGTGAATGAAAGATACTTGTAATCTGTGATCGGAGTATGCTATAATAGCAGTACCAATATATTAGGAGGATTTCTCATGAAAAAAATTATTAGCATTTTGCTTGCTGTAATGCTGGTAGTATCTGTCGCGACAGTTTCATTCGACGCTGTTACATACAACCCCAGTGATTCCTACACTGTCACCCTTGATACTCCTACCTGCGAAGAAGCAATCGATGCTTGCGGCGGCAACTCCAAGACCGGCGTTCAGTATCTTTACTTCCAGCTTCCCAAGGATGATCCCGATCATCCTGAAAACACCTGGACCAACCATTTCAACTCTACCGACCTCGGTCTCGATTATTGCCAGGTATGTCTGTATTGGTGGGGCGGCACAGGCTCCGACTGGACTGATTACGGCGGCGGTAAAGTCGCATGGGTCGGCTATAGAACCACTCTCGTAGACAAGGAGAACCGTATTTACAGAGCAGTAGTTGCCAACGACGGCGATACTCCTCTCGTAATCTGGAACAACGGCGTAAACGGCGGTATGGATCCTACAAAGGAGATCTTCAACTACGCTCGTCAGCTCGCAGACGCTAACATCGAAGGCGCTTATGAGGGCGACTATGATACGCTTCCCGAGGGTACTCCCAACGAAGACAACATGGACGGCTGTATCCAGATCATCGACTATTCCGTCAGCACCATCAATCCGCTGACCGGCTTCCCGAGCTACGGCTCCAACTGGTACGTCTACTACGGCGACGGCTGCTACGGAAACTATCCTATGGATAGCGAGAACTTCCGCGGTAAGCAGGCTTCCTGCGTCAACCCCGAGCATAACCACGTGATCGGCGACGTCAACAGCGATACCATCGTTGACATCATGGATGTTCTGACTCTCCAGTACGCTCTGGCAGGTAAGGAATTACCCGAGGGTATGGTTTACAAAGAGGGTTCCGCTGACGTTGACGGCGACGGCTACATCTCCATCATCGACGCTACCCGTATCCAGAGATATCTGGCTAAGGTTTGCAACATCGACGGCACCAAGCCCTACAGCAAGGATTACGACCTCAATCCTCCGACAGAATAATTGATCTGATCCATTTGAACGGCACTCCTCGTGAGTGCCGTTTTTTTCGCCATTTTGATCTTTCGAGCATCTCCCGCTTTTTTCACTTCCGCCCATCAAAAATCCTTGCCCTCCCTCCTTATTTCATATATAATATGATTGGAAGTATATCACTCGCAATGACATCGTAATTAATCAGCGCTTACTATACATATACAAATCGGGTGAGGGCAAAGCCCTCCCTCAACTTTCCATTTTCCACTTTCAACTTTCCATTTTCCTAACTCCTAATTATTTTAAATCCTGTAACCCTTTCATCATATAACTGTCACATTCGTAGTATAAGATAAAACCATACAGAGGGGGAATCTTCATGAGTAAATTACTGATCGTCGACGACGAATTCCGCATCCGCGAGCTGATCAAAAAATACGCCGAGTACGAAGGCCACGAGGTGGACGAAGCCGAAAACGGCGAGCAAGCCGTATTAAAATGCCGCAACAACACCTACGACATCATCATCATGGATATCATGATGCCCGTGATGGACGGCTTTCAGGCGGTCGAGCAGATCCGCAAATTCAGTAACACGCCCATCATCATGCTGTCCGCCCGCGGCGAAGAGTACGACCGCCTTTCGGGCTTTGAGTCGGGCGTCGACGACTACGTCGTCAAGCCTTTCTCTCCCAAGGAGCTGATGATGCGCGTCGCCGCGGTGCTTCGCCGCTCCGGCGCCGATTCCAAGGACGATTCCAAGTCAAGGTTCGTCTATCAGGGCTTGTCCATCGACTTCTCCGCCCGCGTCGTCACCGTTGACGGCGAGCGCGTCTCCCTCACTCCCCGCGAGTACGAGCTTCTGTTCTACATGGTCAACAACAAGGGCATTGCTCTTACGCGCGAACAGCTGATCTCCAAGGTCTGGGGCTACGATTTCTTCGGTGACGACCGTACCCTCGACACCCACATCAAACTGCTTCGAAAGAGTCTCGGCCCCTACGCCACGCTGATCGTCACCCTCAGAGGAGTTGGTTATCGCTTTGAAACCTGATGCTAAACCTAACAAACGCCCCCTGCACGTTCATTTAGCGGTAGGCTTTCTGGTCTTTTCCATTTTGCTCCTGATCGTGCTGTGGCTGTTCCAGACGGTTTTTCTGGAATCGTTTTATAAAACCATCAAAACCGCTCAGGTCAAGTCCTGCGCCTATTCGCTGTCTGATTATATCGGCTCCGACAGCTTTTCCGACCTCGCCCGAGAGATCGAGGAGCAGAACGCCATGACCGTCAACGTCTACGAAACGACCGATTCCTTCAACTGCGTCTATTCCTCGTCCGACGTCCCCGTCGTTCCCTTCGATATCTACAGCATTTATCAGGAGACCTACGACAACGGCGGCGAGAACGCAACCATCACACAGGTCAAGCGGGATATGCATTTCAAGCCTGACGGGACTAACGGCCCTCAGGATAAAACGCTCAATAATAACGGACAGTATCACAGCGCCACCGCGGACGAATGGCGCCAAAAGCGCGAGCCTTCCTTCGAGCGAGCGATCTCCGAGAATCTCACCTACGCCATGATCGTCCAGACCTCGACCGAAGAGAAGCACCTTTTAGTCGTCCAGAGCGAGATCACGCCCGTCAGCAGCGTCGTCGAGACCCTGCGCTATCAGCTGATCATCATGACCGCGGTCATCGTCATTCTCAGCATCATCATCGCCGTATTCTTAGGCAAGATGATCGCCCGCCCCATCTCCGACACCAACGAAAAGGCGAAATCTCTCGCCAAGCAGGATTATGACGTCACCTTCGAGGGCGGCAGATACCGCGAGATCACCGAGCTGAATTCCACCCTCAACTACGCCGCGGGCGAACTCAAAAAGGTCGATTCTCTCCAAAAGGAGCTGATCTCCAACATTTCCCACGACCTGCGCACCCCCCTTACCATGATCATCGGCTACGGCGAGGTCATGCGCGACCTGCCGGGCGAGATGACCCCCGAGAATATCCAGATCATCGTCGACGAAGCGACCCGTCTGAATTCGCTCGTCACCGACCTTCTCGTTATCTCCCGCCTGCAAAGCAACACCGCCGATATCAAAATGGCGCCGTTCTCCCTGACAAAGTGCATTGAGAGCATCTTCACCCGCTACACCAAGCTGATCGAGAGCGACGGGCTGAACATCGTCTTTGAACACGACCGCGAGGTATTCGTCATGGGCGACGAGCTTCGAATGACGCAGGTGCTCTATAACCTGATCAACAACGCCATTAACTACATCGGTGCGGATAAGACCGTCATCGTCCGTCAATCCGTCTCCAATGGAACGGTCAAGATCGAAGTCATCGACCACGGCGACGGCATCCCTGAAGAACAGCTCCAATATATCTGGGATCGCTACTACCGCGTACGCGGCGAGCATCGCCGCGCCAAGATCGGCACAGGCCTCGGGCTCTCCATCGTCAAGAACGTCCTGATCGCCCATTCCGCCGAGTACGGCGTCGAATCCACCCTCGGCTCAGGCTCCTCCTTCTGGTTCAGCCTTCCCATCATCGAGACCGACGACGAATAACAGATTCCTTTGATAAAAGATAAGATATCTGAATCTATTTTTACTATCCTTTTTCTTAGAAGCAGGTGAGCCTTCCCCTTGAGGGGAAGGTGGACTTTACGGCTCTTTGATAGCCGTAAAGGTCGGATGAGGTGGATACTTTTCCATCATATCAATCAAAAAATGTTTCCTCCTGATTTGTCATCACCTAAGACTATTGAAAATCATATATTCATGATTGCAAACAGCCTGACTGCATTTCTCCACAGTCAGGCTGTTATTTCTTTGCAATCTTCAAATCTTTCAAAACTCTGTTACATACAAAATCCCGCAGTGATTCCGTCATCTGTCATTGCGAGGCTCCCTAAGGAGCCGTGGCAATCCCACACAAAGGAGTTGCTCTTATACACAAAAATCCCGCAGCGGACGCACTCCGTTGCGGGTGATTTTTTAGATAAGTTATTATCTGACGATATTTCTCCAGTCGAGGTCGCCGCGCTCCAGACCGTGGATCAGCACCTCCGCCGTCGCGATATTGGTCGCGACAGGGATATTGTGCATATCGCACAGGCGAAGCAGGTTCATATCGTTCGGCTCATGGGGCTTGGGAGTCAGCGGATCGCGGAAGAAGATCAGCATATCGATCTCGTTGCATGCGATACGCGCGGCGATCTGCTGGTCGCCGCCCTGAGAGCCGCCGAGGAAGGTCTGTATCTCCAGACCGGTCGCCTCCGCGACCATCTTGCCGGTCGTACCGGTCGCGCACATTTTGTTTCTGCTGAGCACACCGCAGTAAGCAATACAAAACTGTACCATCAATTCTTTCTTTTCATCGTGTGCAATAATCGCAATATTCATACACGCACCTCCATATAATCTTTGCTGCTGTTTATCTGACTACTATCGGTACGTCAACGCCCTGCAGGCGTTTGACGATGGTATCAAAAATAACGGAAGTCTGTGACCAGTTGTTCATCAGCGCGCCTCTCTGGGACAGCGCGATGACCCTCACGTCCTCGGGGATCAGGCCGATCAGCCTCATTCCCGCCTCGTCGATCACTTCATCCAGGTCGCGATATAACCCCATCTCATCAAATCTCTTTCTATCAAAGCGGTTGATGATCAGCCTTTTGTCGTCGATCTGTAATTCACGCAGCCGCGCGCCGATATTCTTGCAGCCTCTTATGCTGATCGGCTCGGTGTTGACTACCACCAGCGCTCTGTCAGCCGCGACAGCCGCCGCGTAAAAGCCCGAGCCCGTGCCCGCGGGAGAATCGATCAGGATATAGTCAAATTCCTCCCTGACTTTTTCGACAAACTGCTTGATCAAAGAGGGGCTCACCTCATCATCCGCGTGGAGCGGCGCAGCAACGCTGTAAAGCTCATAGTCGCCGTCCACCTTGTAAAGCGCGTCCTTATACTCACACGCTCCGCTGATCACGTCCGAGATATCATACACCAACCTGTCCGAGATTCCCAGCATCAGGTCGACGCCGCGCATCCCGCTGTCACAGTCGATAATCAAAACCTTATACTTTGCTTTAGCCAACGCCGCCGCCAAGCCCGCGCAAACCGTCGTTTTGCCTGTGCCGCCCTTGCCGGAAGCGATTACGATTACTTCACTCATCAGCTTTGGTTCAACGATACCTTTCCATGATTAGTATAAGCTATACCTGTTAATATTCTAGCACAAACGAAAAAAAAGAGCAACTCCCGCGAGCTGCTCTTTTTGTAGAATTATGAATATGAAAATTGTTCAAAATCAATAAACATGACTTATTCATGCCGTTTATTTTTGTATTTATGCTGTTTTTTTGCACCAATTGGCATTTTATGCGTTTTCTTTTTTGATCCAAACCGCTCCGATCCCGTCCGTCTTATCAGAACTTCCACGGATCCTTTTTGATATCGTCCACGTCCTTGTCATAGAAATACGCGTCAAGGATATCGCACGCCGCCTGCTGCGGCAGATAGCTTCTACCGCCGTGTTCAAACAGCACGCACAGCGCTATTTCAGGTTTGTCATACGGCGCAAAGCAGATGAATACATTGTGGTCCGAGCCCGCATTCTCCGCGGTACCCGTCTTACATCCCATCTCGATCGGATATTTACCCGCCATCTGCCGCATGGTGTCCGTCTGCGTCACGGCGTACATCGCCTCTTTCACAAGGTCGATGTTATCCTGCGACACGCCCGTCTGATCGACGATCTCAGGCTTTTCGGGGTCGTTATACAGTACCGTTTCATCGCGCTCATAGTTCATGATCTTGCGCACCAGATGCGTGCGGTATCTCACGCCGTTGTTGGCGATCGCCGAAGCGTATGTCGCGAGCTGTACCGGCGTAAAGGCGTTGTCGCTCTGTCCGATCGCCGCCTGCACGGTGTTGCCCTCATACCAGGTCGTCGAATCTCTGCCCGCCAGTACGCCCGTGCTTTCATAGACCTCGATCCCCGTTTTGGAACCCAGCCCTAACTTTTCCGCGTACATATACATCGTCGTGATGCCCACGCGCCTGCCGACCTCCGCAAAATAGCAGTTGCACGAGTGCGCCATCGCGCTTTCGAGCTTCTGATCGCCGTGATTGCCTAAGCAATGCACGACGTAATCCTCATAGTAGTCATACACGCCGTTACAGTGGATCGTCGTCCCCTTTGTGATGATATTCTCCTGCAAAGCCGCCGTCGCGACGCACGGCTTGAAGGTCGAGCCCGGCGCGAACGCGCCCTCAAACGCGCGGTTGAACATCGGGATATCCTCGTCCTCAAAGAGATAACTTGAGTAGTCGGGATCATAGTAGCGCGAGATATCATAGTTCGGATACGAAGCGGCGCAGATCACCGAATTATCCCTCACGTCCAGCATGACCGCCGCGCCCGCCACGCAATCCTCGCCCATCTTGCTCTGCTGCTTGGCGTTTGCCGCTTTCGCGTTCTTGACGTCCTCCAGACCCAGCCTTTGCGCTTCGCGGATATTCTTTCCGATCGTATACGCCGCGACCTCCTGAATCCGTGAGTTGATCGTCAGATAGATCGTGTCGCCGGGCTTTGACTTGACCGTTTCCTCCTCGCCGACGATATTGCCGTCCGCGTCGGAGATAATGGTCTTTTCTCCCGCTTCACCGCGCAGATAATCCTCCATCGCGGCTTCGATGCCGAATTTGCCGATATTATCGTCTAAGCTGTAGCCCTTGTCCTTGTTCGCTTCATATTCCTCTTCGTTGAGCTTTCCGACCACGCCGAGGATATGCGGGATCAGCTCGCCGTGCTTGATCACGCGCTCATTCACCGTGCGGATCTCTACCGCGGGCACCGTCTGATTGCGCTCCGATACGACCGCGACCGTGTCGCTACTCACGTCGTCCGCAAGCACATATACCTGCTCATAGGAAAAGCCCTTTTTCTCCATATTATATCGCACGGATACCACCGACCGTTTCGTGAACGGATCCTCGATATTATCCGCGTGATACCGCTTTGCCAGTCCGTCGATGATCTCACCCGCCGACAGACCCTCTTTATTCAGCATCACAGGGGATTCGATGTACTCTACGTCACCCTCGCTGCCCTCGTCAAAGACAAATCCGCCGTCCTGTATGGAGATCGGCAGCTCGTCGATATAATCCTCGCCGCATTCGTTCAGCGTATTCAGCAGGTTGATGATGATAAGATTCAGATCGGTATCTTCCGAGGCGTACACCTTGTTGATCACGATATTGTACGCGGTCTCGTTGACCGCTAATTGTGTACCGTTCACGTCGAGG
The DNA here is from genome assembly GCA_902798755.1 of uncultured Ruminococcus sp. Lineage (GTDB taxonomy): Bacteria > Bacillota > Clostridia > Oscillospirales > Acutalibacteraceae > Ruminococcoides. The sequence continues at coordinate 45,968 of CADBYC010000010.1, read as the reverse complement.
ATCTCGCCGCGCGTCGCGTCGGATTGCACCGTATGCGCGGTCGAAGCCGCCGAAAGCTCCTTGTACTCGTCGCCGTGTACGATCTGCCAGTCAAACAGCCGCAGCGCAAATCCGCCGAAGATCACGACAAGGAGTATCACACAGACGATCACGCGTATCTTTGACGAATCCTTCTTTTTTTCATCGCTGTTCGCGTTGTTCTGCGACAACGATCCGCGGTTATTCGCGCTGAATATCTTGTCGTTATCTCTTTTGAGCTTGAACATCGCGTTCTTATTCTTTTTCATCCGCATGACCTCCTTTCCGCTCTTTTCAGCCGTCCTACAGATAGGTTCTCAAATTCTGTTTTGACTCACCATCTGCCAAAATATATAAGCGTTCAGGGTCGTACCTGCCCGACCCTGTCTTAAACCAACATTGTTTATCCCATTTCCGTATTCAATCTCGAATAGATAAAGTGATTGATAAAGTAAAACGGGATCGAGAAAAGGAACGTCTGTACCATTCTCGAGATCAGGTGCGCGGTAAAATACGACCACATATCCTTTACCCCGGGTATCACGAACCATACCAAAAAGTACAGCATAAATAAAATTCCCACAGCCACCGCCGCGTACAGCAGGTAGTTGAGGAATTTAGCGACGATCAGGTTGTTCGCCGCGTATCCGACGATAAAGCAGATCACCGTCAGCGATATCGTAAAAACGCCGATACTGTTGCTGTAGGCGATATCCGCCAGTATACCCGAAAGCATGCCGATGATCATCGCGGGGATCTCGCGTTCAAAGACCGCCGCCGTCAGCGCCACGCAGATCAGCAGCACAGGCTTTGCGCCGAAGATCTCCGGCATCAGTCCCGGCGTCGTGCTCAGCACAAACATCAGTATCAGCTCTATCACATAAGCTAAGTAACGAAAGAAAGAGGTAGCCTTGTCCGACATCATTCACCGCTCTCTTTCCTGAGTATCTCGCCCTGACCCGCAAAGTCGGTGATCACCGCGACGTCTACGATCTTGCTGATATCGTCATACGGCTCGATCACGGCATAGTGAGAGGTGTCGTATGTATCGTAGCCGATCTCGATGACCTCGCCCAGCACCATTCCCTTCGGATAAATGCCCGAAGCGCCCGACGACGTGATGATATCGCCCTTCTCCACCTTGTTCTCTGAGTTGAGCTTTGAGAAGGTCGTGCGGTTGTCGTCGGCATATTTTGCCGAACCCGTGATGATGCCCGTGTCGTTGGTCGCGTTGTCCACCGCGCCGATGCTCGTCTGCGGGGACAGGATCGTGACCACCTTTGCGGTGTATGCGTCCGCTTCAGAAATCCAGCCAATCAGCCCGTTCTCTCCGATCACAGGCGCGCCGACGTTGACGGCGGACGCGGTACCCTTATCAATGGTAAAGGAGCCGAATTCGTCGCTTGAATCGCGTCTGAGGACGGTCGCGGGAATCAGCGAGTAATCCTCATGTTCTCTTTTGATATCGTAAAACTTCCACAGCCGTGTGTTTTCTTCCTTGACGCTGTAGTAATCGACGAGCTTTGCTCTGAGCTCTCTGTTCGCCTGCTGCAGCGCCTCGTTCTCTGCATTCAGCTCGTCATAGCTCTTGCCTTTCGCGTGATCCTCGGTCGCCGCCGCGGTCACCTTCGACAGCCCGAACGTCATTGCGTTCAGCGTCGTAGAAATGATATTGTTCTCAACATTTCTCGTGAACACCGCCAGCATGATCAGCACCATCAGCACCGACAGGAAAATCTTCACTTTTGTGGATTGAAAAAATTCTTTCATTTATCAGATCTATATTCTTCCCTTTAGGGGGAGTCGGGCAATTCACCGATCAAGGCAAATTGGTCGGATAAGCCTGAGCCTTTCCGAATTGTTTTTCTCCTATTTTGCTCTCTTGCTCGCTCTGAAATTCGGGTCAAGGCGCATGCCCGCGCCGTCTACCACACAGTCGAGCGGTCTTTCCGCGATTTTGACAGGCATCCCTGTCTCTTCCTCGATCAGCTTATCCAGCCCTCTGAGCAGCGCGCCGCCGCCCGTGAGCATGATGCCGTTGTCGATGATATCCGCTGACAGCTCAGGCGGGGTCTTTTCCAGCGTATTCAGGATCGCGTCGACGATCGTCATCAGCGGGTCTTTCAGCGCCTCGCGCACCTCCGCCGCCGTGATGCGGATATTCTTCGGCAGTCCGTCCACGAGATTTCTGCCCTTGACCATCATCGCGCCCTCGTCCTCATACGGATACGCCGATCCGATAGTGATCTTGATATCCTCGGCTGTTCTCTCGCCGATGAGCAGGTTATATTTCTTCTTGATGTATGTCACGATCGCCTCGTCAAACTTATCGCCCGCCATACGCACGGAGCAGGAAGCCACGATGTCGCCCAGCGATACGATACCGACCTCGCTGGTGCCGCCGCCGATATCGACGACCATGTTGCCGATGGGCGAATCCACAGGCAGACCCGCGCCGATTGCCGCCGCCATCGGCTCCTCGATCAGCTCGACATACTTACCGCCCGCCTGACGCGCCGCGTCCTCGACCGCGTTTCTCTCTACCTCGGTAACGCCCGAGGGAATACAGATGATGATGCGCGGTTTGCTGAAAAAGCTGCTTTTTACCACGCTTTTGATAAAATATTTCAGCATCGTCGCCGTGATCTCAAAGTCAGCGATCACGCCGTCCTTCAACGGACGGATCGCCACGATCGAACCGGGCGTTCTGCCGATCATTTCCTTAGCTTCATGACCGACCGCCAGCACCATATCGCGCTTGACGTCGACCGCCACGACGGACGGCTCGCGCATGACGATGCCCTTTCCTTTCATAAATACCAGAGTGTTAGCCGTACCTAAGTCGATACCGATATCCTTTGCAAACATATCTGTCCCCTTTCCGCCGAGCGGCGCAACCATTTGATTTCTGTTTTTTGATTTCTGTTTTAGTAATTATTATTGGTAAATTGAAGCCTAATATGCTGTTTATACGCTTTTATAAAATGAACTCATTTCTTTCCCGTCGAGCCAAAGCCGCCCGCGCCTCTCTGCGTATTTGAGAGCTCGTCTACGACCTCAATCGTCGGCAGGATCACAGGCGATATCACCATCTGAGCGATTCTCTCTTCGGGATTCACGGTAAATGCCTTTTCCGTCTGATTCAACAGCCCTACGCAGATCTCCCCTCGGTAATCGCTGTCGATCACACCCACGCAGTTTGCGGGCGCGATCCCATTTTTGATTGCCAGCCCCGATCTCGCGTAGATATACGCGACATAGTCCGCGCTTTCGAGCTCGATCGCGATCCCCGTCGGGATCACCCTGATCTCATGCGGCATGATCTCTACCGCTTCATCGATACAGGCGTACAGGTCCATTCCTGCCGAGCCGTCCGTCGCGCGAAACGGTATCTTCGCGTCATCTCTTAACTTTTTTATCTTCAATACACTCATATGCTTTCCTTACGTTGATTACAAGACCTCTTCGAAGTCCTGCAAAAATAATAAAATTCCTGCAAATGTTTTTGATAAAAATTTCTTTCTTCTTCGCTCTGTTTTCCCATTATTATCATAAAGAAAAATAACAAATTTCTTTTAAATAATTCCTTAACAGATTATGAACTTTTTGACGCCCCTGAGATACAGCCCGTGGGTTTTGCGCTCAAAATCACTGTTTTCCTGTATTTTTCGCATGGTGTTTTCCATGTTATCCACAGAGTTTTCCACAGTAAAGAGGAAATCTCCCATCACTTTCCTGTCGAGCGGATAATCCTTCTGCGGCATCAAAAGCGGCACGCAGTTGTAGATCTCGCTGTACCCCTCTCGGCGGACGACAGGGAATCTTTCATTCTTCCTATCCTGCAAATATCCTTTGTTTTTGCAGGACTCTCCCGCGGGAGCGTTACGCGTGATCATCAGCGGCAGATAGCCGTATCTAACGATCCCCACAGGGATACACTTTTTTATCATCTCGATATGGTCGAGATCGGCTTCCACACTCAGCACCGCGCTCTCGATCCCGTACTCCTTCGCCCATTTCAGGGTATAGGAATTCGCGATATTCATTCCGAATCCCGCGTGTACATGAAAGCCGAGCGCCTTACCCATGTAAACTGCGCCGATATTGTGCGCCAGCAGATCACGAACGCCGTTTTCTTTCAGCGTTTTTAACCGTTCAAATACCTTTTTTTCATTGCCAAAGGTCGCTCGAGGCGCTTCCACGCCGACGGCGAAGCCGTTTTTCCGTATTTCTTTCAGCTTATCAAGATCATCAAGCCCGAACACATCGACGAAAATCATGTCAAAATCCCGCATACTTTCGGGAAGCTCAAACGTTCTCACGACCGCTCTTTTCTGATCGCTGACCTGATTTTCGTCACTCAGTTCTTTTTCGATGTCGATTTCCTTTATCTCGTAATTATGACAAATTTCGCGTTTTTCACCAAGCTGTTCCAGCGCTTTTCTTCTCAGCGCGTTCAGCTCTGCGGCTGATACCGCCGCGTCGGGAGAGATCGCCGCAGTAAATTTGGTGACTTTATAAGGCGTGTTGCCTGTTTTCGACAGGCTTTGCTTTGCCCTGTCCTCCGACAGCGCTACATGCAGAGCTTTTTCAACCGCTTTTTCGCTGTTGACCCTTACCCGATGCTCGCCGTCGTCGACTGTCAGTTCCATCACTTCTCCCGTGACGGCTGAAAATTCAAACCTCACAGGCACTCTCTGCGCTTCATCCTTATATCCCGCTCTGATCTCCTTCAAAAGCTGAGAGTTGGCGGATACGACGTCGCTTTTCTGCCGAAAACCGAACATCTTCTCCCCTATCTCGCCCCTGAGATATCCGTCGGTGAACCCTGTGCGGGAGAAAACGGAGCGCAGCTTTTCAGCCGTCGGCTCTGTGATAAAGCCTAAGTCACGCGCCTCACACGCAGCTTTGGTCGCCGCCGCCACATATTCGGGCCGCTTCATACGTCCTTCTATCTTTGCGCTGGCGATCCCCATCTCCTGCAATTCTCTGAGATACTGCAGCGAGCCGTTATCCTTCAGACTCAGAGCGTGATCATTGTCGCCGTATTTCATCGGCAGTCGACACGGCTGAGCGCACATTCCGCGGTTAGCGGAGCGGCCGCCGAGCATTGCCGAAAAGTAGCATTGACCGCTGACGCACATACACAGCGCGCCGTGGACAAATACCTCCAGCTCCACCTCGGGGCAAAATTCGCGTATCTCTCTGATCTCTTCCAGCGAGAGTTCACGCGACAGCACCACGCGCTCAAAGCCCATCTCATACAGCGCTCTCACGCCGTAAGGCGTGTGGACAGAGAGCTGAGTCGACGCGTGGAGCGGCAGGTCGGGTACTGTCTTTTTGACAAGCGAAACCAGCCCCAAGTCCTGAATGATCAGCGCGTCGATGTCCGCTTTCGCGGCAGTCTTCACCAATTTCAACGCGTCTGCCATTTCATCATCGAAGATCAGCGTATTCAGCGCCAAGTGCACCTTTACGCCCCGCTGATGACAGTAGCGCACGCACTCTCTGAGTTCATTCTCATCAAAGTTATGTGCCGAAGCACGGGCGGAAAACGCTTTCGCGCCCACATATACCGCGTCAGCGCCGCTTCTCACCGCGGCAATCACGCTATCCATGCCGCCCGCGGGAGCTAATATCTCAATCAGATTCCTGTTCATCAATATCAAAGAAAGTATATTGTCTTTGCTGGGTATAGCCCTGTTCCTTCTGCTTTGCCTTCTGCTGATACGGATTCACATGACTGTGATTGTGGCGATTCTTTTTCTTCTTTTCGGGCTTGACCTGTTCTTCATCTTCCGTATCGTCAAAGAACAGGTCGTCCTCCGCCGTGATCTTTTCTTCTTCCTCGACAGGAGGCTCCTCGGGCAGCGGTATTTCTTCGGAAATATCAGGATCGACCACAGTCGCCGACTGCTCTTTCAAGGATTCTATCTTCTGCTTTAATTGCCCGTTTTCTTCCTGAAGCTCAGCGACTTTCTTCTCGCTTTCCTCCAGCGCCTTTTGGCAGTCCTCCGCGGAGCGATTCTGCTCGATCAGTCTTTCATACTCCGCTTTCAGGCTGTTATAATCCCTGATGATCTTCGCGTTATTATCCTGCAAGCGCTCGATCTCTTTGAGATAATCCTTCATCTGCTCTTTGACTGCGCTGATATTTTCCTTATCCAGCTCGCTGTCGTCGGCATAATCCAGCGCCGTCAGCACCGCCGCGCGCTCACGTGTCATTTCCTGCGATACGACCAACGAGTTAATCCTCGCGTCGATCTCGTCCGCGATATCGCGCACATATTTTTCACTTTTGTCGGTGATGATGTTGAATCGCTGACCCGCGACGAACACCGTCACCTTGATCTTATTATTTTCCATACTTTTCCTCTTATTAATCGTCATTGCGAGGGATTTATCCCGTGGCAATCTCAACCGTTTTCAATCGTCATTGCGAAGCCTCATCAGAGGCTGTGGCAATCTCAACCGAATTGATCAGTTGTCAGTATCATCTACCATATCCTCAGGGTTCTCCGCGTTTTCATCGTTCTCCGCGCTTTGCGCCTCGTCTTCATCATGCGGCGCGCCGGATACGGATACCACCTTGTTATCTCCCTTGATCTTCATGACCGTTACGCCCTTTGCGGGACGGGAGCATACTCGGATAGTCGAAGCAAGTATCCTGATGATAACACCGTTTTCGCTGATGATGATCACGTCGTCCTCGAGCGGTACTACGGTCAGCGCCGCAACGTCGCCGTATTTGTTGACGTGATAGTTTGTCAGACCCTTACCGCCTCTACTCTGCAAGCGGTAATCGTCAGGCGAGCTGAGTCGTCCGTAACCTGTCTCCGAAACGGTCAGGATCAGCTTATCGGGCTCGATAATGCTCATGCCGACAATGCTGTCGCCCTCTTTGAGCTTCATTGCCTTGACGCCGCGCGCTAGTCGTCCCATCGGACGGACGTCGGTCTCTCTGAAGCGTATCGCCATACCCTTCTTGGTTGCGATGATGACCTCATTATTGCCGTCGGTCATACGTACCCAAGCCAGCTCGTCGCCCTCGTTCAGGTCGAGCGCGATCAGACCGCCTTTTCTCGCGGTATCATACGCCGTCAGCGCGATTCGCTTGATGATACCCTGTTTGGTAACCATGATCAGGTACTTGTCCTCCTCAAAGGCGGGGATACGGATCATCGAGGTCACCTTTTCATCCGCACCGAGCGGCAGGATATTAGCGATATTGATGCCCTTGCTCTGGCGGGTGCTTTCGGGAATCTCATAGCACTTGATGCGGTATACTCTGCCCTTGTTGGTAAAGAACAGGTTATAGTCGTGAGAATTCGACAGGAACATCTCCGTCGCGACGTCCTCGTCACGGCGGGTCATACCCGCAACGCCTCTGCCGCCTCTGCGCTGGGTCTTATAGGTATCATGCGGCATACGCTTGATATATCCGAACTTCGTCATCGTCACGACGCAGTCCTCCTGCGGAATCAGATCCTCGATATCCACCTCGCCCGTCACGGCGCATATCTCCGTTCTTCTCGGATCGGCGTACTTATTGCGGATCTCCATCGCCTCTTCCTTGACGATCTCAAGGCGTTTTGCTTCGCTTTCGATGATCTCGTTATATTCTTTGATTTTCTCAGCCAGGCCCGCGATCTCCTCTTCGATCTTCGCCTGCTCCATATTGGTCAGCTGACCCAGTCGCATGCTGACGATCGCCTGTGCCTGAATGTCATCAAGTCCGAAACGCTCGCACAGCGCTATCTTTGCCGCCGCCTGATCCTTCGATTTTCTGATGATGGCGATGACCTCGTCGATGAAGTCGATCGCGATCTTCAAACCCTCTAAGATGTGCATGCGCTCTTTCGCCTTGCGCAGGTCAAAGATCGTTCTTCTTTCGATGACCTTTTCCTGGTACTCGATGTAGTACTGCAGCATCTCTTTGAGCGACAGTACGCGTGGCTCGCCGTTGACGATAGAGAGCAGAATTGCGCCGAAGGTCGTCTGCAGCTGCGTCATCTTGAACAGATGGTTCAGCACCACCTGAGGCGAAGCCTCTCGCTTGATATCGATCTCGATATGCATACCGTTTCTGTCGGAGTGATCCTCAATATTCGAGATACCGTCGAGCCTTTTATCCTTGACTAAGGTCGCGATATTTTCTATTAATTTTGCCTTATTCACGCCGTAAGGAATCTCCGTGACGACGATCTTGAATCTGCCGTTCTTCGCTTCGACGATCTCCGTTTTCGCGCGCACGATGATCCTGCCTCTGCCGGTCGCGTAAGCGGCGCGGATACCCGACCGACCCATGATCATGCCGCCTGTCGGGAAGTCCGGACCGGGCATACATTCCATCAGGTCGGCGATCTCCGCCTCGGGATTGTCGATCAAAAGACACATCGCGTCGATCGTCTCGCCTAAGTTATGCGGCGGAATATTGGTCGCCATACCGACCGCAATACCGCTCGAGCCGTTGACCAACAGGTTCGGGAAACGCGCGGGCAGTACCGTCGGCTCTGTCAGTACATCGTCAAAGGTCGGCATAAAATCGACGGTATCCTTATCAATATCCGCCAGCATTTCCGAGGCAATCTTGCTCATACGGCTCTCGGTGTAACGATAAGCCGCCGGCGGGTCGCCGTCAACGGAACCAAAGTTACCGTGACCGTCTACCAGCATATAGCGCATCGAGAAATCCTGCGCCAATCTTACCATCGCGTCATAAACGGAAGCGTCGCCATGAGGGTGATATTTACCCAGCACTTCACCGACGGTATACGCGCACTTTCTGTGCGGCTTTGACGCGGTGATACCGTTCTCATACATATTGTAGAGGATTCGTCTGTGTACGGGCTTCAAGCCGTCGCGTACGTCGGGCAGCGCGCGCGATACGATAACGCTCATCGAGTAATCGAGGAACGACTTGCGCATCTCGCGGTTGATATCGACGTCGATGACCTTACCGGAGCTGAATTCGGTATGTTCCATCATATCGGCATATTCCGCTTCAAAATCCTCATTTTCCATATTATTGTTCTTGTTCTCGTTATCCAAAATAACACCTCATTTACTCTCAGGCTCCCTTTGGTAAAGGGAGCTGTCGCCCTATGGCGACTGAGGGATTTTATTATTGTTCGAGTAAAGCGAGTTACACTTATTTACTCAAACAATCTATTCTTTTTATTGATCCGATTATCAAATATCCAGGTTCTGTACATACTTTGCGTTCGTTTCGATAAACTCACGACGCGGCTCAACCTGATCGCCCATCAAAATGGAGAAGGTCTCGTCCGCCTCCTGCGCGTCGTTGAGCTCTACTCTCAGCATCGTCCTCGTCTCGGGATTCATGGTCGTTTCCCACAGCTGTTCGGGGTCCATCTCACCGAGACCTTTGTATCGCTGGATCGTCGTCTTGCCTTCGATCTTAGCGAGCAGCTCGTCGCGCTCCTGATCGGTATACGCGTAGTAGTGCGTATCCTTACCCTTACTGATCCTGTAAAGCGGCGGCTGAGCGATATACACATGACCCTGCTCGATCAGCGGGCGCATGTAACGGAAGAAGAAGGTCAGCAGCAGCGTTCTGATATGCGAGCCGTCAACATCCGCATCCGCCATGATGATGATCTTATCATAACGCAGCTTTTCAGTATCGAATTCATCGCCGATACCCGCGCCGAGCGCCGTGATGACAGGCGTCAGTTTATCATTGCCGTATACCTTGTCGAGTCTTGCTTTCTCGACGTTCAGCATTTTGCCCCACAGCGGCAGGATCGCCTGGAATTTTCTGTCGCGTCCCTGCTTAGCGGAGCCGCCCGCGGAATCACCCTCTACGATGTAGATCTCTGTCTCGCTCCTGTCCTTACTTTGACAGTCGGCGAGCTTACCGGGCAGAGAAGCGCTCTCCAGTCCTGTCTTTCTGCGGACGTTCTCTCTCGCCTTTCTCGCTGCCTCGCGCGCCTTAGCAGAAGCCAAAGCTTTGTCGATGATAGCGGAAGCCGAAGCGGGATTCTCCTCCAGAAATTCACTGAGCTTGTCCGTGATCAGTTTCGATACCATCGAGCGAACGATAGTATTGCCCAGCTTTGCCTTGGTCTGACCCTCGAACTGCGCCTCGGTAATTTTTACCGAGATGATCGCGGTCATACCCTCTTTATAGTCCTCAAATTCCAGCTTGAGGTCCTTATCCTTTTCCTTGATCTTATTGAATTTTGTCGCGTAGTTGTTCATCACGCGCGGTATCGCTCTGCGGAAGCCTTCCTCATGCGTACCGCCGTCGGTCGTATGGATATTGTTAGCGAAGGAGCGGATATCGGAGTTATAGCTGTCGTTATACTGCATCGCGATCTCTACTTCGCAGGTATTCTCCATGTTCGCCGTGCGCAGATAAATGACCTCGTCATGGATCGGCGTATATCCCTTTTTCTTATGGATATAGTTGACGAATTCCTTGATACCGCCCTTATAGTAGAAGGTCTTATCCTTGATATGTTCAGGATCACGCTCGTCCTTTAATTCGATATTTACGCCCGCGTTCAGGAACGCCTGTTCTCTGAGTCGGCGCGCCAAGGTATCATAATCATATACGTCGGTATCCTTGAAAATCTCGGGATCCGCCTTGAAGCGAACCTCCGTACCGCGCTGGGTGGACTGTCCGATCACTTTCAGATCGTTCATGATCTTGCCGCGCTCATAACGCTGGAAGTAGATATCCTTACCGTCGCATACTCTGACCTCGAGCCATTCGGACAGAGCGTTGACGACCGATGCGCCCACGCCGTGCAGACCGCCGGACACCTTGTATCCGCCGCCGCCGAATTTACCGCCCGCGTGCAGTACGGTGAATACGACCGTGACAGCAGGCAAGCCCATCTTCGAATTGATACCGACAGGGATACCGCGGCCGTCGTCCTTGACGCGGATGATATTGCCGGGCAGGATCGATACGTCGATTTTGTCGCAATAGCCCGCCAACGCCTCGTCGATCGAGTTGTCCACAATCTCATATACCAGATGGTGCAGACCTCTCTCGCCCGTCGAGCCTATGTACATACCGGGACGCTTACGAACCGCCTCAAGTCCCTCTAAGACCTGTATCTCGTCTGCGCCGTACTCGCCCTCGACTTTCGTCATTTTCTCTTCATCTACAACGTCAACGGTCTCGATCGGGATCTCTGATCTTTCGATCAGCTCCTCGGTGATCTCTTCTACCGTTCTTATTTTCTCTTTATTCTTATCCAAAATGATTCCTCCATATTACCAATCGTGACCGATCATTTCTTATTGGTTCTTTCCTCTTCCGTCTTTTTGAACTTGGTAAAAAACGGAATGATCAGATATATGATCAAAATACAAATCAGCGTCGCCGCGAATAGCGGGATCAGATCTAAATTTGTCATTCTTGTCATCAGAAAAATATTGAAAGCAATACACACCGCGAGCGGGATCAGCGCTCCGACCAGCAGATAAGGAAACCTCTTTGCCCTGAACTTTTTTTGGCAGTGATAACAGATATTTTCCTTATTCCTGATTGCTTCTTTTGTTTCCTTATACCGATACACGGTCCCGCAATGCGGGCATACAGGCAGCCGAAACATAAATACTACCCGTTATCAATAGCCCGTTCCGTCGTCGGAAACGTTCTTGATATTGCCTACCAGCTTTGTTTCGCCTAAATCCGAACCCGAGCTGGAGATATTCTCAAATTTATCGAAGGCTTTCGTACCGCCGTCGGTCTCTGCTACTACCTTGCGATCTTCCTTAATCGCGTTGAAAATATCCGAGTTGATCGCGGGCTTATAATCCTCGTCGCCTAAAACGATATCGTCCACAAAGGCGGGAGTGACCTTTGCCGAGGTTGCCATCGTCGGATCAGGCTCGATATTCGGCGTATTGACCATATCCGTATCGTACAGAGAATCCTGAAATTTCTTCTTCGGACTGAGTCTGACGAACAGCGGCGAGAACAGATAGAACAGGATAAACGGTATCGCCACAAACAGGACGAACCACAGATTCTCTTTATTCGTCAGGAACAGGTAATATCCCATGATGATCAACGCCAGCACCAAAGCGGCGAAGAACATCACCCATATCGTCTTATTGATATGGACATTACTCTCTTTCTTGCATTTCTTACAGTAGTATTCTCCTCTCCTGCGGATAGAGAGCGCGGTAAAATAGGAGATACGCTTACCGCAGTACGGACATTTACATTTATTCATAGCTTTTCCCTTTTCTGTTTTTATTTATATAATAGTCATTGCGAGGGCATAGCCCGTGGCAATCTCAATCTATATTAATTAGTCATTGCGAGGCTCTCAAAGGGGTCTCCGACACGCCCCTGCATGTTGGGGAGAGGAGGAGCCGCCACACGAGGTCAAGGCATACCAACCGGATATGCCTACCAAGTACGGCGAGCGACGACGATGTGGCAATCTCAACCAATTTAAAAGAGATCCAATATTCCACCCAGGCATAGCGAGGGTAAAATCGCTTTTGTACTTTCATCGTTAATTTTACTCTGTCATACGCTTTGTCAGCGTCGCCGTATTCAAGGGCGAGAGATAGACCGAGTATTCGCCGCCGAAGTCATACAGAATATACGATTTCGGCAATTCGTAGCTGACGTTGACGATCCTGTTTTCTTTTTCGCATACGCTCAGAAAATCTCTCGTGTGCTTGCTCACGGTACTGGTATCCAGATCAAAGATACCGACGATATTACTGATCTCGATAGAGGTATCTTTACCCAAATGAAGATATTTCATTCCGTTACCTCTCCATTATTGACATAAAAGACCTTACCTTTTCTCAGCTGTTCCTTGTTGCTTTCCTCACAGCAGGTCACGAACACCTGATAATCCTCCACCTTGTTCAGCAGAAAATCCTGACGGCTGTTGTCAAGCTCCGACAATACGTCGTCGAGCAGGATCACGGGTCTTTCATTATTTTTTCGATACAGCAGCTCCGCCTCGCTCAGCTTCATCGACAGCACCGCCGAGCGCTGTTGTCCCTGAGAGCCGAATCTTCTCGCGGAGATACCGTTGATCTTGATATCAAGATCATCTCTGTGAGGGCCGACGGAGGTATATCCCGTGTGATAGTCCTCATGCCGAGAGGCTAAGAACGCGTTTTTCAGCTTATCGCGAATGATTTCAATGCTGTCATTCTCCTCAGCCTTCGCCGTACATTGACAAATGATATCGAGTTCTTCTTTATCTCCCGATATTCCTTTATGAAATATCTTTGCCGATTCTCTCATTTGTCTGATATATTCAAAACGCTCCTTGATGATCTGCGCGCCGACGACCGACAGGCTGTCGTCCCAGATAAAGAGAGTTTCTTTCAGATCTTTATTTTTATAGATATCCTTGAGCAGCGCGTTTCGCTGGACAATAATCCTGCTGTACTGTGACAGCAGTGAAGCGTATCTTATCCTTTGCTGACAGATCGCCGCGTCTAAAAATCTTCTCCTGACGTTCGGACCCTGTTTGATCAGGCTCAGGTGCTCGGGCGAAAAGACGACGGCGGAGAAAACCTCCGTCAAGTAAGAGGAAGAATTCTTATCGACCCCGTTGAGCTTGATACACTTTTTATTCTTATCAAAGAGTATCTCCGCGGACTGTTCCCTCTCTCCCGACTCAAAATCCATCTTCAGCCGAAAGAAATCCCGATCAAAGCGGATCAGCTCATTTTCCTTCGCTCCGCGAAAGGAGTGACCGCCGCAAAAGAGCCACAACGCCTCGAGCAGATTGGTCTTTCCGTTGGCATTCTCTCCGTAGATGACGTTCACTCTCTCGGACGGCGCGATCGTATTATCTTTCAGATTTCTGTAATTTTCAAAGTGAAGCGCGTTAACTTTCAACTGCTACCTCTACCGTCCTGCCCTGATATTCTACCCTGTCGCCTGTTCTGATCTTCTTTCCTCTCATGGTGCACACTTCGCCGTTGAGCTTTACTTCACCGTTTTGAATGAGATATTTCGCTCTGCCGCCCGTATCGCATAGACCTGAGAATTTCATCAGATTATCCAGGCGGATATATTCTTCATTAATCGTAATTCTTTCCATACTTCCCAATTCTTATTTCTTATTATTTAATATTGATTAATGCAGTTTGCATTTTCGCAGTCATTCCGAGGGAGCTTGCGGCAGTAGCTCTCAGCCAATCAGCGTTCGCACTTTGTGTTCCGCTTCTTGGGAGAGCCTTGCATGGGAGTTGTTAGCCGAATCAAAGATTTGGACAACTCCTCAACAAACAGGGAATCCCATGCTTCCGTAGGGACGACCATTGGTCGTCCGAGAATGACGGGCGCAGAATCAGGCGGAATCCTTAGATAGAGGAAAAAAGCATCTGCGATGCCGGACGAGCAATGCTCGTCCCTACGACGACGTTTCATTCTCGATCTGCGCGTTTCTCAACCCCGCAGTCATTGCGAGGGAGCGACCGTGGCAATGACATAGTAATTAATCAGTACTTACTTAATTCTTATGATATTACTCCGCTGCCAGACGCATCGGAACAACTAAAAAGGTAAAACTCTGACCCTCTACCGGTCTGATGATCATCGGCTGTAAGCTGCCGTTGAGCATCACCTTAACCTCGTCGGTATCGGCATATCTCAGCGCGTCGAGCAGAAAACGGTTATTGAAGCCGATCTCCATCTCGTTGCCGATCACGGACACAGGGATCATATCGTTCGCTCTGCCGACAGAAGTCGAGCAGGACAGCTTGATCTCGTCCGCGCTGATGGAACAGCGAACGGGAGACTGGATCTTTTCATTGGTCAGCAGCGCCATTCTCTCTACCGCCGACGCTAAGATACGGGTATTGACCACGAATTCCGTCGATGCGGACGAGGGCATTTTATAATCGAGGAAGTTGCCCTCCAATAAGCGGGAGATAATGCTGTAATTCTCAATATTGAAAATGATATGACGGGGACCGACCGTGATCGCGACGTCCTTTTTATTATCGGTGATCAGCTTCAAGATCTCATTCTGCGTTTTGCCGGGTACAACGAATTTTGCTTCTACGTCGCTGTCCACATTTTCCTCACGAATCGCCATACGGAAGCCGTCGACCGCCTCAATCTTGAACAGTCCGTCCTTGATTTCAAACAGAGAACCCGTGTAGATCGGCTTTGCCATATTATCCGAGGTCGCGAAAACCGTCTGGCGGATCATATTCTTCAAAATCTCCGCGTTCAGCGTCAGTCCGCTGATCTCCTCAACGTTCGGCAGCTCGGGATACTCTGTCGAGCTGATACCGATGATCTGATAATCCGCCGCGCCGGAGTGGATATAGGTGATCATTCTGTCGTCTGTCTCGATGCCGACGATCTCCTCGGGCAGCTTGCGAACGATCTCGTTGAATAATCTGGCGGATACAACGATCTCTCCCTCTTCCGAAACGGAAGCGTCGATCTTTGTCACAATACCGATCTCGAGATCATAACCGCAAATTTCCAACTGACTGCCGTATGCCTTGATCAAAACGCCCTCCAGCGCGGGAGTGGTCGCTTTCGAAGCGACAGCGCGCGATACATTGGAAGCCGCGTTAGACAAATCTGTTCTCATGCATTGAAATTTCATATTGATTACCTCTTATCTTTTTCTTACTTATCTCTTGATATTACGATGAACGCTGTTTACTCAACCGACCTTTTCAATAAATCAGTCTTTCGTTGATTCTCATTACTTCATTCTCATTAACCGCAAACCACAAACCAAATGTCATGTAATGATATGATATAATATAATTAAAAAAGTAGTAATAGTAGTAGGGACTGTGAAAATGAGGAAATCCTCTCCATCCCGCTTCTTAACTACCTTTCTTTTCCAAACTTCTCTACAAACATTATGGAAAATTCTTACTCTCTTTCATATCACTCACACGTTTTCAACATCACGTTGATCACTGTTGAGAGGATGTGGAAGAAAATGTCAAAAAGTGACCGCGTTATCTTTCTCTGATATTTTTGATGATATCCTCTACCGTATCTCTCAGGGTGGGATCCTTTTTGATCTCCTTTTCCACCTGCTGAACGGTGTAAACGATAGTCGAATAATGACGGTTGCCGAATTCCTTACCGATCGCCTCCATCGACAGGGTCGTCAGCTCGCGGACGATGTAAATGGCGATCTGTCTGGGTTTGTTGATATTGGCGCGGCGGGATTTCTGCGACCTTAAATCATCGCTGTCTACGCCGAAGGTGCGGCACACCTCGTCGACGATCTTTTCCACCGTCAGCTCGGGCGGCGTATCGTCGTTGAGAATATCGGAGATCGACTCGTTGACGATGGACAGCGTGGGTTTTTCCTTTGTCAGGTTGTATCTCGCCATCAGCTTCTTGACGACGCCCTCGAGCTGTCGGATATTCGTCTTGAGCTTATTGGCAATGTACTCGCACAGATCGTCGTTCAGATCCAGACCGATGATCTCGGCTTTTCTCTTGATGATCGCCATTCTTGTTTCAAAGTCAGGCGCCTGGATATCGGCGAGCAGACCCATCTCAAAGCGTCCTCTGAGCCTGTCCGTCAGTACCTTGATCTCCTTCGGCGGTCGGTCGGACGTCAGCACGATCTGCTTCTTTGCGTCATACAACGCGTCAAAGGTGTGAAAGAATTCCTCCTGTGTGCTTTCCTTGCCGCCGATGAACTGTACGTCGTCTACCAGCAGCACGTCGGTCTGACGATATTTCTGTCTGAACTGAGCGGTCGTTTTATTCATGATGGATTGGATGATCTCATTCGCAAAGTCCTCGCCCTTGATATAGATGACCTTGTATTCAGGGTGCGTCTTGCGAATCTCGTTGCCGATCGCGTACAGCAGGTGCGTTTTGCCCAGTCCCGAATTACCGTATAAGAACAGCGGATTATAAGCGGAAGCGGGATTCTGCGCTACCGCTAAGGAAGCGGCGTGAGCGAATTTATTGGAAGCGCCCACGATAAAGGTATCGAAGGTGAATTCATATCCCGTATCGGCGGAGGTCTCCTCGCCCAGCAACTTTTCCCTATTCTTTTCGTTTTCCTCGGGAATTAGAAAGATCGTCTCAAAAGTTGTTCCCAATACCGCCTCGTACGCGTCCTCAAATTTCGGAAGATATCCGCGGATCAGCGTCTGGCGATGGAATTCGTTCGGCACCATCAGGGTGATGACGCCCTTATCAAAGTCGATCCCGATCGGTTCGATCCGTGAGATCCATGTTTTATAAGCTACCTCGGCTATCTTCTTTTCCTCTTTGAGATAGTCGCAAATAATACCCCAGCCTTCATTAAAGTTTTCCATATGTTACCCCTTTGATTTATATGATATGAAATCCGTTTTCAGGATCGTTTTCATTCTTCTTGAATGTGAAAAATCAGGTCAAAAAAATATCTTCCCACAATCAAAATCATTATACCAAATTTTCCACATAAAAGCAACAATCGCTGTTGAAAAAAAGTACATATATATAAGTATTATATATATCTATAAAAATGTGCATTATGCCGATATTATTTTTACCCTTATTGTGTCTGATTTTTACCCATATACCATATGTTGTGGTGCTTGATTTTTTACCTGAAAGATGATAATAAAAAACATAATAAATAAGCGAAATTGGATATTGACTAATGAGAAAAATTAAGCTATAATGCTAACTTGTAAGGTTATGCACCCGAAAGGAGGAGTATAAATGCTCAGAACATATCAGCCTAAAAAGATCCATCGTAAAAAAGAGCACGGCTTCAGAAAGAGAATGTCCACCAGTAACGGCCGCAAGGTTCTTTCCAGAAGAAGAGCAAAGGGCAGAAAGCAGTTATCCTATTAATCTGACCATGATAAAGGCCACTGAACGGCAGTGGTCTTTCTTTTCATTTATAGGATTTTATCTTTTTGTCATTTACGGTTCTGAAAAGACGTCAGAAACCGTAGACAAATATCCATCGGTGGTTGAATGAAAATTACGACGATTACCAGCAACAGGGACTATCAGCGTATCTACCGCAGAGGCAGATCCTTTGTATCTCCCGCACTCGTTACCTATGCATTTAAAACTAAAAACAATAACCTTAGGATAGGTATCACCACCTCAAAAAAGGTCGGCAAAGCAGTCTACCGTAATCGCAGCCGCAGAGTGATCAGAGCGGCTTTCTCTCACTTGAACGCGGATCAAAACGCTCCTTTCGATCTGATCTTTGTAGCCAGAACCCGCACGGCGCATTGCAAGAGCTATGAAGTCGAACGATATATGAAGGAGCATTTATCAAAACTGGGTATCATTCATTAAATGATGTTCTATGTGTTCTTATTATCTTTGACAGCCTGTATATTCAGCTTCCGATAATAAAAGAACGCTGTCATCTCAATCCCAATTCATGACATGAAAAAAATATTCTTAAAGCTTATCCGATTTTATCAGACTGCTATTTCACCACATACCGGACCAAAGTGCAAGTATTATCCCACCTGCTCGCAGTATACCTATGAGGCTATCGAGCGCTTCGGCGCGATCAAGGGCTCTGCGATGGGGATATGGAGAATTCTCAGATGTAATCCATGGTCCAAGGGCGGCTACGACCCCGTCCCCGAAAAAAAGCATAAGCTACACTGAGAGCTGTGCAAAGCTAAGAAAGGCTTATTTGTATGTTTACCATTTTCAATTTTATCGGTAGCATTTTCGGCTACATCCTGTGGGCGGTATTCTGGGTATTCCAGAATTTCGGCGTCGCCATCATCGTCTTTACCCTGATATTCAGGGCGATCCTCTTCCCCTCGTCCATCAAGCAGCAGAGAAGTATGGCTGCGAACGCTTCCTTACAGGCGAAGCAGAGGGAGATCAGAGAAAAGTATGCCAACAATAAGGCAAAGCAGAACGAAGAGATCCAGAAGCTCTATGAAAAAGAAGGTGTCTCCCCGATGTCGGGCTGCGCGACCTCTCTTTTCCCTATGTTTATCATGCTGGGCATCTACTACGCGGTCGTCAGACCTCTGTCAAACGTGATCCATCTCTCCGCTCAGGCGCTCGGTCAGATCAATATGATCCCCGGCGTGTATGTCACACAGAACAATATCTATTCCGAGATGAATGCCCTCAAGCTCTTTACCAATCCCGATAACGTCAATGTGCTGATCAATCAGGGCTTACCGGCTAACGAGCTCCACGAGATCCACAACCTCGCGGGCGGCTTCAATTTCTTAGGTCTTGACCTGCTTTCTATCCCCAAGGATACGGGTTTTACCTCTTGGATCATTATTATCCCGATCCTCTGTCTGGTGACTTCCTTAGGTTCACAGATCCTCACCATGAGAATGCAGGGCAACCCCATGCAGGGACAGCAGGGCTGCATGAAGTACATGATGCTTCTCTTACCGCTGATCACCGTTTACATTTCCTACATCGTACCCGGCGCGGTAGGCTTCTACTGGGTATGGTCCACGATCTTCGGATTTGTACAGACCTTGTTGATCAACAAATTCTATTCGGCGGCACACATGACCGCCCGAGCCGAAGCGGAACACGTCGCTTTGTTAGAACTCAAAGAAGCGAAGGTGCCGTATGATTATCAACCGGTGTCAGCACCCCAGCAAACTACCTCTAATAAAAAGAAAAAATAATTAACTTGAAAAGCTACTTGCCAAGCCTATGGGCAGGCAAACCTAATATTACGAAGAAGGTGTCAACTTGTTAAAGGAAGCAATCGCCGTCGGCGCTACCGTTGAAGCAGCAAAGGAAGCAGCCTGTAAAGAACTCGGCGTAGAAACTTTTGATGATCGCATCGAATTCGAGATCATCGAAATGCAGAGCAAAAAGGTCTTGGGACTTTTCGGCGGCCGCCCCGCTAAGGTAAAGGTTACCCTGAAGCAGGACGCGGCTCAGACTGCGGAAGAATTCATCAAGAACATCATCAAGAATATGGACTTGAATGATATCACCGTTACCACTAAGGATGAGGATAACGTCATCACCATCGACATCGAAGGCGAGGACGTCGGATTCATCATCGGCAGACGCGGCGAGACCCTCGACGCGCTGCAGTATCTCGCTTGCCTTGCGGCAAACCGTGTAGACAACGCTTATAAGAGAGTCGTTATCAATACCGGAGATTATCGCGAGAAGCGTGAAAAGACCCTCGAATCTCTCGGCCGCAGACTGGCGATCAAAGCCGCCAAGACCGGCAGAAAGAGCTCTTTAGAGCCGATGAACCCCTATGAGCGCCGCATCATCCATACAGCGGTACAGAAGGTCAACGGCGCTACCTCCTGGAGCGAAGGCGAAAACATGAACCGCCACGTGGTTATCGGTCCTGACGGCAAGAGCAAGGAATACAGCAATCGCGGCAGAGGCGGCAGACGTAACAACTACGGCAGAAGAGGCTCCAAGCCCAAGCAGTCCGCTCCCGCTCCCAATCCCGACCGCAAGCCCCTGAATGAAGGCGGCGAGTTCGGTCTGTACGGCAGAATTGATAAATAAGATTTGACTGCGGGCGGAGAAATCCGTCCGCATTTTTGCTATGTAGAAAAGCCCTTTTTCTATATAGCAAAGAGAATAATATAATCCTTTTATTCAATAGTCATTGCGAAGCCCCTTTAGGGGCTGTGGCAATCTCAATTAACAACAACCCTACTCACAAAGGTGATCATATGAATGATAATACGACTATCGCCGCTATCTCTACCGCTCAGGCGAGCGCGGGTATATCCGTTATCCGCATCTCGGGTGATGAAGCGATCCGTATAGCGGAAAAAGTATTTCAATCAAAGAACGGAAAAAGCATATCCGAGATGAAGGGTTATACCTGTGCGCTCGGTATGGTATATGAAAAGGAAGAACCGATTGACGAATGTATCGCGACTGTTTTTCGTTCCCCGCACAGCTACACGGGCGAGGACGTTGTAGAATTATCCTGTCACGGAGGCGTGTATATCACCGCGCGGGTGCTCAGAGCGGTCTATGACGCGGGCGCTCAGGCGGCGCAGGCAGGCGAATTTACCAAGCGCGCGTTTTTGAACGGAAAGCTCGACCTGATCGAAGCGGAATCCGTTATGGATATCATTTCCTCCCGCTCCAAGGAAAGCGCGAGAGCCGCGCTGAACGTCAAGGAAGGCGCTCTCTCCCGCCGTATCAATCAGATCAAAGATCAGTTGTTGGATTTGGCGGCGCACCTCAACGCATGGGCGGATTATCCCGAAGAGGATATCCCCGCCGTAGAAAATGACTCCCTGATCGACTCCTTAAAAAGCGTAGAAGCACAGTTCAATGAAGTGCTCCGCAATTATGATAACGGTCGGATCTTAAAGGACGGTATCGACGCGGTCATCGCGGGCAAGCCGAATGTCGGTAAAAGCACGCTGATGAATCTGCTTGCGGGCTTTGATAAAAGTATCGTCACATCGCAGGCGGGAACGACCAGAGATATCGTCGAGGAAAGCGTGAGCCTGGGCGATATCATTCTCAACCTCAGCGACACCGCGGGAATCCACGAGACAGGCGACGAGATCGAGAGTATCGGCGTCGATAAAGCAAAGTCCCGCGTCAACAGCGCGGCGCTGCTCTTATGCGTTTTCGACTCTTCCGCCGAGCTGACGGAGGACGACTTTGATATCATCAAGTTGGCGAAAGATGTTCCGTCGGTCGCGATACTGAACAAAAGCGACCTGCCCTCTAAGCTCGACGAGAGTATCATCAACGAACATTTTGATGAAGTTGTAAAAATGTCGGCGAAGTTTGACGATTCAGCCGAGCAGTTGGTACAAGCGATCAAGCGCGTCTGCGCCGTCGGAGATATCAACAGCTCCAACGCCTTATTATATAATGAGCGACAGCGTATGCTGACGATGAAAGCTACATCTTGTGTCAGTGAAGCAATAGAAACACTATATATTGGGTTAACGCTTGACGCTGTCACCGTTTCGATCGAAGAAGCGGTCGGCTATATCTGTGAGCTGACGGGTGAAAGAGTCACGGACGAAGTGATCGACAAGGTCTTTCATCAGTTCTGCGTCGGCAAGTAAAATGTTTCACGTGAAACATTTTTGAGGGGCAGTCCGTTTATACCAAATGTTTCACGTGAAACATTTTGACGACTGTCATGTCTATCATAAGTTTTGTATGTAAGAATTCTTGCTCAGCTTTTCAGAGCCGACGCAAGTAGACCTTATAGTTCGGAGGAAAATATGTCTACCTATTTTGCGGGTGAATATGACGTGGCCGTGATCGGCGCGGGTCACGCGGGAATCGAAGCGGCTTTGGCTTCCGCGCGGCTGGGATGCCGTACTGCGGTATTCACGATCAATATGGACGCGGTCGGCAACTGTCCGTGCAATCCGTCTATCGGCGGCACGGCAAAGGGACATCTGGTGCGCGAGATCGACGCGCTGGGCGGAGAGATGGGCAAAACAGCGGATGAATGTACGCTGCAAAGCCGTATGCTCAACCGCGGCAAAGGTCCTGCCGTCCATTCCCTGCGCGCGCAGATCGACCGCCGTAAATATTCCACGGTGATGAAGCATAAATTAGAGTTGCAGGAAAACCTTGATCTCCGTCAGGCGGAGATCACCGATATCGAACAGGATAATAACGGCGTGTGGCTTTTGACCACCCGCATGCTCGGCGTGTTTAGAGCAAAGGCTGTCGTCATCGCGACAGGTACTTATCTCGGCGGCAGGATCTACGTCGGAGAGGTCAGCTATGAAAGCGGACCTGACGGTATCTTCCCCGCCGCGTTCCTCGGCGAAAGCCTGAGAAAGCTGGGAGTAAAAACAAGACGGTTCAAGACGGGAACGCCCGCGCGCGTGAAGCGTTCTTCTATCGACTTTTCGAATCTTGAAGAACAGCGCGGCGACGAACCGACGGTTCCGTTCTCCTATGATACGCTCACCCCTATTGAGAATAAGGTGCTGTGTCACGTCAGCTGGACGAATGAAGATACCAAGAAGATCATTCTTGATAATATCCACCGCAGTCCTCTGTACGGCGGCAAGATCGAGGGTATCGGTCCGCGCTACTGCCCGAGTTTAGAGGACAAGATCGTCCGCTTTGCGGATAAGAAGCGCCACCAGCTTTTTATTGAGCCGTGCGGCGAGGATACGGAGGAAATGTATCTGCAGGGTATGAGCTCTTCTCTGCCCGAGGAGGTACAGATTGCCTTTTATCATACGATCCCCGGCTTGGAGAACGCGATGATCATGCGCCCCGCCTACGCGATCGAATACGATTGTATCGACCCTACCGATATGCTGGCAACCTTGGAGTTCAAGCAGTTCCCCGGTCTGTACGGTGCGGGACAGTTCAACGGGTCCTCGGGATATGAGGAAGCGGCTGCGCAGGGCTTTGTCGCGGGTGTGAACGCGGCGCTGAAGGTACAGAGCAAAGAACCGCTGATCCTTGACCGCGCGTCCTCCTATATCGGTACGCTGATCGACGATTTGGTCACCAAAGGCGCAAACGAGCCTTATCGTATGATGACCAGCCGCAGTGAGTACCGGCTGATTTTAAGACAGGACAATGCTGACGAGCGACTTACCCCTATCGGATATGGGCTCGGACTGATCAGCGAAGAACGCTATCAGCGATTCCTGCATAAACAGGATTTGATCAAAGAGGAAAAGAAGCGCGTACAAGCGACCGTGATCTCCCCTTCTCCCGAGTTGACCGTGATACTTGTTTCACGTGAAACATCTGACGTGAAAACAGGTATCCGCCTGATCGAGCTGCTCAAACGACCCGAGTTGAATTATGAAGTCCTGACCCCGATAGACAAGGATCGTCCCGACCTTGACCCTGCTATCTTTGAGCAGGTGGAGATCGCTATCAAATACGAGGGCTACATCAAGAAGCAGATCGCCGCGGTCGAGAATATGCGCAAGCTCGAGAACAAGCTCTTGCCCGAGAATATTGATTACCGTAGTATCACGGGGCTGAGATTGGAAGCGCAGGAAAAGCTCAGCGCGATCCGTCCGTTGAATATCGGTCAGGCAAGCCGTATCAGCGGCGTATCTCCTGCCGATGTGAATGTGCTGATGATCTATCTTGTGAAGCAGAAAGGCGGGAATCAGCATGAGTGAGTTTCAAAAAATACTGACTGATACGCTATCAGCATTTGAAATTGTGCTTACCGAGAATCAGCTTGCTCAGCTTAATCAATATTATGAGCTCCTGATCGAGTGGAATGAGAAGATGAATCTGACGGCGCTGACCGCTCCCGAGGACGTCTCGCTGAAGCATTTTGCGGATAGTTTATTGCTGCTGCGTTACTGCGATATAGAGAAAGAAGCACGCGTCATTGACGTAGGGACGGGCGCGGGATTCCCGGGCATGGTGATCAAGATCGCCCGACCTGATATACAGCTCACGCTGTTGGACAGCTTGCAAAAACGGCTCGGCTTCCTTGATGAAGTATGTAACGAGCTTGGCTTTGACGATGTTGAATTGATACATTCCCGAGCGGAGGACGGCTCACGGACTGAACTTCGCGACAGCTTTGATATCGCCGTATCGCGTGCGGTCGCGTCGCTGAATACCCTTTGCGAATATGATATGCCTTATGTAAAGGTCGGCGGCAGATTTATCGCAATGAAGGGCAAGGAAGCTCGGGAAGAAATGTCAGCCGCTGAAAATGCTATCCATACATTGGGCGGAGAGCTTCTGCAGAAGCATGATTTTATCCTCGGCGAAGCGGGAGAGCGCAGTATCATCGAGATAAAAAAGATTGCGGCTACGCCTGACGCTTACCCGAGAAGGAGCAAGCATATCAAGAATAAGCCTTTATAAAATATGTTACTCGCTGACGCTCATACATTTTTACAATCCCTCAGTTTCGGCTAACGCCTCAACAGCTTTCCTTTGTATGGGTGTTGTGTTCCAAATCATAGATTTGGACAACACTTTACCTTTACCAAAGGGAGCCTTTTTATTCGACAGGAGCCTCGCTTCTTTGCTGTTTGCCGACAGAAACTTTGATAATAATTGCTCAAGATACGACAAGGTTTTTCGCTCCCGTCTGGTAAGATAATAGCTGTAAGGACAAGCCGCAGCCTGACAGGATTGATAAGTATGAACCGCAGGTTCGGTGATTGCTTTCGGACTAAGGGTGAGGTGAGTACGGTGAATCTGCAGCTTGGCAGAGATAATAAGGTGCTGAATATCGCGACGATACAGATCCGCCCAAACCGTACCCAGCCGCGCCGTAACTTTGACGAAGAACAACTCAGGAGCCTGTCACGCTCTATTGTAGAGAATGGTATCTTACAGCCGCTGGTGGTGCGCCGTATCAATAATACGGAGTTCGAGCTGATTGCGGGAGAAAGACGACTGAGAGCCGCTGTGATGGCGGGACTGAGTAAAGTGCCGTGTGTCGTACATAAATGCAACGACAAGGACAGCGCGCTTCTCGCCTTGATCGAGAATCTACAACGGACCGACTTGAATATGTTTGAGGAAGCGCGGGGGATCGCGCGGCTGATACGCAAGTACGGACTGACACAGGAGCAGGCGGCAATCAAGCTCGGGAAAAAGCAGAGCACGATCGCAAATAAGCTCAGACTGCTGAGATTAGGCTTTGAGGAACAGGAATGGATCCTCACAGCGAATTTGTCGGAGCGGCACGCGCGAACCTTGCTCAGAATCAACGACGAGAATCTCAGGCGTGAGGTGCTGAGCCGTATCATCGCGGACGGATTAGGCGTCGGAGAAGCGGAAGCGCTGGTCACCGAGGTCCTGACGAAAAAGAACGAACCTGCCGCGGAGAAAAAGCAGGAGCATAAGATCGCCATCAAAGACGTGCGTATCTTTGTCAACACCATCAACAAGGCGGTCGATACGATGCGGCTGTCGGGTATCAACGCGATCTCCCGACGGAGCGAAACCGACGACTACATCGAATACACCGTGAAGATCCCGAAAGCGGCGGTGTAGAGATAAGCAAACTTTATGTGACAGTGATCAAGACACAAGAATGAGCCTGTGAAGGACAGAGAACAAGCAAAATGTTTCACGTGAAACATTTTTGATGACGCTGTCAGCTTGACTGTCACGCAGTCGAGAACGGTTATGTCGTTCAAACTTACAGGTATCATGGCGAAAGCCTGATATACATTTCTTTCCCGATAGGGATATGCTTCAAGCGTGTTCCTGTCCACTCATACCCATTTCCTTATCTGAACCCCTTGCCGAGCAGCCGTGCGCGAAAGCGTGCGGCTGTTCGGCGTTATGCAGACAAACATTTGACTGCGCTGTTTGCGCACTCGAAGGATTCAGAACCTGCTATGTTTCACGTGAAACATTTTGGTATCATAATTTTTATAAAAAGGGTTTTCATAGACCTGACTTTGTGATACAATAGAGAGCGTATGAAAAGCCTGACTTATACTAATCCTTAATAAAGTATAGCTTTGTTGGGCTCCTTGACAGGCGCCAGCCTGTCTGCGTCTCCCGTCGCGCTATCCGAAATATATCACTAATATCTGATTAAATCTTTTTATCTAGGATTAGTATGAAACGATGCTTTGGATCACTATAGTCAGGCAGTACAACTGTATTGAATAGAGAGTGCGGATCTAACCATAGTATAACTATCATTTTTCGATTGGGTTCGAGTCCGTTCACTCAAAAGAGGAAGGTGAGAATTTGGCGAAGATCATCACGGTAGCTAACCAGAAAGGCGGAGTAGGGAAGACCACCTCGGCGGTCAACCTCGCGGCCGGGCTGGGCTATTACGGCAAGAGAACGCTCCTTGTCGATATCGACCCTCAGGGGAACGCGACGAGCGGCGTGGGCTTTGACAAACGCAGTATCGAGAAAAGTACCTATGATATCCTGCTCGCGCAGGCAAAGGCAGATGAAGTCATCTTACATACAAAGTACAATAACTTGGACTTAATGCCTGCGGGCATTGACCTTGCCGCGGCGGAGTTCGAGATCATGGATGCGCCCGACCGCCTGCAAAGGCTGAAAAAAGCGCTGCTGACCGTCAAGCCCGGATACGACTATATCATCATCGACTGCCCGCCGTCGCTGGGTATCATCACGACGAACGCGCTGACGGCGTGCGACAGCGTTTTGGTACCGATACAGTGCGAGTACTACGCGCTGGAGGGTCTGTCACAGCTGATGAACTCGGTGCGGTACGTCAAGAGAAAGTTGAACGAGCATATCTACATCGAGGGCGTACTGCTGACGATGTACGATGGCAGACTGAACCTGACCCAGCAGGTGGTAAGCGAGGTCAAGCAGTTTTTCCCGAAGAAGGTATTCGGTACGGTGATACCGAGAGGCGTGCGGCTGAGCGAAGCGCCGTCCTTTGGTATGCCGATCATGTACTATGATAAGAACTGCAAGGGCAGCGAGGCCTACCTGGGGCTTGCGCAGGAATTGATCAGTAAGGAGAGAACGAATGGCTAAGAAAATCGGAGGACTGGGAAAAGGACTCTCGGCGATCTTCAGCGAGAACGACACCGAGGATAAGAACGAAGTAGTCACCCTGAAGATTTCACAGATCGAACCGAACCGCAACCAGCCGCGCCGCACCTTTGACGAGGACGCGCTGCAGGAGCTGGCGCTGAGTATCAACGAGCACGGCGTGCTGCAGCCGATCTTAGTACGCCCGATGATCTACGGCGGCTACCAGATCGTGGCGGGCGAGCGCAGATACCGCGCGTCGCGCATGGCGGGGCTGACAGAGATACCCGCGATCGTCAGGGAGCTCACCGACAGCGAGACGATGCAGATCGCGCTGATCGAGAATTTACAGAGAAGCGATCTGACGACCCTCGAGGAAGCGATGGGCTATCAGACCTTGATGGACGAATATGACTTTTCACAAGAGGACGTCGCGCGGATCGTTGGCAAATCGAGATCGGCGGTAGCGAACACCCTGCGCCTGCTGAGCCTGCCCGACGAGGTCAAGGACCTGCTGGAACAGGGCAAGCTCAGCGCGGGTCACGCGAGAGCGCTGTTGATCGTGGAGGACGACAAGATCGCTGTGGACACGGCGAGAAAGATCGTCAGCGACGGGCTGTCGGTCAGAGAGACCGAAAAGCTGGTCAAGAAAACGGAAAGCGCCGCGCCGCAGAAGAAAAAGACGAGCTCTGTCAAGAAAGTCACCGCCTATACGGAGGTGGAGCTGGCGCTGACGACGGCGCTGGGAACAAAGGTCACCGTCACGGAGAACAAGAACAAAAAGGGCGGTACCTTGAACATCGAATTCTACGATCCCGAGGAGCTTTTCTCTCTGACGCATAAGCTCGAAAAGCTGTGGGAATAGAATCTATGGCTTGTGAAAAGTGATTGGAGAAAACCAAGCTTTAGAAATATATAGGTTATATAATAATTAAAAATGCATTCCCTGTTTGTGGGATTGCCACGCCCTAAAGGGCTCGCAATGACATATTATGATGAAAGGTATGAAAAACAATGATCGACATTAAATTTTTAAGAGAAAACCCCGACGTGGTAAAACAGAACATCAAGAATAAATTTCAGGATAAGAAGCTGCCGCTCGTCGACGAGGTGATCGAGCTGGACAAGCAGGCGAGAGCGGCGAAGGGCGAGGCGGATACCCTGCGCGCCAACCGCAACAAGATTTCCAAGGAAATAGGCGGCTGTTACGCGCGCGGCGAGCGCGAAAAGGCGGAGGAGCTGAAGGCGCAGGTCGCGGCTGACGGCGAAAAGCTGGCGGAGCTCGAAAAGAAAGAGGCCGAGCTGAACGAAAAGGTCACCGAGATCATGATGGTCATTCCGAACATCATCGACCCGAGCGTACCGATCGGCAAGGACGACAGCGAGAACGTAGAGATCGAGCGCTTCGGCGAGCCGTTCGTGCCTGACTTTGAGATCCCGTATCACACTGAGATCATGGAAAAGCTCAGCGGCATTGACCTTGACGCGGCGCGTAAGGTCGCGGGCAACGGCTTCTATTATCTGATGGGCGATATCGCAAGACTGCACAGCGCCGTTATCTCCTATGCGCGCGACTTCATGATCAACAAGGGCTTCACCTATTGCATCCCGCCCTACATGATCCGCAGTAACGTCGTATCGGGCGTTATGTCCTTTGCGGAGATGGACGCGATGATGTACAAGATCGAAGGGGAGGACCTTTTCCTGATCGGCACCTCCGAGCACAGCATGATCGGTAAATTCATCGACACGATCTTGCAGGAGGAGAACCTGCCGTATACCCTGACCTCGTATTCTCCCTGTTTCAGAAAAGAAAAGGGCGCTCACGGTATCGAGGAGCGCGGCGTGTACCGTATCCATCAGTTTGAGAAGCAGGAAATGATCGTCGTCTGCAAGCCTGAGGACAGCAAAATGTGGTTCGATAAGCTGTGGCAGAACACGGTCGAATTCTTCCGCACCCTCGACGTGCCTGTCCGCACCCTCGAGTGCTGCTCGGGCGATCTGGCTGATTTGAAGGTGAAGAGTATCGACGTTGAGGCATGGAGCCCGAGACAGAAGAAGTACTTTGAAGTCGGCTCCTGCTCGAACCTCAGCGACGCGCAGGCACGCCGTCTGAAGATCCGCGTCAACGGCAAGGACGGCAAGAAATACTTTGCGCATACGCTCAACAATACCTGCGTCGCGCCGCCGAGAATGCTGATCGCGTTCCTTGAGAATAACCTCAATGAGGACGGCAGTGTGAACATTCCCGAGGTTCTCAGACCGTATATGGGCGGGATGGAGAAGATCGAAGCGAAGTAAAAATGGGTGATAAAAAATAAAGCAATATTGAGAACTAT
Source organism: uncultured Ruminococcus sp. (assembly GCA_902798755.1). Classification (GTDB taxonomy): domain Bacteria; phylum Bacillota; class Clostridia; order Oscillospirales; family Acutalibacteraceae; genus Ruminococcoides. The sequence continues at coordinate 16,232 of CADBYC010000010.1, read as the reverse complement.
CCATGATAGATTTCTAATGCTTTTAATATAAGGAAAAATTGTCAACCCTCAGGCGCTTCGCGCCAGCTCCCTTAGGAAAGGGAGCCTGAAATAAGAGGTCTTTATGAGTTTAACGAACATCAGTAAATATCGGACGCACATCATGGGTGCGGCGATGATGTGGATCATGTGGTTCCATTCGCCGTTTTTCGGAAAGACGGAAGCGTTTCACTTTATCCACAATATCGGATTCTTCGGCGTGGATATGTTCCTGCTGGTATCGGGGCTGGGACTGTACTACTCGATGCGCAAGTCGAAAAGCATCGGCGAGTTTTATAAAAAACGCGTGGTGCGTATCCTGCCCGCGTACCTGATCGTGACGGTATGCTGGTACGCCTTTGTCAAAACGGAAGTGAGCTTCGGCGACAAGATACTGTCGATACTGGGAATCAATTACTTCCGCGGGACGGTCAACGGCAGACCCGAGTATTTTGACTGGTTTTTGCCGACACTCTTTGTGCTGTATCTGCTGACGCCGCTGTATGATAAGCTGTTCCGGAAAGCGAGCGTGAAATGGAAATTCACCCTGCTGAGCATGACGGTGTCGCCGATCCTGTGTATCATCTTCTATCATACGGGACAGCAGGTGCTGTACGGCAGTACGGTGCGTATCGCGGTATTTTTGCTGGGGTACTGGCTGGGCTGGTTCCTGTATGAGAAAAAGGAAGAGGACAAGGCGAGCTGGATGGTGCATCTGCCGCTGTTGTTCGTCGGCGTGGCACTGGCATATTATATCCAGACTTATGTGAAGAATCCGACCATCTTCTGGGGACTGAACTGCTACCCCGCTCTGCCGGTCGCGCCGGCGCTGTGCGCGGTGCTGGGACTGCTGTTTTTATGCGCGGAGCGGTACTTGAAGATCGTGGGAAAGATACTGCTGTTCCCGTTCTATGTATGCGGACGGTACAGCCTCGAGATCTATCTGTTCCATCAGCGATTGATGGAGCTGTTCAGCGGAGATAAGGGCGCGCCGCTGTTGAAGATCCTCAACGATATGGGGATCGCGACCTACTCCAAGGGCTATTACTGGATTATGGCGCTGCTGTCGATCGCTTTGGCGGCGGGTCTGCATGAGCTGATCGCGCTGATCACAAGGCTGATCAAGAAGGGCAAAAAGAAAGCGCCGACAGAATCGGTGCAGGTTGCGGTAACGGAATAAACTTTTCATCAATAGTAGCGCGACGGGAGACGCAGACAGGCTGGCGCCTGTCAAGGAGCCCAACAAAGCTATACGAAATATAGCGCAATAGATGATAAAGGTTTTTATTAAGGAGTAGTATTAGTATTTAAAATTCGACCTCGGCGTCTTTGAGCTGCATATATTTGCTGCTGCCCTCCATGTAGGTGTTGAAGGTGCCGACGACGGTGATCTCCTGATCCTTCTTGGGATAATCCTCGGGGTAGCTGTGGTCGCCCGCCCAGACGAACTCGATGCCTGTGGAACAACAGGCGGTAGCGTCGGCGATGATGCAGGCAAAATAGCGGTTGTCACCGATCTCGGAGACGTTGAACGGACCTTTCATCTTGACGATCTTGCCGATATATTCGTCAGGGGTCTGCTGCATGTTCAGCACGTCGGAGTAGACCATGGTGGAGCTCATGGCGGTGAGGTCGACGTCGATACCGTCGGCGCTCTTTGCCGACTGATTCGCTGCGGCGGGTTCGGTGGCGGCGGGAGATGTTGCGGGAATCTCGGCGGTCGTTTCGGAGACGGCGCTCGACGCGGGAGCGGCAGGCTGAGAGGTGTTGCCGTTTGAACACGCGGCGAGGGAGAGGACGAATAAGGCGGTAAACAAGAGAGAAATCAGTTTTTTCAAGTGGATACCTCCGTGGAAATGATTTGAGAGTGTATGATTTGTGATAATGAAGGTATATGCGTAGGAGTTACCTATATTAAGTTATTTACGCAGTGCGTTTGGTGACGGCGCCGAGCAGGGAGAAGATCGCGAAAACGACGATGTCGGCGGCGACGATGGTAGAGCCGACGGGCGTACCCGCTAAGATCGAGGTGAACAGACCGATCAGCGCGCAGACGACGGATACGATGGCGGCGCAGATGGTGACGCTCTTGAAGCTCTTGAACATGCGCATGGCGGAGAGGGCGGGGAAGATGACCAGCGCGGAGATCAGCAGAGAGCCGACCAGCTGCATGGACACGACGATGATCACGGCGATGACGATGGCGATCAGAAGGTTGTATAATCCCGCGCGCTGGCCTGTGGCACGGGCAAAGCTCTCGTCAAAGGTGACGGAAAAAATTTTGTTATAGAACAGGACGAAGAACAGCACGACCAGTACGGAGAGGATCACGCACATCCAGACGTCGAAGGTGCTCAGGGTGAGGATCGAGGTGGAGCCGAAAAGGGTGGAGCAGACGTCGCCCGAGAGGTTGGAAGAGCCTGTGTTGAAAATATTCATCAAAAGGTAGCCGATCGCCAGAGCGCCGACGGAGATCATCGCGATCGCGGCGTCGCCCTTGATCTTGGCGTTCTTGCCCATTCTCAGGAGCAGGACGGCACAGACGACCGTGACGGTGAGGACTAAGGGCATGTCGTTGGTCAGTCCCATGACGGCGGCGACTGCCATCGCGCCGAACGCGACATGGGAGAGTCCGTCGCCGATGAAGGAATAGCGCTTCAAGACCAGCGTTACGCCCAAAAGCGAGGAACACAGGGCGATCAGTACGCCGACGATCAGGGCATTCTGGACAAAGGAGCGGCTGAGGTACAAGCCGAGGTTGGAGAAAAGCTCGTTCATCTTATCTTTCCTCCTTTTTCGTGTTCAGGAACTCGTCCTTCGTACCGAAGAAGATATCGCTGCCAATGTGGAGAATGTGAGAGGCGTACTGCAGCGCCTTATCGACGTCGTGGGAGATCATGATGACGGTGACACCGTCGGCTTTGTTGAGGCTTTCGATCAGCTCGTACATCTCGGCGGTCACCTTGGGGTCAAGACCCGCGACGGGCTCGTCGAGCAGGAGAATCTTCTCGGTCGCGCAGAGGGCGCGGGCTAAAAGCACGCGCTGCTGCTGGCCGCCTGACAGCTCGCGGTAACAGCGGCGGGACAGGTCGGTGATATTCATGCGCTCCATCGAGCGCGCGGCGAGGGCCTTGTCCGCCTTATTATAAAAGGGACGGAAGCCGTCATGACCCAGACAGCCTGAGAGGACGATCTCGCGCACCGAAGCGGGGAAGTCGCGCTGGACGTCGGTCTGCTGGGGCAGATAGCCGATCGTGCGGGCGGTGACGCCGTCGGAAAATTCGATCGAGCCCTTGAGGGGCTTGGTGAGTCCTAAGAGAGTTTTCATCAAAGTGGTCTTGCCCGAGCCGTTTTCGCCGACGATACAGAGGTAGTCGCCTGCGTTGACTTCAAAGCTCAGGCGGGAGAAGATCTCCTGTGAGCCGTAGCCGAGGGTAAGATCGGTACATTTTATCTGGGGCATAGCGGTAGTCCTTTTTTAGAGATTGTAGGGACGAGCATTGCTCGTCAGCTCAGAAGCATTACAATAATAGCGTCATTGCGAGGGAGCGTGCGACCGCGGCAATCCCCCGGTCGTTAATACGGTTTGCAGTATCAAAAATGTACTGTTCCTCTTTGTGGGATTGCCACAGCCCGTAAACGGGCTTCGCAATGACATCGAGGAGGCAAGGGAGGTTATTTCAACGCCTGTTTCAACACCGTAAGGTTGCTTTCCATGACGGAAAGGTAGGTCTCGCCCGCTTGGATGCGGTCGGAGGTGACGCCCTGAAGAGAATCGAGGGTGAGGATCTGTTGATCCTTTGTCTTGGTATTATCTTTGACAGTTTTCGCAATGGAGCCGTCGGAGGTCTCGATCTGCATGATGGATTTGAGGTTGAGCTCGTCGACCTTACCGGAGAGGAAGGAGATGGTCTCGAAGCTCGCTTCGCTCTCGGCGGAGCAGCCGACAAAGGCGGCGTAGTAGTCGAGTCCGTAGTCGTCCGTCAAATAGCGGAAGGGAAAGCGGTCACCGAAGAGCAGGGTCTTGACGGAAGCATTGTCGACAGCTTGCTGATACTGCGTATCAAGGGCGCTGAGCTTTTCCTGATAGGAAGCGGCGTTCGCCTTGAAGGCTTCGGCGTGCTGCGGGTCGGCTTTGGAGAGGGCTTCGGCGATCTTATCGACGAAGAGAGAGGTGTTTTTCAGCGAGAGCCAGACGTGCTCGTCGTACTCGGGACTTTCTTCGTGTTCCTCTTCTTTGCCCTCTTCGTGCTCGTGGTCGTCTTCCTGCATGCCCTCCTTGACTTCTTCCTCTTTGGCTTTGTCGCCGAGGATATCCATGAGGTCGAGGACGGTCATGTTTTTGTTATCGGCTTGGGCAAGGGTATCGTCCACCCATTTGTCGGACTCGCCGCCGACGTAGATGAAGATGTCGCAGTCGGAGATGTCCATGATATCCTTGGCGGTAGGCTGGTAGGAATGGAGATCGACGCCGTTGTCGAGCAACAGGTCAAGGTTGATGTCTACATCATCCTGCGCGACCTCGCGTACCCAGTCATAGATGGGGAGGATGGTGGTGACGACCTTGATATCGCCGTGGGATTCGGGAGCAGCCGTACCGCAGCCCGCTAAAAGAGAGGCGAGCAGGACGGCGCTCAATAAGAGAGAGATCAGTTTTTTCATAATATACCTTTCGTAAAACAGATTAATTCGTGTGGATTTGAAAATGGACGGGGGAAAGGTTGTCCGTCAAAGCATGGTTGCTGCGGTCAGACTACTCCGTCTGTGATTTTTGGCAGGCGGCGCAGACGCCGTAGATGACGGTCTCACCCTTGTCGATAGCGAAGTCGTTGTTCTGCGCGACGGAATCGACCAATCTATCGGCGAGCTGCTGCTGCATATGGACGGTCTTGCCGCATTTTTTACAGCTCAGATGCAGACACTGCGAGCAGGTGTGGCTGCCGCTGTAGCGATAGATGACCTCGCGGCTGCCGCCGCCCATGACGCGGTGGAGCTTGCCCTCTGACTCCATATCGGAGAGGTTGCGGTAGACGGCGCTCTTGCTGACGACGTCGGACAAGGCGTCGGCGATCTGTCCCGCGGAGAGGTTTTCATCGACGTGCCGCATGAGGTAGTCGGTGAGGAGCTTGCGTTGTTTTGTCATATATTTAGGCATGAGAACACCTCGGATAATAAACTGTCCCGATGCAGACAACGGGGCAGATAAACGGTTTTTTTCTTGGTTTTTAATTGGTTGAGATTGCCACATCGTCGTCGCTCGCTGTACTTGGTAGGCATATCCGGTTGGTATGCCTTGACCTCGTGTGGCGGCTCCTCCTCTCCCCCACACGCAGGGGCGTGTCGGGGACCCCTTTGAGAGCCTCGCAATGACGATTTATATATGATTTGCGAATCATTCGCAAATCAGTATATCACAGGGAATGGGAAAAGTCAACAGAAAATGCGAATGAGTCGCAAAATCAAAGTGGGGGAGCACTGCCGCAGAAAATAAAGCGGAGATATGGGCGATATTTGCGGGAGTTGGGCGAAAATCGGCTATTGATACCGCACCGAATTTGTGCTATACTTTATAAAGCGGAAAATAGCCTTCCCCTTGTGGAAGGTGCTGAATAAAGTGAAGCGGATAAGGTGGAAGCGTTTCGGTTCACTTATGTTCAAAGATATCAAGGAAGCGTTTCCACCTCATCCGACTCGGCGCCGCCGAGCCACCTTCCCCTCAAGGGGAAGGCTTTTCATGAAAGGTTTGATAAAATGGCATTGATCACAAAGAAGCCGCGCGGTACGGAGGACGTACTGCCGCGCGACAGCTACCGCTGGCAGTTTTTGGAACAGCTGTTCAGAGATGAAGCGAGGGCGTTCGGCTACAAGGAGCTGAGAACGCCCGTGTTTGAGCACACTAACCTCTTTGAGAGAGGTGTGGGCGACACCACCGACGTCGTGCAGAAGGAGATGTACACCTTCCTGACCAAGGGCGGCGACAGCATCACGCTCCGTCCCGAGGGTACGGCGGGCGCGGCGAGAGCCTTTCTTGAGCACGGTCTGCACAACGACCCCCTGCCCATCAAGGCGTACTACCTGACCTCCTGCTACCGCTATGAAAAGCCGCAGGCGGGCAGACTCAGAGAATTCCACCAGTTCGGTCTGGAGTGCTACGGCACGCAGAATCCCGCGGCTGACGCGGAGCTGATCACCGCGGCGGCGAATATCTTTGACCGTTTAGGTTTACGCAACGTCAGGCTGGAGATCAACTCCATCGGCTGTCCGAAATGCCGAGCGGAGTATCACAAGGCGCTGACCGAATACTTTTCACAATACAAGGACGATCTGTGCGAGGACTGTCAGGAACGCCTGGGCAGAAATCCGATGCGCCTGCTCGACTGCAAGGTGCCGCATGATCACGAGATCGCGAAGGGCGCGCCGACGGTGCTTGATTACCTTTGCGACGAATGCAGAGAGCATTTTGACGCTGTCAAGGCTTATTTGGACGCAAACGGCGTAGCATATACTGTGAATCCGACCATCGTCAGAGGTCTGGACTACTACACCAAGACGGTGTTCGAATTCATCTGTGACGAGATCGGCGCGCAGTCTACCATTTGCGGCGGCGGCCGATATGACGGTCTGATCGAGGAATTAGGCGGTAACGCGATGCCCGCCTTGGGCTTTGCGGCAGGTATCGAAAGACTGTTGTTGACCCTCGACGCGCAGGGGATCGAGATCCCCGAGCCTGAGAGCTGTGACATCTACATCGGCTCGATGGGCGAGGACGCGCACAAGAAGGCGAGCGAGCTGTGCAATATCCTGAGAAAAGCGGGAATGTACGCGGAGTTCGACGTTGTCGGCAGAGGGCTGAAGGCGCAGATGAAGTACGCGAACAAGATCGGTGCGAGGTTCTCAATGGTATTGGGCGACGACGAGATCGCGAACGGTTCGGCAAAGCTGAAAAATATGGAAAACGGCGAACAAAGCGATATCCCGCTCGACGGCGAGCAGTTCGTCAAAGAGCTGACGGCGGCGAAATTAGCGGCGCAGTTCGGCGAGAAATAAAAACCTTCCCCTTGGTTGGGAGAAGGTGGGTGATTTGCTTTTGCAAAACGGTCGGATGAGGAGCTGACTTGTCCGATAGATCATCTTAATAAAGAGTATGAGGTACTTCCTCATTTCTCGGTAAACAAAAAGCCTTACCGAATCAGACATCTATAGAATAGGTTGTCCCCTCATCCGTCACCTTTGGTGACACCTTCCCCCCGAGGGGAAGGCTTAACAGAAAAAGGTGTACGCGAATAGAGGGGAAGGCTATATAAAGGAAGGTAATACTATGGCAGAATTTATGACAGGCTTGAAGCGCACGCATTACTGCGGTACGCTGAGAGCGGAAAATATCGGAGAAGAGGTCGTCGTATGCGGCTGGGTACAGCGTCAGCGCGACCTCGGTCAGCTGATCTTCATCGACCTGCGCGACCGCACGGGTATCGTACAGCTGGCATTTGACGACAATACCGACAGAGGTATCTTTGACAAGGCGTTCGCGGCGCGGAGCGAATTTGTGCTGTGCGCGAAAGGAACGGTACGCGAGCGTTCGGCGAAAAGCAACAAGATCCCGACGGGCGATATTGAGATCGAGGTCAGCGACCTGAGAGTGCTCTCGAAGGCGCAGACGCCGCCCTTTGAGATCGTGGACAACAGCAAGACCGCTGAGGACGTCAGACTGAAATACCGTTACCTCGATTTAAGACGCACGCCCTTACAGCAGAACATCATCACCCGCTCGAAGATCGCGAAGATCGCGCGTGATTACTTCTATGATAACGGCTTCATTGAGATCGAGACCCCGATGATGATCAAATCCACCCCTGAGGGCGCGCGCGACTACCTCGTGCCCTCGCGTATCCATAACGGCAAGTTCTACGCGCTGCCGCAGTCGCCGCAGATCTACAAGCAGCTGTTGATGCTGTCGGGCTTTGACCGCTATATCCAGCTTGCGCGCTGCTTCCGTGACGAGGACCTCAGAGCCGATCGTCAGCCTGAGTTCACCCAGATCGACATGGAGCTGAGCTTTGTGGACGTGGACGAGATCATGGAGATCAACGAGGGTTTGATGGTGAAGCTGTTCAAGGAGATCAAGGGGATCGAATTGGAACAGCCCTTTGAGCGCATGACCTATGAGAAGGCGATGAACACCTACGGCTCCGACAAGCCCGACGTGCGCTTCGGCATGCCAATCAACGACCTGACCGACACCGTGAAGGATATCGACTTTGTCGTATTCAAGAGCGCGATCGAGAACGGCGGTTCGGTACGCGCGATCGTCGCGAAGAACGCGGCAGCAGCGCTGACCAGAAAGAAGATCGACAAGCTGACGGAGTTCGTCAAGGGTATCGGCGCGAAAGGCCTGGCGTATATCCGCTGGGCTGACGAGACCCCGAACTGCTCGTTCAATAAATTCCTCGGCGAGGGTGACCTTGACCGAATCCTGAATACACTTTCTGTGGAGAAGGGCGACGTGGTGCTGATCGTCGCGGACAAGAACAGTGTGACCCTGCCCGTCTTGGGCGCGCTGAGACTCGAGGTCGGCAAGCAGCTCGACCTGATCCCGAAGGACGAATACAAGTTCGTGTGGATCGTGGACTTCCCGTTCTTTGAGAAGGACGAGGAGAGCGGCGAGTGGGTCGCGATGCACCATCCGTTCACGATGCCGAAGGAAGAATGTCTGCAGTATCTCGAAAGCGACCCCGCGAAGGTGGTCGCGAAGGCATATGACCTGACCCTCAACGGCACGGAGCTGAGCTCGGGTTCGATCAGAATCACCGACTATGAGCTGCAGCAGCAGATGTTCCGCGCGCTGAAGATGACCGACGAGGAGATCGAAGCGAAATTCGGCTTCTTAGTGGAAGCGTACAAGTACGGCGCTCCGCCTCACGGCGGCATGGGTATCGGTCTCGACCGTATCGCGATGCTGATGTGCGGATGCGACTCTCTGCGTGACGTTACCGCCTTCCCGAAGGTGCAGAACGCATCTGAATTGATGAGCAACTGTCCGTCAGAGGTAGACGACGAATCGCTCGAGGTGCTGGGGATTCGGATCGCGCATAAGGAATAAGGAGCAAACGCGGGAAATATGGCAATTTTGCCGACTGTGTTTGTTCATGATACGCTGAACAAAGGCAAAAAACAGCCGTAAAGATAATTATTGACCATATTAACTATCTAAAATGACCATAACCTCAGGACTGCCGATGGTGTTCTGAGGTTATTTTGTCAGTTTTTTTGCGGACATATTGCGATAGTAAACCTGAGATGATATAATACAAGCGAGAAGAAACGGAAAGATTATCAACCGTTTCTGTTTCATATTGATTTCTCATTTATACTAATCCTTGATAAAAAGATTTAATCACTGTCACTTCCGGGGTCCCTACAACGCCTCGCGTTGTGGGGAGAGGAGGAGTCGCGGCACGAGGTCAAGGCATACCAACCGGATATGCCTACCGAGTACTGCGAACGACGACGACAACAAAGCTATACGAAATATAGCGCAATAGATGATAAAGGTTTTTATTAAGGATTAGTATTAGGAATCAGAAAATAATAAAGTGAGGTTTTTACGATGAAAAAAGCAATCGCACTCGTATGCGCGATCTTGATGGCGGCGACCGCTCTGACCGCTTGCGGCCGTAAGATCATCAAAAACGGCGACGCTCCCGCTCCTGTTTCCAGCGCGGCGGAAAACAACCAGAATAATGCTGTTGTCGATTCTTCAAGCAGCGCGGCGAATACCAACAGCGCGGCGGACACCAGCAGCGCTCCCGTGGGAAGCAACGTCAAGGTTGAGGCTTCCAAGAACAGCAAGGTCAGCGACGGTATCAAGGTAGAGGGCATCCCCTTCTTTGATGAATACAGCAAGACCATCTTCCTGCTGATCACCAACGACTCCGGCAAGGATTGCAGCCTCGATATCAACGTCGACTTCTTCAACGCCGAGGGCAAGATCGTGGGCACTACGAGCAACTCGATCGACGCTGTCGGCAAGGGCACGACCGTATGCGAGGACTTTTCCTGCGACGAGGTATTCACCACCTATGAGTACAAGGTGGTTTCTTCCGAGAGCAGCTATGCTCCCGTTGACCAAGATCTTACGATGGACGTCAGCATCCTGACCAACAAGGTCATCGTCAGCCTGACCAACAACGGCAAGACTCCCGCGAAGTACGTTTGGTATGACGTATTCTTCTACAACAAGGGTCAGCTGGTCGGTCACAACTACAGCTACTGTGAGGATTCCGACTCTGAGATCAAGCCCGGCGCGACCGAGAGAAGCGAATGCAGCTTCTACGGCGAAGGCGGCTTTGACGACGCGAAGGTCTACTTCCACGGCGAGGGCGATTACATCAGCTGATCGCTGAATAAGCAAATAAATGACGGCACGTTCGATTGAGCGTGCCGTTTTTATATGCGGAATTTTTGGTTATGAATATGTATTTAAATTAGGAGCGGGAATTCAGTCGGGAATGAACTCGTGCTTTGCGTTGTTGAAGGTGAAGGAGAGAACCTGGGTCTCGGGGTCGATGGTGACGGCGGTGTTTTCGTCACAGGATTCGCCGTTCTCGGAGGTGCCATCATAGCGGGTGGTGATGTGGAGGGTCGTGCCGCTGTCAGAGGTCGAATAAGTGCCGGTACAGCCGACGAGACCTAAGACGCAGTTAAAGGTGTTGTCGCTGTTGAAGGAGATATAGGCGCCTGTCTGACGAATGACGGAGCCGTAACGGACGCTCGGGCGCTGTTCCTCGCCGTCCGCGTAGACCATGCTCAGGTTCCAGCGGGTGCCGCTGAGGGCGATGGGAGAGGGGTCGCTGTCGGTCGGATGCTCGGCAGCGGTGTTCTGCGCGGGTGCATCAGTCGAGGGGGCTGTGGTCGGCGCGATTGTTGCGGGAGTTTCGGTCGGGGATTGGGTCGGTGTTTGTGTCGCTGTTACCGCGGCTTCGGTGGGAGTTTCTGCGGGCGCTTTGGCGCAGGCGGAGAGGGAGAGAGCCGCCAAAAGGCAGAGGACGGCGATGATACGGGAAAGATTTTTCATATGGATCACCCTTTCAAATAGGATATAAGAGGCTGTGAAAGAATCTTCATCATCGAGAGGAGTAAGCGGCGCGGCAATCCTCAGGGATCTATCTCCCCTTTATGGGATTGCCACGGGCTAAAGCCCTCGCAATGACTGCGTTTTTCACAGCCCCTTTTGTTGTGTTGATTATTTTAAGTTTTCGATGGCGGCCTTGATCAGGGCGATCTTCTCGCGCTCGCGCTCTGCCTGATTCTTGATCTTCTCAATAACGGCGGCGGGAGCTTTGCCCATGAAGCCCGGATTCGAGAGCTTGCCCTCGTCCTGCTTGAGCATCTTTTCGGTCTGCTCGAGCTCCTTGTTCAGGCGCTTGCGCTCGGCTTCCATGTCGACCAGCTCGTTCATCGGGATATAGAGCTTCGCCGCTTCGGTGACGACGGTCACTGCGCCGTCGATCTCGAAATCGGTACCGATCTCGACCTCGTTCGCGGAGGCGAGCTTGCGGAAGAATTCGACGCCGTGACGGAAGGTGTCGGGAGTCTTGGTGGCAATGTAGAGCTTCGCTTTCTTGGAAGGCGGTACGTTCATCTCGTTGCGCTGGGTGCGGATCGCGGTGATCGCGGTCATGATCTTCTGCATATCAGCGGCTTGTTCGGCGAAGTTGAGCGCCTCGGTGTACTCGGGGTACTGCTCGCGCATGATGGTCTCGCCTTCGTGGGGGATGTTCTGCCAGATCTCTTCGGTGATGAACGGCATGAACGGATGCAGGAGCTTTAAGATCTTATCGAGAACGTAGACGAGCACCTGACGGGCGTTCTGCGCGGCGGTCTCGTCGTCGCTGTAGAGATCGGTCTTTTTGAGCTCGATGTACCAGTCGCAGAAGCAGTCCCAGATGAAGTCGTAGAGCTTTTGAACCGCGATACCGAGTTCGAATTTCTCGAGATTGTCGGTGACGTCCTTGCAGAGGGTGTTGAGGGTGGACAGGATCCACTTGTCCTCGAGCTTGAGAGTATCGGGAAGGGTGAGCGGGATATCATGACCTTCGATGTTCATCAGGACGAAACGGCTGGCGTTGTAGAGCTTGTTCGCGAAGTTGCGGCAGCTCTCGACGCGGGTCTCGCTGTAGCGCATGTCGTTGCCGGGAGAGTTGCCCGTCGCGAGGAAGAAGCGCAGGGCGTCGGCGCCGTACTTGTCGATGACCTCGATGGGGTCAACGCCGTTGCCGAGGGATTTCGACATTTTTCTGCCCTGTTCGTCACGGATCAGGCCGTGAATGAATACCGTGTGGAACGGTACGTCGCCCATGTTGTGGATACCGGAGAACATCATGCGGACGACCCAGAAGAAGATGATGTCGTAGCCGGTGACGAGGGTATCGGTGGGGTAGAAGTATTTCAGCTCTTCGGTATCGAGCGGCCAGCCGAGGGTCGAGAACGGCCACAGCGCCGAAGAGAACCATGTATCGAGAGTGTCGGGGTCTTGGGTCATGTGCTTAGAGCCGCACTTGGGGCAGGTATCGACAGGCGTTTTGCTGACGACCATCTCGCCGCAATCCTCGCAGTAGTAAACGGGGATACGGTGACCCCACCAGAGCTGACGGGAAATGCACCAGTCCTTGATATTTTCGAGCCAGTTGAAGTAGATCTTCTCACTTCTCTTGGGGATAAACTGAGTGTCGCCCTTCTTGACGGCTTCGATGGCGGGCTTGGCAAGCGGCGCCATCTTGACGAACCACTGCTTACTTACCATCGGCTCGATGGTGGTGTGGCAGCGGTAGCAGGTGCCGACGTCGTGGGAGAGGGGCTCGATCTCTTTGAGAAGCCCTAACTCGGTCAGATCGGCGACGATCGCCTTTCTGGCTTCGTCGGTGGTCATGCCCGCGTATTTGCCGCAGTCGAGTACCTCGGGCTCATTCTCGGAAAGGTTGCCCTTGGCTTTGAGTTCTTCGTAGGCGGCGACGTCCTCGGCGCCTGTCATGTGACCGTCGTAAGTGAAGCAGCGGACGATCGGCAGGCTGTGACGGAGACCGACCTCGAAGTCGTTGGGGTCGTGGGCGGGAGTGATCTTGACGACGCCCGTGCCCTTTTCCATATCCGCGTGCTCGTCGCAGACGATCGGGATCTCTTTATCAAGAAGCGGCAGAATAACGTGGCAGCCGTGCAGGTGCTTGTAGCGCTCGTCGTCGACGTTGATGGCGACGGCGGTATCGCCGAGCATGGTCTCGGGACGGGTGGTAGCGATCTCGAGCATCTCGCCCGTTTCCTTGACGGGGTAGAGGATATGCCAGAAATTGCCGTTCTTCTGCTCGTACTCTACCTCTGCGTCGGAAATAGAAGTACAGCAATGCGGACACCAGTTGACCATGCGGTTGCCGCGGTAGATCAGACCTTCGTTATAGAGCTTGACGAAAACCTCTTTGACGGCGTTGGAGCAGCCCTCATCCATGGTGAAGCGCTCGCGCTGCCAGTCGCAGGAAACGCCTAACTTCCAGAACTGCTTGGTGATGCGACCGCCGTACTCGCGCTTCCAGTCCCACGCGCGCTCGAGAAACTTTTCACGGCCGAGGTCGTCCTTGGTGAGTCCTTCCTTGCGCATGGCTTCGACGATCTTCGCTTCGGTGGCGATGGAGGCGTGGTCGGTGCCGGGCAGCCAGAGAGCTTCGTAGCCCTGCATACGGCGCCAGCGGATCAGGATATCCTGCAGGGTGTTGTCCAGCGCGTGACCGATATGCAGCTGGCCGGTGATGTTGGGCGGCGGCATAACGATACAATAGGGCTTTTTGTCGGGATTGACTTCGGCGTGGAAATAGTTATTGTCCAGCCAGTACTGATATATTCTGTCCTCGACCTGTCTGGGGTCGTAGGACTTGTTGAGTTCTGCCATGATATACACTTCCTTAGTAGTATTAGCCTTCCCCTTGAGGGGAAGGTGTCACCACAGGTGACGGATGAGGTGGAAAGGCTTTCATTCCATCTCTTTAATTGTTGATTCGGAAAGGTTTCCACCTCATCCGACCTTTTCGGCTATTGAGCCGAAAAGCCCACCTTCCCCTCAAGGGGAAGGCTTGGGCATACTCTAACCTATATATTATCGCATTATGAGTGGATTTTGTCAAGGGTACGCGTGTCTTTTTCTTGGTTTCGTTGGATATAACAAATACCCCCGAGGGTTGTTCCTCGGGGGTATTGATCGTCATGTGAAAGCTTATCCCATTAGCAACTGATCTTCGATGATGACGGTTTTTGCTTCGGTCAGGTTGCCGTCGGCGTCCTTTGCCTGTACGACGAGTCTGCGCGTGTAATTGAAACCAAGCTCAAAAACGGGGATCGTCAGGGAGCTGTTCTCGGAAAAATCACGGTACAGATAGGGGTTTTCGTCCTTATCATAGAGCATCTGCCAGCCTAATTTTTCATAGTATTCTTTTGAATAGTTCTCTCCGCTGTCAAGGTCGAGGATCGTATAGCTGTAGGTGTACGGAGCTGTACCGCCTGTCGCGCGAACCTCTAATGTCGGCTCGGGGCTGAATTCGTAGTCGATCCAATTGACCGACACGAGTCCGAGTTGATCATACGGATAGCTGTCGACGACATGGTAATTACCGTGTTGATACGGTGAATCGTTGATATCTGCAAAATACCGGTAAGGACAAAGTTCACTGAAACCGTCTTTGTTAAAGGCTTTAACCTCAACGTTATAATCTCCGCTCTCGGGAAAGCTGTAAGTAAAGGTATTATCCTCTGAACGCTCCTGTATCATTTTGCCGTCGATATAGAATGCATAGGTGCAGTCTTCTGCGCCGCAGTTCGCCCGAGCGGTAAAGGTCACGGGGACACCTGCCGCGGCTTTGCCGGATGCATAATCGGCGTAGAAGCTCGTTACCAAAATATCCTGATTCAATAAGCCGCCGTAACCCTGAGGGATCGTCATACCTACTTCCTTGCGCTGGATCCATGTGGCGTCGATCACGGAGATATCACCGTCTCTGTCAAAATCCGCAACCACCTTTTGGTGATCAACAAAAACCACGTTGTCGATCAGATAACGCTCGATCAGCGTGACATCGAGGATATCAACGCTGTCGTCACAGTTTACATCGCCTACAAGAGCGGGCGGTAACGCCGCGCCCGCGCTGATCG
This sequence comes from uncultured Ruminococcus sp., assembly GCA_902798755.1. GTDB lineage: Bacteria > Bacillota > Clostridia > Oscillospirales > Acutalibacteraceae > Ruminococcoides. Next base: position 1,025 of record CADBYC010000010.1, on the reverse strand, counting down.
TCAAAAGGGAGATCAGCAGGGCTGTTATGAGCAGTGCGGAAAGCATACTTTTGATGATTCTTTTCATGTCAATTCCCTCCTGTTGATGAACGTCTTTCATTATATATACAACTCAGCGATCGAAAAGGTTCACTGTTTTTTTCTCTTATATATTTAATGTATAGCATAAATCTGATATGTGATTATATTTTCATCTATTTCAGGTTAAAAGTCAATACTCTGACATATACATTTTTCGGAGGCGTCCCGATGGTTCAAAGGATTCGCAATCTGAGAGAAGTCAGAAACAAGATACCCCCGAGGAAACTCGGGGGTATCGATTTCTTTATAAGGTTGAGATTGCTACGTCGCAGCCGTGGGCTGCTCCTCGCAATGACAATCTATATTATTTCGCTCTCTCGGTGAGGGTCTCGAAGCGGGCTTCTGCGGTCTTTTCTGCCTTCTGGAAGAGCTCCTCGGCTCTCTCGGGGAAGGAACGGGTCAGAGCGGAGTAACGAGCCTCGTTCATGATGAAGTCACGATAGGACTCACTCGGAGCTTTAGAGTCAAGGATGAACGGGTTCTTGCCCTCAGCCTTGAGTCTGGGATCGTAACGGAAGTTGTTCCAGTAGCCGCAAGCGACAGCGCGCTGCATTTCCTTCTGGCAGTTCTGCATGCCGCCCTTGATGGAGTGCATCTCGCAGGGAGCGTAGCCGATGATCAGGGACGGACCCGGATAAGATTCTGCTTCCTGGATCGCTTTGAGGGTCTGGTTCATATCGGCGCCCATAGCGATCTGAGCAACATAGATGTAGCCATAGGAGATCGCGATGTCAGCGAGGGACTTCTTCTGGATCGCCTTACCGGCTGCCGCGAACTGAGCGACCTGACCGATGTTGGAAGCCTTGGAAGCCTGACCGCCGGTATTGGAGTAAACCTCGGTATCAAATACCATGATGTTGACGTCCTCACCGGTAGCGAGTACGTGGTCTACGCCGCCGAAGCCGATATCATAAGCCCAGCCGTCGCCGCCGAAGATCCATACG
>CADBYC010000009.1:58777-108084 GCA_902798755.1 uncultured Ruminococcus sp. | reverse complement strand
CTGCGGTGTATTCTTTGCATCCCGCTGTTGCATACGGAATCCTCCTTATGCGATAGGACACACGATGTGTGCCGAAGAGATGCACAAGGAGGTTATTTTTATGTCTTATTTAAGAAAATTCGCGGCTTCGTCAAAGGAGCTGACCCACGTGCAGACGCTCGCGATCTGCGCGATGATGCTGGCGCTGAGAGTGATCCTCGGTATCTTCACCAACTTCACATTGGCGATCATGCCGTTCGTCAAGATCGGATTCTCCTTTATCCCTATCGTCATCACGGCGTATCTCTACGGTCCCGTATGCGCGGCGATCGTATCGGGAGCGGGAGATATCCTGTCGATCATCTTGGCAAATCCGACCGCGTTCTCGATGAATCCCGCGCTTACTGCCTGCTATGTATGGGAGGGTATCATCTACGGCGTTATCCTATATCAAAGCGAATTCAACCTAAAGGATATCATCATTGCAAAGGCGGCGGTACTGGTGCTATGCGCTTTGCCGCTGATTACGCTGGTGCTGAGCGGCATGATGAACATCCCCTACCCTACTCTGCTGTTATACCGCGCGGCGGTACTGATACCGTTCGGCGTGATCGAAGTGCTGATAACTAGACTGATCAAGCCGCTGTTAAAACGCATCAAAGTCATCAAGACATAACAAAAAGCACCTCAAGCGAGGTGCTTTTTCTTTATAGAGAGGATCAAGTCCCTCCCTTATATTCAGTAGATTACAGAGCCGCTTTGATCAGGGACAAGAGCTCGTCGTAAGTATCGCAGGCAGGGATCTCGGGATAATCCGCTTTGATACTGTCAGGAGCGCGGAACAGGAAGCCCGCCTTGCTCGCTTGGATCATGGCAAGGTCATTGAAGCTGTCGCCCGATGCGATGGTATCAAAGCCGCAGGACTGGAGCGCGCGGACGGTAGTCAGCTTGGTCTTTTCGCAGCGGAGCTTGTAATCGGTGATCTTGCCGTTCTCGTCAACAATCAGCTCATTGCAGAAGATAGTGGGCCAGCCGAGCTTCTCCATCAGGGGCTTTGCGAACTGAGAGAATGTATCACTGAGAATGATCGCCTGCGTAGTAGCGCGAAGCTCATCCAAAAACTCCTTTGCGCCGGGCATGGGATCGATCTTAGCGATGGTCTCCTGGATCTCTTTCAGACCTAAGCCGTGCTGTTCAAGGATATCAAGACGATATTTCATCAACTTGTCATAATCAGGCTCGTCGCGAGTGGTGCGCTTGAGCTCGGGAATACCCGAAGCCTCGGCGAACGCGATCCATATCTCGGGTACCAATACGCCTTCTAAATCCAAACATACAACATTCATGGTGTTTACCTTCCTTTAAAAAGAATTGTTCAAGAAATCTCTCGAAATGATTACAATATCATTAAACTACAGACAGCGCCTTTTGTCAAGTTGTCAGGCAGAAAAAGAGCCCATTCTTGCGAATGGGCTCAAATAAATGAAACTTAGTTTTCAAGATCGGGGTTGTAGTTGTAATACTTACACCAGTCGCCGTTGTTCTTGCCTACCAGATCATCCTGGATAACGACCCAGATCTCGGGATAATCGTCATAGGAGATACCGACATTCTCGCCACCTACTACGCCGTAGTCCTTAGTCTGTGGGTTGCCGTTATTGCTGATGATGAAGTAGTAGTTCAAACCGCCCGGGATCGGGAAGGTCACATTGTACCAGCCGTCCTCATCGGGATTGGAAAGCTGGAGACCCGGCCAACCGTCGTAGCAGTTGATCGCCTGTCCTGAGCCGTCATATGCCCATGCCCAGAGGTTAGGCGCCCAAGTCTGATCGCCGCTGTGCTTGACGTGCATCTTCGGGCTTGCTACGCTGTAGGAATACCAGTAGTTAACTACGATCTTCTTGTTGACGATACCGGAAGCGTTAGCGGGCATTTCGTCGAGCTTATAGTAAGCGATGGTCTGCGGAGCAGTGGTGTACTCCTGACCGTAGCGATACTTAGTAACAGTAGCGGTGCTGATCGATTTGACAGAACCGTCGTCCTGTCTGCCGAGATAACGGGCGGTGACAGTGTAGGTAGAGTCGATCATGCCGGCGAGATAACGCTGGAGCAGAACGACGTCGGCAATATCGGTAATACCGTTCTGATCATAATCGCCGCAAGCGACCTGTTCGTCAGAGAGCTTGACCATATGTGCGTCATATCTCTGGAGCATTGTCGCGTCGAGAAGGTCTACAACGCCGTCGCCGTTGACGTCGCCCTGAGGAGCACGGAATCTCTCGGGAATATAATCGACATACTTGAAGGTAACGGTCTGAGGCTCAGCGGTAAAGGTACCGGTGGTGTTGCCCTCTACGGAGTTGAGCTCATATTCCATCGGGATAGAACCGTCGGGCTCTACGGAATAACCCTCGCCGGGCTTGCCGATTAGGGTATTGGTGGAGAGGATCTCACCGGTCTTCTCGTGAATGCTGTTGATCGTCAGCGTAGAGAAATCAGACTGGAGAGCGACTTCCTCAAAGGAGCTCTTGTCAACAGCGACCAAAGCGGAGTACGCGGGTACGGTAAAGGTCTTGCCCTTTACTTCGCCGAGGCTCTGAACGCCCGCGACCTGATCGTTGGCGACGATGACCCACTCGGAATTATCGGTAACGCCGGAGGTAGCCTTGGTGAATCTGTAATTCTTCTCAATATTAGTGCCGTTGTAGATAACGACGACCTTGCTCCATTCGCCCTCGGTCTTATTATCAATGGTATAAGCGATCGGGTTCACGGAAGTATAAGCGATCGGGTTCACGGAACCGGTAGCGGAAGTATCGAAATTATACTTGTAGTTGCCGCCGTCAGCCTCTGTGACGCTGGCGGTAAAGGGAGAGAACGCCTCCCTCAGCTCGAACATACCTCTGTAGTAGGATACGATATCAGCGTTGGTCTTTAAGAGCGACCAGTCGATCATATTCAGAGTAGCGGCACTCTTGTAGGAGTTCTCGTCGCCGTCCTTAGATCGACCCATCTCTTCACCTGCGAGCAGGAAGTCCATACCCTGGCAGGTGCTGATGATCGCGCCGGTAAGCTTGTTCTGCTTGACAACGTCAGCAAAGCGCTGGCGATAATTGGAGATCGTACCGCCCTGATCAACATAAGCGAGCTTATCGTACAGCGTGTAGTTATCGTGGCAGGAAGCATAGGTCAGGCACTGTTCGGGAGTGACCGCGTGCCATCTTGACTTACCGACGGTATTCGCGCGGATACCGAAGTTGACGCCGGGTGCGGAGGTCTTGACGTTCTGTACAAAACCGCCCTCTTCCTTATGGAATACGTTACCCTTGATCGCGTCACGGATCTGGTCATTGAAGAAACCGATACGGGTAGAGAGCAGAGCAGAGTTGCCCTGAGTGGTCATGAAGGTAGCAGTACCGCTGCAGGTAGTGGGATCGTATACGGTGTCGCCTGCCCAGCCTTCGCCGTACATCACGATTCGGGGATCGATCTCGTCCATATCGTCGCGGATCATGTTCATGGTTTCGCCGTCGTGTACGCCCATCAGGTCGAAACGATAGCCGTCGATGTGGTACTCTTCGGTCCAGTACTTGAGCATTTCGCGCATATACTTGCGGTACATGGCACGCTCGGAGGCAGTGTCGTTGCCGCAGCCGGACTGCTGGCTGTAGCCGCCGTCGGCAGTCATTCTGTAATAGTACTCGGGGACTGCCGCGGTAAAGCAGGAGTCCACGGAATAGGTGTGGTTGTAAACAACGTCCATGATGACGCCGATACCGGCTTCATGGAGCGCCTTGATCATCTGCTTGCACTCGTTGATACGAACGTTACCGTCGTAGGGGTTCGTAGAATAAGAACCCTCGGGAACGCCGTAGTTCTTGGGATCGTAGCCCCAGTTGAACTGAGTGGGATCACCGGACTCGTCGATGGTCGCAAAGTCATACATCGGGTTGATCTGGACGTGGGTAACGCCGAGGCTCTTTAAGTAGTCGATACCCGTGGAGATCACGCCCTCATTGTCGAGGGTAGTGCCGGTCTCGGTGAAGCCGAGGAACTTACCGCGGTTCGCGTCGCTGACGCCGGAGTTCTCCGCATAGGAAAAGTCCTTGACATGAACTTCCCAGATGATCGCATCGGTCTGCTCGTCGGTAAAGACGTGGGTGTCGTTATCCCAGCCTTCGGGGTCGGTGTTCTTCAGATCGACGACCATGGAGCGGTTGCCGTTCACGCCGACAGCGTAGGAATAGACGTCCTGAGTTTCGACTGTTTTGGTGGCGGTTGAATTGTAGATGTGGTTGGGGTTGGTGATGGAGTAGGTGTAGTAGGTGTTGACGATGTCGCCGTCAACGGTGGCTGTCCATACGCCTGTCCACTTTTCACCGTCCATCAGCTTTTCCATCTCGACAGTGCCGAGATCCTGTGCGCCTTCTTCGTCATCGGAGCCGGTCGCATAGCGGTTGAGCTTGACCTCTGTCGCCAGCGGCGCCCACACCTTGAAGGTGGTGGCGTCGGGGCTGTAGATCGCGCCCAGCTCGCCGTCATAGGCATATTCCGCGTCCAGCGCCATAGCCGCATCGCTGTAGGGATTGGTTGCCGCGGAAGCGGAGAATACCGCTACGGACATCATCGAAACAACAAGCGCTACGCACAGAAGCAGGGATATGATTCTTCTTGTTTTTTTCATGCGTTTTCCTCCTTAAGATTATATTGGATCATTCTAAGTTGCTTATATAAAGCAATTTAACACAAAATAATCAACGTAAAAACAGCATGTGACTGCATCACTGCTTTTTTACGATTTTGATGAGATTGGGTTCATATTTCAGCAAGTCGGAGATGTCGCATTGCAGCGCCTCGCAAATCAAATCAAGATGTTCCAGATTCACGCGCTCGCAGAGCTCGTGGTACATTTCATTGATTGTTGCAGGACGAATACCGGTCTTGCGAGCAAGCTCCGCCTGTGTCATTCTTTTTTCTCCCAACAATGTCGACAGTTTCACTCTAATCATTACATCGCCCCATTCGAATATAACATATATCGTTAGCATTTTCTTATAATTGTAATATTATTACGATATTCGTAATATTTATTCTAAGTTTTGCATTAATCTATCCGTTCTGTTGTTCCAAAGAGGACATCGACCGAAATTATCACCTCATCTCTCTGTTGCGTATAAGAAAATCGCTTCTGAGATCAGATCAAAACATCATCTCAGAAGCGATCAAACTTCAACTATTCACTTGATTGGGTTTATTCTTCGATATCGATCGCGTTCATCTTGCGCTTTTTCGAAGCGCCGATGAAAACAGCGATACCGCCGAGCAGCAGGATCACACCGCCCGCGATGAGCAGATAGATCAGATAGTTCGCTTTCGGCTTCTGGTAATAGAGAAGCACGTTCAGCTCGGTTTTGTCGAAAAGGGCGTTTTCGTTAGAGATATCATAGTATTCGTAGCCGTCGAATTCCATATTATCGATCTCAAGCTTGTCGCCCTCTACGCCTTTGTAGGATTTCAGCTCAAGGATACTGCCGTCCTCCGCTAAATAGATCACATTGGCGGCGCAGGTAAATTCGCCGTCCTCTTCTTTCGGGGAGTCCGCTTTATGGAAACGGTAGACGACCTCGATAGGGTCTTCGGTATATTTGCCCGCGCCGTTTTCGGGCAGGTTATCGAGATCGAGCGCAAAGCCTTTCACGCCGGGGATAGTCGGGGTGAAATACTGCTGACCGACGCGGTTGGACATCACGACGGTGTTGGTGATCGGCTTGTCCTCTTCGTCAAGATACTTGATCGTGACGGTGGAGTAATCGCCCTCGTAGGATTCGCAGCTGACGTCGATGATATCAAACGGTTTCGAGAAAGTACCTGACAACGCTTTCTGTGAAAGGATATTATAGTTGAACAGGATCGCTGAGGGGGTATTCGCAACGTAGCTCGCTTTCATCGCGCCCGTCAGACGCTCTTCGCATACGATCGCGTTATCGTTCTTCTTATCCTTATAGCGGATATACAAAAGACATTCGTCGGCGGTCTGCTCGATCTGTGCAAAGCTCTCCGCGTCGACTAAAATCAGCGCGGAAGTGGAATCAATGTTGACAGAACCGCTCGCAGTACCTAAAGAGGATAATCCCGCGCGGTGGTCGTCGGCAAGGATCACCCAGTCGCCGTCAGGTAATGTGACCTTGGCGCTTTTGTCGGGATCGCCGTTGAGGGCGACGACAAGGGAAGGTGAACCTTCGCCTGTGACGGAATACGCGATGGTGTTCTTTTCGGAAGCATCGAGGTATTCGATCGTGGAGTTTTTGCCTGTCGCGTCACGCAAAGCGGGAATCGCCTTGCGGATCTTGATCAAGCCTTGATAATAGTCGGTCAGAGAAGTGAAGCGATAGCGGGATTTCCAGTCGATCTGATTGATCTCGACAGAGGATTTGTAGGAGTTCTCGTCACCCTGCTTGGTTCTGCCGAGTTCTTCGCCCGCAAGCATGAACGGCATGCCGTGGGACATGAGGACCGTCGCGGCGGAAAGTCGGTTCATCGCGACTAAATCTTCACGGCGGGTGGTGTATTTCTCGTCGTTATGGACGGAAGCGGTCAGCTTATCGTATAAGGTGAGATTATCGTGACAGGAAGCGTAGTTCACGCACTGTGCGGGGATCTTTGCCCAGCCTGAGCCGCTGCCCTCGATCGCGTCGCGTACACCGCCTTTAGAAGAACCGTCCTGTACAAAGCCTTTTTCAACCGCGTTGAAGTTAGAGCCTTTGATCGCGTCACGACCTGAATCATTGAACGCGCCGATACGGGTGCTGAGCTGATAGAGGTTATCCTGCGTAGCAAGGAGCGTGCCTGAGCCGACATGTGTGGACATGTTCCACGCTTCGCCGTACATGATGATCTTATCGCCGTCGGGCAGAGCGTCGAGGTCGGTACGGATACCGTTCATCGTATCGACGTCCATCAAGCCCATCAGGTCAAAACGGAAGCCGTCGATATGATATTCTTTTGCCCAATACGCGACGGATTCACGAATAAATTTGCTGACCATCTTGCGCTCGGTGGCGACGTCGTTTCCGCAGCCTGAGCCGTTCGACCAGGTGCCGTCCTCTTTGATACGGTGATAGTAACCGGGGACAAGCTGATTGAAGAAGGAATCCTCGGAATAATAGGTATGATTATAGACGACGTCCATGATGACGCCGATGCCCGCACTGTGGAGCGCCTGGATCATCTTTTTACATTCCTCGATGCGCACTCTCCCGTCGTAGGGATTGGAGGAATAGGAGCCCTCGGGGACGTTGTAGTTCTTAGGATCATAGCCCCAGTTGTACTGCTCGTCAAGGGGCTGCGCTTCATCGATCGACGCGAAATCATAGAACGGATTGATCTGTACATAGTTCACGCCAAGCTCTTTTAAATAGCTGACGCAGGTAGACACGCCGTCCTCAGCGCCGTTGAGCTTGGTGTCCGTCTCGGTGAACGCAAGGAACTTGCCGCGATTCTTTTCGGATACGCCCGAAGAAGCGGCGGCGGAGAAGTCACGCACGCTGACCTCCCAGACAATGGCGTCGGCGGCGTTGCTGACTCGGGTAAAGCTGTCGTCAGACCAGCCCTCGGGGTCGGTATCGCGCAGATCGACGATCATGCCGCGGTTGCCGTTCACGCCGACAGCCTTAGCGTAAGGATCGACGACCTCATAGGACTGATCGCCGACAGTCACCTTATAGGTGTAATACATATTCTTATAGTCGCCCTCGAGCGAGATGTACCATGTACCGACGCTTTTGGAGTACTTCATCGGTTTGACGGCAATGGTATTGAAACCCTCTTCCTCGTCGGAGCCTGTCTTGTAGATACAGACCTTGACGTCGTCAGCGGCAGGCGACCAAACCTTGAAGGTGGTGTAATCCTCGGTATAGGTCGCGCCCAGATCGGTATCGGTATAGACAGTCTCGTCGAGCTTTTTCGCGTAAGCGGCATAGCCGAGCTTCTTCGGATTAGGCTTAGGCGGCTCAGTCGGCGGCTGGGTCGGAGCTACGGTAGGAGCTTCGGTCTCCTCTTCTTCGGTTTCTTCCACGACAGCGCCCTCCTCGCCCGCTGAATCCTCCTCATCCGCGAAGATACACACGGCGGTCAAAGAGGAAATCAGAATGAATACTAATAATAGTGAAATTATACGTTTTAAAATCAATTCAACAACCCCAATTTGGCAGTAGTATACATTCGTATCATATCAAATTCATATATCGTATTAATTCGATTTCGGAATAATAAATAATTTATATCGGATAAATTTTTACCTGTGGTTTCGCGAACCATCAAGATTTGCGCGCATACAATATAATACCGAATTATGAAAGGAGAACGGATATGATCACATATACGGTACGTCCAGGCAACACCCTGTACGCCATCGCGAATTTCTTCGGCACATCCGTCAAGGAGATCGCCGAAACAAACGGGCTGAGATGCCCCTACACCATCTACCCCGGTCAGGAGTTGATCCTGCCGATCGACGATATCAAGTCGCCGCGGTACTACGTTGTAAGACCGGGTGATACGCTGGCGAGCATCGCTGACCGCTACGGCTTGGAGATCAACAACCTGCTGGCGCTGAATAATTTTGACGATCCGAACGTCATTTATCCCGGTCAGATCATCAGACTGACCCCATGACGATAGCCGCTGTCACAAAGGCAGCGGCTTACTTATATAGAAATATAATAAAGGCGACAGTCCCCTGCCGCCTTATGTACTTCCCTGTTACTGTATATCCTTCACCTTTTTGATACCGTAGATCCTTCTGAGTATGAAGCCCAGTATCTTCGGATGGTCAAGCACTACTACTTTCATTGCTGTCCCCCTTTTAGGCGATCATTTGCGCCTTGCGATACAGGTGAAGATCAGAACGAGCGCCGCGATCACACACACCGCCTTGGTCGGCAGCAGTGACGCGACCAACAGTCCCGCCGAAAACGCGATCGGTACCGAACAGCTTTTGCATCGTCTCATGATCCTCACCTCACTCTATCTTACGCAGATATCAAAGAAATGTTACAGTTGAAATATCGGCAGTGATTTGGTATACTTAGCAAAGGTCAACGATACTATTACAGGAACGAACGATATGAGAGAGATCAGGATCAACAAAAATGACGCGGGTCAGCGCTTGGACAAGTACTTATCCAAGCGTTTTAAAACTATGCCCAAATCGCTGATGTATAAATACCTGCGTACGAAATATATCAAGCTCAACGGCAAAAAGGTACAGCCCGACGTATTTTTGAACGAGGGCGACGTGCTGACGCTGTATATCAGGGACGAGTTTTTTGATATAAAGAAAGACTATGACTTTCTCAAAGCGGGCAAAGAGCTGAGTATCGTATATGAAGACGAGAATATCATCCTGATCGATAAAAAGGTCGGGGTGATCTGTCATCAGGATAACCGCTACGACGCGGACGCGCTGAATCTGCGGGTACTGCGTTATCTGTATGAAAAGCACGAGTATGATCCCGAGGCGGATAAGAGCTTCACCCCTGCTTTATGTAACAGGATCGACCGCAATACGGGCGGGATCGTGATCGCCGCTAAGAACGCGGAAGCGCTGCGCGTGATGAATCAGAAGATCCGCGATAACGAACTGCAAAAGTACTACCTGTGCATCGTCAAGGGCTGTCCGAAGCCGAAGCATGCCGTCTTGACGGCGTATCATTTTAAAGATGAAAGCACCAATACGGTGACGATCTCCGACAAACCGCAAGAAGGATACAAGAAGATCATCACGGAATATACGGTGATCAAGCCGTCGTCAGCGTTATCCGTATGCGAAGTACTGCTCCATACGGGCAGAACCCACCAGATACGCGCGCATATGGCGTATATCGGTCACCCCCTCTTAGGCGATGAAAAATACGGCGACAGAAAGCTGAATCTGAAATACCATATGAAGCGGCAGGCGCTGTACTCGTATAAATTGAGGTTTGCTTTCACTACGCCCGCAGGGTGTCTAAACAATCTCAACGGTCAAACCTTTGAAGTAAAAGAAGTGCCGTTTCTCGATAAAATATAAAAGAAGCTGTGAAAAACAAGCCGTTGTCATTGTGAGGAGAGATTGCCACGGGCTAAAGCCCTCGCAATGACTGCGCTTTTTCACAGCTTTTTTGATGCTTATTTATTTGTCGCGGGATTGATGCGGAGCATGGCGCACATCGTGCCGCGGTCGCCCTTGGTCGCGCGGTGGCTCCATAAAAGATCGCTGTGGTGCTGCGTGCAGATATCGCTGACGGCGATGTTCTCAGGCTTTACGCCGCAGGATACTAAGATCTGACGGTTGCACTCGAGCATATCGACCATGTATTTGCCGCCGTCCTTCGGGAAAACAAAACGGTCGCTGTCAAGCCCTAAGGCATAGAATTCATCGGCGCAGGGCTGATCGACCTCATAACAGCAAACGGAGATATTAGGACCGATCGCGCAGATCAGATCGGCGGGATCGGTTCCGTAGCTGTCTTCCATCGTGCGGACGACCTTTTCGGCGATCCTGCCTACCGTTCCGCGCCATCCGCCATGAGCGAGACCGATCGCGTGGGTCACGGTATCGACAAAGAACAGCGGCGTGCAGTCGGCGTAATAGGTGCACAGGGTCACGCCGGGCTCGATGGTCACCAGTCCGTCGACGCTCTCGATATCCTTCGCGCGATAGATGCCGATGCCTTTCTCCGCAGAGGTACAGACACGGACAAAGGTGTGATGATCCTGAGAGGAAGCGACCAGAGAACTGTAGTCAAAGCCCGCCGCCTTGCAGAAGAGCTTATAATTCTCTGTGACCGCTTCGGTATCGTCATGGTCAAAGCTCATGTCCATCGGATGGATAGTACGAGTGCCCTCGCCGATCTTGGTCGAAAAAGCGTGACGGATAAAGGGGATCTGTGAGAGTTTATCATAGGTCAGGAACTTGACGCCGTTCACGGTATTTAACGTAAAAACATTTGATTGAAAATCCATTGTATCACCAAAAATTTTATTTATGCTAATCCTTGATAAAAAGATTTAATCAGATGACGCAGACAGGCTGGCGCCTGTCAAGGAGCCCAACAAAGCTATACGAAATATAGCGCAATAGATGATAAAGGTTTTTATTAAGGATTAGTATTAGTATGAAAATTTAACGGAATTTATTATACTACGGTTCGCTTTGACTTGCAATAGTCAAAATATAATGCTATACTGAAATGGAATATTTTATGATAGAATGGTGAATATTATGAAAAAACAGCTATTCGGCAACAGCATTTCTCCTTCATGCGTCTACTGTGAACACTCAAAGACTGAGGGCAACTCTCAATTTTGCACGGTCCACAAGACGCTGAAGAACGGAAAATGCAAAAAATTCAAATATAATCCCATCATGCGTGAGCCGAAGGGCATGGCGCCGCTGAAAAACTATAGCAAAGAGGATTTCGCGCTGTAAATAATCTTCTGCCTGAGAGGATAAACTCTGCCCTTCGGGTATTTTACTGTATGCAGCGGGGGATTTGAACCCTTTAATCGGTTGAGATTGCCACAGCCCCTAAAGGGGCTTCGCAATGACTTATTTTAAACAAGGAGATTAGTGTGGATAATACGTTAAGAGGAAGAAATAAGCTCGTACAGATATGCTCGAATATCGCGGTATGTCTGATAGCGCTGGTGTTCGGCTTGCTGTCGATCGCCGCTGTTTTGCAGACCTGCCGAATCGATCAGGCGAATCCGTACTCTGAGATCGTCAACTTTGACAATGATCTGGTGCTGAGCAATATCGCGCTGATCGGACTGAGCATATTGATCGCGCTTTTTATGCTGAGAAAAAATGTTTCGATCAGCAAAATCAATACAAAATTCATCGTCGGCGTGATGCTGCTGGTCACCACGATCGTGTCCCTCGCGTGGATCAATCTGGTACAGTCGATCGCAAGCGGCGACGCGATGATACTCCTGAATACCGCCCGTGACGCGGCTCGGAATCAATATCAGAGCTTCCACAGCTCATACGACTATTACGGCAACTACAGCTACTATCTGTACTATCCGTTCCAGCTCGGTTATGTGCTGTTTGCGGAGATCCTGTTCCGTATTTTCGGCACGGGCTGTTCCGATATATTATTCCAGATACCGAACGTGATCGCGCTCGATTTCGTCTATGTCGGTATGGTGATGATCGCGAAGCGCTTATTCAACAGAAGCTCGGTCACAAACTTTACGGCGATCATTCTGACAATATGCTTCCAGCCGATGTTCATGACCACCTTCACCTACGGTATCATCTTAGGTCTGGCGTTCTCGACCTGGAGCGTGTATCATACGATCCGATATATCCAAGATAACAAGATCAAAAACGCGGTATTCGCCGTGATCCTGATCGCGATATCAGTACTGCTCAAATACAACAATATGATCGTGTTGGCGGCAATCTGCATCGCGCTTATCCTGCACGTCATCGACAAAAAGAAGTTCCTTGCCTTAGCGGTAGCCGCCGTGATGGTGCTGTGCTCAGTCGGTCTGCAAAAAGCGGTGATCGCAAGCTATTCGGCAAGAAGCGGCGCGACGCTGAACACACAGGTATCGCAAACGTTATACGCTTACCTCGGTATCAGCGACTCTGGCATGGCTCCGGGGTGGTACAACGGTCACGCGATGGAGACCCTGCGCGACAGCCAAATGGACGTTGATAAGGCGAACGAGGTCGCGAAAAAGGGTATCAGCGACCGCCTAACGTATCTGAGCACCAATCATCAGCTTGCTGAATTCTACAAGCAAAAGTTCCTCAGTCAGCTCAACGAACCGAGCTATGAATCCATTTGGCTCAGTCAGGTAAGAAGCCACAATTACCCGCAGGGTGAGCCGCTGCCGAAGATCGTCGACTCCGTGTATTCGGGCGGTTTGCAGAAGGTGCTGGATAACTGGTTCAACTACACCGTCATGATGATCTACATCTTCTTTACGGCGGGCATGATCTGGATAATCATTCGCAAAAAGCTGAACACGGCAAGCGTGATCCTGCCTGTCGCGGTGCTGGGCGGCGTGCTGTATCACATGATCTTTGAGGGAAAAAGCCAATATCTCCTCCCCTACTTCCTCATGCTCATACCATTTGCGGCTTACGGCTTTATCGAAAGCATGAGAGCCTTACACAAAAAGAGCGCTATCCTGTTCAAATAAACTTCCCCGGTGCAAGCGTTAAAGTGTCCGCCGAACACTTTATCCTTTTTAATCGGTTGAGATTGCCACGGGTTATACCCTCGCAATGACTATATTGAATCGGTTGAGATTGCCACAGCCCCTAAAGGGGCTTCACAATGACTATTGAATAAATGACAGAGAAAAAGCGTCGCATTCCTGCGGCGCTTTCCTTTTATATTCATTTTTGATAGTACGAGGCGACCTTCCTGAGCTTGCGCATTGCCGACTGGATATGTCGGGTGACTGTAGACTTTGAAAGATCCAGCAGGGCTGCGATATCTTTCATTTTCTTACCTTCCAAATAATACATCATGACGCATTCTCGCTGTCGGTCGGTCAACTCATGCTTGATCGCGCGCAGCATGATCTTCTTCATTCTGGCGCGTTCGGGACGATTATCGCCGCGGCTGAGGCTTAACGAATACGCAATGAGGTCAGCGTTCTCCTCATTGATAAACGTACGCTCACGCCTCACGATGATTCTCCCCGCGCTGACGCAGATGCTCGGCAGTCTTTAACAGCTCGCGATAGATCTTGCGGTACGCGTTGATCGAGTCGCTCAGGCTTTTCCTGTCATCCGCCGTCAGTTTTTTGTCATTCAAAAGAGCCTTTTTCTTCTCAATAACATTCCTTACGCGGCGAGCATCGCACAGATACTCGTCCGCCCATTCACAATAGTTCATTCAATTGTCCTTTCGATTCACATCATCTTGTCTTAAACGATAGTCGTATTCATTCTGAGTATGGGGCTACTCGAAAGTATGGAAGCGTAGCATCACCGCTTTCATACTTTCATTATACCAGATAACGCTTGATAAATCAATAGATTTTCGAATATTTGTTCTATTTTTTTATCAAAAGAAAACGGCAGGAGTACTGCCGTCTGCTTATTCATTATTGTTCTGTGTGTCATTCGACGCCGATTTAGCCTTTTTCGGCTTCTCCTTCGGCGGAAGATCGACCGCCTTTTTGGTGATATTCACATGATCATAGCACTGCTTGAAGGTGATCCTGCCCTCAAAATCCTTATGACATCTCAGACAACGAAAGTTCGCGCGGAAGGAGCGATTCTTCAAACGCCATTTAGTGCGGCGCAGCGCCCTTCTGCCGCAGGTCTCGCAGTTGAAATACATCTCACGGCGATTGACGTTAGGGTCTTTCAGGTCGCAGATGTTGTAGTTCTTGAAGGTCACGCGGCGGTAAAAGTCATCGTCACAGGTATAGAGATACTGCTTCAACAGCTCGGGGTCGTACAGCGCCTTGAAGCATAGAGCGGTGAGCTTTGCGTCGGTATAAGCGCGGTGCAGGTGCTCGTCCTCAAAGGTGATACCGAGCATCTCGGCACAGGTGGACAGTCCGAGCTGGCGGGCTTTGTCGTTGTAGCCGATCGCTCGCTCACAGTACTTTTGCAGATTGACATAGTATTTGAGGAATGACAGCTTATCATTGCCGAAGAAGTATTGATAATTCTCCATGAGAACTAAAATATCACTGTTGCTCCATGTCATCAACACGCCGTTGCCGAGGAACTTGCGGAAATGCGAGATCACGTGGGAGAAGGTGTTATTGCTCTCTTTGAGCTCGTCGATCGTGATATGGGTCAGCGCGCTCACGTGAGAATTGAGCTTCTTTGAGATCTGGGGCGTCACCAATTCGGAAAAGGTGTCGATAATATTCAGTTGTTCATCGCATTTAACAGCGCCGAACTCAATGATCTCGTTCACGAATTTGTGACGATGCTTTGAGTAGGTGCCGTTAAATTCCAAATCCAAAATGATGTATTCCATAGCAGTATTCGTTCTTTTATTAACTAATATCGATAGCAAACATCAGACCCGCCGTTGAAGAATCATTATGATAAATCGAATCTTCAATAGGCGGAATAAAGACACGCGTGTCTCACTTATTGCGGAACTGGTGCTTCATGCGCAGTTCTTTGCTGAGTATCTCCTTGCGCATACGAATGCTGACGGGAGTGACCTCAACGAGTTCGTCGTCCGCGATGAACTCGAGGCACTGTTCGAGAGAGAGCACGGACGGAGGAGTGAGCTTCAGCGCGTCGTCAGAGCCTGACGCGCGGGTATTGGTGATATGCTTCTTTTTACAGACGTTGACGGTGATGTCCTCGTTCTTCGGGCATGCGCCGACGATCATTCCCTCGTA
This sequence comes from uncultured Ruminococcus sp., assembly GCA_902798755.1. Classification (GTDB taxonomy): domain Bacteria; phylum Bacillota; class Clostridia; order Oscillospirales; family Acutalibacteraceae; genus Ruminococcoides. The sequence goes on along the minus strand of CADBYC010000009.1, from coordinate 92,724 downwards.
GACTTCTACACCCGGACCGACAAAGAGTCTGCCTCGCTCCTGCGCGGCGTACAGACCGTAGGTGACGGTCTCGCCTGTCTCAAACGCGATCAGCGAGCCCTGATGGCGGGTCACGATATCGCCCTTGTACGGCTCGTAGGAATCGAAAACGTGGTTCATGATGCCGTTGCCGTTGGTGTCGGTCAGGAATTCGGGACGATAGCCCATCAGACCGCGGGACGGGATACGGAACTCGATGTGGGTCGAGCCGCCCTCACGCGCGCCCATATTGATCAGCTCCGCTTTACGCGAACCGAGCTTCTCCATGACAGCGCCGACGTAGTTCTCGGGCACCTCGATCATCAGGTACTCGATCGGCTCATGCAGAACGCCGTCGATCATCTTGGTGATGACCTGAGGACGGCTGACCTGAAATTCGTAGCCCTCTCTGCGCATGGTTTCGATCAGAATGGACAGATGTAATTCGCCTCTGCCGCTGACCTTGAAGGTATCGGCGGAATCGGTCTCTTCGACGCGGAGCGCGACGTTGGTCTCGACTTCCTTGAAGAGTCTGTCGCGGATATTGCGCGAGGTGACATACTTGCCCTCTCTGCCCGCAAAGGGAGAGTTATTGACGATAAAGTTCATGGATACGGTCGGCTCGTCAATCTTGACGAACGGGAGCGGTTCGACCTGATCGGGAGCGCAGAGGGTCTCGCCGATGTTGATGTCAGCGATACCCGACACGCATACGATGTCGCCCATCTCGGCTTCTTCGCACTCGACGCGCTTCAAGCCATCGAACTCATAGAGCTTGCTGACCTTGACGTTGGAAGTGCTGCCGTCCTGATGGCACAGTACCGCCTGCTGGCCTGACTTCACTCTGCCGCGCTCGACTCTGCCGATACCGATACGACCGACATACTCGTCCGCTTCGATATTGGACACGAGCAGCTGCAGCGGCGCGTCGATCTCGCCGTCGGGAGCGGGGATCTCACGAATGATCGCTTCAAACAGCGGCTTCATATCGGGAGTCATTTCGTAAGGATCGAGGGAGGAAACGCCCTCGCGCGCTGAAGCGTAGACAACAGGGAATTCGAGCTGATCATCGTCGGCGCCGAGCTCGATAAAAAGATCGAGCACCTCGTCGATGACTTCTTCGGGACGGGCGCCGTCACGGTCAATCTTATTAACGACGACCAGCGGCTTTTTGCCGAGTCCCAATGCCTTTTTCAAAACGAACCTTGTCTGCGGCATACAGCCCTCGAACGCGTCGACGAGCAACAAAACGCCGTCGACCATCATCAAAATACGCTCGACCTCGCCGCCGAAATCAGCATGTCCGGGAGTATCGACGATATTGATGCGGGTATCTCCGTACATGACGGAGGTGTTCTTTGACAGAATGGTAATACCGCGCTCACGCTCGAGGTCGTTGCTGTCCATAACGCGTTCATTGACGACCTCGTTCGAGCGGAAGATGCCCGACTGACGGAGCAGCTGATCGACCAGCGTAGTCTTGCCGTGGTCGACGTGCGCGATGATCGCGATGTTACGCAGATTTTCTCTTTTAGCCATAATTATCACCTTAGTTTTTTCATTATCACTTACACCGAATTTGCATAAGCGCATACTTCCTTATTTTACTTTTATATTATATCATTCTCATTTAGTAATTGCTATGTCAAAATTCACCGAAAAAGCCATCACTTAACCGCAGATTATGTGAGTTACTGTACTTATATATCTATAATAATATGATTCTGTGAAAAAAAGGCGCTCTCGTTCTTTACTTTGCAAGGAAAAGGTTGTATAATGTCTGTATATGTGAAATTATTATCAACTACATAATCACTGATAAATTACAATGTCATTGCGAGGGCTTTAGCCCGTGGCAATCCCAGCAGTGGCGCTAAGCCAATCGCAGATAGATCTGCTCTTGGAGCGCTGTTGCATGGGAGTTGTTATCCAAATCGAAGATTTGGACAACTCCTCAACAAAGAGGAAAACCGACGTTTCTGTCCCTATTTGTGGGATTCCCACGGTCGCTTAGTCGCTCCCTCGGAATGACAGTAGGTATGAAAACAGCATGAATCATTGTTTACCTTAACTTTCGGCGGACGGTAGGTCGCAACCTACAGCCTGCCTTTCCACATAAACAATCACTATTTACAGGAGGTTAATTATGGGATTAACTTTAGCAGAGAAAATCATCAAGAATCATCTGGTCACCGGTGAAATGGTGAAGGGCACCGATATCGGTATCCGTATCGACCAAACTCTGACGCAGGACGCTACCGGTACGATGGCGTATCTGGAATTTGAAGCAATGGGTATCGACCGCGTTCGCACCGAGCGCTCGGTAGCCTATATCGATCATAACACCTTACAGACCGGCTTTGAGAATGCCGACGACCATCGCTTTATCCAGACCGTATGCAAAAAGCACGGTATTTGGTTCTCCCGTCCCGGCAACGGTATCTGCCACCAGGTACATTTGGAGCGCTTCGGCATCCCCGGCAAGACCCTGATCGGCTCTGACTCTCACACCCCCACGGGCGGCGGCATCGGTATGCTGGCGATCGGCGCGGGCGGTCTTGACGTAGCGGTCGCGATGGGCGGCGGCGAGTATTATATCACCATGCCGAAGATCGTCAACGTTGAATTACAGGGCGAATTACAGGAAAACGTCTCCGCGAAGGATATCATTCTTGAAGTACTGCGCATCATGTCCGTTAAGGGCGGCGTCGGAAAAATCATCGAATATACAGGTGAAGGAATAAAGACACTCAGTGTACCGCAGAGAGCGACCATCACTAACATGGGCGCGGAGTTGGGCGCAACTACCTCTATCTTCCCGTCCGATGAAAACACGCTCGAATTCCTGAAGGCTCAGGACAGAGCGGACGCATATACCGAGCTGAAGGCCGACGACGACGCGGAATACGACGAGCATATCGTCATCAACCTTTCAGAGCTGGCTCCTCTTGCCGCTTGCCCCCACTCCCCCGACGCTGTTAAGAGCGTAGAAGAACTCGAGGGCATGGTCGTCAATCAGGTATGTATCGGCTCCTGCACTAACTCGAGCTACACCGACTTGATGAAGGTCGCACATATCTTAAAGGGCAAGACCGTATCGGACGGCGTATCGCTGGCGATCGCTCCCGGCTCCAAGCAGGTACTGAACATGCTCGCGCAAAACGGCGCGCTGTCCGACCTGATCGACGCAGGCGCGAGGATCCTCGAGAGCGCATGCGGTCCGTGTATCGGTATGGGTCAGTCCCCGAACTCCAAGGGTATCTCCCTGAGAACCTTCAACCGCAACTTCTTAGGCAGAAGCGGAACCAAGGACGCTGAGATCTATCTGGTATCTCCCGAAGTAGCTGCAGTATCTGCCCTGACAGGCGTAATGACCGACCCGAGAAAGTTCGCTGACGGCTACAAGGTAGACATGCCGAAGCATTTCCTGATCAACGACAACATGGTCATCGAACCCGCGTCCGTTGACGAGATGGACAAGGTAGAGGTACTGAGAGGTCCGAACATCAAGGAATTCCCGAAAACAACCGCTCTGGCTGAGGACATCAGCGCGTCCTGCTCCTTGAAGGTCGAGGACAACATCACCACCGACCACATCATGCCCGCGGGCGCAAAGATCCTGCCCCTGCGCTCTAATATTCCCGCAATCTCCGAATACTGCTTCACCGTATGCGATACAGAGTTTCCGAAGCGCGCTAAGGAATTAGGCAGCTCCATCATCGTCGGCGGTTCTAACTACGGTCAGGGCTCGTCCCGTGAGCACGCGGCTCTCGCACCCCTTTATCTCGGCGTTAAGGCGGTACTGGTCAAGAGCTTTGCGCGTATCCACAGAGCGAACCTGATCAACGCGGGTATCATTCCGCTGGAGTTCGTAAACGAGAACGACTACAACAATATCGACCTCGGCGACAATCTCTTTATCGAGAATATCCGTGAGCAGATCGCCGCGGGCAACGGTATCACCATCATCAACAAGAGCAAGAATATCGAAATCAAAACCAATTGTGCACTGACAGAGCGCCAGAAGGATATCATTCTCGCGGGCGGTCTGCTCAACTACACAATGTCCAAATAAATATTACTGTCATTGCGAGGGCTTTAGCCCGCGGCAATCCCACAAAGATCAACAGCAACTTTTCCGATACTGCAAACAGTATTAATGACAAGGGGATTCCCACGTCGGTCTGCGCCCTCCTCGGAATGACATAATCATTGTTAACGGAGGTATAAATATATGGCAAAGATTCAGATGAAAACACCGCTCGTCGAAATGGACGGCGACGAGATGACCAGAGTTATCTGGCAAATGTTGAAGGATAAACTGATCCTCCCCTTTGTCGATCTCAAGAGCGAGTACTATGACCTCGGTCTTGAAAAGCGCAATGAGACCGACGATCAGATCACTGTCGACTCCGCTGAAGCGACGAAAAAGTACGGCGTAGCGGTCAAGTGCGCGACCATCACCCCGAACGCGGCGCGTATGGACGAGTACAACCTCAAAGAGATGTGGAAAAGCCCGAACGGTACGATCAGAGCGATCCTCGACGGTACGGTATTCCGTCAGCCGATCCTCGTCAAAGGCATCACTCCCTACATTCCTACATGGACAAAGCCCATCTGCATCGCCCGTCACGCTTACGGCGACGTATACAAGAACACCGAAATGATCGTCAAAAAAGGCTCCAAGGCTGAGCTGTGTGTGACAGATCAAAACGGCAACGAGAGCCGCCAGCTGATCCACAGCTTTGACAACAGCGACGGTATCATTCAGGGTATGCACAACCTCGACAGCTCTATCAGCTCCTTCGCACGCGCCTGCTTCAACTACGCGCTCGATCAGAAGCTGGATATCTGGTTCGCGACCAAGGACACCATCAGCAAGAAATACGATCATACCTTCAAGGATATTTTCGCGGAAATTTTTGAGAATGAATATAAAGAGAAGTTCGAAGCCGCGGGCATCGAATATTTCTACACCCTGATCGACGACGCTGTCGCGCGCGTCATTCGCAGCAGCGGCGGCTACATCTGGGCTTGTAAGAACTACGACGGCGACGTCATGAGCGACATGATCGCGACCGCGTTCGGCTCTCTGGCGATGATGACCTCCGTACTGGTCTCTCCCACGGGCGTATATGAATACGAAGCGGCTCACGGTACCGTTCAGCGCCATTATTACAAGCACCTCAAGGGCGAAGAGACCTCGACGAACTCCGTCGCTACCATCTTCGCGTGGTCGGGCGCACTGAGGAAGCGCGGCGAGCTCGACGAGCTGCCTGAGCTGGTCGACTTTGCCGATAAGCTCGAGAAAGCTACTATCGACACCATCGAGAGCGGTATCATGACAGGCGACCTTTACCTGCTGAGCACGCTCGAAAACAAAAAGAAGGTCAACACCGAGGAGTTCCTCGACGCTATCCACGATAGGCTTGCCGCGATCGTGTAACGCTTTGCATCAATATTTCCTTCATTAATCGGTTGAGATTGCCACAGTCCTAAAGGACTTCGCAATGACGACTGAAAAAATCTGCGTAAGGAGTAATCTCATATGCCAAAAGAAGGCGTTTCAATACAGGTCATCAGAAGACTTCCCCGCTATTACCGCTATCTCAGCGAATTAGAAGCGCAGGGCGTGGAAAAGATATCGTCCACCAAGCTCGCTTCCGTCATGAGCTCGACCGCTTCGCAGATCAGACAGGATCTGAACTGCTTCGGCGGGTTCGGTCAGCAAGGCTACGGCTACAGCGTAGCGGGTCTGCGCGAGGAGATCGGCAAGATCCTCGGGCTTGACCGTCCGCATAACACGATCCTGATCGGCGCGGGCAACCTCGGACGAGCGATCGCGACTCACCTGAATTTCGAGAAACTCGGCTTCAAGCTGACCGCGATCTTTGAGAAGGACGAAAGGCTGATCGGCACTACACTGAGAGGTATCACGGTACTGCCCGATGAAGAGATCGAGCAGTATATCAAGGAAAACAAGATCGACACCGCGATCCTGACGATGCCGAAAGAAGCGGTCGAGAACCTGATCGACAAGCTCTATCATTGCGGGATCCGCTCTTACTGGAACTTCAGCCACTATGATATCGCCAAAAAATACGAGGACGTCGTCGTGGAGAACGTACACCTCAGCGACAGCCTGATGACCTTGCGCTATATGATGAATCAGCCATAACGATCAAATTGATTGCAAAACACACAGAAGTAAAGCCGGCTCCCTCGGGAACCGGCTTTTTACGTGTCATATTCAACTGTAATCAGTTGATCCTGATTTTCTTATCCGCGATCGTGACCGTCTTGTCACAGATCTCCTCGGCGGCTTTTTTGTGGGAAATGATGATACAAGTCTTGTTCTGCAGTTCTCTGAGATTGTGCAGGAGCTGGATCTCAGTCGCTTCATCGAGAGCGGAGGTCGCTTCATCAAGCAGGATGACAGGGGCTCTCGTCAGGATCGCTCTCGCGATCGCGACGCGCTGTACCTGTCCTTCGCTTAGCCCTCCCCCATGCTCCGCGATCACGGTATCTAAGCCCTGCGGCAATTCTTTGATGAATTCCTCCGCACAGGCAATACGGGCGGCATGCATGATATCGTCGTCCGTCGCGTCGGGAGCGACAAAGGCGATGTTCTCTCTGAGCGTACCCGACAGCAGGAAATTGCCCTGCGGCACATAGGAGAACAGCTTTCTCAGGCTCTTGTCGACGATGTATTTTTCATCATGTGTACGAATGTATATCTCGCCTTGTTTGGGCTGATATACGCTGAGTAACAGCTTCATCAGCGTGCTCTTGCCGATACCTGAGATACCCTCTATGGCGACGAACTCGCCCTTTTTGATCGTCAGGGAAGTGGAATCGAGGACAATATCTCGATCAAACGCAAAGCTGATACCATCAAAGCAGATCGCTTCCATTTCGTCATACAGCTTCTGTGTATCGACGTTGCTGTGAAGCTCCTGCTCATCGGGAATGTTCTCGATCTCCATGATCCTTTCAACAGAAGCAAGCGCGGTGAAATAAGTCGGGAAGATGCTCGCCATGCCCTGTATGGGCGTGCGGATCTGACCGATCAGCGAAGTGATCTGCATCAGTACGCCGTATGAGATCGCGCCGTAATACAGCATGTAAGCGCCCCAACCGAAGGCAAAGACAAAGGCAAAAGAGAAAACAGCGGACATACCTGTGCCGGTTATAATGGAGTAGATGTTCCTCTTGCGCTGAGAGCGATAGCTGTCCTGCTGTAAGGAATAGGCAGATTCCTGCATCTTTTCCTGAGCGCCGAAGGTCTTGATCATCAACAACGAACCTAAGCCCTCCTGCATGAAAGAGCGGACCTTGCCCTCCTTCGTCTGTACGTCCTTATGCAGGCGCTTGGATACAGGCTTGAACAAGGTCGATATTGCAAAGACGATCGCACCGCCTGCAACAAATGCCAACGCAAACCACACATTGATGCGCACTAAGATGTAAAAGATACCGATGATCTTGACGATGAAAAATACCAGACTCGGAATGATCGACACAATCGCAGAGGTCACGACATTGACGTCGTTTGTCAGGCGGTTCATCAGCTCGCCCGAATGATAGGCGGAGATATCGCCGTAGTCCTTCATCATCATTGAACGGAACAGCTTTGACTTGATGCTCATATCGAGCTTGGCGCTGACCTTGAAGCCGTAATTACGCGCCATGATCAGCGTCACGATCTGTATGACCGTAATGCCGAAATACAGCAGTCCGTAGCGGATAACGTCATCAAACGCTCCGCCCTTTACGCCCTTGACCGCGGCGTCTACCAGATCGCGCGCGAATTCGGTATTATACACGCCGATGAACGCGTTCACGCCGTAGACGACAGCCAAAATAATAATATTGATAAACTGAGGCCTTGAGCTGTTGATCATCCAGCTCAAGGCGCTTTTTTGCTTTTTGGACACTTGATCCTCCGAAAAACTATTTGATCGGTTGAGATTGCTACGGAGCAAAAGCTCCCCGCAATGACACTTTATACTCTCTCTATAATGAAGTCAAAATCATTGACGTCGCCGACGCCGAAGAATTTTACACGGTGCATGACGCGCTCGAGAATAAACAGCGTATGCTTTGTGCGCTCCTGACGGACGTTCTGCGATACGGCGCGCATGAACAGCGGCACAAAATCCTTTGCCTCTATCTCACGTAGCGAATCAAAACGATCTCTGTCGACAAAGACGATCGACTTGAGCTTGAGCTTCTTGCCGGTTACGGACAATTTGCCGTAATCGCCGAACGGCGTATCAAAGACAAAGTAGTCGTCGTCCTGCATACGGATACCGGGGTAATCATATACGAAAACCTTATCGCGCGGGATCAGCAGATTCAGCGCAGTCGTATTATCGTTCGGAGCGGCAAACAAGGTACATTCGCCGTCGTTCTCGACACCGATCGCGCGGATCGGAAAGCCGTTGAAATCGAAAATCGCCCATGAGTACAGGGTCGCCATATAGAGGGATTCCACCGCGTCGGCGGTCATGCCCTCATATTCCTCCATCATTTCGAGAAGGCGGTCGTCGCTCATTTCAAGCGTGATATTCGGGGTCGCCTTGTAGGTCACCTCATAGCGCTTGATGTTCTCGGCAAGCGTCGGGGAATTTGTTTTGATGTCAACATTCAAATCAGAAATGCGATATAAAGCCATGTTGTAACTCCGTCAGAAAAATCAAATGTATTTATTTTGATCTGTCAAATAACTTGTGATAGACCCTGCTCGCAAAACGTCTGAAACGTTTTTTGAGCATGAGCCGCTGAACATAAAAGCGGTAGGATAAATCCGTGACCTTGCGCTCTTTTCCGTTATGGGTAAAGGAAGTCATCAGCGCGAGGATATCGTCGTCCCCTACTCCGTACTCATAGGAATATTGATTATCGCCGCAGAAGATGTATCCGCCGTCTTTTGTGAAGCCGATCATGCGGTGCAGTACGAGCTGACCTGTCCTGCGGCGTATATAGAACGCAACGTCATATTTTTGCAGTCGCTCGAGCTTCGGTGAAAAGGTCACCTTATCATTCTTTCCGTCCAGCATCGGGAGCATGCTTGACCCCGACGGCGTAAAGGTAATCAGCTGTCCACGCGAGAAGCTCTCCTGCATGACGGCGATAAAATCCGCGGGCGCGATGATCTCACTCAAGCAGATCAGCCTCTCTGAGCTTTGTGATAAATCTATCGATATCGGCGGCGGCTCTCGCCTCGTCAACGTCGTATTCATCGAGCATTTTTGCGATCAGCTCTTCCCTATCCGCGCCCTTCTCGAGGATGCCCCAAAGGAACGCACCGCTCTCGGATAATTTGATGATACCCGAGAAATCGACCGCTCTCGTGCGAACGGGAACGACCATATAGGAACCCGCGATCTTTTTCAAAATAAAGTTGTCTTTTACTTTCATAATAACACCCGTGAAAATTATATCCTATCGTGACGCTTTTTGCAAGTATCAAATGTCTATTTGAGAACTGTAAACAAATTCTTTTTCAACAAATGCAAACCGACAAAAAACAGAAACATATCAAAATGAATAAATACACAAATATTATTTCAGTCATCCATATTTATACAAATCAATATTTTTCCAATATAGAAAATTGCAAAATTGTTTAATTCTTAGTTGAAATTATTACAAAACAGTTACACAAAATCGTCATTTTGTGCATCGTGTGCAAAGCGGATTTCTTGTAATTGTAAATTTTGACTATTTTCAACAAAACCGAAATGCTTTGAAAAGTATGCAGCATATATGCCGCATATATGCTGCATAAAGTTCGGCACTAATTCTGTATCTCTTTACAGATTATAATAGATCGCAAAAAAATCAAATTGAGTCAAGAATGAAAAATGATCGAGTGAAAAGCCTCCCTTTTCTAAGGGAGGTGGCACGAAGTGCCGGAGGGTTTTACAAATGTCGCGCAGCGACCTTTCACCCTTCACCCTTCACTCTTCACCAAATCTCATTCTTCACCCAAAAAGGAGGAAACCTTATGAAATCAAAATGTTCGTTTATCCTCAAGGCCTCTACGGCTCTCGTACTGGCGCTGCTGATGCTCTTCGGCACAGTGGCGAGTTCAGTCGCGGCTGTTGTAGATGATTATGCCGACACCGGCGCTGAGGCAGATTTGGCTGAAACCGGATGGTTTACAATTTCCAGTGACTATCCGATTTATTTTGATGCCTCTAAAGTCTATTCTACTTGGCAGTTATCTTCACGAAATGTTTATATGCGAGTATATTATAATAATGATACTAGTTCATATAATACATATACAATGACTAAAGATTCTAACAACCCAAATTTGTTCTATAGTGATGGTGCAAAAGGTCATACTAATGTTTCTCACATTCAGTTCTATTCGGGCACAAGTAATACGAATTTTGCTTATGGTACTGGTGAAAAGAGCTTTTCCGGATGGTCGAATGTAATGGATTCCGAAGGTATTATGGGCTGGTACTATAATAATACTACTAGTTGGAGGACTGAAGATCTGGATGTATCGACACCTCCTCCTTCTAAGGTCACTCTTGCCGGTACTTATTCCGGTTCCGGTACTCAAGCTGATCCGTATATAGTGAAGGCCGGAACTAAGGCGACCGCTACAGCTACTGTAACTAAAGCTAACAGTGCTTCTGATGATAGAACGCGAGTACGTTTCAAGTGGAACGGCGGCTCTTGGGGCTCATATACAACTACCTCAAGCAATACGCTGAGTTATACTTCTTCTTCAAACCTGACCGCCGGTACTACTTATACTCTCGAAGCTGAAGCGCAGGGTTACGATAGTTCTGAGGGCGCTTCTGCGTCAACCGTAACAGCTAATAAAATTTACTTTGAAGCCAGAAATCTGTGCACGCCGACATTTACTGTGGGCGGTTCTACCGTAACTTCCAAGTCTATCTATACGAATCAGCTTTTGAAGTTTACCGGAGCACACAGCACCGGCACAGGTACGATCACCTATCAGGTAAAAAAAGACAGCGGTTCTTATGGTGACAATTATCTCTCTGCTTATTCTGGCACAAGTGAGATAACCTTTACACCTAACGGTGCAGGTACATATAAGATTAAAGCTCACTGCGACAGCACTAATGCAGAAGATGCTGATCTTACCGTCACCGTTACCGACCCGGGTAATATCTACTTTAAGCACAGTACGACAAAGTCTGATGTCAGCGGCGGCGCTACTCCCTCTACTTCGGGCGTTACAAAAGGTCAGATCACCTTGGCTTACGACTCAGACGCTTCTGCCGCTTTATCAGGCGGTAAGGCGAGCCATGTCGTATACAGTACTACAATAAACAATTGGGCAAAGGATCATCATTACTGGGTTATCTATGACAGCAGCAGAAGCGCTAATCGCGTTTATACGACTGCTATTACCACTAATGCATCCAGACTTTCCGGAACGGGCGTCTCTGCCGGAGCTTGGTCATCCGGAAATGCTGGCGATATTGATCTCCACGATATTGGTTCGGCTAATACTAAAGTTTATTATGACGTTGTAGACGGTAAGTTCTATGCCGATTTACCTATAAAGATTTCATATCAGGGTTACTGCACGGCGCAAAGCAAGAATGTCGGCACTGCTGCAACTGAGGTGGTTGCCTACGGCGGTTTCGGATCGAGCAGTAAGGCTATCACCGCCACAGGATACACTCAAGTTACTCCTATTAAATGGTATACTACCAATGCTTTCAGCACTGAATATACCGGAACTGCTATAACGGGTAATGTTGTTTCCGTGACCTATTACACTCCCATGACGGCAAACACCTACACGGTTACACTTGATGCTAATAAGAATGGCGGTAAAATCATGGCAACCTCCGGAAGTGCTGCTTCGAACACCGCTACTTTTACCCATACCTATGGCGTGGCTGATACTATAGCTAATAAGTATTATGAAGTGATACCGCCTACCGGTTATCAATTTGACGGTTGGTATAATTCAAGCGGTACGAAGAAAACAACTGTCGGCGCTACCGATATCACTGCTGCAGCTACTTATACTGCGCGCTACACTGAAATCAAAGCGGGCGCTACCGTTAAGGCTTACACCAACGGTTCCGCTTCCGGCACCGGCGGAAAGGTCAAGGTTGGTACCGGTACACCTGGGGCAACCGCAACGATAGATGACAATACTTTTGGTATTACCACGGCAAGTCCTGCAATCATTCGAGCGACAACTGAAGACGGATATACCTTCGACGGTTGGGAAACCGGTGGTACAAATGGTTCTCATATTACACTATATACTGACTTAGAATGTACAACAGCTTATACCGGCAACGAGAGTCCTCTGCCTACAACGGTCTACGCAAAGACCGACGGTACATCCGGAATGACCACCGAGAACACTGAGATCCACGCTCTGTTTAATCCGGTCCATTACACCATCAGCACCCGCGCGTCTTATACCGACGGCGGCGCGTTTAACGACACTAACGGCACAACGAGCGCCACCTGCACCGGCGGTACCATCACATTCACCGACAGCAACGGCGGAACAGCTGACTATAATGATAGTGTCACCATTTCCGCAACCGCTGCTTCCGGCTATGCGGTCAGTAAGATCGAGATGTCTTATGACGGCGGTACTACCTGGGAGACCGTAGCGACTGATACTACCGCGGCTCAGGCGACTCCTGCCACAACTTCGATGCAGAACAATACCTTTGTACTGCAGCAGATGACTTCCACTACCTATAAGTTCCGCGCGGAGTTCAGAAAGGTCTATTACCTCACCGCGTACAGCTCTTGGGTACCGGTCGGCAACGACTTCTCCAAGATCGCTGCTCCGCCTTCCAAGATCGAGGTCAAGAGCGATGACCGCACCCTGACCTATACCTTCTCGCATCAGACCTTCCCCACCAATACAGGTGAAGACGCTACGCCTATCTCTGCATCCGGCACGTTCCATGAAGGTAACAAGATCCAGATCCTGGCGGGCAATGAAGTCAAGCTCTATTATTCCGCGCTCGGTTCCTCCGAGGCGATCAGAGGTATCTTCTTCAACAACGGCATCCGCTACACCTTGGAAGGCGAGCCTGACAGGAAGTATACGAACGGCGCGCCTGTCACTCAGGGTACCGGTACCGACGACGACTGGAAGTATACCTACGAAGCGACGACTACTCTCTTCGCGGATAAAAACTTGTATACAAATTCCGAAACGGTAGAAAACGGTTCCCATTCCGGTCAGTCGAAGCCTACGGCAATTGATGCTGAGGATGAGAGCTATACGGCGGAAATCGATCAGGATACGCATGTCGTCAAATTTAACGCGGCACAGAACTACCGCAACATCGATATCGAGCTCGGTTCCAAGTTCTATGTATTCTTCGCTAATAGTGATGGCGCTGTGATCCATTCCAAGAACCTTGACGACTACTACAGCATCGGCGAGGCACTGTCCGGTACGACTGAGGATGAGTATCTCTACATCAAGGCTGAGGGCGACGCCGACCAGACCAATTCTATCGCCATAGCTGATATCAAGGCTTATCCCGCTGACGAGCACGGCAATAAGGCCAGTGACGTAGTAGTACCCGGTATTACCTTTGCTTACAGCTCAGATAGTACGGCGATCGAAAATTCCGGCACGACCGACAGCACAAGATATATCAAGGTCACCGGAAATATGCCGAACACTAACATTGTGATCGAGGTCAATCCGACTGTCAAGTACAGTATGTATCTTGACTCGAAGATCGTCGCCGACGGCGTTGCGAGCAGGAGCAAATTCGGTCAGGTTGCTGATGTTGTGGCCACTAAGAGCGGTTCTGCTTTCCAAAAGCAGACAAAGAACTGGGATTCAGCTCCTAATAGAGTAGGTCCTAATTCCGTCAATAAGGGCGACACCATCAACTATACTTATACATTCAAGGATGGCTTAGGTAGCTATTACACCTTCAACGGCTGGTACACCGGTGATTCAACCGGTCCCGACTATGCGAACGGTTATATCACCGATAAACAGACCCTGAACTATACTCCCAGAAAAAATACATATATCTATGCGGTCGGTACCCGCGACTTGTTCATCAACGGTTCTAAGTATATTACCGGTGCGACTACCGATTGGAACTCTGCCAATAATTATGATAACTTCAAGATGAGCTTTGATCCCAGCCTCGGTACCAACGGTAAGTATTACTGGACAATCACTCCTGATATGTATTCTCGCGTTTCCACCGACGGTTTCACGATGGGAGGCACTTATAAAGCCGGCGAACATTATTACTGGAGCGATTACAGTAAAATGGGCAATTCTTACTTCCAGTTCTATGATGAAGCGACCGGTAACAGCCAAGGCGCACTTTGGACAAATAGTGACGCTTTGCAAAACGACTTTGTTACCGAAGTAAGTGGTAAGATTAAATACGGTCGTATCAGAAAAGCCGAAAACGGACAAACTGATAGCGTTGATAACTGGAAGATTCAGATGGGCGCTATCAAGTTTAAACCGTCTGATTATCCCGGCTATGATGCGCCAATTACGATCTATTATGAACCCGGTGTAGACGCAAAGGGTAAATTCACTGTTGAACCTTCATACATCTATCCGAACATCTATCTCTCTCACGGCTACGGTGTTGGATCAACAAGCAAACAGACGGATGACAGCGGCTCGTATCAATCCGAGCTGAAGTGGATGAACAACGGTTCTGAGAGTAGCACGAACATTTCTAAGCAAGGCTCCGGATGGCTGCCGAACCACGAGGGTAAGGTCAACCACTATAAGGTAACCACTAAGGACGCTACGGTCCGCGTCAAGAAGACGACCCATGCCAACGATAAGATCAGCGCGTTCTTTGTCTATGATCTTTCTGATAATAAGGTCTATGCGATCAGAGACGTAGAGTCAAGCGGTAATACCTATTATGCAGACATCAAGATGCAGACCGGTCACGATCTGTATATCTGCCCGATCATCGAAGAAAAGAGCGCAGATATGACCGTTTACTTCGACGCGACGCAGCTCAACTCGAACCGCTGGGGTAAGATCGTATCCTGTTATACATGGTATCAGGAGAATGATTCTCCTACTCTCGGTGAATTCCCCGGTCAGCCGATGATCCCCTCCGACGACGGTACGTCATGGGTGGCGAAATTCCCGTCAAAGAAGGGCGGCGCCGCAAACGGTTCCGAGGTAGCAGATATTACGTTCTCGAACTATATTGACGGCGGTAAACGTGACAATGTCGATCACGGTCACTCATGGCTGGCTGAACCTGGTGTTCTGCCTAATGTCACCGATCATACAGCCGGAACATACGATAATTCTTCCAGCGTCTGCAAGTTCAAGTACAACGATATGGGTACCGCAGATGACGGTACAACCACATACAGACGTATCAACTGTAAGGTACAGACCTACGATTACCGCGAGCCGATCTCTTATTACAAGAATCATCTGGCTATTGGTTCGGATGATATTACTCTGACCTTTGCAATCAAGATGGGCAATTCCGATCATGTAATGTCGCTGAAACATTCCGAGCTAAAGCAGGGTAATATATTTGAGGGAATTGATCACACGCACTCTAACGGCACTTTAGTAGCACATGAAGGTAAGTTTACTGCGAAGAACTTCCAGTATCTGACCAACGCCAAGGGCGACCAGTACACCGACCTCAACGGTGATCCGCTCGGCGCAGATAATAAGCCTTCCGCTACCTATTATGTTATTGCCAAGGGCGAGGTTATCTATAAGAACGGTAATCTGGAACAGGTATTCTGGTCCGGTAAGCGAAATGAATCTAAATCTGCTCTTTCGTATTACGGAACTAACAACTCTGTTCCTACCGGCGCCGGCGCTGTGAACGAGACTTATACCGGTGTTTCGATGAATTACGGCGTCGAGTGGTATGTTTATGACGCTTCCGGCAACTATATCACCAATATCCTTTCTGCAGGATATGCGGATTATGAGAGCCTTACTGCCGGCGCCATTAACGATGATAGTGTTCTCGGCGCTCGTCTGAAGGAACTCGGCTATGCCGTAGACGGTAAATCTGTCGCGATCTGCTACGATAAGCCCAGATATATGTACGGCGATGATACATCGGATAATGTCAAGTATATCAACTCCGGCAATAACTTCGACTCTTTCCGCGCGACCGGTCAGTGGTACAAGAACGAAGCGTTCCAGACGGCTACCGTCAGCGTAGGCGTCGGTATGATGACCGACTCCGGCGAGGTGCTTGCCGCTACAAATAACGGCGGCTACGGCGAAGCGTGGGCTCGCTATGATACCACAAAGGGAACGTATTCGCAATATGCAAGTCCTACTCCTTTGGGTCAGCCTCACGATTATGTTACCGCAGCGCAGAAGGACGCAGTGAATACCCCGATCCGTCTTGACGCGAGCGCTGATAATTTCCAGGGCTGGTATTACTATGATCCCGGTACGGGCGAGTTTACGAAGGCTTCGTATACCGAGCCGGATAATTTCCGTCCGAACTACTCGAAGGATATCAAGTACTACGCGATGTATCGCGCGGCTGCGATTTATAAATACGCGTATCAAGGCCGTGAGGGCGTCGATTACTATACTACCAGCGGCGGTGACCTTACTGAAACGGAGCTTACCGATAATCTGGTCAGAACTTCAGAGGCGATTCGTACTCCCGGCGGAAAGGGTCAATATGATGTCTCCGCTCTTGCTCCTGACGCTTCAAAGGTCAGCGTCTTTAAGACGACGCTCGACTTCAGTAATCAGACGACTTACGACAATACAACGCCGTACTTCCTGAATATAGGCACCGTTACTAGTACTGTTTCAAATTATACGCTGACATATTATTATCCGGATTCCAAGAACGGTAAACTTGCGGTACATACGCGAACAGCCGCTTATAACACGACGGTCGATCTGCAGAGCATCGGCAGTACCGTTACCGGCAACGCCCCGGACGGTAAGCAGTTTATTGGTTGGTATGAATATAATGCCACCACCGGTGAATACGGCAACCTTCTGACAACGCAGCCTAACTATGGCTTCGTTATGACAAAGAATCAGACGATCGCCGCGAAGTACGATACGACTGCTCCCGCTGATGACGGCTTATGGAGTGCGTATATCGACGATAATCAGATCACGACTCAGATGAACAGCGCGACTACCGGTAAGTATTATAATGATACGATCGTTCGCTTCCGCAAGGGACAGAACGCCGCGGCCCATGTTCCGCAGGGCTCCGAGTTCGGCGTGCTGGTCCTCAATGGCGGTAAGACAAACAAGAATATCCAAACCGGTACTTCGAATTTGACAAATTTTGCAAGTAATATGTCGAGCGGCGATACACGTAAGATCGGTACCGAAGGAAAGACTGTCACTAAGATCAGCAAGATTGTAACTGATGCGAACGGTACTCCGCTCACTTACTACAACCGCTTTGATTTCGCTCTGAGAAGTGACTACACCGCAGTTCTTGGTTCCAACTATACTGTATATGCATTCGCAAAAATCGACGGTACCTACTATTGGACACAAGTTGCTTCCGGCACATATGAATGATCACAGTTGTAACGATTGGAGGTAGAATTATGAAAAAAATATATGAGGCTCCTGAGTTGGAACTGAAATCGTTCAAGCTCCCTGATGTGATTCTTGTCAGCACTGAGGGAACCATCAACTCAGAGATCAACGGCGGAGGCGGCGGAGGCGGCGAAAACCCGTTTGATGATATTTAATAATCAATAATCCAATGTTTCTTATGCCGCAGCGGGCAACTGTTGCGGCATAAGCCGTATCAGCCGCATATTTTCCTTTGTTGAAAGGAGATCATTATGAAACGTTTATTTACTTTGTTTTTGGCTTTGTTATTGGTTTTCGGATGTGCTGTTTGCGTAACCGCAGCTGACGCAGACCTTTCCGATACCGGAAAAAACATTGTTACCATCGGCGATTGGGTGATGGAAAAAATTGATAAAGGCACCCATTGGGAAATGGATGAATATGTCGGACCCGGCGGCGAAGTTGTTGTACCTTGGCAAGTCAGTGATATCATGGTAGTTTCTTTAGGTGATCATTGTTTTGCTAATAATACGAACGTAACAAGCGTCGTTACGACTTCTCCTCCATGGAGAATCGGAGAATACTGCTTTATCGACTGTATGACACTGGAGAAGATTGAATTAAACAATATGATCGATACGATCGGCGTCGGCGCTTTTTCCGGAACGTCGTCACTGAAGGATATCAATCTTCAGGACAGCATTGTTACCGAGATCAAGCCGTACACTTTCCTGAACTCCGCTATTGAGGAAGTAGCTTTGCCTAAGACCTGTACCACATTAGGTGCGTATTCTTTCGGTCAGTGTACTCAATTAAGCAAGGTTACGATTCCCAAAAGCGTTACAACAATCCACGAGGACGCTTTTAAAGGCAGCAATAATGTAGTGATCTACTGCTACAGCAACTCTGCAGCTCATCATTTCGCAGAGGCAAAAGGTATCGACTATGTGCTGCTTGACGCATATACGTTCATCCTCGGCGACGCGGACGGAGACGGCGAAGTCACTGTTTCTGATGTGACGGTGCTTCAGCGCGTTCTCGCCGGTATGACAGATGATCCGGACGGTATGATAGCGCTTCGCGGTACCATCACGGGTGATAAGCTGGATATTACTCATGTTACCATGATCCAGCGGCATCTCGCGAATCTTGAGTATGACAGTGATGTACCGATCGGAACACAAGTCACTCGTTATCTTTGATTTCTCTTTTGAGGTGAAAGAATGAAACTTAGACTGTTTATCATGATAACAGCTGTGATCTTGGCTGTAACATGCGTTTTATCCGCCTGTGGCAACGACAGCTCGACAGCCGGTCAGGCAACGCCGGATTCGTCCGCTGTACAGGAAACCACAGTTGTCTTGGTAGAAAATTCAGACGGAAGTACGGTAGAAAAGGACTCCGAAGGAAACAAGATCAGCAAAGATAAAGACGGCGAGATCACCAAGGTCGTTGATAAAAACGGCAACGAGGTTGATATTACCGAGTATATCAGAACGCATAGCTGGATCACGACGTCTTTGACAAACGCTGAAAGCTCTTCATCCGCAAAAGGCAGCGGATCCGGAGCCGTAAAAGACAGTGAAAACGGAAAGACTTCCGCCTCGTCTTCGGCTAAATCCGAATCGTCCGTGTCTTCCGAAGACGCACAAAATGGTGTAGAAGACGAGATCCCCGTCTTAGTTGCTTCCGCTCCCGATCCAAGTGAATTGGATGATGAGCAGGCATTTCCTGATATCTGATAAAAAACTCCGCCCTGATACCTATTATCGGTAACAGGGTGGAGTTTTCATCATTTTATGGTATTATTCTGAGATTATGGTGTTATTCTGAAATCCATTCGCCGATCGGATACGGAGTATCTATTCCCGCCAGATATCTCTGGATAAAGGTAGCGTCGATGATCGTAATGACCCCGTCGCCGTCGACATCGCCTTGTTCTAATACGCTTGTTTCGGGATCAGAAATACCCACGAGATAGCGCTGGAGATAGGTTACGTCGATGGAATCAACCTTTCTATCGTTGTCAAAGTCACCAAGGTAGTAGCCCGCTGCTTGCGTCGGCTCCGGATTAGTCGGAGGCTCGGTAGGCGCCGGCTCTGTAGGAGCGTCAGTAGGTGACGGTTCCGTAGGCTCCGGCTCAGTCGGAGGCTCGGTAGGATCGGGCGCGTCGATCAGCACATATTCGATGCCTTTGTCCTCGGCATACTGATGAGCATAGCTGTCAGTATAACAGTAGATGACCAAATCATTGTCGCCGTTAAATGCCGACGGCGCGATATAAGTCACATTTTGCGGGATACGGACATATGTTAGCTGAGGGCAAGCTGCAAAAGCCAATTTTGAAATCGAGGTTACCGCGTCGCCGATAATGACGCTGTTCAGACCGGCGCAGTTATAAAAGCACTGATCCGGTACCGCCGAGGTGCTCGCGTAGTATTCGACAGATGTGATCGATCCGCAATCCTGGAACGCGCTGTAGCCGATATCATTGATCCAGTAAGGGAGCGATAACTTTCCGGATAGACCGGTACATCCCTTAAACGCCATGATGCCTATGCGGTTCATATAAATCGCACGATTAAAACTCACCGAAGTTATGAACGTATCGGCATATAATCCTCTGTCAGCGATCTCTTTCACATATTTATTATCAATCTGCGCAGGAATATTCAGATAATCACTGCTGTCATCCCAGTCGCAAATCGAAATGTAATCATCATTTAAAAACGTGTATGAATAACCGTCTGATACAAAAATCGTGGCAGCAAAAGCGCTTATCACAGATAAAGCAGCCACTGAGACGGCTAAAAGAATCGAAATAATAATAGTAATCTTTTTTTTCATAGAGGAACACCCTTATTGCAGAGCAGGCGGTAGCTATCTACCGCCTGCAAATCAAATAATTTTATCAACCACCTAATCCGGCAAAAGGATCATCTACGGCACTTGCGCCGCCGCCGCCCTCAGGAATAGAGGATTCAGGGTCGCTTATAGTAAGAACGTCCTTGGTGATCGTTAACTTAACGAATTCGAAATCCGGTGAGGAGTATTCTCTTTTCATCTTTATCAACCCTTTCTATTACTTACTGGCTTCATACTTCATGCTGAAATATGTGGGATCACTGGTAGCGATATTGTCATTCTTATCCTTAATATACGCATAAGCTCTGTAAACATAGTTATCTACTACCGAGTCAGTTTTGAATGCATAACCGGTACCATTGCCGCCTACAGCATTAGCCTGACCGTACTGACTGTAGAACGAATAGTAGTATTCCATTCTATTCTTATTGTCTAAGCAGTTCTTGATAAGAGTACCGTCTGATTTTGCATTAATCTTCATGCAGCCGTGATTATTGGTACCGTTAACTACTTCATTCAAATTTGCTTTGCTAAGTATAGTTCCGGAATAAGCAGTCTTGTAACCGGTCGTGGATTCGGTCGTAGGATCACCTAATACGTATTGGTTGTTACCGTCTTTAACACGTTCGATAATCAATCCGCAGTCATCAATATCATTATTGCCGTTGATCTCAGCACTATTATAATTGAACGAGAGCATGAAATCGTTGTAAATCAAGTCTGCTGCAGTAGCTGAGGAAGAATTGTTAGTTTCCGTTGAAGAGTTCCACTGGTTACGAGAGCTATCAAGATAGAGGATCGACGCAGCTAATCCACTATCGGAATATTTCATCTTCCAACTATCAGCGGGTTCCGTACTGTAGATCGGTTCGACGTAGTAGTTACCGCAGGAACGGTAGTGAAAGTCGGGATAATAGAGCTTAAACAGTTCTTCAGACGCATCAACAGTCTTGACAGACCAATATTTAAAGAATTGCTGAGTAGTACCATCAGAGGTGTAAATCTCATCGGGAGCGGTAATGAAGTCGTTACCGGTATGATTTACATCTGTAGGATCAGTTACCTTATGTGCTCTGTCTTCATTGTAGGTGGCTGTAGTAGTGAAGTATCTACCGTAAAGTGTATCTATCTCTACATGAGGTATATCGTGATTCTCAAGTATTTTACCCTGCTCATTAGGCTTCGCAGTATACATTTTGTAACCCGTGCCAGTCGTAGTATAATAGTCGTACGGCAGGTCAAAGATAGCATACGAGTCAAGCGAATCAGTCTGTGTAAACGTCGCTGTGATAGTATGAGCGTAAGATGACGTATTATAACTCTGTGAGATTCCACCTGCAGTAAGCGTCAAATCTTTATTGAAATTGCTCTCATGAGGCGCCTTATCGCTGATGAATTTCAAGTCAACGGTTCGTCCTGCTCCGGTACCGGTGACATATGTCTCATATTCTTTAGCAGTAAATGTGCCGCTAACAGTATAGCTGCCGTCGGTAGCATTGTTAGTACTGCCGCGCTTCGGATACTGATAAGTGATTTTATATGTATGATCTTGGATAATCACGCGCGAGTAGTACGGCAGTGAGAGAGTAGTCTGAGTATTATTATTGCCGTACAAGGCGCTTACTTTAAAGCCGAAAGTATATGTATAAGCTGCATTTTGTTCTGTTATATCCTTAGACGTCGTACCGCCAAAGAACGTACTTGACGGACCGCTCATCTGATTGATCTTATCATCTCCGGCCGGCGTCGTCTTCAGAGTAACCTGAATATATACATTACCGAGCGCATTTGAGATATAGCTGCCGTCAAGCGTAACGTCATCGGTTGTTAAACCGCTCTGCCACAAAAGATCGCTCTTAGTATCGTCGGAATAAACCTCTACATTCATTTCAGTCGTACCGGAACCTGTGGAATCAGAGCTAAGATGGTGCGAAAGGCTGAGGTTACCTTCGTTGATGGGCTTGAAGCGCGCTACGAGCGTATCGGAAGCAGACATCGGCGTAGAAGCACTCGCTTTATCGCTCAGTTCGGTATATACGCCGCCATCGTACTCGATCTGCCAGCTGTCAAACATCCAGCCGGTGGTAGCCTTTGCAGTCATCTCAAAATCACCGGAGTTGATCAGCACATCGGGCGAAACAACATCACCGTCAAAGCCGGCATTTGTAAAGTAAGCCTTTAAGCCGCCGGCTGCCTTACTGTTGACAGTTGTAGCAGTCGTAACATTGTTCTTACGGTTATAGCCGCTGCCATCGGTTACAAATCCAACGTCAACATATTTTCCGGTGCTTTCGTTGAGTACCTGTACTTTTATCTTGGACTTGACCATATCGGTTGCGTAAGAATAGTACCATCTGGCGTCAAGTCTTTTAGCTCCGTAATTGTTTGTATCAGAGCTTGAATTGGTTTTACCGATACGCTGTGCGTTCTTTTCATATGTGATGTAAACATAACGACCGATAGCGTTATATCCGTCATCACCGGATGTCTTTAAAGTGTTATACAGAGGTTTGTAATTGTTTATAGAATCTGTATAGTTGGCTCCGTCGTAATTCGGTCTGTTCGCATCAGGATAAGTAGTTGTATTAAAACTCGAAGCTGACGAGAGAAGGAATACTGAAGGAGGAGCAGCCTTTCTGGTATCGGATGCTGTCATCAGTTCATAAGTGCCGCCTCTGTAACCGGCATCTCCGGTGATCGAACTGCCGTTATTTGTAGTTTGAGTCGAGTAATTTGAAGCAGTCTGATTCGGCGTATAGATAAGCCAGCCTGTACCATAGTCACCGGCAATATTTTCATTATAGCCCGTGGAGATCACGCGAATAGCAGGTTTAGACTGCTCGAGCGCAGCGTCGTAAGATGTACCAATAACGTTGCCGAACAGGTCAACAGGTCTGCCGTAACGGTCTGTCAACAGCTCCCAGCCATTGCGAGTGCTGCCGGCGATCGTATTTACTTCGTTAGCAGACAAACTGCTGCTTGGATCATTTTTAGTAAATCCCCAGTTGATACCGTTATTAGCGCTGCCGTAAGTATTACGGTTATAGTTTGTATCTTCCTTCTTGATACGCAGGATGATAGCGTTAGGTTTGTTGCCCTGACTGTCGCGCTTCTCGTTATAGATCTTGTAGAAGTCGTCAAAGTCGTAGGTCTGCATATGTGTCTCGTCGTTGTTGATGTCTCCGGACGCTGTGTTCCAATCGTAAACCAAATTACGGTGTACATGGTCGGCGTAGCCGTTAGATACGGTAATGCCCTTGATAACAGTACCATCGTTATCATTCTTGGCAGGGTCGATCGCCTTACTGGTGATCGGTACTTCCATAGAGTACTTACCGTCCACATATACCATAGGCTGACCGGGATATACGCCGAAGCTGTCCTGATAACCGTCTATATTACCGTAGAAAGGGAAAGCATATGGAGTATTGCCCCAACCGCCGGTAGTCTGCAGTGTAGGATCAAAGCCTTCGAGGTAGAAGGTGATGCAGTTGGAGTTGCTCTGGAAGTAATAGATCGGCGTGATCTCGATCTTTGCACCGGCAGCAGAGTTGATGGGGATGGTGTAGTACATGGTATACGCACCGCTGCTGCCATCGGTAGAGCTGTTGACGCCCTTGACGTTGGAGCCGACTTTATAGGTATAGCCGTTGATGTTCCAGCCCTTGACGTAGTAAGTCGAGCGCCAGCTTTTTGCATCTGTTATTGTTGTGGTGATCTTGATAGATTTGCCCGCTTCTATCGTACCAGTTTCAAAATCACTTTCGTAATTGTAAGAAGGGGCTTGATTGATATCGCAATTGGTAGTGGTCTTACCTGCGATAGCTGTTCCGTCAGCATACGACATCGTGGTCTTAGCTATAGCGGCAAAGTTGTACAAATAATTGGTCTTATTATTGAAATAACATCCGTCGAGGCCGGTCGCACCGGGACCTTCTTTCTGCGCGGTATGATTACCTTCAGTGTCATTCCAGTTGATGGGCGCAGCGCCGTCTTTAGCGTAAACGGTAACGTTGTTACCCTTAACTACCCATGACAGAACACCTGTTCCGACGTTAAACGTGAATTCGACGTTCTTGCCGGCGGTGCCTGTGACGAGCCACTTGTTGTCATTACCGGGCGAGCGGTCAGACTTAGTCGGATCAGCAGCCGCACCGTTGCCGGAAGGATGAGTAGAGGGATGGAAAGCGTTGCCGTTACCGTCTCTGATAGTAACATACTGAGTTGAGGTTGTGAAAGCTTTTGTTAACGTATAAGTGATACCGTCAGTAGTGGAGAACCTATTTGCAGTCACTTCAGAAGTAACATCATCACCGTCAAGGTAACCGGTAAGGGCATAGTACTCGACGGAATACCAGCAACTGACACTGCTGTGTTCACTGTATTTCACCCATAAGGTCTTTCTAAACGCATTATTTGGTAATGTAAAATGATGATTCTGTGATCCGCTAGTACCGTTCTTCCATGAGCCGGACATGCTGGTGGCATTGTTGGAAACAGTCACATTGTCAGAGTTATTTTGCGGATTATATTGTGATCCTTGATCATCAGTAAACTTAAAATAATTATTCTTACTAGCATCAAATTTGTAATAATAATAATCGTAACCGCCGCTATTAGCAACCCAAGTCAAAGCTTTACCATCAGTAGCAGGATTATCACCAGTTGCACCGTTGATAGTTCCGTAAATCCAGAGTCCGGGATGCGTACTGCTGCCGCCGCCACCGCTGGTCGGATAAGTGATACCAATATTTACAGCTCCGTCACTTGCATCCTCGCGCTTGAGCTCAAAGGTATAGGTAGCGTTGGTATAACTGTTAGTAGTGAGCTTAGCATCGCCTTCAGTAGTTTTGAAATAATAATCGCCGGAATCAGTAAAGGTATGGTTAGCTCCGTAATAAGTTTGGCCATAAGAAGAATAGATCTTAAATGTATAATCAGAATTGGCGTCAGGCAGAGTTACCGTACATTTTTTTGTAGAAGCGTTGAAATAAGTAACATTAGTCCAACCATCCCAGCTGCCTTTTACACCGTAAACGTCAGCCGCGCCGGTATCGGCGACATCAACATTCGCGCCGGTATCAGCTAAATCTTCCTTCATACGGGTGACGATCTCGTTCTCTTCGAAGTCGGAGAGATCGGGCGCAGCTTCATCCTCGGCAGGTGCTTCGTCCACTGCCGCCGGAGCTTCGTCCGTATCGGTCACGTTCGCCGCGTCGGCGATCTCCAGACCCTTTTGAGCCGAAGCGACGATCGCGTCGGCGCTGAACTGAGCCTGCTCGACGACGGCGCCGACAACGTTCGCAACGCTGCCGACCATCATCAGAACAGCCAGAACCAGAGCTGTTGTGACCTTAACAATAGTCGTACATTTTGATTTCATAAGGTTTCCTCCCTATAAAAGATTTTTTGCGATCTATAATAAATCTGTAAAGAGTACAGAATTGATGCCTTTATTACGAATGAGATCATCGAAGTTCCAAGGACAATTCGGTGTAAATATGCGCTGTTATGCTGCATATATGCTGCATATATGCATTTTGAGAAATTGCTGAAATTCTCATTACTATCGGACAAATTCAGGTTTTTGCTTTTGTGCAACATGCACAAAATGGCAATTTTATGTACGCGATCTCAGCGTTATAAAATTGTTCATTTTGATGCATTTTTGCTGCAAAAGGGCAGAGTAACCCTTATCATCCTGTTATTTATATTAGCATTATAGCAAATCAGGGTCAAATAGTCAATGAATTGTTACAGGATTTTAAAATTTTTTTGAGTTTTTGTGAAAATCGTACATATCTTTACTCGTCCGTTCGTGCAGAAACACAAAATGTAGTGGTCTCCCCTATTCTGACCCCTATTTATCAGATAAAGTAAAAAGGCTCCCGAAAAGGAGCCTTTAGAAGTACATTTCAGTTATCAGTCTGAAGTATAAGGTAAAAGAGCCAGCTGGCGCGCGCGTTTGATGGCGGTGGTCAGGTCGCGCTGATGCGCGGCGCAGGTACCGGTTACGCGGCGGGGCAGGATCTTAGCGCGCTCGGACATATAGCGGCGCAGACGAGCGATATCCTTATAGTCGATATGCTCAACCTTATCTACACAGAAACCGCAAACCTTACGGCGGCGTCTGTTACCCATAGGTCTATCAGCCATGTTGGGTTCTCCTTTCGTAAATTAGAAGTTATTATGTCATGCTTTCAGAAAAGCTCAGCTCTTCTTTGTGGGATTGCCACGGCTCCTTCGGAGCCTCGCAATGACATAGAGTATTTAGAACGGTAAGTCGTCGTCCAAAGGCATTGCCTGGAAATCATCAGGAGCGCCTGCGGAATATGCGGGAGGCTGCTGTGCGGGAGCTTCGGGAGCTGCCTGAGAGCCGCCGTAGGTATTCGCAGCACGCGTGTTGGGCGAAGCCTGATTGTAGCCGCCGCCGTAGCTGTTGCCGTAAGTGCCGGAAGTATCGCGGCGCTCGCCGGTGAAGCTGACGTTATCAGCGACCACCTCGATCGCGGTACGGTTCTGACCGTCCTTCGTCTGATACTGACGGGACTGGAGCTGGCCGTCGATTGCGATCAGAGAGCCTTTGGAGAAATTGCGGCATACGAATTCCGCCGAGCTGCGCCACGCGACGATATCAAAGAAATCTGCCTGACGCTGTTCGCCTGCTTTCACATAGCTGCGGTCGACCGCGATACGGAAAGAGGTAACGGAAATGCCGGTGTTGGTTGTCTTTAACTCAGGGTCAGCGACTAAGCGACCCATCAATACTACTCTGTTAAGCATAATTAATCCTTTCGTTCCGACTTAAAAAAGTCGTGTGTCAAATCTTATTCGTCTTAGTCTGATTATTCAGCAGCTTCCTCAGCGGGAGCTTCTGCAGCAGGAGTCTCCTCAGCGGGAGCTTCCTCAGCCTTGGTCTCCTCAGCCTTATCGGCGGGAGCCTCAGCGCCCTCGGGCTTACGGATGATCAATGAGCGGATAACGCCGTCGGTGATCTTGTAGATACGATCGAGCTCTGCGGGGAACTCAGCTTCGCTCTCGAAGTTCATCAGCACATAGTAACCCTCAGATTCCTTGTTGATGAGATAAGCCAGCTTACGCTTGCCCCATTCGTCAACACTCTGCAGAGTAGCGTGCTTCTCGATGAGAGCCTTGAACTTCTCGATGAGAGCCTGAATGCCTTCCTCGCCCTGCTTCATTGAAATAACCATTACGGTCTCGTAATTAGCCTTCAATGCCATGTTTACACCTCCTTATGGACTATTGGCGCTATACAGATCTATATAGCGCAAGGTTTATTTTCGTTATGGGCATACTAACACGCATAACATGAGTTATTATAGTGGATAAAATCGGATTTGTCAAGGTTTAAAGGGAGTTTTTTATACTTCTGCTTTACAGGAACCCTCAGTCAGCTTCGCTGACAGCTCCCTTAGGAAAGGGAGCCTTGTGAAAACCCCAATCCCGCTATGGCGGTAGCGGGTACGGTGATCATGAACGCCTGTTCGTCGGTCTCCGTCACTGCAGTCTTGACACGGTAAGCGTCATGCGGTCGGACGGCGCATAGGATAACCCCGCGGGCGGTATGGCTGTAGCCGCCCCGCGCGGAGAGAACGGTCACTCCCCTATTCACCTTCGTTGTCAGTACCTCAGTCACTTCATCGGGCATAGTTGTAATAATGATCATCAGCTTGCCGTTGTCGCGCGACAAGCCAAACACGACCGCGTCGATCAGCTTGGAGGACGTAAAGATCGCGATCACGGCATAGAGCGCGTTCTCGATGTTGCCGTAGACGAGCGCGGACAGCGCCACAACGACCGCGTCGGAGATCAGGACGATCCTGCCGACGCTAAGATACGGAAATCGGCGATTCAGATTGCGGGCGATGATATCCGTGCCGCCTGTACTGCCGCCGCGCAGCAGGATCAAACCCAGACCTGTGCCCGACAAAATACCGCCAAACACAGCGGCGATGATCCGCTCACCATGATAGGTGATTGCGGGCAGTTGAAAGAGGTCGATCAACAGCGATACCATTGCCGTGGCAATGATCGTGCGCAGGATAAAACGCCTGCCGCTCTCCACCGCGCCCCAGATGAACAGCGGGATATTCAGCAGTAAGGATGTAATGCCGATGGGAGTCGCGAACAGGTGATTGAGCATCGTCGAGATACCCGTCACGCCGCCTGGCGCGATCTCATTCGGCGCGGTAAAATAGGAAACCGACAGAGCGTACAAAACAGCTCCGAGGAACATCAAGAGATAGTCCACGGCGTTTCGTTTCACTCTGTCGGTTAATTTCATATGATCACGCTTTCATATCGCTGTTACAAAACAAATAGGATCTGTTTCGCAACCCTCACCCGCTATTCGCGGGAGCTCCTCCGGTGTATGGATTCTGTTCCCCAAATCAAAGATTTGGACAGAATCTCACCTTAGGAAAAGGAAGCCTTATTTATTATAAGCGTGAAAAGCTCATTTATGCGTTCCTGTTTGCCTTTGAGATATAGCCAGCCGAACAGCGCCTCCATGCCTGTCGCGGTATGATAATCGGAGAGCGTACCATGCTTTGACGCGGAATTGACCTTCGTATTGCGCCCGCGCTTGTACACGTCGAGCTCCTCCTCGGTCAAGGAGTTCACGATAAGCTTCATATATTCCGCTTGACTCTTGCAGTTGACCATATCGACCTTCAGCTTGTTCAGCTCGCCGACGTGCGCGGAGCTGTGGGTAACGAGATATTCCCGCACCAACAGATCATAAACGCCGTCGCCGATGAAGGCAAGGTTCAGCGTAGGAATGGATTTCAAGGTTTTATCGTCCATCGGCGTCACTCAATAAAATCAAATTCAAGGTCATAGATGGACACGGTGTCGCCCTCCTGACACCCCGCTTCACGGAGCTTGTCGATCACGCCCGACTTTTGCAGGACGCGCTCAAAATAGCTCAGTCCGTCATAGTCGTCAAAGTTCACGCCGCGCAGGATCCTTAATAG
The DNA here is from genome assembly GCA_902798755.1 of uncultured Ruminococcus sp. GTDB lineage: Bacteria > Bacillota > Clostridia > Oscillospirales > Acutalibacteraceae > Ruminococcoides. The sequence continues at coordinate 63,297 of CADBYC010000009.1, read as the reverse complement.
CCACTTGCCCTCAACCATATACACGCCGTCCTGTACGGTGATATTTACGTCGCCGAACTCCTCTTCATCAAGCTCGGGGAGCGGCTCAGGCTCATAGACCTTGATGGGCGGGAGCTTAGACAGCTCCTCGACAATCTGCTTTAAAAGCGGATCGACGTCATAACGGATCGCCGCCATGATCGGGAAGAATTTGTAGCCCTGTTCCTCTACCCACTTTTTGAAATCCTCGATCTGCTCGTCGGTCGCAAGGTCGCATTTATTGCCGACGACCAGCATCGGACGAGCGGCAAGCTCGGGATTGAATTTCTCTAATTCCTCATTGATGATACGGAAATCCTCCTTCGGATCTCTCGCCTCAGAGCCCGAAACATCAACGATATGCACAAGCAACCGACAACGCTCCACGTGTCTGAGAAATTGGTGACCCAGTCCCGTACCGTCGGCAGCGCCCTCGATCAGACCGGGGATATCCGCCATAACGAACGACACGCCGTCGCCCATCGACACCACGCCGAGAGTCGGATTGATGGTGGTGAAATGATAGTTGGCGATCTGCGGCTTTGCCTGTGATACGACGGAGATCAGGGTGGATTTGCCGACGTTCGGATAACCTACCAGACCGACGTCCGCCAAGAGCTTGAGCTCCAGTGTCACCTCAAATTCCTCACCGGGCATACCGGGCTTCGCGAAACGCGGCACCTGACGGGTCGGGGTCGCAAAATGCTTATTGCCCCAGCCGCCTTTGCCGCCTTTTGCGACGACGACAGGCTCTTTGCCTGACAGATCAGCCATGATCCTACCGGTTTTCGCGTCGCGCACCAATGTGCCGACAGGCACCTTGACGATGAGATCCTCAGCCGCCTTGCCGTACTTTCTGCCGCCGGAGCCGTTATTGCCCTTTTTCGCCTCGAACTTGCGCTTGTAACGGAAGTCGGCAAGGGTAGACAGGTTGGAATCAGCGACAAAGATCACGTCGCCGCCCTTTCCCCCGTCGCCGCCGTCAGGACCGCCCGCCGCGACATATTTTTCACGGTGAAACGCTACGGCTCCGTCGCCGCCGTCACCGGCTTTTATCAGTATTTTCGCTTTATCTACAAACATGATAAACCTCACAAAAGCCTTCCCCTTGAGGGAAAGGTGGGCAATTTGCTTATCAAAGCAAATTGGTCGGATGAGGTGGAAACCTTTCCGAAAAATCAATAGACAGGATAAAATGGAAACGCTTCCACCTCATCCGCCTCACTCTGTTCGGCACCTTCCCCTCGAGGGGAAGGCTAAAAGAAAAGGGCGGTTTCAAACCGCCCCAAAAGTCAATTACTGCTCAACAGGATAAACGCTGGCGCGCTTTCTGTCTTTGCCCATACGCTCAAAGCGTACTACGCCGTCAACCTTAGCGAAGAGAGAATCATCGGAACCGCGGCCAACATTGTTACCGGGGTGGATGTGTGTACCTCTCTGCTTAACGAGGATATTGCCGGCTAATACGAACTGACCGTCAGCGCGCTTAACGCCAAGACGCTTAGACTCGCTGTCACGACCGTTCTTAGTTGAACCCATACCTTTTTTATGAGCGAACAACTGCAGATTTATTTTAAGCATTACCTTACACCTCCGAATTTCTAATTTTCAAGTACTTTGGATAGTCCTTCGCTATTTCGCGAAGATGAAGCTTTAAGCCGTCAAAAAGAACACGGCATTGTTCAGCTTCCTGTTCAGTCTTAACTTTCAGGTACATATTGCCGTCCCTATTCAAAAGAACAGGCTTCAGACCGATTACCTCGGTGATAGCGTTAGCTGTCATATACGCGGCGCTTGAAACAGCGGCGCATAATATTTCCGGTCCCTCGGGATTCATTTCCGAATGGCCCATGATGTGAAAGCCGTAAATAAGCTCAGTACCGAAAAATTCGACCTTGATCATCAGGCGTTGATCGCCTTGATTTCAACCTTAGTGTAAGGCTGACGGTGACCCATCTTTCTCTTCTCACCCTTCTTAGGCTTGTAGGTGGATACATAGATCTTCTTCGCCTTATCGGTCTTGATGACCTCAGCGGAAACCTTTGCGCCGTCAACATAAGGTGTGCCGGCCTTGATACCGTCGTCGGTAGAAACAGCGACTACGTCAAATTCTACGGTAGCGCCGTTCTCTGCGTCGAGCTTCTCGACATAGATGACGTCGCCCTGAGAAACCTTGTACTGCTTACCGCCGGTCTCGATTACTGCGAACATTTTATCATTCCTTTTACTTAGACTCGCTACTCTTGGGTGGCGGCGAACTCGCTTATATAAATAGTATAAGCAATTTTACGCGCACTTAACAGACCCACAGTATGCGGCTTATATACTATATCATAAAGGCTCTAGCTTGTCAAGAAAAAGTTTCAGCCTCCCTTTGGTAAAGGGAGGTGCTGAGTTTACGAAGCGGAGGGATTGTAGAATTGACCGAGCGTAAGCGAGAAACTATTTAATCAGTTGGTCGCTCCGCTCTATTGATACAATCCCTCAGTCGCCTTGCGGCGACAGCTCCCTTTCCCAAAGGGAGCCTTATTTATTCTGGATATGATACGCCTTTAACGTATTCTGCATCAGCATGGCGATCGTCATGGGACCTACGCCGCCGGGCACGGGAGTGATATAAGAGCATTTTTCTTTTACAGAATCAAAATCCACATCACCGCAGAGCTTTCCGTTCTCGTCACGGTTCATACCGACGTCGATCACCACAGCGCCGTCCTTGACCATATCGGCAGTGACAAACTTTGCTCTGCCGACAGCGGCGACGAGGATATCCGCCTGTTTGGTGATATCAGCGAGGTTCTTGGTGCGGCTGTGAGTGATGGTCACGGTACCGTTCTCATGCAGCAAGAGCATGGACATCGGCTTGCCGACGATATTGCTTCTGCCGATAACGACGCAGTTCTTGCCCTCTACAGCGATATCGTAGTAATGGAGCATTTCCATCACGCCCGCGGGAGTGCAGGGCAGGAAATCATAGTCGCCGATCATGATCTTGCCGACGTTATAGGAAGAGAACGCGTCCACGTCCTTTTCGACAGAGATCGCGGCGATGACCGCCTTATCGTCAATGTGCTTCGGCACAGGCAGCTGACAGAGGATACCGTTGACGTCGTCCCTGTCGTTGAGCTCCTTGATCAGAGCGATCAGCTCCTCCTGAGTCGTCTCTGCGGGAAGCGCGTACTCGAGCGAACGGAAGCCGACGTACTCGCAGGCTTTCTTCTTATTATTGACATAGACGCGGGACGCGGGATCGTCGCCGACGATGATGACCGCAAGGGTGATCTCTTTCCCCTGCTCCTTCAATACGGCGACCTCATCCTTGATCCTGTCTTTGACGCTTTGAGATACTAATTTACCATCGATCAACTGAAACATGATTTAACCCCTTTTTTCTGATTTCTTAAAAGTTTTTTCAAATACTCTGCCCTTCATGCCGTCATCCTTCTTACGGTTGACGATCAAAAGAACGATGCCGACGATCACCAATACCGCGGACAACACCTGAGATACGCGGATGTCATAGCCGAATACTTGGAACGGCAGATACAGGCTGTCGGTGCGCAAGCCCTCTACAACGGTGCGCTCCAAGCCGTACCATACGAGATACAGATAGAAAACCTGTCCGTGATACTTCTGGAATTTGCGATTGAAGATGAACAGGAACAAGAATCCCAGCGCGCACCAGACGGATTCATATAAGAAGCAGGGGTGTACCCCTACCCCGCCGGTGTTCTCGCTCACCATGCGGAACACGTTATCGGTAGGCGTACCAAACGCCTCCTGATTGAAGAAGTTGCCCCAGCGACCGAGCGCCTGACCGATCAGGAAAGACGTCAACGTGATATCGAGGATAGGCAAAAACTTCATCTTGCGGATCTTCGCCATGATCAGACCGCCGATCAGAGCGCCGATAATTGCGCCGTAGATCGCGATGCCGCCGTCACGGATATCAATGATCTCAGAAGGATGCGCCGAGAAGTAATCCCATTTAAAGATAACATAATACGCGCGCGCGCCGATGATGGACGTCACGATACCGACGATCACACAGTCGATCAGCTTATTGCGGTCAACGTCATAACGATGAGCGTTAAGGTACGCGTACAAAACAGCGAGCAGCAGACCTGTCGCGATCAGGATACCGTACCAATACACATTGAACGAGCCTATCGAAAAGGCAACGCGGTTGATGGGCAGGTCGTTGATACCAAGCCCCGGAAAAGATACATGGAACATAGATTACCTCTATATATAAATTGATAAAGTATTAAAAATGGGTTCAAGTCCCGTAACTCTTTTGTACAAGTAAATCAGGGAACGTCCGTATGGACGTCATTTGGTGCGAGTGACTACGCGGGAGATGGAGGAAAGAGCCGCTTTCGTTAACTGTACGCTGCTCCTGTCGAAACTGTTATCATCTCCACGCCCTAAAAACAGTCCACCGGACTGTTTTCTTAACGGGCTTTCAAGTCCCGTCACTCTTCTGTATAAGCAAATCAGGG
>CADBYC010000009.1:0-58756 GCA_902798755.1 uncultured Ruminococcus sp. | reverse complement strand
GGGACTTGAACCCGTACGTCAAAGACACACGCCCCTCAAACGTGCCTGTCTGCCTATTCCAGCACACTCGCATATCGAACAGTCGAATTATAGCATTTTATTCTTGAAATGTCAATATCTATTTTTAAGGAATCGAAAATGTTTTTTCAAACAATTTGACAGAATGGCTAAAATAATGATTGAACTCCTATAAAATATATGATAATATAAAGTGAAAAGATATGAGTATCAACAACCACAGACCGTATCATTTTCATGATAACGATATGAAGGAGGGAGCATATGAACCTCAAAAGAATCATCGACGTCGCAATGGGGCGGGAAAAAGCCGACCTCGTCCTCAAAGGCGCCAGCGTACTGAATGTCTTTACCGAACAGCTCGAGCACAAAGACGTCGCCATCTGTGACGGATTCATCGCGGGACTCGGACTGTACGACGGCAAAGAAGAAGTGAACGTCAGCGGCAAGATCATCGTCCCGGGCTTTATGGACGCGCATATGCACCTCGAGAGCACCCTCCTGACTCCCGCCGAATTTGAGCGCGGCTCTCTCCCCTGCGGCACGACCGCCGTCATGGCCGACCCGCATGAGATCACCAATGTCGCGGGCAATGAAGGCATCGACTATATCATGAAGCTGTGCGAGAATCTCGATATGCACATCTATTTCAATCTCCCGTCCTGCGTTCCCGCGGCTCCCTTAGAGGAAAGCGGCGAAACGCTCGAAGCGGAGGATCTGAAGCCTTATTATGATAAAGATAACGTCCTCGGACTCGCCGAAGTGATGAACTCCATCGGCGTGACCGAAGGCGATCCCGCGTTACTGCAAAAGCTCCGCGACGCAAAAGAAGCGGACAGGATCATCGACGGTCACGCGCCATTCCTCGGCGGCAAGGACCTTTGCGCCTATACGGCGGCGGGCGTGAAGTCCGACCATGAATGTACCGACGCGACCGAAGCGATCGAGAAACTGTCACGCGGTCAGTGGATCATGATCCGCGAGGGCACCGCCGCGAAGAACCTCAACGCCCTTCTCCCCCTCTGCAAGCCGCCCTATAGCTGCCGTTCGATGTTCTGCACCGACGACCGCCACCCCGAGGATCTCCTCCGTGAAGGCCACCTCGACGCGATCATCCGCAAGGCGGTGGAGAAAGGCGTCAAGCCCGCGCACGCGATACAGATGTGCACCCTCAATACCGCGACCTATTTCGGTCTGAAGGATTACGGCGCGGTAGCTCCCGGTTATCATGCGGATATCGTCGTACTCAGCGACCTGATCGACTTTCAGGTCGAGCAGGTCTATATCGACGGCAAAAAGGTCGCAGAAAACGGAAAGGTACTGAATAACAACGTCAGACCGCTCCCCGACAGCGAGAAGATCCTGCACTCCTTCCATATGCCTCAGGTCACGCCCGAGCAACTGCGCTTCAAAGAGATCAAGGAACGCCAGCGCGTGATTGGTCTCAAACGCCGTGAACTGCTGACGGACGAGATCATCATACAGCCGACCGATGCAGGCAAAGAGAACAACGGCATCGATATCGAGCGCGATATCCTCAAAGCCGCCGTCTTTGAACGCCATCACGACACGGGTCACATCGGTATCGGCTTTATCAGCGGCTACGGTATCAAGCGCGGCGCTATCGCAACCAGTGTCGCTCACGACTCACACAATTTGATCGTCGCGGGCTGCAGCGAAGAAGATATCGCCGCGGCGGCAGAAGCGGTGCGCGAAATGGGCGGCGGACTGGTCGTTGTCGAAAACGGCAAGGTCATCGAATCCCTCCCTCTACCGATTGCGGGGCTCATGAGTCCTCTGCCCATCGAAGAAGTCGAAAATCGTCTCAACCAGCTGAAAGCCGCCGCAAAGCGACTCGGCGCGTCTGACGACATTGACCCCTTTATGACCCTCGCCTTTGTCAGCCTGCCTGTTATCCCCGTCCTGAGGCTCAACGGAAAGGGCTTGATCGACGTCAACCGTCAGAAGATCGTCGAAGCGACGTTCTAAATACAGCAAACAAGTCAGCGGGCAACCGCTCACTCGCAAATACACACAATCAGGAGAATCAAAAACATGAAATACGATATCATCATCATAGGAGCCGGTCCGGGCGGCATTTTCTCGGCATACGAATTTGCCACCAAGCGTCCCGATTTAAAGGTCGCCGTATTTGAGACAGGCAACGCCCTTGAAAACCGCAAATGCCCTATCGACGGCGACAAGGTAAAATCCTGCGTCAAGTGCAAGACCTGCGCGATCATGTCGGGCTTCGGCGGCGCGGGAGCTTTCTCGGACGGTAAGTACAACATCACCAATGACTTCGGCGGCACCATGCACGAGTACATCGGCCGCAACAAGGCCTTAGAGCTCATGCGCTATGTCGATCAGATCAATGTCGAAAACGGCGGCGCAGAAACAAAGCTCTACTCCACCGCCGGCACGGCGTTCAAAAAGATTTGCGCACAGAACAAGCTCAATCTCTTGGACGCGTCCGTCCGTCATTTAGGCACCGATATCAACTACATCGTGCTTGGCAACATTTATAACAAAATCGCCGACACCATCGACTTCCACTTCAACACCCCTGTCGAGCATATCGAGATCATCGACGGCGGCTACCGCGTTCACCACAAGAACGGTTACGACGACTGCACGCAGTGTATCGTATCGGTCGGTCGCTCCGGCTCTAAATGGATGGAAAAGATCTGCGACGAGCTCGGTATCAGGACAAAGTCAAACCGCGTCGATATCGGCGTCCGCGTCGAGCTGCCCGCCGTCATCTTCTCCCATCTGACCGACGAGCTGTACGAAAGCAAGATCGTCTACCGCACCGAAAAATTCGAGGACAACGTCCGCACCTTCTGCATGAATCCCAACGGAATCGTCGTCAATGAGAACACCAACGGTATCGTCACCGTCAACGGTCACAGCTTTGAGGATCCTTCCAAAAAGACCGAGAACACCAACTTCGCGCTGCTTGTTTCCAAGCACTTCTCCGAGCCCTTCGAGGACAGCAACGGCTACGGCGAGAGTATCGCCATGCTGAGCAATATGCTCGGCGGCGGCGTTATCGTACAACGCTTCGGCGATCTCGAACGCGGCAGACGCTCCAACCACAACCGTATCGAGGAAAGCACCGTTCGTCCCACCCTGCAGGCGACCCCCGGCGACCTGAGTCTGGTACTTCCCAAGCGTATCCTCGACGACATCATCGAGATGATTTACGCGCTCGACAAGATCGCCCCCGGTACCGCGAACGACGACACCCTGCTCTACGGCGTAGAGGTCAAGTTCTACAATATGGAAGTCGCTCTCGACGAGAACCTGATGACCGAATACGAGGGCTTATACGTCATCGGCGACGGCTCAGGCGTCACCCATTCCCTCTCCCATGCCTCCGCCAGCGGCGTCTACGTCGCGCAGAAGATCATGGAGAAGATGTAATATATTCATTATCAAGCTCAAACAACCCATTACATACAAAGAACCCCTTTGCCCACATTCGGACAAAGGGGTAAATTATTGTTAAGGTTAATCTCTGTATCTGCGTCTTGCTCTCTGGCGGGCGCGTTCACGCTGTTTGCGCTTCTGCGCCTTTGAGATCGCGACAAGCAGGATGATCAGCAGAATGATCACGACCGCAATGATGATCACTAAAACAAGATTCTTTTGGAACCAGACCTTGATCTGATTCATGATATACTTCATCTGGTCGCGCTCTACCGCCTTGTTCGCGACGATATCGGTCGTGCCGACGGTCATATCGTCATAGTAAACGGTTGCCTTACCGATGACCTGATCCTGTGATACAGGCGCGTCGACATTGTCGGGACATTCCAGATCGACTTTGATCATTGACTGATCGTAGTTATTCGGCAGCAGCGCCGTCAGTTCGCCGCTCGGCACTAAGCTCAGCTTATCATCGCTCTTACCGAAGTTGACGTCAATGGTCTTGACGACCTCGGACGCGCTGTATACCGTCTGATAGGCGATATTGCTGAACGCCCAGTCGTACAGTGAGGAGCTATCCAGCATCGCGTGATTGATGTCGTCCTCATAGGAATAATCAGCGCCCAGCGCGACGCAAAGATAATGATAGCCGTCCTTCTCAGCGGTCGTGACCAAGCACTTGCCCGCTTCATCAAGATAGCCTGTCTTGATACCCTTGACATAGGGATAGTAATACTGACCGCCGTGCTCTGTTTTGCTGAGCATATAGTTCGTATTGGTGATCGGCTGCGTAAAGCGCGTCGGCGTATAGCTTTCGGTATTACAGATATCCATGAAGCTCTGTGTCGTCGCGGCATATTTCGCGATCGTCGCCATATCCCGCGCCGTCGAATAATGCTGACTGTCAAAAAGACCGTGCGGATTTGCGAAATGCGTATTGGTGCAGCCGAGCTCCGCCGCTTTCGCGTTCATCTTCTCGACAAAGCCAGCGATACCTGAGCCGACGTAATCCGCCAGCACCAGCGCCGCGTCGTTACCCGACGGCAGCATCATGCCATACAGCAGCTCACGGATCGAATACTGCTCGCCGATATGGTCGCTCAGTCCCATCACGGTGCTCTCGGGATCAAGCCCGTCGATCACGCTCTGATTGATCGTCACCATCGTGCCGTCAAAGTCGGCTACATTGTCCGCGACCACGACATAGGTCATGATCTTGGTGGTAGAAGCGGGATACATCTTCTCATCCGCGCTCTTTTCATATACAACAGCGCCGGTATCCAAATTCTCGAGATATACCGCCTTTGATACGGTGCTGAAATTACAGCCGTAATCAACAGCAGAAGCGGAGATCGTCATCGCAAAGACGGCGATCATTGCCAGCAGGAAACATACAATTCGTTTCATAACATACTCCCTATCTTGATAGAGTCAAGTATCAATCCTTTTTCGCTTTGATGCGCTTTTCTTCTCCGTTGATCAGGCGTTTCAGATTATCCTTATGACGGAAGATGACGAGCGCGCCGACCGCGAAAGCACAGGCGGTCGATATCAGCACAAAGCGGAATCTCAGCTCATTTTCCGTGCCGAGGTTCGGCAGATAATCGCAGAAATAGGTGATCAGCAGGGTGTATACAGGATACAGTCCCGCGCAGATGATCGATCCCAAGGAGATCAGCTTCGTCAAAAAGAAGATGATCAAAAAGGTGCCTAATACGATCAGGAACACACGCCAGTCGACCACCAGCATCAAAGCATTTGCCGTAACAACGCTCTTGCCGCCCTTGAAGCCGTAATAGATCGGGAAGGAATGTCCGAGGATAACGAACAATCCCGCAAGATATCGTCCGTAGATGACGTACTCGGTCGGAGAAACTTCATTGGTGACGGTCAGCTGTGAGAAGATCCACCAGCCGATCAATACGCCTACGGTTCCTTTTAAGTAGTCCAGCGCGATCGTCGCGATCGCGGGTCCCTTGCCGACAGAGCGCAACACGTTGGTAAAGCCCGCGTTGCCCGAACCCATCGTGCGAATATCCTTTCCTGTTTTGAGCCGCGTGATCACGATAGCAGGATTGAAACTGCCGATCAGATACGCGATGATCATGGTAGCTAAGGTGCGAATAATCAGTTCAATAGTCACTTGTTATTCCTCTCCCTTATGATAAATCTGACAGGCGTTCCGCTGAAATCGAACGCCTCACGCAGTCGGTTCTCGAGATAGCGCTGATAGGAAAAGTGGAACAGCTCAGCGTTATTGCAGAAGAAGATGAAGGTCGGCGGCTTCACTGAGGTCTGGGTCATATAGTAGATCTTCAACCTCTTGCCCTTGTCTGTCGGCGGCTGTACGCGCGCCGTCGCGTTCGCCAACAGATCATTCAAAAGACCCGTTGTGATACGCGTCGCGGCGGTATTGGTGACATGCACGATATTCTCAAAGAGATTATCGAGCCGCTGACCCGTCTTAGCGGAAATGAACACCGTCGGCGCGTAGCTCATGAAGGCAAAGTCGCGCTCGATATCCTTGCGGAAGTTCTGCATTGTCTTGTCGTCTTTTTCGATCGCGTCCCATTTATTGACGGCGATCACGCACGCCTTGCCCGCTTCCAGCGCGAGCCCAGCGACCTTGGTATCCTGTTCGGTGATACCCGTCTCGGCGTCGAGCATGATCACGCACACGTCACAGCGTTCGATCGCCATCTTCGCGCGCAGGATCGAGTAGCGCTCGATCTGGTCGGTGACCTTGCTCTTGCGGCGCATACCCGCTGTATCGATGAAGTTGAAGATACCGTGCTTGTTCTCGATCTTCGTATCGATACTGTCACGGGTCGTACCCGCGATATCCGACACGATACAGCGGTTCTCGCCCGTGATCTTATTGATCAGCGAGGATTTGCCGACGTTCGGTCTGCCGATAACGGCGACCGAGATCACCTCGGGATCAGCTTCATCCTCCACATAGCTGTCAAGCTCCTTGAACGCCGCGTCCAATAGATCGCCAGTCCCGTGACCATGCACAGAGGATACGGCGATCGGCTCGAGCGGGAGCTTGTAAAATTCATAGAATTCAGGCGGAGGATCGCCGATAGAATCGCATTTATTTACGCACAATACCAGCGGCTTGTTGCTTTTGATCAGCATATGCGCAACGTCCTCATCGGTCGCCACCAAGCCGGAGCGAACGTCCGTCACCATGATGATGACGTTCGCTGTATCGATGGCGAGCTGTGCCTGCTCGCGCATCTGAGAAAGAATAACATCATCCGAATAGGGTTCAATACCGCCGGTGTCGATCAGCAGAGCGCTTCTGCCGCTCCACTCCACCTCGCCGTAGATACGGTCGCGCGTTACGCCCGGGGTATCGTCCACGATAGAGATACGCTCGCCGACGAGCTTATTGAACAGGGTGCTTTTGCCAACGTTCGGTCTGCCGACGATCGCGATAACGGGTTTAGACATCTTCCTCCTCCTTTCCTAAAACGGCGCTGAGTAACATCACGCCGTCGTTATTGATCGGTATTACTTCTGTATTGAGCTTCCTCTTGACGTCGTCGATATGCACGTCGTCAAGGAATAAATCGTTTTCAAATCGTAACATCGCCGAGGAGATCAGCAAAGCGTCCCCCAGCGGTTTGTTTTTCAGTTGGTTGATCAGATCTTTTCCGACGATCAAGCCGCTGACGTTGATCATCTCACCGAAATATTCATTGACGATGGGATAGACGTTCACCTTTACATTAGGGAATTTTTGCTCCGCCTCATCCATCAATTCTCTGAGATACGGCGCGGCTGATACGCCGCAGGCGATCGACACCGTCCTTTTGATGCTGTCGTCCGCTTCTCGCCAATCGAGCTCGTCGCGGAAATCCTCTCTGAGCTGAGCGACCAGTCCGATACCGTTCTCGATCGCTTCAAAGTCGCCGTAAAACGACGCGTCGGGGATCTCATATCCCGCCTTGATATACAGCTCGTCGGCGGCATAAGCGATACGCTTTCCACGCGTTTTCAGGCACATTTCGCCGAATTCTTCGAGGATATCGACGGTCTCTCTCGCCTTCTCGACCGTGAACGGCTCTAATTTCTCCAACCCCTCGCGGTACTTTGTCAGTCCGACAGGTACTACGCCGATCAGGTTGACGTTCAGCTCATACAGGTCCTTCAGCGTGCGCTTCAGTTCTTCCCCGTCGTTCCAAGAGGGGCAGCAGACGATCTGCGTGTTCAGAACGATATCATGCTCCGACAGTCGCTTGAGTATCTTCAGCGCGTCGCCGGCAAAGCGGTTCTTCATCATTCTGACGCGCAGCTCGGGATTCGTCGTGTGTACGCTGACGTTCACGGGGCTGATATGCATTTTGATGATACGGCTGATCTCATGCTCCGTCAGGTTCGTCAGCGTGATATAGTTGCCGAACAGAAAGGACAGACGGCTGTCGTCGTCCTTGAAGTACAGGCTCTCACGCAGACCCTTTGGCAGCTGATCAATAAAGCAGAACACGCATTTATTGCGGCAGGACTTCTCCTTATCCATCAGGTAGGTGTCGAACTCCAACCCCAGCTCTTCATACTCGGGCTTACGCACCTTGACAGAGTGGACAACGCCCTTTTGATCGCGGATTTTTAATTCTAAATCAGAATTAAGCTGATAAAAGCGATAGTCGAGCACATCGACAATATCGTTGCCGTTGATTGACAGCAGGGTATCCCCCTTTTCACAGCCCGCACGGTAGGCATAGCTGTTGCGCATTACATCTTTAATTATAACAGCCATGCTGACCTCCATATAGCCTTCCCCTCAAGGGGAAGGTAGGCTTTTCGGCATTTGTGCCGAAAAGGGCGGATGAGGTGAAACCGCTTCACCCTACATTTCATTCATACATAAATCAGAGAGGCTTCGACCCACTCTCTGAAAAGGGAGTCAATAAAAACAAAATGGCGGTCAGATATCTGCCCGCCGTTGTTGTTCTCTAAATGATATTATTAATCCTCGTCCTTAGCGATGACCTGTCTGCCGCGATACATACCGCAGTTCGGGCATACCTTATGGGGAGCCTTGTACTCACCGCACTCAGGGCAGATAGACAGAGCAGGAGCCTGGAGCTTCCATACGTTGGATCTTCTCTTCATTTTACGAGCATGTGAATGTTTTCTTGCCGGTACAGCCATGAAAAACCCTCCTTACCATTTATATGTTTTCATCATTTAATAACGCTTTCAACGCCTCAAGCCGAGGATCGATCTCCTTCTTGTCACAGCCGCAGTCACCCAAGTTAAGATTATGTCCACATTTTTGACAGAGACCTTGACAGTCCCCCTTGCAAAGGAACTTGGTCGGCAGCTCCAGAAGGATATCGGACGAAGCTAAATCGTCGATATCGACGGTGAGGTCGGGCGCTTCAATGTAATCATCGTTGAATTCTTCCTCAAGGTTCTGAATGACCTTATGAGTGAAGTGATAGTCAAAATGACGCTCGATGGGAGAAAGGCATCGGCTACAAAAAGTGCTGTAATCAAACGCAGCATCAATGTACAACGTCACCATGCCTGCTTTATTCTCCGCCAGAGCCTTGATCTCTACAGGTGAATTGAATGGATGTTCACCGTCGATCTCAATATCGCTCAGCGAAAGCGGATAACTGACGCATTCGGAGTCTCCGTCGGATACGAAAAGTTCTTTCAAATCTAACAGCATAGTACCTCCAAGCAGTTCACGCAGTTATCTACATTAAAACGCTAATTCGTATTATAATAAAACAGTTAAACTTTGTCAAGTAAAATCACAAGAATTTAACCGTTTTTCTCACTGATTTCAAAAGATTTTCCGACACAAGGTCATACTGAGCGGCACACAGCACGCACTCTCGTCGATATTCAGCAAAACAGCCGCCCCGATAGGAGCGGCTGAGTTTATTCAGGTAATCAGATCTCTTCGCAGACAGCCTTCAGACCGGAGGGCAGTTCCGCCTCGTCGGAGGACACCAGGAACGTGATATGCGCGTCGCTTTCCTTGGACAGCGCGTCGACCTTAGTGATGAATTCCTCAATACCCTCTACGCCCTCGGGAGCGATCTTGAAGGTGGAGTCAACAAAAATATCAGTAACGTCATAATTGCCCGCGCAGATGCCGCTGATGAAACCGAGCAGCATGTCATAGCCCTTGATACCGTAAACGTCGGTGTCGATCAGACGTGCTCTGTGAGTGACGTCATAAGTAAGCCCCGCGCCTTTTTCGACGACAACAACGTTGCCGCTGGACTTCTCGACCGCTTCGTTAGCGAGCTGAATGAGCTTCTTTGTCTTGCCGGAACCTTTTTTACCAATAATCAATGTTACCATTTTAATCATTCCTCCATGTTATAGTATTGTAATATTATAACTGTTTATTGAATCGCCGCGGCGGGATCACCGTCGCCGGCACAAATTACTTTAATCTTGCTTCGAGAGCCGCTTTCTGATCCTCATAGCCGGGCTTGCCCAAGAGAGCGAACATATTCTTCTTGTAGCTCTCAACGCCGGGCTGGTTGAACGGGTTCACGCCGAGGATATAGCCGGAGATCGCGCAAGCCTTCTCAAAGAAGTAGATCAGGTAGCCGAGGTTGTACTCGTCCATCTTGTCGACCGTCAGTACGATATTCGGTACGCCGCCGTCGTTGTGCGCCAGTACGGTGCCCTCAAACGCCTTGCGGTTGACGAATTCCATGGTCTTGCCGGACAGGAAGTTCAGACCGTCTACGTTCTCGGGGTCGGTGCCGAGGGTGATCTCTCTCTGAACGGAATCGAACAGGACTACGGTCTCAAAGAGGTTGCGTCTGCCGTCCTGGATGTACTGACCCATAGAGTGCAGGTCGGTAGAGAAGATAACGGAAGCCGGGAAAATACCCTTGTTGTCCTTGCCCTCAGACTCGCCGTACAGCTGCTTGAACCACTCGTTCATCAAGGTGAACGCAGGCTCGTAGCTGACAAGGATCTCGGTGGTCTTGCCCTTGTTATAGAGCATATTGCGGATCGCCGCGTACTTGTAACAATCGTTCTTTTCAAGGTCAGGCTCAGCAAACTTGTCCTGAGCGTCCTTCGCGCCCTGCATGAGAGCGTCGATATCCGCGCCGGATACAGCGATCGGGAGCAGACCGACAGCAGTCAGAACGCTGTAGCGGCCGCCGACGTCGTCCGGAACGACAAAGGTCTCATAGCCCTCGCGGTCGGCAAGCTGCTTCAAGGTACCGCGCGCCTTATCGGTGGTGCAGAAGATACGCTCCTTCGCGCCCTCCTTGCCGTACTTCTTCTCGAGCATCTCGCGGAATACACGGAACGCGATCGCGGGCTCGGTAGTAGTACCGGACTTGGAGATCATGTTGATGGAAACGTCCTTGCCCTCGCAGATCTCGAGCAGCTCAGACAGAGCGTTGGAGCTGATGGAGTTACCGGTGTAGTAGATCTGCGGCGTGTCCTTGCACAGCGCGTTGTAGTTCGGGGACTTGATGAATTCGATCGCGGCACGCGCGCCCAGATAAGAGCCGCCGATACCGATCACGACAAAGATATCGGAATTCGACTGGATCTTCTTTGCCGCCGCCTTGATGCGGGCAAATTCATCCTTATCATAATTGGTAGGCAGATCGAGCCAGCCGATGAAGTCGTTGCCCAGACCCTCGCCCGCGTGGAGCGCGTCATGAGCGGCTTTGACAGCAGGCGCGATACCGACGTATTCGTCAGCGCCTAAGAAGCCTTGTAAATGCTTATCGCTTAAAGTTGTAGGCATAAATACCCTCCTTATAATTCCAAAAAAGAAGTAAAATCTCATCAAATTTCCTTGTTGGAAAAATGCATACTTCTTCTTATATGATTAATAGCATTATACTATATTTTCAGCCCCTTTGCAAGAATTTTATCTCATTATTTATGAATGATTTCTAAATTTTGGTATTTCGCATACACTCGGGCACAAAATGTAGGATCAATAAAAATCAGGGCACGAAACGCTCGCGCCCTGCCTTTCCTACATCTTTATCAGAGAATGTAACAGCAAACCCAAAATACTCCCGAAGCTCTTTTCCTCCACATCATCATTCGCCGTTACATCAAAAGAAGCGAGCTCTTCCCCATTCAGCGTAAAGACCACCCTGCCGACTACGTCGCCTTTCCTGACGGGCGCGGTAAGGCTCTCGGGGATATCCACCGTCTGCGTTATCCCCTTTCCCTCGCCTTTCGGTACGGTCAGACCGGTCACGCCCTCGCAACTGATACTTACCTCGTCCTCCATACCGCCCTCGACCGTGATCGGGGCAAGTTCTTCTTCCAATCCTAATTCTTTGCTTTCGAAATTCGCAAAGCCGTAATCAAGCAACGTCGCCGCGTCGCGAAAGCGTTCTTTACCGCTGTCCGCGCCCAAGACGACTCCGATCAGGCTCAGCCCGTTTCTCTCAGCGGTCGCCGAGATACACGCGCCCGCCTCGCCTGTCGTACCTGTTTTCAGTCCGGTGATACCGTCATAAGAGCGCAGCAGCTTATTGGTATTGACGATCTGCGTCTCTCCCCCGCGCAGATTATCGAGCCAGATGTTCGTGTAATCGAATATCTTCTCGTGCTTGATCAGCTCTCTTGACATCAGCGCGACGTCATACGCCGAGGTGATATGACCTTCTTCATCCAAGCCGTTGCAGTTCATGAAGGTCGTGTCGTCCATCCCGAGCGCATTTGCCTTTTCATTCATTGCGGCGACAAAATCGTCCTCCGTGCCGCAGATAAATTCAGCCAGCGCCACCGCCGCGTCATTAGCGGAAGCGACAGCGGTCGCCTTGATCATATCGTCCACCGTCATCTGCTCGCCTTCTTCGAGCCAGATATCCGATCCGCCCATCGAAGCCGCGTGAGCCGAAGCGGTCACAACGTCGTCCATGTGTATCTTCCCGCTGTCCACCGCTTCCATAACCAATGTCAGCGTCATTACCTTTGTGATAGAAGCACAGGCGCGCTGTTCATGCGCATTTTTCTCATAGAGAATTTTACCTGTGTCAGCGTCCATCAATACCGCCGCGGGAGCGGAGATATCCCCCTCGCCCAAAGCGCTCGCCGATACAGCCGACGCACCAATGATCACTACTGCCAATAGTACCGCAAAAAGTCGTTTCAACATAAAAAGCACCTCTCCCCATATGTGTATGAGAGAGGTGCTGATATTATGATTCGATATGAAACTCAGATTTCGTCAAGCAGACAGACCGCGGTTGCGGAAATACCTTCCATCTTACCCGTAAAGCCCAAGCCTTCTTCGGTCGTCGCTTTCACACTGACGGCGCTTTTCTTCAGACCGCAGGCGACCGCGATATTCTCGCGCATCTCGTCGATATACGGCGCGAGCTTCGGCGCCTGAGCGCAGATGGTGCAGTCGATATTGTGGGGCTTGAAGCCTGCTTCTTTGAGCATACCGATCACGTCCCACAAGAGCTTTATGCTCTCAGCGCCTTCATAGCGCGGATCGGTGTCGGGAAAGTGCTTGCCGATATCGCCCAGAGCAGCCGCGCCCAAGAGCGCGTCCATCACGGCATGGATCAGCACATCCGCGTCGGAATGTCCGTCGAGCCCCAGCTCATACGGGATCTCTACGCCGCCTAAGATCAGCTCTCTGCCCTTCTTGAAGCGATGTACGTCATATCCGTGTCCGATTCTCATAGATATCAATCCTTTCCTATAGCCTTCCCCTTGAGGGGAAGGTGTCGAGCAATCAAGCGAGACGAATGAGGTGAATACGCTGTATCTCTATCCCGCTCATTCACCAATCGAAAACAGTGAGATAATTGTAAACTAATTTTTGTTTCTCTTCGCTAACAGTGCCTCCGCGACGGTGATATCAACAGGAGTCGTCAGCTTGATGTTGGAGTACTCGCCTCTGACGATACGCACCGTCGCGCCGATCGCCTCGACCATCGAGCAGTCGTCCGTCACATTCAAGCCCTTTTCCACCGCGTTATCCATTGCGCGTCTGTACAGCTCCTTCTCAAACACCTGCGGCGTTTGTACCGCCCACATTGACGAGCGGTCGGGAGTCGAAATGATCTCGCCGTTCTCGCTGACGACCTTCACGGTATCCGTCACGGGCGTGCCCAGCGCCGCCGCGCCGCACTCGAAGGCTGCGTTCAGCGCCTTTTCGATCTGTTCGGGCGTGATCAGCACGCGCGCGCCGTCGTGGATCGCGTAATACGTCGCGCGCTTGTCGGCGGCTTTCACGCCTTTCTTCACGCTTTCCACCCTCGTCGCGCCGCCCGCAGTAACGGAGCTGACCTTCTTGAAGGAGAAAGCGATATGCGCGATATCGTCGATATCTTTTGATCGGGCGACCACGATGATCTCGTCGATCATCGGACAGTTTTGAAACGCCTTGAGCGTATATTCGATCGCCGCGCGGCCGTTCAGGGGAATCAGCTGTTTTGAGAGCTTATACCCCATTCTGGTACTGTCGCCCGCCGCGACGATGACAGCGGTTGTATATCTGCCGTCCATATCAAACCTGCTCAAGCGCCTGCTCAAGATCCGCGATAATATCCTCGGGATCTTCGATACCGACGGACAGACGCACCATATTCGGCGCGATGCCCGCGTCAATCAACTGCTGATCGGTCAGCTGACGGTGGGTCGTGGAAGCAGGATGCAGTACACAGGTACGGGCGTCAGCAACATGAATAACGATCTTCGCGAGCTTCAGACCTTCCATAAAGCGCACAGCGCCCTCTTTGCCGCCCTTGATACATACGGAGATAACGCCGCAGGAACCGTTCGGCATATATTTATTCGCGATCTCATAATACTTGTTGGATTTCAGGCCGGGATAATTGACGGACTCGACCTTGTCGTGACCCTCTAAGAACTCCGCGACAGCCTGCGCGTTGGAGCAATGGCGCGCCATTCTCAGTGCCAGCGTATCCAGACCGAGGTTGAGCAGGAAGGCGTTCTGCGGCGACTGCTGAGCGCCGAAGTCACGCATCAAGTGCGTACAGCACTTGGTGATATACGCCGCTTTACCGAACTGCTCGGTGTAGACAACGCCGTGATAGGTCTCGTCGGGGGTGGTCAGCATGGGATAATCGCCCTGTGTCCAGTCAAAGTTGCCGGAATCGACGATAACGCCGCCCAGCGCGACCGCGTGACCGTCCATGTATTTAGAGGTAGAGTGTACGACGATATCCGCGCCCCACTCGAACGGACGGCAGTTGATCGGAGTCGCGAAGGTATTGTCGACAATCAGCGCGACGTGATGCGCGTGAGCGACCTTTGCGAACATCTCGATATCGACAACGTCCAGAGAGGGATTGGTGACGGTCTCGATAAAAACGGCCTTGGTGTTCGGCTTGAACGCCTTATCCAGTTCCTCCGCGCTGATCTCGGGGCTGACAAAGTCAAAGTCGATGCCCAGATCACGCAGGGTCTTATTGAACAGATTGAAAGTACCGCCGTAGATCGCCGCGGAAGCGATGACATGATCGCCCGCCTTGCAGATATTGGTGATACTGATGAGAGAAGCAGCCTGTCCCGAAGCGGTCAGCATCGCGCCGACGCCGCCCTCCAAAGCGGCGATCTTAGCCGCTACGGTGTTCAGGGTCGGATTCGCCAGACGGGTGTAGAAGCAGCCGTCCGCCTCCAGGTCAAACAGCTTGCCCATGGTCTCGGCACTGTCATAGACAAAGGTGGTGCTTTGTACGATCGGGAGAACTCTCGGATCTCCGTTCTGCGGATCATAGCCCGCCTGTACGCATAAAGTATCAAGTTTCATATGTTTTACCTCCAAATTATTATGAAATCAATCATGTTAAATATACATCAAAACAAGCCTTTGATCCAGCTTGTTATCGCGTCTGTGCCGAATACCACCAGCGCTACCGCCGCTAAGAACAACAGCGCCGTGATCACCTTGATGGTTGTCCGCAGAGCGGGCTTCATCTGCTTTGCTTCTTCCTTCTCCGCTTTCAGCTTCTCGATTGCCGCCTTGATCTCATCCATATGCGGCTCGATCTCATTATTCAGCGTTTCGATGGCACTGAGAAGCTCGCTCGCCTTCGGCAAAGCGGAGAACGGTACCACGACCGAGATATTCGACAGCTTCACGTCATAGCCCGTCACGATCTCATTCGCGACGCCCTGCGGCTGAATATTTTCTTCAACATACGGGATCTCGGCGTCCTTGAGCATACCCGTCAGCATCGCGCGCTCCGTACCGCCCGCAATACACAACCTCACAGGCTCGTTGATATCCTCGATCTCTCTGAGCTTATGCTTACAGCCGTCAAACGGCATGGTATCGCCGAAGCACAGCCGTTTACATACTTTACAGTACTTCATTCTTTTCTCCTAACAGATGATTATTATTCATAATCAGAATTATTCCATAATTCTCTAATTTGTTATTCTATCATAAATCATTCGCTATTTCAATAACAAAGGGCAGAAAAGTTATCTTCTCTGCCCTATCTATCAATATTCAGTCACACTATGCGAATATCGGCTGCATTTGTTTGCCCTCAAGCGCCGCCTGAGCCGCCTGCTGTATCAGGTCAAAATACGCCACCAGCGAGTTCGGCTTATTCTGCGGATCGTCCTGCGAGAACGGTACAAAGTACATGTTCTTTCGGTTGAGCAGCTTGCCGATATTCTCCGCCGAAGCGCCCAGCGCGTCATTTGTCGCCACGCACAGCAGCACGGGCGCGCCGATCCTCAGCTGAGATTTCACCGCCATCGTCACAGGCGTGTCGGTGATACCCAGCGCGATCTTTGACAGCGTGTTGCCCGTACATGGCGCGACGATCAGCAGATCGCACATTTTCCGCGGTCCGATCGGTTCCGCTGAGTTCACGGTATGGATCACGCTCTTATTGGCGATATTCTCCACGCGGGTGACGATCTCGCTCGCCTTACCGAATCTCGTCGAGATCGAATAAGCATTCTCCGACATGATCGGCAGGATATCGCAGCCCTCTTCCGCTAACTTCGCCATCTCGCCGATGCTTTTATCCAAGGTGCAAAAGGAACCGGTCATCGCATAACCTATTTTAATCTTTTCCACCGTTTTCCCTCCTTTATCCGAGAGAGCCTCGGTTCAATATATTCATGATGGTGTCCTTGATGATCACGCCCGCGGCAAGAGGAGCGGTCTTCCCGGGCAGTCCCGAAGCGTTGATGAAGCTTAGATCTCTTTCTTTGATATGCTGAGTACCAAAGCCGCCCGGAGCGGACGCCAATTCGATGATGAATACGTCGTCGCGCATACGCTCTACAGCAGTCCTATCCACCACCAATGCGGGAACGGTATTGATGATCACACGGTACTTTTC
This sequence comes from uncultured Ruminococcus sp., assembly GCA_902798755.1. Lineage (GTDB taxonomy): Bacteria > Bacillota > Clostridia > Oscillospirales > Acutalibacteraceae > Ruminococcoides. The sequence continues at coordinate 41,990 of CADBYC010000009.1, read as the reverse complement.
ATATGCGATATTAGGGTAATCGACAGCAATACAACCGTTTTCCGCTATCTTCTCACGGTCAGCCGCCTTTCTAGCCGCTACGGTCACCTTCGCGCCCATCGCTCTCAGATATTGCGCCAGCACCTTACCGATCCTCCCGTAACCCGTTATCAGCATATCGGTATCGTATACAGACCCTTCATAATCACGAATGAGTATCCCGACTGCGCCCTCGGCGGTCAACTCCGCGTTCTTCAGCGTGAAATCCTCCTCAGCGGCGTAATCATACACCTTACCGACCGCATGTGACTCGATCTGTTCCGCAAAGCCCGTAAAGATCGGCTTATCGCCCAACTGCCTGAGCAGTTCATCGAGCTTGATATTCTTCTTTGAAAACGGCGCGTTGAGAAAGCCGTCCTTCATCGGTCTGACAGGCAGCACAGCGATATCGCAATTTGTTACCGCCTTCACTTCATCACAAACGCATATCTCGCACAGGCTCAGCAGATCGTCAAAGCCCGCTACATACACCTCATGCCCCTCGTCCGCGAACGCCCTCGCCGCGAACAGCATCCGCTTATCTCCGCCCAATACCGCGATCTTCATATGCTCACCTCACCACAGAATACACTGCATACTATGCAAAAAGCCTTAGAAACGTGAAAAGGAGCTACCGCCGTAAAGCGATAGCTCCTTCGATCACCCGAGAGTTTTACTCAGGTCTTTTCATTCACCGATCTTATACTAAACTCTGATTAAACATTTGATAAGATATCAGCGGGAAATTTCACAGAGCGCGGCGGAGGTCGCAGGCAGGCCGGCGCCTGTCAAGACCGACAACAAAGCTATGTGGAATTTAACGCGATAGATTGTCAATCTTTTTAGTCAGAGTTTAGTATTAGAAGATCAGCACTCCCCGCCCTTACAGGCAAAGGAACGGCAGTCCACACAACGCTCGTCCGTCGGATGCTTCTCGTGAGAAGCTACCTGGATACTGTTCAGAGAGCAGTAATTCTCGTCGCCGCAGTGGAACTCGCAGGCTTTGACGCTGCAGTGGATATTGTGATTAGGTTTGCTTTCGTTAAACATATTTTCACCTCTATGCGAATTGTCGGTTCTCCGACACAATTAGTATCTGCCGAATCCACGATACTATGCACCTTTCCCGCCTTTTTCGATATGATAAATTGAGGTGATTTATCAATGTACATTCTTTGTATGATCATTCTGGTTTTCTTTGCCGTGATCGGACTTTGCGCTTTCGTCACGTCCCTGCTCGATCTTTGTTATCGGAACAGTACCGACGCCGAGCTGATTCTCAAAAATCTCACTCCCGAGAACGCGGAATCCAGCATCCGTTCGGCGGCACATATCTGTCAGCACCACAGAGGGATCCGTTTAGTGATCATATGTGACGAATCCGATCCCGCCTACGATCTCTGCAAATTGATGCAAAAGGATTATCCCTTTATCGAGATCATACCCGCCGACCGCAACTGACAAAAATCCTCCCGATCGGGAGGATTTTCAATCATTTAAGCACGATCGGCTTGCCGACGTGATACGGAATACGGATATTCGCCAAACGCCGCTGAATGAGATTCGCGTCGGCGATCGACAGATCATCGTCCTCGTCAACATCGCCCTGCATCAACAAGGACTTACTGACGTTCACAGGGGATCCTGCTAAATGCCGCTGCAGGATCGTCACATCCATGATCGTGATATCACCGTCACCATCCGCGTCGCCGAGCAGATAATCATACTCGTCGGGCATAACCTCTAGGATTACCGAACAGCTTAATACAGGCTCAGCGGTATCCCAATGCATTCCGCCGTGCTCGTCAAAGACATCCTCAAAACGGCACCAGCTGTAATACAACGTGCCGATGTCACCCTCTGACATGCCGTCAGCTTTTACATGAACATAAGCAGAATCTTCCCCGTCAAAGAAGCTCGGATCGTCGTCGACCGTAAAACCGTCTTCCTTTAACAGATCGTTGCGCCAGCCGGGGATGATCCAATCCTTATAAGGTTCCATTTTAAAACAGATATATAATTCCTCATCTTTGTGAAGGTATATCGTGTCTCCGTCAAAATATCTTCTGTCCGATCCACGCACTATCGCGAAGCTCTCAGTAGCAGGAACGATATCAAAATCGACATAGCTTGTACCGTAATACGGCTCCTTACCGACGATAGTCGCAAAGTATTTACCTTCATCCGTCGGCAAATCTTCGAGCGGATCAGTCTCGGGATAGAGCTTTTGATCATATTCGGGATCGTCAAAAGCAGGCTGTTCCCCACGTTCAAAATAAGTGATCTCATAATACTGAGGATCAACATCCTCAAAGGCGATACCGTGGATCACAGGCGCGTGCATTTCATCCGCGGGAATCTCAAAGAAATCATGCCATGACCACATGCATTGTCCCTTGTATTCTTCACCGAAGTCAGCATTCGCGCCGAACCAGTTGAAGCTGTATTTATGCCACAGCATAAACTCGCGCGGTTCCGTCTGTCCCGTATATCCACTGTTCTCCTTTGCGACGGCATACGCCGCAAAGCCGCCGAAGCCGCTATGCATATAGTCGTCATTCATTGTCAAGCTGAACGGTTCTTCGATCGGTGTAAAATTATCCTCCTGCTTGACGTCGTCCCAGATAAATGTGCCAAACATGAGCTCATACGCGTCAGAAGGTATTTCCTGACCGTCTTTATCCACGAGCGTGATATTCAGATCAGCAACGTTAAGTGAATCCTCCTTATTCTCTACAGGAAAGACCTTCCAGCCTTCTCCATCATAGAGGATATCGCAGTCGGACAGATCAACGGCAGGTTGAGCGAATGCCGTCACCGGCAGCAATCCGATCATCAGCGCGAGAACCAAAACAAAAGAAACAACATTCCTTTTCATCATTATGACCATTCCTTTCCGCTGCGCGGAAGGCACAAAAAGAAATGAAACCTTTTCTGCTTCTAACGCAGCAAGTTAAAATGTGTTAGAATATGCTTGAGAAAGCAGGCACACTACAGAGCACGTGAAGGTGAGTAGGCTCAGCTTGTGCTGGACTGAATCATTATGTGTGCCGGATGCTCTTTCAAGCACAAATAAGTAGGGCATTGAACCCTGTATTTTTTGAGGGATGTGTTATGTTAAAAATCGTTTACCCAATCTGCTGTGGAATGGATGTCCACAAATCTTTCCTTGTCGCTTGTATTGCTTCTACGAACAATCAGGGAGTCACCACTTATGTCAGCAAAAGGTTTTCTACCTTTACAGGGGATCTGCGTAAATGCTCCGCTTGGCTTGCAAATCACAACTGTAAGGATGTTTGTATGGAATCTACAGGAAAATACTGGATTCCTATCTACAACATCTTAGAGCCAACCTGTAATATTGTTCTCGCTCATCCAAAGTATGTCAAAGCGATTAGAGGAAAGAAAACAGATAAGAAAGACGCAAAATGGATTGCGGATATTTTCAAACACGATTTGGTTTCCGGCAGCTTTATTCCTCCTGCAGATATTCGCCAGCTTCGGGATTTAGTTCGCTATCGTTGGAAACTCACGAATTTTACTACAGGAGAAAAGAACCGTGCTCAAAATTGTCTTACCGTTTCCAACATCAAATTAGACGACGTTTTCTCTGATGTGTTTGGTAAAGCGGCTACCGCTATTACCACACGCTTGTTGGAGGCTCCGTCAGAGAAGCTCACCAACGTTTCCGCTTTTCGCACCAGAGGGATGAAAGCGACCGACGAACAAATCCTTGCCGCCGTTGACGGAGAAATGTGTGTCGAACAGGCTGAAAAGCTCCGCATTATCCGTTCTCACATGGATGGACTTGATCTCTGTAAAGCCAATCTGGAATCTCTTATCCTCTCTGTTGCTCAAAAGTATCTTTCTCAGCTTGAACTTGTTATGACGGTGCCGGGTATCCAAGCCTTTGCCGCTATCGGCATTATTTCTGAAATCGGCGTGGATATGTCCGTGTTCCCGACATCCAAGCATCTTTGCTCTTGGGCGGGTCTTACACCTCAGAACAACGAAAGCGCCGGAAAGAAGAAAACTACCAGAATCAGCAGAGCCGGAGCTTACATCAAACCGTTGCTTGTTCAGTGTGCGCTGTGTGCAATTCGTAAGAAAAGCAACCCTGAAATTCGAAATCGCTACAATAACCTAAAAAAGCGCAGGGGTCACAAAAAAGCTATCATTGCCATTGCAAGAATGCTGCTCACTGCCATTTACAACATCTTAAAGAAGAATGAGCCCTACAATCCCGAGCTTTATGCTCACATCAACACTCCGCCGGAGCATAGGACAGTTTCCGTGGAGGAGGCTATCTTCATTTTACAAAGGCAAGGCTATCTCGTGACGCCCAGCGCCACATAGATTATACAGCAGATTTTCTATTTTGAAAAGCCCTTTTTTGAGGGTTTGTATTCTTGCGCCCTATTTCGGAATAGAACTTAAATCATTGTGTTTCAACCTTAACTCCTTTCAAAATCAGAGAGCAGAATAGTACGAAAGGGTATTTGCCATATGGAAGTCTGCACAATTCTATTATAAGTAACACCGGTTGATATTGCAAGTACAACAGCGGCATAAACAACGGGTAAATTACACGAAATAATCACAAGTAGTTTATGCAGGGTACACAAAAAGATCCCTATGCCGCAGCACAGGGATCTGATCTTGATTCACAGCTTGATTCTGTTATACTCGTCGCCGAGGTGATCGGCGACCTCTTTGAGGTGTCCGGTACGCTTGTTCTTCAGCGCGTAATGCTGGACAAGTCCGTAGCCGGGGTATTCGTTACCCTCTACGATCACGGGACCGTTCTCCGAGAAAGCGATATCCCAGCCGATGTAACGACACTGAGGGATACGCTTATGCGCGTCGATACACATATCAAAGGCTTCCTGAACGCCGTGAATGTACACGTCCTTGAACTTCACGCCCGTCAGCGGATGGGTGTCGTACACCTGTCCGTAGTCGTCGACAACATTACTGTCGATCTTACCGTCAGCGCCGAGGCTGAAATACAGGTCGTTAGTACAGCCGATAACAACGCTGTCGTCCTGATTGACGCGCAGGGCGTTCGCGATCATTTTGATCTCGCCCTTATCATTCAGGAGAGTGATGACGCGGAAGGAGTTGACAACGTTCGGGTTGATCTGGTTGAGGTCGGGATGCTGTTTGATACCGTCCTCGATCAGGTACTGACCGTTCTCCTTACACCGGTTATAGAACGCCTCAACGTCTGTGATATCCTTGACCACACATTTCGAGATACCGTGGCCGCCCTCACCCTTGGTTTCCTTTGCAAAGACGATGTCCTTGCCCTTGAGGAATTCTCTGAGGTCATCGGGAGTGGATTTTCTCAGGTTGATAAAATCGCGCTTGAGGTAATCGCGGAACACCTCGTCGAAGATCAGCTTATCGCCCAAAACAACGATGTATTCTTCATCATTGAGATACGCCATCAGTCTGTAGAAGCGCTTAGCGGTAGCGTAGGTCTTTTTCTCTTCCTTGGTTCTGTCAATAAAATGTCCGCGGAAATAATCCGTGTAGCCAGTGCCCTGCGTCAAAAAGTTCCACGCTAAACTGCATTTGATATAAAACTTGGATTTACCGCTCTGCTGCTGAATGATCTCGATATGACGGTTCATCCTGTCCTTGTTGATGTCTTTGAATTTATTCATCAGCCACTTGGTAACTGACATTGCCATAAAATCACCTTCCTTATCAAGCCTCCCTTTCCTAAGGGAGGTGGGCTCGCCGCAAGGCGAGGTCGGAGGGTTGAAACACATCTTTGTATAACTTCATTCAAAAGTCATCTGACATTCAACAAGTCAACCCTCAGTCAGCATTGCTGACAGCTCCATGAAAATGAAGCCTAATTATTTCACATATACTCTCTCGTTGTTCTTGCCGATACCGAGAAGGATCTCCGCGAGTCCCAGTCCCGAAGAACGGGAAAATCTGCCTAAGCTGATACCGCCGCCGAGGACGGTGACCGTGTCGGTGAGCTTGACGCGGTTATCGATCTTGACGCAGCACATATTCATGCCGATCTCGCCGATGATCGGATACCGCTTGCCGTTGATCTCGACCACTCTGCCGTAGTTTGCGTGACCGATACCATTGTTGTAGCCGACAGGCAGTACCGCGATACTGATCAGCTCCTGCGCCTGATATTCCGCGCCGTAGCCGACGTACTCGCCCGCGTTGACGTCCTTGATCTGTAAGATACGGCATTTGTACTGCATGGCGGGCGTGAGGTCGAGCTTGATATCTCTGTAGGTCTCCGTCAGGTGATACTTGCGCTGATTACGCTTATCACGCAGATCTCTGAGCCTGTCCTTGACGCCGCTGCCGTAAGACGACGGACCGATATTATATCCGTACATGATCAGTCCCATACGGGTCGCGGTCGCGATGTCGATCTTCGGGTGCGCCAGCAGCGACACGCCGCTGCCTAAATGCACGATCGGTATCTCATTTAAATCGATCAGGGAGGTCAGCTCCTTGAATCGTCTGATCTGATTATCATAATGCGGATCAAAGATACCTGCCGTCGCGAAGTGCTGATAGATACCCTCGAGGAAATGCGAGGAATTATTGATCAGCTGAACCGCCTCTTTGATCTCGCCCTTATCCTTGAAGCCGAGTCTGCCAAAGCCCGCGTCCACCTGGATATGGAGCTTGAAGCTGTGCTCGACGCCCGATTCGAGCATATCCCTGAGATATTCGATATCGGGGATAGCGAGGGTCAGATCAAGGTCAGCCGCCTCATTGAGCCGCTCGATCGCGACAGGCTCAAGGCATAATACGGGAACATGCGCGTTATACACACGCAGATCTCTTGCTTCCTCCAGCGAGGATACCGCGAAATAGCGGATACCGCCGTTGTGGAAGGCTTTGACCGAGCGCATACCGTGACCGTAGGCGTCGCCCTTGACGACCGCGATATAGCTTCTGTACTCGGGGTATTTCTCGAGTATCGCCTGTACATTCGCCGTCAGGCGGGATAAATTGATTTCAACATAGGAATCAGCCATGATAATCCTCTACTTATCAATAGTCATTGCGAAGCCCACAGGGCTGCGGCAATCTCAACCGCTATCAAGTGTCATTGCGAAGCCCGCAGGGCTGTGGCAATCTCAACCGCTTATCAATATACTTACCTTATTTCTTTCTGCGAATCAAAACGATCGGAGTCGTTTCCTGTCCCTGACCGCAGGGATTGTCCGCGATCAGTCCGTGCAGCTCTTCCTCGCTGAGCTTGATGTCGGAGGAATAGCCTAAGACCTCCTGACCGAGGTCGTTCGCGTCAACGATCATGCAGGACATACCGAGCTTCTCTTTGATCTCGTCGCATACGCCCGAGGGGTTCGCGGGATTCTCGATACCGATATCTCTGTACTCGCTCCACACATGGTCATAAAAGCCGTCAAGACCCGCGACCTCGCTGCCGACGATCTCATAGAAAACGCCCTTCTTACCGAAGAGCTTGCACACGCCGCCCGCAAGAGAAGCCCACAAAACGCGGGGCAGACCGACCTTAGTGATCGCGTACTGCATCTTGATGGTCTCGCCTACGCCGACGCCGGTATCGGGGTGAGAAGCGAATTTTGAGAGGAACTTCGCCCAGAAGCCGATCTTCAGCTCCTCGCGCTTGACGACTCTGCCCTGACACAGCGCGATGATCTTCTCAGAGGACGATACGATATCCCCCTCCTCATACAGCGGCTGTACATATTTTCTGAATATCTCGATGTAATCCTCGCCCTGCTTGACAAAGTGCGTCTTGATCGCATGGCGCATATAGGTCACACCGTTCACGGTAATATCAACGTTCTTGCCTTCGCTTGCAACAAATTCCATGATTTCACCTCAACCCCTTCCAAAAAGGTAGCATTTTTACAAAATATATGATATACTGTTTTTGGCTATACAATATATATGGATAGTTTCTTTGACAGCATCAATACACATATATGGATATTATAAAATAATTCGGCAAAAAATTCAACAGTATTATTACCGATATTATCATTTTCACGCAAGGGATTATTATGACTAATAACGAACAGCTATTTCAAATAAAAGGTCAGGTAGAGACCGTCATCTACCGCAGTGAGCGCGACGGCTACACGGTTTTAGAGCTGAGCACGGAAGAATCGCTCGTCACCGCTACGGGCATCATGCCGATGATCAGCTCGGGCGAGGGCGTGATCCTGTACGGCGTATTCAAGAACCACCCTACCTACGGCGAGCAGTTCGCCGTCACGACCTATGAGCGCACCATGCCCGAGAACCTTGACGGCATTTTAAAATATCTCTCAGGCGGAGCCGTCAAGGGGATCGGTCCCTCCACTGCCCGAAGGCTCGTGCTCGAATTCGGCTCCGATACATTGAACGTCCTCGAAAATGATCCCGAACGCGTCGCAAAGCTCAAGGGTATCTCCCTGAAAAAAGCGCAGGATATCAGCGAACAGCTCAAAAGCGCCGTCGGTATCCGCGAGCTGATGGTCTATCTCGCCGCCTACTCCATCACGGCGACCTACGCCGTCAGGATATGGAAAAAGTTCGGCAATGAAGCGATCTCTGTGATAGAGGACAATCCCTATATCCTCTGTGAGAACGGACTGGGCATTTCCTTTGACACCGCCGATATGATCGCTATGTCGAAGAACACCTCCGCCGACGCCCGTATCCGCGTCCGCGCGGCGCTTGCCTATGTCTTAAAGCACAACCGTCTCAACGGTCACACCTGCCTGCCGCAGGACAAACTGCTCCGGGCGACAGCGAGCCTGCTCGGTATCGAGCTGCCCTCCTGTGAATCCGCCCTGAAGGAAATGGTCGAGGAAAACGCCCTGATCCTGAATACGATCGACGATAAAGACTTCATCTTTCTCCCCTCTCTCTACGACAGCGAGACCTATATCGCCGCGCGCATCAAAATGCTCCTGCGTTATCCCGCTATGGCGATCGAGGGCGCAGAAGAAAAGATCGAAGCCGTCGAGAAGGAAACAGGCATCGAATATGCCGCCTTGCAGAAGAAAGCCATCACCGACGCGCTGAACACGGGTCTGTTGATCCTTACAGGCGGTCCGGGCACGGGCAAGACCACGACGCTCAACGCCATTATCCGCATCCTGAAAGAAAGCGGTCAAAAGGTATTCTTATGCGCTCCCACCGGCAGAGCCGCCCAGCGCATGTCCTCCGTCACGGGAGAAGAAGCCAAGACCATCCACCGCATGCTCGAGGTCAGCTACGATATCGAGGACAAGCCTGTTTTCAAGCGTAACGAGCGCAATCTGTTGAACACCGAAGCGCTGATCGTCGACGAAGTCAGCATGGTCGATACCGTCCTGCTCGAAAGCCTGTTGAGAGCGCTCCCCCTCTCCTGCCGTCTGATCTTAGTCGGCGACAGCAACCAGCTCCCCTCTGTCGGCGCGGGAAACGTCCTGCATGACCTGATCGAATCCCGCCTTATTCCCGTCGTGGAGCTCAACGAGATCTTCCGCCAGTCCATGCAGAGCCTGATCGTCACCAACGCCCACAAGATCGTCAGCGGTGAAATGCCCGATATCCGTGTCAGGGACAACGACTTTTTCTTCATGCACGACTACCCGCAGGAGCATATCGCCGAGACCGTCGGCGACCTCTGCGCCCGCAGGCTCAAAAACGCCTACGGCTACAACCTCTACGACAATATACAGGTGCTTTCCCCTACCCGCAAAGGGATACTCGGCACCTTTGAGCTCAACAACCGCTTACAGCAGTTAGTCAACCCCAACCCCTCCCGAGGGGTCAAGGTCGGCGGCTATACCCTCTATGAAGGCGATAAGGTCATGCAGACCAAGAACAACTACGACATCACATGGAACAAGGACAACGGCGAGTACGGCGAAGGCGTGTTCAACGGCGATATCGGCGTGATGATCGAGGTCAACAACGCATCAAAGGTCTACAAGGTTCGCTTTGATGATAAGGTCGCGACCTATGACGGCGACAGCGTGACCGATCTTGAGCTTGCCTACGCCTGCACCGTACACAAAAGTCAGGGCAACGAATTCGACTGCGTGATCCTGCCGATGTTCCGCGGAGCGCCCCAGCTGATGTACCGCAACCTGCTGTACACCGCCGTTACCCGCGCCAAGAAAATGCTGATCATCGTCGGCGATGAAAGCGCCCTGAAAACAATGGTCGAGAACAACCGCCGCGTACTGCGTTTTACAGGACTGAAAACATTTTTGATGAGAGATTGATATGAAAACCTTCTTACGCCAAGTGACCGCTCTGATCTTTCCCGAGCGGTGCCCCTACTGCAGCGATCTGATCGAACCGTGTGAGATCGCGTGCGAGCATTGCTATAGCGAGATCCGCCGCAAGCATGTCCCGCTCAAAAGCGGCGCGAGAGGCTTTCGCTGTATCTCCGCCTTCGTCTACGGCGGCAAGGTACGCCGCATGATCCTGCGCCTGAAATATTTTGACCGTATCCAGTATGTTCCGCAGGTTGCGGAGCTGATGGCGGATGATATCAGATCCGCCTACGGAGAAAACGCTTTCGACCTGATCACCTTTGTCCCCATGCACGAGAAGGATCTGAAAAAGCGAGGGTACAACCAGTCGCAATTACTTTCTAAAGCCCTGTCGTCTTTACTTGACATTCCTTATCAAGATACATTACGCAAGATAAAGCGGACAAAGAAACAACACCGTCTCAAATACGCCGAGCGCAAAACCAATCTCACCGGCGCGTTTGAAGTCATCGACAAGGAGCTTATCAAAGACAAGCGTATCTTGCTGATCGACGATATCGTCACCAGCGGCTACACCCTCGGCAACTGCGCAAAGAAGCTATCGAGCGCTAAGCCCGAGCTGATCTGCTGTGCGACCATCGCCTCCGCGCAGGGCAAATATCCCCAGTCGACCGTCATTTGATACACTAATGTTACTTGAAAACTAAAACCGACTCATATATAATAAACATACAGAAACCAAACAGCAAGGAGAACACTATGGATATCGCTTTGGATTTAGGCACCGCCAACGCCAGATTACGGATCAAAGACAGTGAGAACGCCATCGACCAGCCCTCGGTCATTGCGTATAATAAAGATAACAACGAGATCCTCGCCGTAGGTGAAGAAGCCTACGCCATGCTCGGCAAGACCTCGTCAAAGATCAACGTCATCTTCCCCCTCGAGGGCGGCGTCATCGCCGAATCGGGACTCGTAGAAGAAATGGTCAACATTTATATGGCGGAGGTCTGCACCAGCCGCGTCGTCATGCCGCGCGTCGTCGCCTGTATCCCCGGTGAGATCACAGAGGTCGAAAAGCGCGCGATCGTCGGCGCGATCTCCAGCTTCGGCGTCAGGCGCGTATTGCTCATTGAAGCCGCCAAGGCCGCCGCGTTCGGCAGCGGCAGAGATATCATGTCTCCCCACGGCACGATGATCGTCGACATGGGAGCGGGCACCGTGGATATCGCCGTCATGTCGCTGGGCGGTATGTCCGCAAGCAAGACCATCAAGACGGCGGGCAACGCCATGGACGAGGAGATCATCAAGTACGTCCGCCGCAAGCACGGTCTGATCATCGGCAAAGCGATGGCGACCTCCTGCAAGGAAGCGATTGCCTGCGTCCATGAGCCTGACGAAGCGCTGACCTTCCGCTTGAAGGGCAGGGATTCCCTGCGCGGTCTCCCCCGCGCCCAACAGATCACTTCTGTAGAAATCGCCGAAGCGATCAGCGATATCACCACCACCATCCTCAACGCCGTCATTGACGTCCTCGAGGACACCCCTCCCGAGCTGCTCGGCGATATCCAGATGGACGGCATCACCCTCACAGGGGGGCTTGCTCAGCTCAAAGGCATGAAGGAGCTGTTGGAAAAGGAGACAGGCATCACTATTCACGTTGCGAAGAATCCCGCCGACTGCGTGGTATCAGGCTGCTTCAAGGCGACCCGCTTCATCGAAGAAGCCGAGGTCCAGCGCTCTACCCTCAACCCCTTGATGACTGTATATTGATCACACAGTTCAAAAGCCCGCTGAAAGCAGCGGGCTTTGTTTATATTTCTAAAATAGAATTATCTTTCATTCTTTCTTCTCTGGAAGTTGTACGCGAGCTTCAACAACAGCTTCTCGGGCGCGAATCTGCGGAAGAATAATCCCGCCTTCATCATCGCTCCGGGTATGATGATCAGCTTGCCCCTGAGCGCTCCGTCGATCGCCGTCTTGGCGCATAGCTCGGACGAAATACCGTCCACGGCAAATTTCACCTTCGCCACCTGATTGAACTCCGTATTCACGGGACCGGGACACAGGACGGAGATCTTCACCCTACTGCCTTTGTGTCGGAGCTCCTCATAGATCGCTTCCGACAGGCGCAGGACATAATTCTTTGAAGCGTAATAGGTCGACAACAGCGGCCCGGGCATGAAGCCCGCCGATGAAGCGACGTTCAGGATATATCCGCTGTCGCGCTTGACGAAGTCACGCACAAAGAGTTTAGTCAGGATATGCACCGCGCGGATATTGACGTCGATCATGTTCAGCTCTGTATCGAGATCGGTCTTGGTGAATTCACCCGCAAGCCCAAAGCCCGCGTTATTCACCAACATATCGATCTTTTCATCCTTCACCATCTCATACAGCGCCATGCAGTCCTCTGCTCTGCCGACGTCCGTCGTGATACAGCGCACATCTACATTTTCGAGTTCCTCTTTGAGCTCCTTGATCCTGTCCTCGCGCCGAGCGACTAAGATCAGATCCCAGCCCATGCTCGCCAGATATCTTGCCATATCGCGCCCGATTCCCGACGACGCTCCTGTGATCAGTGCTTTCATGCTTATCCCTCCAAAAGAATGATTGATACTAATCCTTGAGACGCAGACAGGCTGGCGCCTGTCAAGGAGCCCAACAAAGCTATACGAAATATAGCGCAATAGATGATAAAGGTTTTTATTAAGGATTAGTATGAATACGATCAGTTCCTCGCAGTAGCTCTCAGCCAATCATCGTTCGCAGGCAATATTGCCCGCTCCGATTCTTGGGAGAGCCTTGCGTGGGTGCAGTTAGCCAATCGCAGGCTCTGCCTGTGATTGGACTGCACCTCAAAAAGTTTACAACTTAACACTTGCTTTTGTCAATCCTTTCCGATAGAATATTATCAGCTATAAACAAGGGAGCTGATCGCTTGAAACGTTTAGAAGAATTATTGAACAACATCAAGGACGCTATTATCCTGAACACCCCTAACCTGTTGAGCGCGATCTTGATCGCCGTCGTCGGTATCCTGATCACCGCGCTGATCGTCTATCTCACGCGCAAGGCGATGGCAAGGCGCAAGGTCGACCCCTCACTCAGCGACTTTATCTGCCGCACCGTTCGGATCGTGCTGTATGTCTTTACGCTCTTAGCGGCGCTATCCGCCATGGGCATCTCCATCACTGCCATTGTTGCGTTCTTCTCAGCAGCAGCCGCGGCGGTCGCCTTAGCGCTCAAGGATCGCCTCAACGATATTGCCAGCGGTATCGTGATCCTGTTCTCCAAGCCCTTTGTCACGGGCGACTTCATCGAATTCGGCAAATATCAGGGTTTTGTGCAGAAGATCGACATCATGCACACCAATATCCTCACCTACGGCGGCACGAACGTCATCATCCCGAACTCCGTCATCTCCAACAGCGAGGTCAACAACCATACCTCCGAGCCAGTCGTCAGAGTGCAGGTCGATATCCCTATTCCCTATGACGCGGACATCAAAAAGGTCAAGGAAGTCCTCTTCGGCGTTCTCGGCAAAACAGAATTGCTGGTACATGATGAAAAGCATCAGGACACCGTTCGTCTCGAAAAGTTCGGCGACAGCGCACTGGAATTCAACATCCGCTGTTACTGTGATTTCAAGGACTACTGGACAGTCTATTACGACCTGACCGAACGCGTCAAGGAAGCCCTCGACGAAAACGATATCACCATTCCGTTCAATCAGCTCGACGTCCATATCGCTCAGTAAAGTCAAAAGCGCTTGTAATCTACAGGCGCTTTTTTCTTAATTAGAATTTTCATTATCACGTCAATCTAATTTAGTAATTGTTCCGTAACTCGTTGGATAGCAGGATTTCAGACAATCAACTGATTTATCACTTTGATAACCAAATCATATTCACGTGTTATCATCAGATAATTACTTGACTTATGAATTCATTAGTATTAGAATAAACTGGAATACTGAAAAGTATGAAAGGAAATTATTATGAAATTAGATCCGATCGTTATATCCCTCTTAGATACCGACCTGTACAAGTTCAATATGGATCAGGTCATCTTCCATAAACACACCGACCTGTGCGGTAAATACTACTTCAAATGCCGCAACGAAGGCGTGAAGTTCACTCCCGAAATGCTCGACGAGATCAACTCCCAGATCGACTATCTCTGCACCCTGCGCTTCCGCAAGGACGAGCTGGACTATCTGCGCTCCATCCGCTTCATCAAGAACGACTATGTCGAGTTTCTGCGCCTGTGGAGACCCATCCGCGAGTACGTCACCACCTCTCTGAGCAAGGACGGCGAGCTGTCCATCATCGTAGACGGTCCGCTGTTCTCCGCCATGCAGTTTGAGATCCACCTGCTCGAGATCGTCAACGAGGTCTACTTCCGTATGTCTTACGACTACGACACGCTGTTGAAATCTGCCGAAGAAAAGCTCAACGCCAAGATCGAAGCGCTGAACAACGGCACCTACACCTTTAAATTCGCCGAATTCGGCTGCCGCAGACGACTCTCCCGCGAGTGGGAGGACGTTGTCGTTCGCAGACTGAGCACAGAAACGGACAAGTGTATCGGTACTTCAAACGTATACCTTGCGATGAAGTACAACCTCACCCCTATCGGCACCTACGCGCATGAGTTCGTCCAGATGTATCAGGGCATCGACCGCTATCCCCTCGCCTACACCAACCACTACGCCATGCGCGACTGGTATGACGAGTACGACGGCGACAACGGTACCGCCCTCACCGATACCATCACCACCGACCTCTTCCTGCTCGACTTCAATCGCTCCAACGTCAACAACTACAACGGCGTTCGCCACGACTCGGGCGATCCCTACGAGTGGGGCGAGAAGATCATCAAGCACTATGAGAGCTACGGCGTAGACCCGCGCACCAAGCAGCTGCTCTTCTCCGACGGCCTTGACTTTGACCGCGCGCAAAAGCTCTTTGACTACTTCAAGGACAGAGCAAAGGTCGCCTTCGGTATCGGCACCTTCTGCTCCAACGATACCTGCGTCGACGCGCTGAACATCGTCATCAAGCTCCAGTACGTCAACGATAAGCCCGTCGCGAAGCTCAGCGATAATCCCGAAAAGAGCATGTGTCACGACGCGGATTATCTCAAATACCTCAAGCGCTCCGTTGCCTTCCGTCTCAAGCGCGAGACCATATAAAGTACGCTTATCACAAAAGCCGCCGTATGCATCACATACAGCGGCTTTCTTTTTGGTTAGAAATAATACAGCAGGTCGATCGCCGAGTCATCGATCGAGCGGGTATCGACAACTCCCGCCTTGTAGAACATCAGGCAGATACGGATCTTATCATCCTCATACTTTGACGGGAACACGATCGTCTTTGACGCTTCAAAGAGCGCTTGTTCCACCTTACCTTTGCAATGATACGATACCTGCTGACCTAAGTACACCACAAGCAGGATATGGTCGTGATAGGTCAGCGGATTGATGTATTCAGGCACTAATTTCGCGAGCTCCGCTTCGGTGCACTCGATATAGCGCGCCTCGTCCTTCGTCTGCTCCTTGATCGTCTTGTAGAGACTCGCGATAAATTCGCCGACATTGCGCGTCACCTTTTTGCCGAGTGACTCCGCATATGCCATCAAATACTTCACGACTCCGTCTTTATTGATCTCACACACAAACAAATTTACCCCTCCTTTACCCTATACAACGACAATATCACCGCTTTTTCGCAGATCACAGAAAAATAATATTTAAACACAAAGGAGCTGTCGCAATCAAAAGCGAAAGCTCCTTGTTTTTATTCTTTAATCGAATTAAAGTTCATCATAATGAAACTTATGAGTTGATAAAACGATATTCCCGATCATCTCAAATACGTTTTCACCTTAACGTTCAGCTCGAACGGAACATCTATTGCAGCAAAATAACGCTGTAAGATCGTCGCGTCCGTGATCTCGATGGATTCTCCGTTCATCGCGGCACGAAGCGCCATATGGCCGTCGTCGTCCACTTTGATATTGACAAGCGCGCGCTGGAGCGTCGTGACGTCAAGCATATCGACGATACCGTCGCCGTCAGCGTCACCACGCAGATACTCATAGCTGAACAGATCATAGTGCTCACGAAGCCAGCTGTTGCGCTCATTGAGCCAGTTTTTCAGGTAGCTGTAGTTTTCCTCATAAGTCGGGAGCGGCGGGAGCTGATAGTTACTGCACGCGTACTGAATGTTATACACCGTAAAGTTGCGCGCGAACAATTCACCGTACTCTTCGCGGAGGCTGTCAAGCAGTCCGCCGTCCGCAAAGATCGCCTCGATATAGTCGTAATGCTCCTCGTATACGCTCTTGACCTCCTGCACGAACCACGGCTGTCTGCCGATGTATTTATACAGCGTCCTTTGATCCTGAATGATGCCGTCGCTTTTATAGGTATTGGTCGCGCGGACGGATCCGATGTTCGGGTTCGTGTTGCCGCTGGACTTATCAAAATCCCACGCAGGTCCCGCGTACAGCTTACCATCTTTATAGTAAAAGTATACAGACGACATATCGAAGTCCATATTCTTCATATACTCGTTCAGCAGATAGTACTCCGCAAACGACGGGATATCGATCACACTCTGAGCGTCCTCTCGCTTGCCGCTTTTGAGAACCTCGACGATATCGCTCATCACGCCGCTGACATATGCGAGCTGATCGTCGGTCGTGTCGTCAGGCTCCTTGACCGCAAAGCGAATCCCATCAACGGTAAAATACTTTTTATCCTCTTCATTGGCGAGCTGTTCATATTCGATCAGAAAGTCTTTCTTCCCGTCGTTGGTCTCGATATCGATATTGACCCTGTCCTTACCCTCCTGCACAGGCTCATACAAGGTGTAACATCCGCGATAGCTTCCGTCAAGCCACAGCTCAACAAACTTCTGCTCGGACGTATATTCAAGCCCCATCTCTCGGGCGAAATCGATCGCCATATAATTTCTCAGCAAAGTGGGATCATAGGCGTTGGCGATCAAAAACCACTTCTTGCCTTTTCCCATTCCGAGGACGTCTTTTTTCTTTGCGAACTTGAAGGTAAACGCCTTTTTCGGAATCGGATCAAACGCAGTGGTATTGCCGTGCACCTTAAAAGAACAGCTGTCTGAAAGAACCGCACCATCCATATCGGTAATGGATATTTGAGCGCTCACATAATCATCGGACTTGCGCAGGCTGGTGCCGTTTCCATTTTCGGTCGTTACAACGACACGCGGAACAAGCATCGGGTCGTCAAGGGTCACACCCGTTGCGGCAAGCGCCGCATTCTTTTTATCGAAAGTGCCTGATGAATTCACCGTTTCAGCAGGCATGTCAGCCGATACTTGAGCCGACGCTCCGATCATTGTTACAGATACCGCCATCATCATAGCAAGTATCAGGGATATCGCTTTTTTCATCATATTATTTTCTCTCTTTCAATTGGTATCAGTAATCAGAACGCAAGTCTGCCAATATATAAACACCGCAAGGGTTCAAAAGATTGCAGGATACAACAAATTATTTCTTTCCGAATACTCTCCTGACGCGAAAGACGACTCGTCTGAGCAGCATGGAGCCGCACCAGAAGCGAGCGTACACACGGTTCTTGAAGCTGTAGACCGATATCTTCTCTCCGTTGCGGACGATGTCAGTCAGTACGCCGATGATATGACTGTCGGTGATCCCTCTCTCATATCCGACGCGGTTATCGCCGCAGATATAGTATTCGCCGTTTTTGATCTTGACGATACGGTGCAGTACATACTGACCGCTGTCGCGCTTATACAGCGGGATATCAAACCGCTTCAAAGGCAGATCGGGCTTTTTGATGACCAAGAGATCGCGCGGACGTATCAGCGGATACATACTGTCGCCGACGTTAGTATAGATCAGTTCGCCCTTCTCCTCGATCACTTTCTCAAATGAAGAATTAGCCATCTATAGCCCCTATCTTGCGCAACTGAGCGATCACATCAGCGATATCCTCGCGCATGTCCGCCTCATCGCCGTCAAATCTCTCTTTCATTACCGCTAAGATGGCTTCCTCAGTCGTATCCTTCACCAGACAGTTCAGGATCACATCTACCGTTTTGTTTCCCTGAACCAAGCCGTGAAATGAAGCTTCGGCAGTCGGCACCAGAAGCGTTTCTTCTCCTATATTATGTACGATAAATTCATCTTTGAGTTTCATCTGTTCACATCCATAAAATATCTTATCTTAAGATTATGCCATCTATCAGTCAAAAAGTCAACTGTTAATCATTCTCAACCTTTAGCCTGACATAAGGATCATTCATAACCGATACAAAGCAAAAAGGAGCTGTCACAACGACAGCTCCGATCTGAAAGCCCGATCAATAGTAGTAATTGTAGTTGCTGTAAGAAGCTACTGCGGCAATCGCGCCAATAATGAGGATCGTAAAGATGACGGTGAAAACGATACCGACGATCAAACCGATCAAGCCAAGGATCTTACCTACATTAGCTCTGCCTGCGAGCACATAGCCTGCTCTCTTATAAGCTTTTGCCTTGCTCAGCGCGATCGCGCCGAAGATGATGCCTAAGAAGTTGATATACGGAATAAAGGCAAACGAGATAGCCAGGATACCGAAAACGAGAGTGCTCTTTGACATACTGCGCTCTACTGGATCAGTTACTACGGGAGCACCGTACTGCTGTTGACCATACGGCTGCTGACCGTAAGGCTGCTGGCCATACTGCTGATACTGCTGAGGCTGACCGTAAGGCTGCTGACCATAAGGTTGATTCTGCTGAGGCTGATTATAAGGCTGCTGTCCATACTGCTGAGGCGGTGTGACAGGCTGAGCATACTGTACCTGTTCGACAGGCTGCGCGTACTGGGGCTGCTCGACAGGCTGAGCATACTGCGGCTGTTCTACAGGCTGAGCATACTGCGGCTGTTCTGCAGGCTGAGCATACTGTACCTGTTCGACAGGCTGTGCGTACTGCGGCTGTTCTACAGGCTGAGCATACTGCGGCTGTTCTACAGGCTGAGCGACCTGCGGCTCCTCAACAGACTGAACCTGCTGAGGCTCAACATCTACGCGTTCAACACGCGTACCGCAAACGGCACAGAACTTCGCGTCAGGGCCGACTTCGTTACCACACTGTTTACAAATCATATATTTCCTCCTATAATTTCGGCCGATAAAACGGCGGTTGATATAACCGATCCGCTCTCATAGGATATCAACTGCGAATCAGAATGAACGTATGATAACCGTCGTCAGCTGACAGCGGGTTATCAATAAAATCATTATATATCCAAGTGGCTGAAAAAGTCAATTACAGTTTCGTCATATCTTTCAGGTGCGTTGATTCGCACGCGGGAATGGTCGCCTTTTTCAAACCAGACGAGCTTCTTCTCACTCTGACAGCGGTCATACACCTGCTGTACTTCTTCAGGGAGCGAAAAGACGTCCTGCTTGCTGTGTAAGAACAGGATCGGTCTTTTGAGCCGATTGATCCGATACAGCGGTCCGTCGTGCACGACATCGGCGCCCGTGAACAGCTTGATATAATTCATGACAAAGAAGGTCGCGGGCTCGATGGGGTGATGACCGTCCACAAGATGATTGACAAAGGAATCATGGAAGGTCGTGAACATTCCCTCGGCAACGATCCCCTTGAAGTAATCGGGACAGTCGGGCGAGCACAACGCAAACAAGCCGACGCATGAGCCGATACAGATACCGTGGATCACGATGCTTCTCTGATGAAACTGATCATGGAGCAATTCGCCCCATTTGAGTATATCGCGGTACTCATTATGTCCGAGCGACAGGAACCTGCCCTGTGACAGGCCATGAGCGCGGTTATCGATCACGAGTATGTTATATCCGAGCTTTCGGTACGGCTCAGCAAAGTAGTAGGAATACAAAAGCGATTCCATTCTGCCCGCAATGATGATGACAGAGGTATCGGAACCAAAGTCAAAGTACTCGCCGACGAGCTTTAGTCCGTCGCTTTCGATCTCGACGGGCTGTTTGCGGGAAGCATATCGTTCATCCCAAGCGATACCGATGTCAAACATGCACTTGTATTCTTCGTCATCGGGGATACTGCACTCTCTGCCCCATTTCTTTTTAGACGTCCTCACCAGCAGGACGGAATAGAGATAAAAGCCCAGTATCGGCAACGGCAAAATGCCGAACACGATGACCGCGATAATAATGATCCAAATCCAAAAAGGCATACTGCCTCCTTATTTCAACAGACCGACAGCGGTGTCAATCTGAGTCAATGATAGTTGATTAATTCTTTTGCATAAAACCGATTGACCTATCCAAATGTTTCACGTGAAACATTTGTTCTAAACCATCAAGTGATACCGATGATCCAGTGATAGATCTCCTGCTTGCCGTCGATGAACTCAAAATCCATCATCGGATACTTCGCGGACAGAAGCTCATAGAGCTCCTGTTCTCTCTCCTCGGGAACGCCGATACCGCGGAACAGTACGCAGGTTTCTTTATCGTCGATATCCTCGATGACAGCCATCGTATCGAGGATCGTCTTGGCATAATCGTAGCCGACGCTGACGATCTCACTGTCAAGAAGCGCGATCTCGTCGCCCTTGCGGCAACTGATCTCATGAAAGCTATAATCACGCGAGGCGACCGTCTGGCTGATGGTCGCGATATCAGCGATACCGCTCTGCATCTGAGAGATACGGAACGCGGTATCGTCGCTGTCGGGGATATCCATCGCCATTGCGAAGTACCCCTGCGCCACGCTCCTCGACTCAATGACCGTCACGTTCTTCCGCTTGCTCAACTCGACCGCCTGGTTCGCGGCAAGAATAATATTGGGATTATTGGGCAGGACGACGATCGCGTCGGCGTCCACCTGAGAGAACGCTTCGACGAATTCCGCGGATGAGGTATTCATCGTCGTACCGCCGTCGATTACGATATCACAGCCGAGATTGGAGAACAGCGTGTGCAGCCCCTCGCCGTTGACGACAGCGATCACCGCCAGCGGCTTGTGCTCCTGTTTCTTTTCAACGATCAAGTCGCGCTCGTTATGCTGTACCTGCATGTTATCCATCTTGAAGGTCAGGAATTCGCCGTACTGCTGAGCAAAAGCGATCACCTTAGCGGGATAGAGCGTATGGATATGCACCTTGACGCGCGTGCCATCGACGACGACCGCAATCGAGTTGCCGTAGAAGCGCAACTCAGCGATGAAATCGTCCTTGTTGAAATCCTGCCTGTACTTTGAATTGACTAATCTTTGCAGGATGAACTCGGTGCAGTAGCCATCGCTGAATTCTGAATTCTCATTGAACAAGGACAGATCAACAGGCGGCTGAGTCTGCGGCAAGGGCAGCTCCTTGGGATCGATCACCTCGCCGTATAAGCATTTCAGCATACCCTCAAAGATCAGGATAAAACCGTAAGCGCCGCTGTCGACGACCCCCGCCTCCTTGAGTACGCTGAGCATCTCAGGCGTAAAGGAAAGGGTCTTGCGCATTTCGGCAATGTACATGGAGAGGATGCTTTCGATAGAGGAATTGCGGGTGATCTGGGTGCGGATATGCTCGATACCCTCGCGTGCGACGGACAGGATCGTGCCCTCTACAGGGTGGACGACCGCGTCATACGCACAGCGGTAGCCGCGGATCAGACCGTTCCTCAGTTCTCCCGGACCGATCAGGGGCGAGCGCGTCAGTTCGACCGCAAAGCCCTTGAAAAACTGCGACAGGATCACGCCTGAATTTCCACGCGCGCCGAGGAGCATACCGTCGGAAAGACTCCTGAGATACGCACCCGCGTCCTCGCTCGACTTTGCGTAGCGGATACCGTTGCCGAGGGTGAGCACCATATTCGTGCCCGTATCGCCGTCGGGAACAGGAAAGACGTTCAGCCGATTGACCTCGTCCTCGTGCCGCTGTAAAACAGCAAGACCGTTTTTGACCATCTTCTCCAGATGGATTCCGTTGATTCTTCTTGTTGACATATATCAGACTACCAATCTTTCAGAGATAATACTAATCCTTGATAAAAAGATTTAATCAGATATTAGTGATATATTGATATATTTCGGATAGCGCGACGGGAGACGCAGACAGGCTGGCGCCTGTCAAGGAGCCCAACAAAGCTATACGAAATATAGCGCAATAGATGATAAAGATTTTTATTAAGGATTAGTATAAACAGCAGCGCCGTTGATCGGTAAACGGAATGACGCTGCTCTGTTCTTTTGTATTACTTCGACTCGGCGATGAACCGCTCGATCAGCTCACGCTCGGTGCTCAGATCGTCGGAGATCGGCTTGCCCATATAATAAGCCGCCATCAGTCCGGGGCCGACGTTGATACCGCAGAACGGGAACACGTCGATGATAAATACACCCTTGGGGCTGAACTTCTCTTCGAGCATCTTCTTATACGCCTCAGCCTGCGGATAGCGCGAGGACTGAGCGATGAAGATATACTGCTCCTCAGGATTTTCGATCGTCGCTTCGATGTACTTGAGCAGGACGGCATATGCCGCCTTTGCGCCCTTTGCCTTGCCGAGGACGGTGGTCATGCCGCCGGAGTCGAATTCGCCGATGGGCTTGATGCCCGCGAGCGTGCCGAAGAACGCCTTGGAATGGGTCAGTCTGCCCTTTTTTGCGACAAAGCTGAGGTCGTCAAGCCAGCCCGCCTGATGGAAGCGGTTGCGGTTCTTTACAAGATACTGCGACACTTCTTCAAAGCTCTTGCCCTGTGAACGCAGGATAGAAGCGTGTACCACCATCAAGCCGAAGCCCGGGCCGAAACGCATGGAATCGATCAGCTCGATTTTCGCGTCGGGGTATTTAGCGAGGATATTCTTGCGGGCGGCGGTCGCGAAATCGAAGGAGCCGCTCATGGTGGATGAAATAGTCACACAGATGATCGCCTTTCCCTCTTTGACAAAGGGTTCAAAGAAGTTCTCATACTCTGTCGTATTGGGCGGAGCGGTCGCGTAGTCGGAAGGGTTCTTTTTGAGGTCGGCATAGAACTGCTCTAAGGTCGTGTCCTCCCACTTCATGAAAGAGGGCACGTCGCCCTTGCCGGGCAGTACCAGATGACCGTTGATGACCTTGACGTCGTATTTTTCCTGGAATTCAGCGGAGAGGTCGCAGCCCGCGTCCGCCATGATGATGTAATCGTTCATATTCTTTTCCTTTCTGTTTTATATGATATTGCGCAGCACGAAAGGATGCGGCAATTTTACTGACATAATCTATAGTTCCACAGAATGAATATCAGCTCTGTGGATAAAACACTTAGCTAACAACAAACAAAGACGAGCCAGTGAAAGCTCACTTGAAATACTGACGGAGGAACTCCCCCATCTCAGCGGTCACCTGCTTCTCGTTCGTCTGAAAAGCGGTGGTATGGCCGCCATCCTCGACGATGATCATGCGCTTCTCAGAGGAACAGGCTTCGAGATTGCGCTTTCCTTCTTCGAGAGGAACGGTGAGATCGGCGGTGCCGTGGATAAAGAGGATCGGCTTTTGCGCTTCTTTCAAATGGTCTATTGACCGCTCACGGATATCGATATGCTGATCCCATATGCCGAGTCGGCGTATCAAGGGGATCAACAAAGGCGGCATGTGCATGCGCTTTGCGTCGTGGCGAAGCTGATTTTCCGTGGAAATATAACCGCAGTCGATGACCATACACGGTACGCGCGGATCGTCGAGCGAGTTGGAAAGATACGCGAGCGTCGTGCCGCCCATAGACATACCGTACAGCAGGACATACCGGCGGGGATTCTCGTCCAAGATGAATCTGAGCCACGTCAGGACGTCGTTCTTCTCGATCAAGCCCATTCCGCAGCGTTCGCCGCCGCTCTCACCATGCGCACGGTGACAGATCACAAGAACGTTGAAGCCCTCGTCAAAGAGCCATTTTGCGGGCGACACGAGATTTACATAAGGGTCGGCGTTGTAGCCGTGTATCATGATCGCGGTCTTGTCAGCGCCGCGGTCATAGTAATCGCCGCAGAGCTTCACGCCGTCGTAGGCGGTGACCGTCAACCGTTTACAGCCATGCGCTTGCAGAGCGTCGCGGTCGGAGATCATCTTCTCTTTATACGGTTCGATAGCGGGCTTATAGAGCTTTTCGCTGTCGAGCGGGAGTGTTTTTCTGCGCCCGAAAACAGACCGATAGCATACCGCCGCCGGTGCGAAAACAAAGATGATCAAAAACAGTATCAGGCCAAGTAACAGATAAATGTATAGCATGTTATATCCTATTCTGAAGGATCATTGATCGTTGGATTTCTCAGACTGAAAGCGACGCCACTTCTCGCGGACGGAGCGCTCCTGCTGTGATACCTTCTCGCCAAATACAACATCATTGACGAAGTGCTCGCAGTTGTTGTGGATAATGTTGTAGCCGCCCTCGCCGATACGCTCTCTGGCAAGGGTTACGGTCTGCTCGGGACTGCGGCGCTTCATACGTTCTTTGAAAGAAAGCACAGCGGTCTCGACAAGATTACCGTAGGAGAAAACGTTGATATCGGTAGCGAGCACCTTGATCGCCTGCTGATTTTGCAGGTTCTCGGCTGTCGGAGGGAGACCGAATGCGATCACCTCATTATCGCTGACAAAAATACCGTAGTGATAGACGGAGCCGAGCTTGACGCGGATGATATCGCCGTATTGACAGTCCTTATACTCCCACTTCATTGAAGCCGCGCCTCGATATAGCTGACGACGTCGCCGACGGTGGGAAAGTCGTTCATCGAAACGTCGCCGAAAACGATACCGAAGCTCTCCTCAATGGCGATGACCATATATAATACGGAAACGGAAGTGAAACCAAGGTCAGCAACGAGCTTGGTGCTCTCGTCGCAATGCTCGATGACATCGCGGTTTTTGTCGTCCGCAAAAATGAGTATATCTTTGAGTTGTTCGAATATCTCAGGTCTTGTCAGCATTTGTGATACCTCTTGATCTTCATACTGGGCGTGCGCTCAAAGTCCGAATCACGGACGATGATGCGGGACACACGCTGGTAGGTGGGCAGGGTACTGTTGATCTTCTCAAGCTCGTCAGTAATCGTCTGAACGGGATCGGCATCACCGAGCTTTGCGATCTCAGGCGCGCGGGGCACGACCTCGAGCGCTAAGAAATGACTGCCGTCGTCGGATATATCCTCATACACCTGCGCGTCTTGGATCAGGTTCAGTTCAAGGAATCTGACCTCTAACTCAGCGGGAGAAATATTCTCGCCTGTCGGGAGGACGATGATCTCCTTGATCCTGCCTGTGATGTACAAGAAGCCGTCATCGTCAAAACGAACGAGATCGCCTGTGCAGAAGTAGCCTTCTTCGTCATAGACGCCGTCTTCCTCTTCGCCGACATAGCCGAGCATCATATTCGCGCCCTTGAGTCGGAGTTCTCCGTCGACGACCTTGACCTGCTGGTTCGGATAGAGGAGTCCGACGGATTCGGGCTTGCTCAGATTCTCGGGATTGCCTGTGACAAGGTTCGCGCTCTCGGTCAAACCGTAGCCGGGGAAAATGTCGATGCCGAATACGCTTTTATACTCACGGATCAGATAAGGCGGTACGGCGGCGGCTCCGCAGATGATGGTTTTCAACGAGTCGCCGAGCATATTCCTGCCGAACTTCTTCGAGAGGTTCAGCGCCATTTCCGCGAGCGCGGGCACGAGAACCAGGATCGTCGGACGGAACATCGCGATATCGCGGAACATATCTTTATTGTTGCGGCAGATGTACAGGGTCGAGCCTGTATACAGCGCCGTCATCAGGTTGCGGATCAAGCCGAACACGTGCGACAGCGGGAGTATGAGCAGATAGCGCTGAGAGAACACGTTCCATACGCCGTAACAGCCGTTGACAGTGCCCTGCATGACGGCGGAGTTGGAAAGTAACGCTCCTTTGCTCTTACCTGTCGTGCCGCCTGTGAACATGATCACACAGGGAGTATCCCCCGAGGGGAACACCATTTCGGTATCTGTTTCGCCCTGTGAATCGCTCTTGATCAGCGTGACGTCGGGGCGCTTCTCCGATAAGAAGGCGGTGTTCTCTTTCAAAGCAGGATGATAGATCAGCATGTCGATACCGAACTTCATCACACAGCCGAACACGGTCACGCCGTCGAGCTGGGGCGGCAGGATCACAGCGGTATAGCCGAGGGTCGTCACGGCGAGATACGCGCGGACAAAGTCATAGGAATTGGGGCAATAGATACCGACGCGGTGTGTTTTGTCCTCGCGCTTTATCAGCGAACGAAAGCGGCTGACATCCGCGTCGATCTGCGCATAGGTATACTGATTGCCGTTATCCTCAATGGCGATCACGTCGGGGTAATCGCACACGGATCGCTGCCACATTTCGGACACGCTGTCC
This sequence comes from uncultured Ruminococcus sp., assembly GCA_902798755.1. Taxonomy (GTDB): domain Bacteria; phylum Bacillota; class Clostridia; order Oscillospirales; family Acutalibacteraceae; genus Ruminococcoides. The sequence continues at coordinate 15,337 of CADBYC010000009.1, read as the reverse complement.
ATGTCGACAAGGCGTTCGAACTCTGCAGAGTCGGTATATTTTCTGAATCTTTCTCTGTCGGGATTGATCATGATATCCTCCTATTATTTCAGTTGAAAGGCGATCTCTTTGAGCTGGCTTTCTTTTTCAAAGAGCTGTTCCGTCACTTTCTCGATATCGGACATCGAGGGGCGGGAGTCAAACAGCTTGTTGATATCCACCGCCTCGCCGATGACGATCTTCAAGCGGCTAAAGCGCGGTTCATGCGCGCGGATATAGACGGGGACGATCGGCACCTTGGCGCGCATCGCCATCAGCACCATACCGCTCTTGAACTGTCGCATCTCGCCGGAACCGTCGTTGATATGGCCTTCCGGGAAGATCGACACGATCTCGCCGCTTGTCAGGTGGTCGTTGATCGTTTTCATGGTCTGAAAACCTGTATTCTCGATATCGATGGGGATGCACAGAACGTGCTCTAAAAACCATCTTGCCTTTGTTTCTAAAAACTGCTTATTGATGATGAAATGATGACGACGGTACCAGACCGCGATCATCAGATAGATCGGGTCATAAAAGCAATTGTGATTGCACATCAAGAGTGCGCCGCCGCGGATCTTCTTCTTCGCGGATTTGCTTTCGTAGACGATCTTCGGGCGATACCACAAATAGGTGGGAATCGCGCCCGTGACCCTGACGAAATCGACAAACCAGTATTTCAGAGAAAACAGCTTAGCTTTCTTTTGTTCTTTCATTCAGCATTTTTCCTAATGATATGATTTTCTCACGCATGACGCGCGTCAGCTTCTCGATATTCTCCTTGTCGCTCAACGCGGGATCGGCGACATCGGAGGGGTTGATCGGCGTACCGATGATGACATGGGCACGCTGTCTAAACCGAAAGTAGTTGCCGTCGGTGACCATCGGGATGATCGGGGTATCCGTCGTGAGCGCGAGATATGCGGCTCCTGTCTTGAACGCGAGCGGAGGGGTCTCCCCTTTCATCGGTAATCTCCCCTCGGGGCAGATACCGATGACGCCGCCTTTAGCGAGTATCTTCTCGCATTTTGCCATAAAAGAAAAATCATGCGAATCGCGGTTGACATAAATGCCGCCGAGCATTCTCAGGAAAGTACCGAGAACGGGCTTTTTCATGACAAGCTCCGACATCTGGAAACGCAGGGTACGCGTCGGGAACGTGAACATCGCGACAGGATAATCGTAGACGGACAGGTGGTTCGAGATCAGGATCGCCTTGCCGCGGATACGGCGCGACCGGACGGACTTATCTTCATAATATATCTTTGTATGAAAACAGAAGTACTGGACAGGCCAGCCTGTCACTTTCACAAACCAATTGAATAACGTATGTAACATAATATAGTGATCGCTTTAGAGCGTTTCGGACAAATAGCGGTGGAACGCCGCTACGGTGGACAGCTCAGCGCTTTTTTCGACAGGTATCTTGACCGAGAACTCGTTTTCGATGGCGCTGATCATGCCGAAGTAGTCGAGCGAGGAACCGCCGAGATTAAGGAAGAAATCCGCCTGATCGGCGATCTCCTCAGTCTTTATATTTAATGCGGCTGAAAAGAATTCTCTGATCCGCTGAGCGAGCTCGTCGTGCAGACTGTCGCTGAGCCGTAACGGTACGACAGCTGTAAAGGCGTTATCCTCCAACTGCTGTTTTAAGCGCAGGCGGTTGAGCTTGAATTCGTCGCCGACGATCAGCGGGTCGCTGACGTAGAGCAGCCGGCGGATCTCAGAGGACAGGTGGATTTCATCGAGCTTTGCTTTGACCGCGCGGTCGATGGCTGTGAGCTTTTCCGCGGTGATAAAGCGGTTGACGGAGAACACCAATGTCGGCGTGACCTGATCGCCGCTTTGCGCTCCGATCAGGCAGACTTCGTTCACGCCGTCGAGCTTCAGTTCAGGCTCGATCATGTTCGGGTTGAGGTTCTCTCCCGAGCTGCCGATGATCAGATCGTCTTTTCTGCCGAGTATCTGATAATGACCGCCAACACATTTTGCGAGATCATGGGTTTGGAAGAAATCCCGATTGATGATCTTGCGCTTTCCGTCCTCGATGATGTACCGCGCGACGGCTTTGCCTTTGACTTCGAGCTCTCCGTGCTCATTGATACGGTACTCCATGCCGTCCATCGGTTTGCCGATGAAGCAGTCGTTGAGGATACTCGGCTTTGCGGATAACTCCACGGAAGTGATGCCGATCTCGCTCATGCCGTAGCCGTCGGCAAGGTGGTAGCCGATGAAGTTGAAAAAGCGCATGGCGTCTTTAGAGATGGTCGAGCCTCCCGTGATCATAAAGCGGATGCTCTCGCCGAAGAGGTTCTCGCGGACTTCCTTGAACGCAAGCTTTGAGAACAGCTTACCCGCAGAGGAATCGCCGAGCTTCTCTCTCAGGCGCATGGCTTTCTCGAATTTTTGCTTCGTTTCCTCACCGCGCAGATGAATGGTCTTTTTCGCCTGTTCGTATACCTTTTCCCAGAACAGCGGAACGGCAAAGATGTGAGTCACCTTATGGCGGCGCACCGTGCCCGTGATGGTATCAGGCTGCATGTCCTTCAGCTCTACAAAGGTGCGGGAAAAGAACGAGAACCAAATGTAGACCGCTACCAGACCGAAGGTGTGGTAAAACGGCAGGAAGGTCAAAAGCTTCAAGCGGTCTTCATAATGGCGCTTGATCAAGTCACACTCTCGGATAATGCCGTAACTGCCCTTGATCTGATGATACAGTTCTTCGGCTGAGTAGGCACAAATCTTGACATGACGGGAAGTGCCCGACGTCATGACAAGGATCTCTTCGCCGAAGGTATCGGGCTTTATGCGCTGATCGGATAACCCGACGTCGCCGCTCATGACGGTCTTGACGGAATAGGCGCGCTGATCGGATACGACGGCTTTCGCGTGGCAATCGCGCAAAGCGCCCTCGACCATCTCCTGTGACAGGCGCAGGTTGATGAGCAGCGGGTTATAGCCGCACAGAATGATCGCCCAGAACATCTCGATCCATGTAAGGGAGTTGTCCATCGACAGTCCGACGACAGAGCCCGGCTCAATATCGGAGAGCCGTTCTATTAACAATACAGCGCGGGAGAGGATCCTGTCCTCCGCTTCGCCGTAGGAGAAGGTCTCGATATGATAACCGCGGCTGCGCTCATACATGATATTCTCTTTTTCCTGAAACATCAGGGAAAACAGCGTTTGCATCGTCAGTCCGCGCTCTTCAAACGCACGGAGCTTTGACTCGACAAATTCTCTGATGGTCTTATATTTTCCGAGACCGAGGTCACCCATAAGCGTACAGGCTCAGCCGATTATCGACAGGATAACCGCAAAAAGCCGAAACTCTCCTTTTTAACATTATCGGTAATCATCTTATCACACATGCCCCTAAAAAGCAAGGAAATTCGACATGGTTCTTCTTGGCAGAGGTGCTGACAGCCTCCGCTTATACACCGGATTTGATTACAAAATATTTACTTGAAAAGAACGACGGGATATATTATCATAGAGTTGCAAGCCACACACCAACGCTTTACAGAAAGAAGGATCATATGAACAGACTCACTAACAACGCAAATGGTACTACTGCCAAAAAGAGGAACTCTATCTTGGCTTCCAACCCTGTCATGCGTAGACTCAACAAGGTCAATGAGTATGACGTAACAAATGCCGCTACCTACGGCGGCATCACCGCAAAGACCGTCTACTTCCTGCTGTTCACGATCGTGGGCATCGTTTTACAGCTGATACTCGCTAAGACGTTCGCTACCGGTGAAGAATTCACCGTCAACATCAAGGGCTTTGAGGTAACGATGTATATAACCGAAGCGATCGCGTTAGGCGTCAGCGTTATTGCGGCGATCGTCTTCCAGCTGCTCGCGTTCTTCGCGAAGGCGACCACTCCCGTAACAGGCGCATTATACTGCATCACTCAGGGCTACTTCATCTCCTTCCTGATCTTCAAGGTGCTTGCGGGCATGGAATACCTCGGCGCTCTGGCGCTGGCGATCACTATGGTCATTATATTAGTGATGGCGCTGCTGTATACCAAGGGCGTTATCCGCGTGACAAAGAAATTCAAAGCGATCATGCTGACCTTGTTCGTCACAGTGATCGCCGTCACACTGCTGACGCTCATCTGCTCGTTCATTCCGTTCACCAGACCGATCGTTCAGGCGATCCGGGGTAATCTCGTGTTCTCTATCGGCTTCTCCGTGATCTTCATCATCATTGCGGCGCTGTTCCTGATCTGCGATTTTGATACCATCGAACACGTGGTCAACGACAAGCTGCCGAAGAAATATGAGTGGCAGGCGGCGTTCGGTCTCGCGTTCACCGTGATCTGGCTCTACCTCAAGGTGCTCGACATCATCATCACGATCGCCGGAAGCAAGAAATGATCAAATGATTTCAACCGCGGCGACTCCGCGCTGAAAAGCCATACAAAAAGAAAACGCGTACAGATCAGTCGTCTGTACGCGTTTTAGTATTGAGTTTGGATAAGATACAGTTGAGAGCATAGCTCTCCCCTATCCGAATTATTCTACGGTCAGGATATCGGAGAAGCCTGTGACCTCAAAGATCTCCTTGACAACATCGTTGGGATGCTGGATCTTCATCGATCCGCGGGTGTTCATGGTCTTCTGCAGAGAAAGTAACAGTCTCAAGCCGGCGGAAGAAATGTAGTCAAGATGAGAGAAATCCAGATTCAGCTCGGTGATGTCGTCCAAACAGCCCTTTAACTCCTTTTCCGCTTCGGGAGTAGTACCGGTATCCAGACGGCCTTCGATAGAGACGTTCAAAGTGTTTCCGTTTCTTTTTTTATTGATCGTCATGTCAAAAACTCCTTTATTTAATAATCTGTAAAACAAGTTCCTCTTGATTATAACATATCAAAATCAAAAAATCACTACTTATTCGAAAAAATTTTATAAAAATATTACAGGGGCTTTTCGATTTATATATATTATAATTTGATTGCAATTCAAAAGGCGATGTGCTACAATCAAACTATCAGATTCGGAGGTGGAAAAATGGTTGCTTTCCTGATCGTCACCGCGGTGATACTGCTGATTTTAGCGGGATTATACGCTTCCTATTATAAGGTGTTTTACTCACCGAAGAAAGATATGTCCGAAACGAAGAATCCTCCCGCCATCGAACGGCTTGCCTACGGTAAGAGGGTCAGCGAGAGGATCAACGAGGTGAATACGACTCCGTGTAAGTTTTATACCATTCGCTCCTATGACGGGCTAAAGCTGAGCGCAAGATACTTTGAGGGTGACGACGATAAACCACTGTGCATCTGCTTTCACGGTTATCGCGGATCGGCGGTGCGTGACTTTGCGGGTATCGGGCTGCACCTGATCCATGAAGGCTACAATGTGCTGATCGTTGACGAACGCGCGCACTGGCGCTCTCAGGGGCACACGATCTGCTTCGGTATCAAGGAACGGTTCGACGTTATTTCATGGGTCAAATTCGCTAACAAGCGATTCGGAAAAGACAAGAGCATTTTCCTGTTCGGTATCTCCATGGGCGGCGGTACGGTACTGATGGCGTCGGGACAGAGGCTGCCGCGAAACGTCAAGGGAATCGTCGCGGACTGTCCGTTCAACTCTCCGAAGGATATCATCAAGCATGTTTGCCGCAAGATCAAGCTGAATCCCGATCTGCTATGGCCGATCATCTGGCTTGCCGGGCTTGTATACGGCAGGCTGAGAGTCAACGCTACCACTGCCGCTGATGAAGTAAAACGTTCGAAGATACCGATCGTCATTCTCCACGGTGAGGCGGACGACTTTGTACCAATGAGCATGAGCAAAGAGGTGCAGAAGGCGAATCCCTCGATGATCGAAATGCACACCTTCCCCCATGCGGACCATGGCATGAGCTACTTTGAAGATGAAGAGAGATACATCGGGATCGTTGAAGGGTTTATTGAGAAAAATAATAACTGATTGATCAGAAAATAACAGCACTAAAAAAGCCATCCGAGCGGATGGCTTTTGTCAATGGAAGAAACTCTTTCTTGACGACGTGATATAGTGGATCAAGCTCGCGAGCAGCGCCGCGGAACAAAAACAACCGACGCCGACAACAGCGGCAGCTTTACGCATACGCTTCTTCGCTTTCATCTTCAGCTCTTCGGCTTTCTTTATGTATGCTGCTTCGAGCTTTTTGCGTATCACGGATTCCAGTTCTTCGATGAGTTTCGCTTTAGCCTGCTCTTCAAGCTCTTTGAATGTTTCATCGATCTTTTCTTTCAATCCTGTCTCGCTGATGACTTTCTCAATGATTTCTTTTTTATCCATCGCGGTACCTCCTCTGAGCATTATTTCTGCTTTGATTATATCGTATTGATCATTGATTATAGTTCCGATTTAGAATAATGAATCACTAATGTTTCGATTGGTATATCGCATAGTTAGAGGATTTATAGGTACTGAAACGGACTTTTCAGATATAGAAAAAGCAGCAGTAACGAATTTGTTACTGCTACCTGTTTGTGGCAGGGGCAGAAGGACTTGAACCCTCGTTTGGAGACCGCTGCTCTACCAACTGAGCTATACCCCTAAATATTGAGTTGTACGAGTGGGTGTCGCATAAACGTGCGGCACTTTCTTTCGTGCGAGAATTAGTATATCATCGAATGGGAAAAATGTCAAGATAAAAATGAAAACTCTGTTGATTATCCCGAACGATTCTACAGGTTTTGGATGGTGAAGGCAGATTCAGCGAGTAGATCACCTCATTTGACCCCATCCAAGAACGTTTTCTTCTTTTCAGCAGTTAAAACCAACTTTTTCTCTATGCGGCTATTCTGCGGCTTAGGTGCTTTATTCGGTAACCGATATTTGAAAGCAATAAATAGAAATCTGATAGAAAGAATATGGCGGTATCAAAGAAAAAGCGAGGAACGTTAACTCCTCGCTTTTTCCTTTTGAATAATCGTTCACGGTATAATTAATAGGAACGCAAAACACGCGATTATGGCAACAATGATAGTTGTGATCCCTTTAATTAAAGCGTTAATGATACTGACCATAATTTCCTCCTTTGCTTGTGTTACGGTAAGGGCAGTTCGTCCAGACCGAGTTCTTCGAGTTTGTTATTGGCTTCTATTACACTTTGGTTTCTGTCCAAAGCATAGATCAAAACTAAGTCGCGCGGATTTCTGACGTACAGTTCGCCATTAGAACTCATCTTTAACAGACGGTTTGCTTCATCTGCTGTCAGCCTCAGCCCAAAGCACAGCATGATTAATTTATCCCTTTCCGGTTTCTTTCTGTTCCCGTTTAGGATACTGTAAGCATAATTGCCGAGCATAGAGCGTTTGACTACATCGGCTTTCTTAAGCCCTTTTTGATTCATAAAGAAGTCTATCATTTCGGATAAGCTGTCAAAAATCAGTTCAGAGCCGTTCTCTTTAAAGAATTCTTCGATATTCGTTTTCGTTTTCAATTGTTTCAGTAATTCATCAGTTGATTTTTTCATGGTATCCTCCTATAATAGTCTTGCGGGTTATATTAGATTTACATATATCATATCATAACTATCATCAAATGCAATGTTTGGTTGATAATCTGTCAGGTGGAAAAATGACTGAAAATGAAAGAATCAGGCTTTGGGCAGTTGAAGAAGTGAATAGAATCTCATCCGAAATGATAATTGTCAGAAATGTCTATACGGGAGAATTGATGATCAAGCGATTCTCCGATCCCTCTGCTATCGAGATTATGCGCAGGCTTTGCGGTATTCGCAACCAAAATCTCATGCAGATATTTGACGCGGATATTATCGGGGGATTATGCGTTACCCTCGGTGAATATGTAAATGGCGTCACGCTTGCAGATTCTATAAAACAAAGAGGTTTATTTACAGAACGACAAGCCGCCTCTGTTATCGCGTCGGTATGCAACGGTCTGAAAGCGCTTCATCAGAACAACATTGTTCACAGAGATATCAATCCGAACAATGTTATGATAGATCATACAGGCTGTGTTAAAATCATCGATTATGATATTTCCAGAACCGTGAAAGCTGATCAAAATCAGGATACGGAAATCATGGGAACTCCTGGTTATACAGCGCCGGAACAGTTCGGCTTTCAGCAGACAAACGAGAAAGTTGATATATACTCCTGCGGCGTATTGCTGAATTTTTTGTTGACAGGCAGATTACCGAACGAACAGATGCATCAGGGCACGCTGAGTATGGTTATTGAGCGCTGTATGGAGCTTGACCCGAATAACCGCTATGGCAGTATTGATTACCTGCGCGCTGTTTTGACAAACGACAGAAGATACATCAAACTGATGGATAACAACGAGATCGAAAGTATGAGGTTCCGCCCGCTGCCGGGTTATCGTTCCAAACGCTTCTTCCCAAAGCTGATTACAACCATTGCAATCATCCTATACTCCTTTGGTCTAATTACATTTGTCGCTTATATATTCAGTCCGGAGTATCACACAAAGCATTCGATTCAGCATATTTTTGCCTTAGTGTACTTTACGATTCTTGTTTTTGGTTTCTTTACGCTGTTTCCGTATTTTCTATTCGGTGACGTCGGTAAATACAGTTTGAGATTTACAAAAGATCCGTTGTCGAGAAAGAGAATCAACAGACTCTTCGGATGGCTGAGCATTATTCTGGGGATCATTTTATTCTTCGTAATGGTTTATTTGAGCACACAGGGCATCCTTGCGATTTGACTGTATTATATAAAATCGACAGACGAAAAGTTATACTGGCAGAATAACATTTTTATACTGAAACCGTGTATATTATGTACACGGTTATTATTTTATCAGTAGCCGAAACGAAATCTATAAGGAGAGATTATTATGAGAATGATAAGAATGATGACAGCTATTATGATGGCAGCGGTGCTGATTTTCACGTTTTCAGCATGCTCTGACGGCGGATCCTCAAACGACGGTTCGACTTCTTCAAAAAATGACACAAGTTCAGTATCGTCCAACGAAAGCGACGCCAAGAGCAATAACCAAGGAAAGAACGATATTCTTCCACAGTTTGATAAAACCGGAACAATCGAAGAAACGCTTCTGACAGAAACATACGACGTCAGTATTACTGCTACCGGGCTTACTTACACCAACAGCGCAGTGAAGCTTTCGTTAAAATTGGAAAACAAAGCCGATTCAAAGCGTGAAGCATATGCCGGAACGGCAGGTTACGGCTGCAATTCTGTTAACGGATATATGATCCATGATGGTTATATGCGATGTGAACTCGATCCGGGAGCAACCGAAGAGGAAGAGGTCTCTTTCTCCTACGCCGAGTTGTATTGTCACGGAATCAGCAAAATCGCCGATATCGGTATCGGCTTTGATGTTGAAGACGACGAGTATCATCATGAATACAGTGAAATGATCTTTATCGAGACACAAAATTCAGACGGATATGATTACTCGGAGGATACCTATCTAAAGACAATGAAAGGCAACGCACTTCAAAGCGCCTACGGTATTACCATTGACGCACTTTCGGAAAGAACGGCATATTCCGAAGGCGGCATAAGCCTGATCTCTCAGGCTCTCGTGACAAACAAAGACGGCGATAGTAAACTGATGCTCGAATTTGAGAGCAACGCAGATCAGGCATTGAATGTCAGATTGTCCGGCTTAAAGCTCAACGGAGTAGAAGTCAGTACCTCATATCTTGCTTCTGATCTCATCTGGCAGGGAAAGAAGGATGTGTTATCCGTGTCGCTCGGCGACTATTTTGAGAACAACGAAACATTAAGCGCTGATAATCTGAAAACCGCCGACTTTAATATCAATCTGACAAATACGGATGGTACGTCTGTGACTCAGGAAACTGCCGTAACAATTGAGTTTTAACACATTATTCATATGATGTTTCTGATAGCAGCCTCCGTTTATAACGGAGGCTGAAATAATAAGTGAAAATCGTTGCAAATAGTCTAACTTGGTGCTATGATAGAGAATGAAAGGTCGGTGATTTCCGGTGGACGAAAAGCAAAAGAAGGAACTTGAGAAAAAAGCGCTGGAAGGAGCTGCTGTCGAAGTTGTGGAGCGTTATGGCAGCGCGGTGAAAGAACACCTTGTCGCTTTCTCGGGACAGGATAATGAGCTTGGAAAAGAAGCAACACGATCTCTGAAATCTATCGCTGAGAGCAAGGTCAATGATAGTTTCAAAGATCAGAATATCAAACAGCAGGCAGGCTTTTCAGCTGAAGTCAAATCTGTTGCGAAGGATAATGCCGACAAGATCATTCGTGGCTCTGAAAAGCGTACCTCCCGAACGGATGACGTCGCAAAACAGGTTGACAGCACAGGCCGCAGTATCGGCGGCACAAATGATCAGTTGTTTGACCTTGTTGAGATGAATGGGGATGGCACAATTGTTGAGGGAACCGCCAGACAACTGAAATTTGTTGGCGGTGACGCCAAGTCTTGCGCTGAAAAGTTGTTAGATAAAAAATACGATAAATACCGCGATAGTGATGTACCAATAGAAATACCGAAAGACTTCTATGACAAGGTACAGGCTGAGTATGCCGATAGAATCTGCAAATTGGATGAGCGTATACAAAAAGCAAAAGTCAAAGGAGATACAGAGTTGGTAGCCAAACTGGAAAAACAACGAGATATTGTTGAAACGACCAGTAAAAATCTGAAACAAAGCAATGTTACCAATGAAGAAGCTATCTTTGCGCGTAAGCATCCTAAGCTTTCAACTGCAAAGGATGTTATCAAGACCGCAAACAAAGCAGGTCTTAAGCAAGCCGGTATCGGCGCAGCAATGTCAGGTTCGATCTCCATTATCAAAAACTTTGTTGCTTGTGTAAAGGGAGAGAAAAATCCACAGGATGCTGCCATTGAAGTTGCCAAAGATACCGGAACAGGAGCGGCATTCAGCTATGCAACCGCTTTCTCCGGCGCCGTGGTAAAGGGAACGATGCAAAACGCTTCTTCGGAGTATATCCGTAGTTTATCTAAAACATCATTACCTGCTCAGATGGTTTCCACTACCGTAAATGTCGGCAAGGTTATGGCGCGTTTCATCAAGGGCGAGATCACCGGTACTGAGTGTATTGTACAACTCGGAGAGGATGGATTCGGAGAATTAGGCGCGGCTATGTACGCGACTGCTTTTACGACCGTAGTAAAAGGCGTCGGCAGTCGTGCGCTGACAGTTGTAGCAGGAGCGGCAGGCAGTACGATCGGATATATGGCGGCTGTAGCAGTGTATCAGGAACTCAAAACATCGCTGGTAGAATACCAACTTGCCGTTAAAGAACGTAAAAGGATCGAAGCCGAGTGTGAAGAAGCCGTTGCGATGATCAGAGAGTACCGAGAGCAGATGATCGCGGCATATGAGCAATCTTTCACAGAGTATCTGGAAGCCTTTCGTAACGGCGTCGATGCGATGGACACTACGATGATAGAGGAAGACGTCAACGGATTTCTCGGCGCTAACGCGCAGATACAGATTGCACTGGGTCGCAAGCCGCAGTTTTGTACACAGGAAGAATTCGATGATCTGATGCTTTCCGATGAAAGCTTTAAACTGTAAGGAGGATAAGATGAAGTATATTTCTGTTAAAAATGCAGTCACGGTTTTTTGCTATCTTCTTCATGTAGATGGAGAAGTCACAGAGCACGAGTTAGAAAAGCTTGATGAAATCGGTATGGAGCTTGATAAATATCATTTCCTTGATTACAGGGACGAGCTGCTTGAAGCGTGTCAGAAACAGCTTGAAACCTTCATTGATGAGGAAGACAGCTATGATGTTCTTGCGGAAGGTGTGGACAAAGCTCTTTACGATTCTGTCGGGGAAGACGATGATGTTGTAGCTTCTCGATTTTTGGTATGGAATATGTTGACGCTTGCTTACGAAGATGAGATTTATCATCACGATGAGCGAAGACTGATGAAGCATATTGTGCGGGTCTGTGGTATTCCTGCTGATGTCTTTTTGGAAATGGAGCAGATTATGCGATCTGCAATAGAAGTCAATCATGAAAGGGATTGGCTCTCTCAGTCAGATCGTCCGTACCGTGAGATCGTTCCGATCATGGCTCAGGTTGAGAAGCGGATCGAGAATCTCTCTGAAGCTGCCAAGAATTTGATTGCTGACGAAATTAGCGAGCCTTCTATTGAAGAACTAAAAATGGATCCGACTCTATCCGAAACGATTGCCGAAGCAACCGCTCCCGTTACCTCGGGAATAAAAGACGCCACTGAAAAAACAGGAGCTGCCGTATCAGGATTCTTCGGAGGCATCGGTAAGATGTTCACAAGGAATAAAAAGACGGAATCCTCTGATGAGGAAACAGCTTCCGCAGAAGACTAAGGAGGGAGAAATATGCCGTTACCGATATTGTTTATAGGAATTGCCGTAGCGACAGGCGCTGTCGGAATCGGAAAATCAACTATGGCAGGCTTTGACCAGCACAAAGCGTCAAAGCTGAATGAAAATTCCAACGCGAGAATGAAAGAAGCCGCTGACAGGCTGAATGCTTATCGTAAGCAATGCGAGACTTCTCTTGAAGCGCTGGGAAACGAAAAGCTGTTCGTACTGAACGGAAACATTTCAGATTTTCTCGATACCTTCACACAAATAAAAAATGTTGATTTTACAGATTCCCTCGGTTTAACAGAGCTGAGTAAACTGGCGATCGATAAAAAAGAGTTTGAAGAACTCGGTGAGATGCGCAGTTTTGCCTTATCAATTACAGACGGACTTGCCGCAGGAGCGACAGGCGGCGCTTTAGCTGCGTTCGGTGCGTACAGCGCTGCGGCAACCTTTGCTTCCGCTTCTACCGGAACCGCTATCTCCGCGCTCAGCGGAGCGGCAGCTTCCAACGCAACCTTAGCCTTTTTCGGAGGCGGTTCTCTTGCTGCGGGCGGTATGGGTATGGCAGGAGGTGCTGCTGTGCTCGGCGGTCTGGTAGCCGGACCTGCTCTGATGATCATGGGAATCATAGTCGGCGCGAAAGCCGGAAAGAATCTGGAAAATGCGAAAGCAAGCGCAGCAGAAGCGACCGTTTATTGTGAACAAATGGACGCCGGCACCGAACAGTGTATCGCTATTCGCAGAAGAACAGATATGTTCTATAGTTTGTTGGCTCTGCTTGACGCGCGATTCCTTCCATTGGTTCAGCAGATGAAAGAGATTGTTGCCGAGGAAGGATATGACTATTCAAAATACTCTCTTGAATCAAAAAAGACGATAGCTGCAACTGCTTCTTTGGCTGTCAGCATTAAATCTATCCTGGATACTCCTATTCTCACTGATGACGGAGGTCTGACTGATGAGTCGAAGCTTCTTTGTGAGAAGGTTGCACAGTAAATCGGTCGTTTTCATATGATGATTCAAATCTGGATCATATTATGAAAGAATCAATAGATTGTATTGGAAAAGATTATGTTTTGGCTCGTGGATGCAGATAAATAAGTAAACTCTGTAGAGCGTTTGTCGCAGAAAGGACGGGGTTAGAATCAATAATACTAGACGATCTGATAAAGAGTTTCCGCTTGCTAGCTTAGATTTGGCAGGTGCACTTTCAAAAGCTTGGTCTGAAGGATGGATGGATGAGTTTTCTAATGATCATTTTCTTGTTAAGGCTATTGAGGGAAGATTAGATAAATATCTTGGATCCTATCACTATACCTCAATCTGTGTGACGCTTTACGGCGTTACAAAGGAAAACTTCCAACAAAACTTCTGCCTAAACTTTTCCCAAAATATCGCTGGATTGATTCAGTTCTTTGGAGAGGACAAGATCAAAACCTTTTTTACAGATCAGCTTTCTGCGGGAAAAGGTAACTATGATGAAGCACAGTTTTTTCGCGCATTATCTGAAATCAGCATATTGAGATTCTGGAGACAGCGATCGAAATCGGGGGACTACGAACCAAAGACTAACGGAAAGAAAAATCCGGAAGCAAGGTTTAGGTGCACTAACGGTGTAACCGTAGATATCGAAGTTAAGACACCGGGATTCCACGACTTTGATGGATTAAAAGGAATTGTTCTTCCACTTGTGTTGCTTAACGATAAAGGACGCGATGATTTTTCTTCATACTGTAGTTCACATAGTATAAATGGTATTATGCCCCGCATAGGAAAATTGAAAGACTTTTTAAATAGCGCCGCTGAGAAATTTGAGAACGTCGATCATGTTACACACATGAATATTCTATACATTAACTGGACATTTAGTGAAATAATGGAATCTGGTTTTGAAGAAGCTTTTTCGTTATTAGCTCACCCGATTAATGGAATTCTCGAACACAAGGACATTGGACTAAGCATTGGTGTTCATGAAGAAGTCTATGAAAAAATCACAGCGGTAATTGTTTACACGGAGTTAGTCAGTAGCTTAATGTTCGGAGATTTTAGACAGATATTTCTTTCAAGGATGTCAGACGGGGGACGGCGTTATGGAATTATTGGGATGCATAACTGCGATAATCTATATGAAATCACAGGAATGAACCCATATGCATTGCAGCCAACACCAATTATAGTTTATTTAGCAAAAGAACCGAAGCATTTTGACAAGTTGATTCAAATCATAGGAGAAAATATGCTTCAATCAGATGTAGACTAGGAATTTCCGAAGAAGAATATCAATATGATTAAACTCCAACGGAAGAGTTACACTTGACTTATTCCTTTTCTGTGGTATTGTGTTGTGCTTGAAGGAGCGTGATACCATGACCACATTGGAGGACTTCTACTTTGGTAATATCAATCCGAGTGAGTATAAACAGTGTAAGGATACCAAGAGAAAGCTGTCGGATATGACAAAGCTGCTTGATGAATTAAAAAACTTGCTGACTACCGAACCACAGAAAGAGAAGCTGGAGCAGATAGATAACTGTCAACTCTCGCTGATTGCACTCTCGGAACGTGATGCCTACATCGAGGGATTCAAACTCGGTGTGAAGATGATAACAGAAATATATGCAGATACATAACAGCGGGAATGACACATCAGTCGTCCCCGCTGTTCGTGTTTGTCCAGATATTCCTCCTCTGCCGATAAAGACTCGGAGTATAATTCAAAACGCAACACAGACCATTTGTGAGCAACTGTGACGGTAATTCTGTCAGGTAGTTACATATCATGTGTTGCGTTCTTTTTATGAAAAAATTCTGTTTTTATTCTCTGATAGAAATATACTTTCTCAAAGTCCCGTTAATGGATACTATAAGAGTTTATACTTAGATCATGGGGGGCACCCAATTTTGGAGTGATGAAAGGCTAAAAAGTGGTATTCATTTAGGTATATATCGCCAGTTTCGCCTTTGTGTTACGACGGCCTT
>CADBYC010000008.1 GCA_902798755.1 uncultured Ruminococcus sp. | reverse complement strand
TAACAAGAAGGCGGCTGATACTTTCTAATACGAACGCAAAGTTCTAAGGAGGACCCATCAGACCATTACCTTCTCATTATACAAAAAAACAAGCATAGTCCCATACCAACTGTAGTCAGCAGTAAGACTATGCTATTATTGTACCAAAGGAAGAGAATGATGGATTATAGGAGAGCAAGCAAAAAGCTGTCGTATTATCTTCGTCATTGTGAGGAGCCGCGCTATATCTCGCTTGACGGAGGCTGGGCGGATATTGACGTCATCATCCGGGCACTCAAAGAAAAACTCCCGTGGATGAACCGGGAGATCCTCGGAGAGATCGTTGAACAGGACGAGAAAGGGCGTTACTCGATCAGCCCTGACGGACTAAAGATCCGCGCGAATCAGGGACATTCGATCGAGGGCGTTGTCATCAAGATGAAGCAGGTCGATTCTCCGCCTGAATACTTATATCACGGAACGGCACAGAGATCCCTTGACAGTATCCTGAAAGACGGGCTACGATCAATGTCGCGCAACTATGTACATATCTCTACGGATTACGCGACTGCCGTCAAGGTCGGTTCATGTCACGGTAAGCCCGTGGTGTTGCAATTCCGTGCCGCTGATTTCGTCCGCGACGGATATAAGCTGTATATCTCGGATAACGGCGTGTGGCAGGCGGAGTTTGTCCCGCCCGAGTATCTGAGCGTTTTGTATGATGATTCCGAAACATACAACGGAACAAATTGACAAAAAATCGACAAGCTGTCGCCGAATAAAATAGGCTGTTCACCGTCGTGACTCCTGAAAGTTGGATCAAAAAGATCTTTCGGAGCTCATGTCGCAGTGAACAGCCTTTTTGTGTGATTATTGTTTTTCGATGTTGAAGCCCATCGCGAGAATGACCTTGACGGTTTCTACTGCCGTATTGCGGTCGTATTCCTTTTCGGATTCGGGGAGTTCATTATAGGGGACAAGACATGGCGTTTGCTTGAGAGCGTCGTTGCGCTCTTTGCCGAAAGTCCAACCCTCTTTGAGCCTGCCTATAGCCCAGTTCTCGTGGACGTTCTCAGCGAGCTTTTCGGTCAGCTCTTTCAGCTCTTCACTGAGTTCGATTGATTTTGTGTCGATCGGTTGGGGAGTGTACATATTGTCACCTCGCTTTAATACTTTGACGCTTGAGATCGGTAACGGAAATCTTTCAATCCGTTTTTCTTCCATTCTCTGCTCACCTTTTACCTAGTAATATGATACCGCTTTTTTTATGGAAGTCAATACCGCTTTGGTCTTTGTTTTTGATGACAAAACAGAAAAAATCGCTGTACGGACGGTATCGGGTATTGATTTTTCATTGTAATTGTGATACGTTTATGGTAGGATTTGTTTAGGATATCTACAGTCACCCTAACTGTCGGATACAAGGAGCGGGCTATGAAAAGACTGAATAAGCTGGTTGAAAATCGAAAGATCGTCTATGTGCTGGCGGCGTTGGCGGCAGGTATCCTGTGCGTAGTGATCATCTGCTATCTGCTGATCGGCAATTTAGGAATATTCGCGGGCTTCTTCGGAGGAGTCGCGAAGGTACTCTCGCCGATCATCATCGGCCTGGTGCTGGCGTATATCATCGACCCTGTGGCGAAGTTCTTTGAAAATAAGGTCTTTGTCAAAATGAAGAAAGAGAAGCTCAGGCGAACGATCTCGTCGATCATCGCGCTGGTGCTGGTGTTCTCTTTGCTGGCGCTGTTTATCGGAACATTGATCCCTTCCCTGATCAGCAGTATCACCATGCTGGTCGCAAACGCCGATACGTATTACGCTACGGCGGAGAGTGTGGTCGATCAGATCAATAAGATCGGCTTCGGTATCCATATCGATCTGTCGGCGATCAAGGATTACATCAATAACTGGCTGGGCAATTTGGTCAATGATCTGTCAAAGGATCTCTCGTCCGTTCTGACGACGACGAAGGATATCGGCTCTTCGGTCATCACTATAGTCATCGGCGTCATCCTCGCGGTGTATATCCTGTTCAGTAAGGAATATATGCTCAAGGGGCTCAGACGTCTGCGCAAGGCGCTGTATACGCCGAAAACCTATGAAAGTCATACGAAGTTCTGGAAGCGCTGTGACGATATCTTTACGCAGTATATCGGCTGTAACGTGATCGACGCGATGATCATCGGTATCTCCAACGCTATCTTCATGCTGATCCTCGGCATGCCGTATGTGTCGCTGGTGTCATTTGTCGTCGGTATCGCAAACCTGATCCCGACCTTCGGCCCGATCATCGGCGGCGCGATCGGCGCGCTGGTTCTGGTACTGGTGAAGCCCTCATACGCGCTGTGGTTCCTGATCTTTACCATCGGTATCCAGATATTGGACGCTTATGTGATCAAGCCGAGACTGTTCTCGAGCTCCTTCGGTATGGCGGCGGTATGGACCTTGATCTCCATCACTGTCGGCGGTAATCTGTTCGGTATCGTCGGCGTTCTGCTCGCGATCCCCGTAGCGGCGATCCTGTCCTTCATCTATGACGAGAGGTTTATCCCGTGGTTGGAGAAGAAGAGCAAGGCAAGAGCGCAGAGGGCGAGCGAGAAAGCGGAATACCCTGATGAAGATTCTGAAAAAGAGGTTGTCGGGGAGAAGACCGCTGAATCTGAATGATTCGCTGTTATTGGATATATCCTGATAATGAACTTTGACACGGGACTGTCGCTGATGCGGCGGTCCTGTTTTGCTTGCGTCAGGATGGGCGGTTCCGTTGACAAGGGCTTCAAGGCTCACTATAATGAATATGTCAAACACCTCTCTGCTTCCGACAAAATTGATGTGAAAATGCTATGGAAAAGGAAGTACGATATGAAAAACAACATATCAGATAATCATATTTTTCAATATTATAAAGCTTATGCGGATCTCGAGAATGAAAAAGGAACGAAAGGTAAATCTAATCCTTTCTCGATCGCGTGGTTCTATGAGGGAATCGAGAAAGGGGAAATCAAATATACGCCTCTGCTACCGATCATGCTCGGCGAAAACGGCGATGATCTGTGTAAGGTTGAGAATATTCCCGATCATAGCAAGTACCTGATCGACAAGAATCTCAACGAAAGCCAGAGCAAGGCTATCCGTACCGCTTTGAGCCATCCGCTGACGGTGATCGAGGGTCCTCCGGGTACGGGAAAGACCAAAACGATCGTCAACCTTATGTCGGCGATCATGGGCTTGGGAAAGACCGTGGCGATGGTGTCATTCAATTCCGAAGCTGTCGGAAATGTATCCGATAAGATCGAGGACCTTGAAACGGCTCCTGTCGGTTCTCCCGCGCAAAAGCTGTATCACGGCTATGCTCGGCTCGGAAATGTTGATATGAGAAAGAAATTTTATTATACGGACGCGTGCATGGATTACAGAAAGAGCCATCCTTATGAAGAAGACGAAAAGCCGGATCATAAGAGCTTTTTGAAGCACTTCCCCGCGATCACAAGCACGATCCACTCGCTGCGCAGGCTGTTTGCTGACAGCAAAGACTGCCTCTTTGATTATGTTATCATGGACGAATCCTCTCAGACGCGACCCGATCTCGGAATGATCGCGGCTTCCTGCGCGCGTCATTTGATCCTTGTAGGCGACGCGGAGCAGCTGCCGTCGTTCTGCGACCGCGAACTGCTCGGTGATATCGGGGAAAAAGAGAAGAAGCTAATAGGTAATGAAGCGTGCTACCGATATCTCAGAGATGTCGGCGGCAGGATGGATGATAACAGCTTTTTTGATATCGCTCGGCATATTCTGTCCCGCTTCGGCGAAAAGGCGCCCTCTGTCATGCTCAACGTACATTATCGCTGTCACCCGAAGATCATACAGTTCTGTAATCAGTACGTTTACGGCGGCAGAATGATGATAGGGAAGACGGAAGAGCCCTGTCCCATCCGTGTGCGATACTTCAACGGCGATTATGACGAGAGGTGCTTTCGTTTTTCTTTCAGTGACAGAAACATGGAGAACAAAGAACCTGTCGGCGAATCGCATCACAATTTAAGACAGATCGCGGTGTGGAAGGACGAGGAGATGGACGGCGTTTTTGAGAAACTGCTTAATGACGAGTCGGTCTGTATTCTGACTCCTTATCGCGGCCAGCTCGAAGAGATAAGATACGCGCTGTATGATGAAGCGACGCGCCGCCTGAGTGATCCTGCCCTTTTGAAGAAGGACAGGGAAAGGATCAGCGATTTGCGGGATTATCTGAGCGATGATGATCTGTTCAATGAGGGGTACGGCGAGAAGAAAGAGGGAGTCTTTGACAAGTGCGTCCTTACCGTGCATAAGTCACAGGGAAAGGAGTATGATACGGTGTATCTGCTCCCGGTCGAGGACGGCAACTGGATGTGGCCGTGGAGCCACAGCAAGCGGCTGATCAACGTCGCCGTATCCCGCGCGAAGAAGGAGCTGGTGATCGTCGCTTCTACCGCTTTGATGTCAGAGGAGCTGCAGCGCAACCTCGGAATCAAGCATCCGACAAAAAGGCGGGAAAACCCTGAGCTGAGAGCTCTTTCAGACAGCGAGGGCTTTTTACAAAAGCTGTTGGATTATACATGGGATCAGTGTCAGGGACAGTCGGGTGACTATGGCTTTATGCCCTCAAAGCAGGTTTCTGTCTTTGATGAAAAGCCGCTGATACAGGAGTGGTCGGAGGGTGACGACAACGATGATAAGTTGCTGAAAAATCAGTCGTATCGCAATGATAACACGAGCATTTCGTGCGAGGAATTGGCGGCATATATGGGGCTGAAGACGGCTTGCGACGGGTATAAGGTTTGGTATGAAGTACCGATCAAAACGCTGTTTGAGGACTATGAAGAGCGTATCGAAAATATACCCGATCAAAAGCTCAGCTTTGATACAGGGAGCTTTGAGAGAGAAGAACTGCGGGAGTATATTGAGAATAACGCGTCATGCGATCTTGTTATCCTCGACAGCGACAACGTCATCCAATGCACGATAGAGATCCAAGGCGCGCCGCATCGAGCGGTGGACAGGTACGACGGTCAGCGCGGTATGGAATCATGTGAGGAACGGTATGAGCATGTGAAAGCGACGCAGAGGAACGACCGATTGAAGGCGCTGATCATCGGTGGATTTTTAGGATCGAAAGCGAGAGCTCTTCGCTGGCCGACGGATGCGTCCCTGTTCAAAACCTTTGAGCCGGATCATGTGAAAAACAATGTGTTGACCCATCGTCCGCGAAAGCCTGTGAAAGTCGGAGATATTTACGATAAGACCTGTACAGCCGCAATGGAGAAGGCAATGGAAAGCTACCTGAAATGGAAAGACAAACGATCCTGATAGAATGAGAAAACCGCCTGAATCGACGTCAGGCGGTTTGTTTATGGTTGATCCATATTGTGTGAGTTTGCTTGTGACGTTCGAACTTGCTCCCTTGTGAAAACTTCGGTTGATTATAGCATGTCGAAAGCACTCGGTCAAGGAAAGGCAGCACGAGAAAGCGCGGAATGTTGGAGATTTCGTAGAAATAACACCTGAGAGTTGAAAACTTCTTGTTGACTTATATTTAACAATGTTGTAGAATAGACTAAATAGATTATATAATGCAGTAATATGCGGTGAACTATAGTTTGAGGGCTGCGCTATTCGACGCTCTTTATCCCCGTTATCGCCGCATGATAACTGACATAAGACAATGACGGTCAAAGGTGAATGAAGTTGTCTAAGATCAAACTATTATCGGCGATCATGCTGATCGCTTTTGTGCTGGGGCTGTCGGCTTGCGGCGAAAATAAAGATGCAGGCGCGACGCCTGACGCGACGCCGACGCAGAGCAGTGTAAAGCAGTCATCCTCTGAGGCAAAAGAAACGACCTCTTCCGTAGCGGGTGAGGATACCGCTTCGAGCGGTGACGCGAACAGCAAAGAGAAGAATAAAGACGAATCAAAGCAGCAGAGCGCTGTTTCTGCTGATACTGATACAAGCACTGACGAGAGAGCCGACGCTCCTGAGAGAGCAGAGGATCCTGCCGCGCAAAAGAGCGGGAATAACACCGGCTCACAGAAAGCGGAGCAGTCGGGCTCGAATTCAAGCAGTCGAGCTGCCGAGAAGGACGAGCAACAGAAAGCCGGATCGAAAGCAGAGAGCCCTGACACACCGTCTTCCCGTGGATCGGGAGACAGAGATAATGCCGAGGTGAGCATCAATGACCTGTAGGACGCGTATTGCGATATCGGTATTACTATGCGCCGCTGTGCTGGCGGTCGCCGGAGCGATCTGCGCTTCTGCCGCTGTTCTGCTCGGTGACGCTGACAGCGACGGCGAGGTCACGGCCACTGACGTGACGCTGATCCAAAGAACGATATCAGGAGTGAATGCGGGCAGCTTAGATGAAGCTGCCGCGGATGTGGACGGTAACGGAGCGGTCGAGATCATCGACGCTACCTTTATCCAGCGCATGGTCGCGAAGATGGATACGCCTTATCCGATCGGCGTACAGCCTACCCAAGCACCGACTCAGGCACCGACTCAGATGCCGACAGACGAGGATGGTTGGGGACGCATTATTTTCCAGCCTTGATGAAGACATAACGCAATTATTTAGGAGAATTTTAAATGAAATCTGTATATGAGCGCACACAATTAAACATTACAGAATTCGATAGGGAAGATGTGATCACTACGCCTGCTGTTACGCCTGAGCCGACGGAGACGACAAAACTATTGAAGCACGAAGTGGAAAATCGTTACGTTACGTTCAGTACGTTTGATTTAAAGCCTCCAAATAGTAGTTGGTTCTAAGGAGATAACAGGGCGGAGTGTGCCGCTCTGTATACGTTTGATTTTCGGCGGTGTTTGTGATAGCGCAAACGCCGCTGTATGTTTTTGGAGGTATTGATGAAACAACTGTTGACCCCGCGGTGGCTCCTTGCAGAGCTGACAGGCTTTTTGTTTGCAGTGTATTCCGCTTATAATGTGTTTATCATTTTCAGAGACCGCAGTTCTATGCCGTCGGAGGGCGTGCTGATCAGCGCGGTCGTGGCGCTGGCGTTCGCCATACTCGCTGTCTTTATGTGGACGGCGGGGATCAAGGGCAAGAAGTACGTGATCTTTATGATGATACGCAGAGCGACGTTTCTTGTCGCCTTGCTTGTGCTGATCGTGTTGAAGGTGCGGCTGATATCTCGGAGCATCAACTATTTTGATGCTACCCTGTTTTACACTTATTTGTATGACGGTGCGTATTTTTTGACGTTGGCGGGTTTTTTGATCCTGTTCATCTACTATGCCTTTATCCTTAAAGCTCTTCCGTTTCATACGAAGGCGGCGGTCGTGCTCCCTGTATCCGCGATCATACTGTTTTCGCTCAGCCTGATCATGGAGATCATCCTCTTCTTCGCTTACGGAATGCTGTTTGAAGCGAATGTGCTCAGGACGGTCGTGATCAGACCCGTATTCTATCTCGGATTCATTGGATTATCTCTCCACTTTTTGTATCCGCTGTCAACAACCAATGTAAAACTATCAGACAAAACACAGCCAACAAATCAATAGTGTCAACGGCGCTCTATCTGAATGATGGGGTGCCGTTTATATTGGAAATAGCGTGCTTAATACCAACAGTGGATCGGACCTGTTCTGTGTCTGATCCGCTGTTTTTATTTGTGCTTTTTCATAGAAATATTATTGCAATGAATGCGTTTTTGGTGTATTATATATGTAAGTGTATAATTTTACAAAGTGAACGAGAAATCAGAAAGGAAGAACGCTATGAATGATCTGATCAGCAGAATCCAAAAGAATGTCAGGGATTATCCCGATTTTCCGATCATCGTCGATCAGGGAGAGAACAATTCTTTTACCTACCAAGCCTTTGACCTTTACGCGCGCAGGATCGCGACAAAGCTCAGCCGGTCAGGAGTGACGCGCCGTGACTTTGTTACCATCGAGCTGCCCCGTAACAAGGAGTATATCGCCGCAATGTACGCGGTGTGGATGGTAGGCGCGGCATTTGCGCCGCTGTCCAACAGCTATCCCGAGGAGCGCTTGGCTTATATCCGCGAGAACTGCGGTGCGAAGGTCGTGATCGATCATAAGTTTTTGCGCGGCATCGAGGGGGAGGAGCCGATGGAAAAGACGGTCGTTCCCGACCCCGCCGACCCGTCTCTGCTGATCTATACCTCGGGCTCGACAGGAAAGCCCAAGGGCGTTCTGCACTCTCACGCGAGTATCACCGACTCTGTCCTGCGCTATATTGACTACGCAAAGACCCCCGAGGGGGCGCGCGCGGCTTTGGGCGCACCGTTCACCTTTGTTGCTTCGGTACAGGGCGTTTTTGCGCCGCTTTGCGCGCGTATCTCCGCGTATCTCATGCCGTATGAAGCTATGCGCGACCCTGTGCTTTTGGCGGATTACATCGAAGCGAATCAGATCAACCGTACTTTTATCAGCCCGAAGATGCTCAAGGTGTTCAAGCAAAAGGGCGACTCGCTGAAAACCGTCTTTACGGGCAGCGAGCGCGTGTCGAATATCTACAGCGATGAATTTGAGATCTTTGTCGCGTACGGTCAGACGGAATCCGCAGGCGCGGTACTTGCTTATAAAATCGAAGAAGCGCTTGATAACACGCCGATCGGTAAACCGATCGGCGACGTACGCGCGTATATTTTAGATGAAAAAGGCAATGAAGCGGAGGAAGGCGAGCTGTGTCTTTCCGGTATCTTTGCCGACGGCTATTTCAACCTACCCGAGCAGACCGCCAAGACCTTTGTCGATAACCCTTTCTCAAAAGAGGACGGCTACGCAAAGCTCCTGAAAACAGGCGATATCGTCAAGCGCCTTGACGACGGCAATATCCTCTTCCTCAACCGCAAGGACTGGATGGTGAAGATCAACGGTCAGCGCGTCGAGCCCGGCGAGATCGAAGCGATCATCAAGAATACCGACGGTATCCGCGACGCGGCGCTCAAGGACTTCAAGAACCAGTACGGACAGGTCTATCTGGTCGCTTACTATGTAGAGGACAAGCCTGTGAACGCGCAGGACCTCAAAGCGGCGATCGGCGAAAAGCTGCCATCATATATGATACCCGCGTTCTTTGTCAAGCTCGACAAGCTGCCTGTCAACGCCAACGGCAAGCTCGACAGAAACGCGCTCACCCCGCCTGAAGCGGGCAGCTTCAAGAATGAATATATCGCGCCCGAGACCGATATGCAGAAGGTGCTTTGTAAATCCTTCGAAGCGGTCCTCGGTATCGAGAACGTCGGCGTGGACGACGATTTCTTCGCCCTCGGCGGCGACTCGATCAAGTGCGCGATGGTAGCGGAGAAATGCGGTGTTTACAAGATCTCTACCGCGGATATTTTCGCGGGAAAGACCCCGCGCGCGATCGAACGCCTGCTGATCAAGAGAGCGGGCGCTAAGACCCGCGTCAAGAAAGAGAAGAAAGCGCGCGTCTATCCGCTGACTCCCTTTGAACGCGGTATGTATCTCGAGCAGAAGCTCAATGAAAATTCTACCGTCTACAATCTCAATATCGCCGCTATCATCAAGGGCTCGGATATGGAGACGGTCAAGCAGTCACTGAACGCTGTATTCAAGGCGCACGAGGCGTTTTATTCCTACTACGGTGAGGAAAACGGTCTGCCCGTGCGTATCCTGTCCGAAAAGCTCCCTGAGATCGTCGAGAAAACCGCCGACAGCCGTGAAGAGGTCATCGCGATCATCGACGATTACGCCGTGCCCTTTAACCTCAATACCGGTATCCCTGTCCGCCCGACCTTGTACGCGGTAGCGGACGGCAGTATCATCCTGCACCTTGCGATCCATCATATCGCCTTTGACGGCGGCTCCGCAAAGACCTTTGTCAGCGAGCTGATCGAGGGGCTCAACGGCAACGAAGTGACCGCCGCCGAGATCGATCTGTCTGACCTTTACGACGACAGCACAGAGGACAAGCACGACAGCGGTATGGCGTTCTATCATGAGCTGTTCAAGGACGGCGTGCCTGTCAACGAAATGCCTGTCAAGGGCAAGCGCCCGAAGGTGCATCCGCTGTCCGACCGTCAGATCGACTTTGACTATGATAACGAACAGCTCAAAGCCATCGACAACACCGCGCGCCGTTACAGCGTGACGGAGTTCGAGCTGATCTTCTCAGCCGTTTCGATGGTGCTGGGGAAATATACGACATCTGAGGACGTTGTCCTCGGTATCCCGACCAACATGCGTCCGAACGACGCCGACGACGTGATCGGTATGTTTGTCAATACCGCTCCCGTGCGCGTCAAGCCGCAGAGAGCCGCCGCGATCAGCGACTATCTCAACTCTGTCAGCGAGGCGGTGCGCAACGCGACCTACGGCGCTTCACTGCCGTTTGAAGAGGTCGTCGGAGAATTCGTCAAACAGCGTGACGAATCCCGTAATCCGATCTTTGACGTCAGCGTCAACTTCATGTGGAATCCGCCCGCTTATGAGCAGAATGGTCTGAGCGTGGAATTATACGCTCCCTTACAGAAAATGAGCCGCGATATCGGTATCGTGATCCGCAAGGGCGCAAACGGTCTGCACTTCATGGTGCAGTACTCGTCCGAGCTGTTTGACGACACGGTGATCGAGAACTTCATCGGTCAGTTAAAACACACCATCGCTCTCCTGTCGGGCGACGCGATGACTGTCCGTCACGCGCTGACTCTGCCTGCCGACCAGCAGGAGAAGCTCGACAGCTTCAAGACAGAGGCGACGGCTGAGCTGCCGATCACCTTACTGCATAAGCTCTTTGAGAAGAGCGCGCAGGAAAACGCGGACAAGACTGCCCTGATCGCTCAGGACGCGACCCTGACCTACCGCGAGCTCAACGAGAGCGCCAATATCGTCGCGCATAATCTGATCGAAAAGGGTATCAAAACAGGGGACAGCGTAGCGCTGCTTCTGCCTAGAGAATCCTGCTTCTTCAGCTGTCTGTTCGGCGTGAACAAAGCCGGCGCGGCGTTCATTCCCTGTGATCCGCAGTATCCCGCCGACCGTATCAACCATATCATCACCGACTCCGAGGCGTCGTTCATTATCACGACCGCCGACAAGCTCGCTGATTATCCCGCTGAGAAAGCGATCGACGTCAATGATATCCTCAAGGGTACAGACGCATCGAATCCCGATGTGCCGATGAAGGACACCGATCTCAGCTATATGATCTATACCTCGGGCTCTACGGGAAAGCCCAAGGGCGTTATGCTCAGGCATAAGGGTATTTGCAACTACCTCATGCCGCACCCCGCGAACTCTCATATGTACTGCCTGAAAAACAACGTCACGACCTATCTTTCCGTGACGACTATCTCCTTTGATATGTCCTTTAAGGAGCACACCGCCGCGTTCTGCAACGGCAAGACGCTGGTTTTCGCGGGCGAGGATGAGATGAACGATCCGCGCGCGCTGGCGGAGCTGATGAAAAAATACGATGTTGACTGTATCAACGCGACTCCCTCTCGCTTACAGCAGTATATGGACTTCGCGCCCTTCAAGGAAGCGCTCGCAAAGTGCAAGCTCGTGATGTCGGGCGGCGAGGGCTATCCGATGTCCCTGCGCGACAGCATCAAGGCCTGCTCCGACAGTATCCGTATCGTCAATACCTACGGCCCGACCGAGATCACCGTATCCTGTAACGCGGCTGATCTGACCAACGCCGATTATGTCACGGTCGGCAGACCCCTGCTCAACTACAACGAGATCATTGTCGATAAATTCGGCGATCCCGCGCCCTTCGGCGTGATCGGCGAGCTGTATATCGGCGGCGTGGGCGTTGCGAAGGGCTATCGCAACCTGCCCGAAAAGACCGCCGAAGCCTTTGTCGAATTTGACGGACAGCGCATGTACCGCTCGGGCGACTACGCGAAGTGGGACAAGGACGGCAACGTCTTTATCCTCGGCAGACTGGATAACCAGGTCAAGCTCAGAGGTCTGCGTATCGAGCTGGGCGAGATCGAGGGACTGATCGCCGCTCAGCCGCATATCAAGAAGGTTTCCGTCATTATCCGCAAGCTCAACGGACAGGATAATCTGTGCGCTTACTTCACGGCTGACGAAGAGATCGACATCGACGCGCTGCGCGACGAGCTGAAAAAGCATCTGACGCATTACATGGTGCCGACGGCGTATCTGCAGATGAACGAAATGCCCATCACCGCCAACGGCAAGACTGACGTCAAGAAGCTCCCCGAGCCCGTGCCCGTCAGCTTAGGCGAATATGTAGCGCCCGCGAACAAGACCGAGGAATTCTTCTGCGAATCCTTCAAGAAGGTGCTCAAGCTCGACAAGGTCGGCGCGACCGACGACTTCTTTGAGATCGGCGGAACCTCGCTGATCGTCACCTCGGTGGTGCTCGACGCTTCTGAGAACGGCTTTGAGATCACCTACGGCGACGTGTTCAAATACACCACTCCGCGCGCTCTTGCAGAGCTGTTCAAGGACGGCGAGGTCAACGACACCAACAAGCTCTTTGACTTTGACGACTATGACTATACAAAGATCAACGACGTTCTGGCGAAGAATACCGTTGAAGCGTTCAGGGAAGGGCAGACGCGCGAGCTCGGCAACGTGCTGATCACAGGCGCGATCGGCTACATGGGCGCTCACCTGCTGGCTCAATTCCTCAAGAATGAAACGGGCAAGGCGTATTGTATGATCCGCCGCGGTCAGTTCGATACCGCCGCGGAACGCCTTGAGAATATCATGTACTACTACTTCGGCGGCGATCTCGACGACGCGATCCGGGACCGTGTAGAGGTATTCAACGGCGACGTGACGGATTACGCTTCCTTTGAGCCGTTCGAGCAGATGGAGATCGACACGGTGTTTAACTGCGCGGCGAACGTCAAGCACTTCTCCAACGGCACCGATATCGAGGATATCAACGTCGGCGGCGTAGTCAACTGCATCAAGCTGTGCAAGAAACTCGACGCGAGACTGATCCATTTCTCCACGATCTCCGTCGCGGGCACGACCGACGATCTAACAAAGCTCAGCCGCAGAGAGCTCGACGAGCAGTCGCTCTACTACGGTCAGACGCTCGATAATAAATACACCTCTTCAAAGCTCATGGGCGAGCGCAAGCTGCTCGAAGCAGTCGCAGAGGGTCTCGACGGCAAGGTCATCCGCGTGGGTACGCTTGCCGCGCGCGAGTCGGACGGCGAGTTCCAGATCAACTTCCTGACTAACAACTTCATGGGTCGTCTGCGCTCCTACGCGCTGCTCGGGTGCTTCCCGTACGCAATGATCGAGAATCAGGTCTGCATGGGGCCGATCGACCGCTCCTGTGAAGCCTTTCTCAAGCTCGCCAAAACGCCGAAGAAATGCTGTGTGTTCAACGCGGTCAACAACCATACGCTCCCGCTGGGCGATATCATCCGTGAGATGAAGAAGAACGGCATGAAGATCGAATTCGTCGAGTACGACGTATTCCGGAAGGCGCTCAATGAAGCTCAGCAGGATCCCGATAAGGCGGCGATCCTCTCGAGCATGACGGCGTATATGAACACCGCTCACGGCAAGAAGATCACGGCGCTCAACTGCAACTCTCACTACACCACTCAGATCCTCGCGCGTCTCGGCTTCTTCTGGAACGCGAGCAACGAAAAATATGTCAACGACTTTATCAACGTTCTGCGCGGCTTCCTGTTCTTCCGTCAGGATAATCTGACCAGATAAGGAGCGGAGTATGAAACGAAACGGAGTTTTACTCAATCAAAAATATAACAGCCTTTTGTGGGCGACGCTCGCGATGACCGCCTCCACCTACCTGTCGAGTATCCTCGACGGTATCATGGTCGGTCAGATACTCGACACGGTCGCGCTGTACGCGATCAACCTGACGACCTCTATCGTCTTTCTCAGGAGTATCCCGATCGCGATGTTCACCTTCGGCGGCAACACGCTCTCGGTCATCTGCAAGAGCAAGCGCGACCAAAAGTCCGCCGATACGGTGTTCACCCTTTCGTTCTGGGGCGGTATCGTCTCGACGGCGGTCATCTCGGTGATCGGTATCATCCTGATTATGCCGACTGCCCAACTGCTGGCGCAGGGCAAGGAGGAGCTGGTCGAGCCGGTCGTCCGGTATCTTTTGCCGCTGTGGGTGCTCACCCCGCTGGTCGCCGCGGTCAACGAGACCGCCGCCTTTGCCCGCACCGACGGAATGCGAAAGCTCGCGACCGCTCTGCCGATCATCGCGAACGTCATCAACCTGATCTGCGACTACATCTATATGGCGATCTTCGGCTGGGGCATCGCGGGAGCGGGCTGGGCGACCGTGACGGGCTATGTCGTCGGTGCGCTGATCGCGCTGATCTACTTCAAATCGCCCAAGCGCACGGTACATTTTACCAAAGCGGCGTGGGGTCAGCTCAAACAGCTCGGCAAGATATTCAGCGTCGGACTGCCTTCCGCACTGATCTATGTCTGTAACTTTTTACGCCTGTTCTTTGTCAACGCGATCATTCTTTCCTCGACGGGTGTTGTCGGCGGAAAGATCGCGTCTGTCTCTTTCTCGCTGAATAGTCTTGCGTTTATCTTGGTAGAGGGCGCGTCCATGACGCTGCTGCCGATCCTCGGCGCGCTGTACGGAGAGAAGGACTCGAACGGTCAGCGGCTGACGCTGAGATACGGTATGATCGTCACGGTGGCGCTGTCGATTTTCGTCATGATCTTATCCGTGGTATTTCCCTCTCAGCTCGCGACGCTGTACGGACTGACCGATCCGGCTGTCCTCGAGGTCTTTGAGGTTACCTTCCGGATCCTGTCGTCCAATATACCGATCCTCGCGGTCATCTACGTCATGCGGTCGTTCTTCCAGGCGACGAAACAGAGGGGACTCGCGAACCTTTTGGTCATGCTCGACGGCGTGCTGACCATCGTGCCGCTGATGTACTGGTTCGCGCATTATGACATCTACTGGCTTTGGGCGGCTTTCCCGATCTCGAAGGCGCTGACCGTCGTTATCACGCTGATCGCCATGCTGATCAGCAAGAGGGTACAGCATAAGAAAAATATCCTCGGTATCGAAGAGGAGGAGGGCGTCGTCAGCGACTTCTCCATCAAGAACGAGATCCCCGAGGCGATCCGCGCTTCTGAGGAAGCGATGGCGTTCTGTGAGAAAAACGGACTCACTGAAAACACCGTCACTGCCGTCGGCGTAACGGTCGAGGAGCTGTGCCACAATATCGCGACCTACGCGAAAACGAACGCGGGCAACTCCGTGGACGTCTGTATCCGTATCCTTTCCGACAAGGTGAATATCCGTGTGCGCGATAACGGCACGGAGTTTGACCCTACTGACTATATCGATAATTCGGGCAAGCGTATCACGGGACTGGAGCTGGTGAGAATGCTCAGCTCGTCGGTCGAATACAACCGGATCCTCGGCTTCAACGTCACGAATGTCGCGATCGCGTTCGGATAAGGCGGTGAGTCCTATCAAGTCAAAAGTAAATCAGAAAACGGATTATGTGAGCGAACAGCTCAGAGCGTCGGAGCAGCGGATCAACTTCATCTATACGCTGTTGATGATCGCTTTCGTCGTTGCGATCATGAGCTATAACCTGCTGAACGACTGGGACGATTTTCGCTATGAGTTCAGCGTACCGCCCATAATCGCGATGACAGTCTGTATCGTGCTCAACATCGTCTTTCGAAAGCAGTGCTATACATGGATCAAATACGTCAACAACGCGGTTGTGATGTGTTCGATCTATATGATGTGCGGCTGTTCCATCATCATTTCCATGATATTTTTGCTGATACCGTTCCTCAACAGCTTCTATTATCGGCCGTGGCTGACGGTGATCTCCTCTGTCCTGTGCTTGTTTTTGCTGTACGTGAGCAATATCATCATCGCCTTTCCTATATTAGACGAGTCGGGCGCGCTCAATTACAGCATGTTCACTATGATACCCGAAACGTTTGACTTTGCCGAAGAAACGGTCGTATTGCTTTTCAAAAACCGCAGCTTCGTCTTTATTGTCGGCGCGGCAGTGATGATGGTATCGATCTATCTCTCGATCGGCGGCAGGAGATATGCCGTCAGACAGGGAAAGCTGATCGAAGCGAGCATCTCTCACAGAGCGGAGCTGAGCACCGCGAAAAATATCCAGGAGGGTATTTTGTCGACGAATTTCCCCGATAACGATGTTTACGCGGTATGTGCCGATATGACGCCCGCCGCGCAGGTCGGCGGCGACTTCTACGATTACTTTACGGTGGACGATACGCGGATCGCTGTCGTCATCGGCGACGTATCGGGTCACGGCATGCCCGCGGCGCTGTTCATGACGCTGACCAAAACGCTGTTCAAGGTCTACGCGCAGGCGGGATATCCGACCGACAAGGTCATGGAGCATGTGAACCGCTATCTGCAGGAGTCGAATCCCGAGAAGTTCTTTGTCACGGGCTGGATCGGTATCCTCGATCTGAGCACGGGCATCTTATCCTTTACCGACGCGGGGCACAATTATCCTATCCTGATCCGCGCAAACGGCGAGGTCGACTATCTGAAAAGCCTGCCGAACTTTGTGCTCGGACGGCGCAGACGGGTCAAATATATCGAAGAGCAGATCAAGCTCAGCATTGGGGATAAGCTCCTTTTATATACCGACGGCGTGACCGAGGCCCAGTCGCCAAAGGAAGCGTTCTTCGGCGACGAGAGGCTGCTCGGGATCGCGCGAAAAGCGAAGCAGCAGGATCAGGCTGAGCTTGTCCATACGATACGCGCCGCTGTCGATTCGTTCGAAAACGGGAACGGTCACTATGACGACGCGACTATCTTAACACTTTATTTCAAGGAATACCTGAGGGTCGAGCCTATGAAAAGTGAAACATTTTTCCTTAACAAACAGAGTTTCGATACAGTACTGAGCTACATCGGCTCATGCTGTCAGGAGGCGGGCTGTGACGAAGAAACGGTCGGTCAGATCACGATCGCTTCGTCCGAGATACTCGCCAATATCGATTCCTACGCGTACGAAAACGGCGGAGATATTACGATCAAAACGAAGTGCCATGATCAGACCATGACGATCGTGTTCATCGATAACGGTAAGAAATTTGATCCGCTTCAGGAGAAGGCTCCCGACGTGACCTTGCCGCTGAAGGAACGCCGCCGCGGAGGACTCGGTATATTCATCGTCAAAAAGCTGATGACCGACATCAGCTATCAATACGTCGAGCATCAGAACGTTCTGACGATCACAAAGGATCTTTAGGGGGTAGTATGAAAGAAACACGAATCATTATTACGGGAGATATGCTCCCCATGCCCTGTAACTATGAGCTGTTCCGCACGGGAGATACCAAGGCGCTGTTCGGCGAGCGGTTATGCGAGCTGTTCGCGCAGGCGGATTACCGCGTGTGTAACCTCGAGGGCTGTTTTACCGACGGCGACACTGCGATCGAGAAGGTCGGTCCGAATCTCAAGTCGCCGACCGATACCATTCACGCGATCAAGAAGCTCGGTATCGACTACGCGACCTTGGGCAACACCCATTCGATGGATTACGGCGTACAAGGGTTTTACGATACCTGCAAAACGCTGACTGAGAACGAGATCGGATACTTCGGCTGGGGTGAGAATGAGAGCGCGGTCAAGAGCTGCGCGGTCATCGAGCACAACGGCAGGAGGATCGTCCTGTACAACACCACCGAGCAGTTCGAGAACGCGCCTGCTGCCGACCGCCCCGGCGTGAACCTCTATGACGAATACCGCGTTTGCAATGAGATCAGGGAGCTGAAAGAAGGCTGTGATTATCTGATCGTGTTCTATCACGGCGGTATCGAGGGCACGCACTATAACAGCGAGAAGATGCGTACACGGTTCCACCGTATGGCGGACAACGGCGCGGACGTAATCATCTCCCAGCATACCCATGCCGTCGGAGAAGAGGAGCGCTATCACGGCGCGTATCTGCTGTACGGACAGGGCAATTTCTGCTTCCACTTCCGAGAGCAGGTCACGCCCTTGCTGAGCGAGGGCTTGGTGCTGGAGCTGAGCTTCGGCGACGACGGCTTTACGGCAAAGCCGCATCGGATCCTGCGCACCGAAAAAGGCTGTATCTATGACGAAAAGCAGGAGCTTGACGAATTTTACCGCCGCAGTAAGGCGCATGACGCGCTCCTTAGCGGCGATGAAAACGCCGAGAAAGAATTTGAGGAAGGCTTTTCGAAGGACTGCGCTAACTGGACGTCCGTCTTTCTTTCGGTATTCAGAGGAAAGAATTCCGAGGACAGCGAGAAGCGCGCGACGCTCTCTCCCGCGGAATTTCTGCAATATCTCAAATCCTCTTATTCACGCGAACAGCTGCTCGCCATGCAGATGTTCATGCGCAATGAGGAATTCAATGAAGTTGGTAACCAAATCCTCAGCGATCTGCTGAGAGAAACAGATACAAAGGAGAATCACACATGACAATCAAGGTTTATGAAGAAAACGGCACATCCGTCATCGCGCCCGAGGGCAAGATCGATCACGTGACCGTAGAGGAATTTGAAGCAAAGATTACAGAGCTCGGCAACGCGAACGACAGCCTGATCCTGGATATGGCGGGCGTGGAGTACGTCAGCTCCGCCGCGCTGAGAGCGATCCTGAACGCGAATGATCTGATGGAGGGCAAGAGCGGTCTTGTCATCAGAAACGTGAACAACAAGGTCATGGAGATCCTGCGTATCACAGGCTTTGCGGGATATCTCGACATCAGATAAGTCGAGCAAGACGGAATAGGACTTTTCATTCGAATGAACATGCGGGTTTCGGCGAGAGGGGAGAGGAAATGCTCCCTACCGCTGACAGCCCTGTTTTACTGCATCCTTTTTAAGCGAGAATGTCACTTGCGTGACAGAAGATGAAGATATGAAAAAGACGAAATCACTATTCTTTAAAATAGGCGTGATCATGACGCTGATTATCCTGATCCTCGACGGGTTTATCCTGCTGGTGTCTTACAATATCACCTACGAGAACAATCTGAAGATCTTTGAAGAGGATATCACCACTGCGGCGGAGCTGGGCGTTCAGTACAGCGAGTCGTATGACCTCCGTGATGATGCTGCAGACCCCAGACCCTACAGTGCGCTGTATGACAATATCTGTGATATGCTCGGCATCACCTATCTTTACGCACTCGATATTGATATCGAGGATCAGATCGAGACCTATCTCGCAATCGGCTTCGGCGAAAACGCCTCAGAGGAGGCGCAGACGACGCGCTATCGCGGCGTGACGGTACAGGGTGATCTGAACGACTCGGAGATCGAGGTCTACAGCGGAAAGAGCAAGGGCGTGATCCTTCACGAGAAGAACCATTTCGACGATTCGCTGATCTGCTATATGCCGTGCGTGCGGCATTATGATACAGCGAGGAGCGATTATGTGTACTATGACAAGCCTGTCATCGTCGGCGCGGAGATCTCGCTGACGGTCGTATCAGAACGCTTTGCTCAGCAGTTCAGGACGACGGCGCTCCTGACGGTGGCGCTCACCTTGATAGTGTTCCTCGCGTTCGCACTGATCTTGTACTTCAAGGTGTCAAAGCCGCTTCGGCGGATCAGCGGCAGAATGACGAGCTTTATCTCCGACAGGGAGAAGGGTATTGAGAAGTTAGCGGTCAAGGGCAACGACGAGCTTGCGTTGATGTCACATTCCTTCAATACGATGACGGACGAGATCAACTCCTATATCAACGATATCGACGCGCTCACCCGCGAGAAGCATACGCATGAAGCGGAGCTGAACATCGCGCACAATATCCAGAGAGGACTGCTCCAGCCCGCCAGAATGGACGGCGATACCGCGGATATCTTCGCCTATATGCTGCCCGCAAAGGACGTCGGCGGCGATCTGTACGACTACAGCGTTCTTGACGACGGCAGGGTGTTTGTCACGATCGCCGACGTATCGGGCAAGGGGGTCTCGGCGGCGCTGTTCATGGCGCGCGCGATCACCCTGCTCAACCAGTACGCAAAGCTCGGCTATCAGCCCGCGCGTATCCTCGAGGAATACAACAATATCTTAGCGGCGCAGAACCCGCGTAAAATGT
Organism: uncultured Ruminococcus sp.; assembly: GCA_902798755.1. Taxonomy (GTDB): domain Bacteria; phylum Bacillota; class Clostridia; order Oscillospirales; family Acutalibacteraceae; genus Ruminococcoides. The sequence continues at coordinate 33,988 of CADBYC010000008.1, read as the reverse complement.
TCATCACCACCTTTGTCGCGTTCTATGATCCCGCCGACGGTATCTTGACCTACGCGAACGCGGGGCATAACTTCCCGTATATCCTCTCGGATACCCTGATCCCGCTTGACGAGGGACACGGCGTAGCGGCGGGACTGTTCAAGGGAGCGACCTATGAGAACGCCTGCGTCAAGATGAAGGCAGGGGACACGCTCTTCCTGTATACCGACGGCGTGAACGAAGCCGAGAACGCCCGTGGCGAGCTCTATTCGACAGAACGGCTGGAAGAGAAGCTCGCGTCCTGTATCAAGGGCGTCGCGGTCGACGCGGTGACCTATATCCTGAGCGATCTGAAAGACTTTACTGCCGGCGCAGAGCAAAACGACGATATCACGATGCTGTCCCTGCGTCTTAAAAAGTAAATCATCAAAATCAACCGAAGGAGCTGTGAAAATAACAAGGCGCCGTCATTGTGAGGAACGATTGACGTGACAAGTTCCCAAAGTCATATCTTGGCTTTGTGGGATTGCCACGGGCTAAAGCCCTCGCAATGACAGCGTTTTTCATAGCTCCTTTTTTGACGCTTGTTGGAGTAATAGAAATAGACACGAAAAGCCGACGGATCGTTGCTGACCCGCCGGCTTTTCGCAATATATACCACTATGTATTCGGAATAATCACTTTTACGATCGTACCGCCGCCTTCTCGCGTCGCGATCGTCAGTTCGCCCTTGCACATGATTTGCAGGCGCTGACGGATATTGGCGAGGGCGATATGCGGCTCGTTGTCGTCGCTCGGCTGATAGTCGAGCCCGTTGTTTTCCACGATGATCGCGCTGGCTTTGTCCGTTTGCTGTGTTCTGACATAGATGTGAAGCGGGTCGCCGTTCGGATCTAAGCTGTGCTTGACGGCGTTTTCCACAAGAGGCTGCAGGGTGAGGGACGGTACGCTGAAATCGGTGTGGAGCGTATCATAATCGACATAGAGCATATCCTCGTGCTGTGCCTGCTCTACGGCAAGGTAAGCGCGGGCGTGCTCGAGTTCGTCCTTGAAGGGGACAAGCTCTTCGCTCGCGATCGCGGTGAAGTTCTTGCGCAGATAGGAGGTAAAGTCCAGCGTGACCTGCTGGGCTTTGTCAGCGTCCTGCTTGCACAGGTAGTAAATGCTCATCATCGTATTGTAGATGAAATGCGGTCGCATTTGCAGCGCCATGACGCTCGCGCGCTGATGGGCGATCTCGCGCTCCTGGCGAATGATCTGCATGATGTAATCCGAGACGATGAGGGAGTACATGGACAGCGCGCAGATACCTACCCCTAAGAAAAGCACCATCTCAATGTCGATGAATGCGTGGATAACGATGAAGATCGTCAGCGGGATCATGTAGATCAGCAGGGCGATGATATACCGTTTTGAAAGCTTCCGGCGCCTGTGGATCAGGCTCGCTATATTTAGGAGCATGATGAGCACCAGCGGAGCCACCATCAGCGGGAACCATGAGGTCCGGTAAAAAATGCCGTCCGAGGAGATGATGTAGAAGATATTCGTGAATTGTCCGATCTCCAGTATAATGAAATAGACGATCCACAAGGCGATCACCGCATGAAACAGCATACTGTTGATGAGCTTTTCTTTACAGGTGTGCAAAATGAGGATCGTCGGCAGGGGCATCAGGGTGGATATCAATACGGACTCGATATAGCAGGAGATCCGCTCCGCTTCAACATATTTCGGATTTCCGTACAAAATCGCGGAGACAAAGGTCGCGCTTACGCACAGCGTCAGCAGTGAGAAGAAGGTAATGAAATAGTTCTTGCTCCAACGGTCGGGCGAGGGCATGACGATCGAGTAGGCGAGCGCCATCAGCATCAATACCATCATCGCGCTTGCCGCGCAGTATCCGACGATCGCATAGGTGTCGATCATGCTTCATCTCCTCCCAACGGAAAAGGATAGCGCAGCTTCTTGAGCTGATCTTGGACGGCTTGCGCCGTGATTGGCTTGAGCATAAAGCCGCTCGCGCCGGTCTCCCACGCGTTGAAGGCATAGGACGGGTACGCCGTCAGAAAAACCACGTTGGTGCGGGGGTTGATGCTGAGCAGCTCTCGGCAGACGTCCAGACCGCTGACCCTGCCCATCTCAATATCCAAAAAGGCGAGCGAGACGCGGTTGGCTTTGGCGTAGGCGAGCGCGTCCGCGGGCTTGGTGAAGCCTGTCACCGAGGCGGTCGGTATGACGTCCTCCAATATCGCCAGACCGCCGTTGAGAACGATCTTGTTATCGTCCAGCATGATGACGTTGGGAGAGCTGTCGCTTTCCGCCGCGACGGTGAACAGGAGGTTGATATCGACGCCTAATACCTCGGAGAGCCTGAAAAGCATGGCGGCGTCAGGCAGACGACTGCCGTTCTCCCAGCGGTTGACCGAGGAGCGGGTGACATACAGCCGCTCTGCCAGCTGGCGCTGGTTCAAGCCCTTCTCAAGCCTTAGTTTTTTCAGGGTTTCTGCAAAAAGCTGACTCATTTTGTATAGCTCCTTGATGTCGGAATGACAGGAATATGACGTCAAAACCGCGGTTTGGGTCATTCGTGTCACCCTAACGTAATGATCACATTAATAGTTTACATAATTTTAGGGATAAACGCAACAATGATTGTAAAAAATTAGGTGTGACTTTCTGGTACACCCCCTTGAAATGTGTCGTGAAATGCGAAATAATTGGAATATAGATAAAATTCTATTGATTCATTTGATAAACTTCTGATTTGTCAAGCGTCATCAGACAGGAGGGATCGCGGCATGGTGAGCTATTATACGGTACTGATGATCCTCTGTTGGATGGCATTGATCGTTCTGTGCGTCTTGGTACATGAGAGCAGCTGGATATCTCATGAGGACAAGCGATTGTTCTATCTGACATATGGGATCATCATCCTGTCTTCCTTTGCGGAATGGCTCGGGGTCCAGTTCAGCGGCAATGAAGCGATTCCCGTGTGGGCGCTCGAGGCAGTGAAGTGTCTTGACTATATCCTCACGCCGATGGCGGGAGGAGCGATCGTGGCGCAGATGAAGCTGCGCAACCGCTGGTACAAGGTGCTGATAGGCGTTCTTATCGGCAATACGGTATGGCAGATAGCCACCTGCTTCAATGGCTTGATGATCCAAATCGACGATCATCATCGCTATGTACACGGTCCCTTGTACGGCGTGTATGTCGCGATCTATCTCGCGGTGATCTTTTTGACGGCGGCAGAGTTCTTGATCTTCGGTCTGGCATACCGCAAGCGGAACAGGTTCTCGACGATCTCTGTGTTTGTATTGCTGCTCGTCGGAATCGGTATGCAGGAGGTGCTCGGCGGAGAGTTCAGAACGGCTTATGTCGCCATGACGATCGGCGTTGCGCTCATGTTTATCCATTACGCCGAGTTTTACAAGATGACGGCGGACGAACAGCTGATGAAGGACGCGATGTGCGACGTGTACAGCCGTTACGCGTACATGAAGGATATAGAGTGGTACAGCAAGATGCCCTCGCTGCCCAGAGCCTTTACGGTTTTCGTTTTTGATATCAACGGCTTAAAGACGGTCAACGATACCTACGGACACGACGCGGGCGACGAGCTGATCATAGGAGCCGCGCGCTGTATCCAGAAAGCCGTCGGGAACGACGGCAAATGCTACAGGGTCGGCGGCGACGAGTTTGTCGTTGTGACGCATATGGAGGAAGAGAAGACGCAGGAGGTCTTTGCGCTCTTAGAGGAAGAAACGAAGAAGTGGTCAGAGGAAAAGAAGAAGTTCTCTCTGAGTATCTCTCCCGGCTGTGCTCACGCGAAGGATTATCAGGGCTTGACAGCGGAGGAGCTTGTCAAAAAAGCCGACCGTTCGATGTATGCGGCGAAGGCGGCGTATTATCTGAGCCGCAGCTGAGAAGCGGTAAGATACCATACAGTACATAAACCGAACCATAGCTTTGCAAGTCTGAATAACGGAATGATCAGCCGTCTCTTGCTTGAGAAGATGGATCGCATATAGCCTGATAAAATAGAAATGTCCCGCAGGGAGCGTTACATGAACGGTGTACGACTCTTTGCGGGTTTTCTTTGTTGATGGTACGAAATAAAAAATTCATAAATTATATATTGACATTGTGTCAGAATGGATGTATATTATATTTACTGACACAGTGTCAGAATGTCGTCCGCGCGGTGGCGTAAGGTCATTTGCGCGGCGGCAAAAGTTGCTCGTGCGGAGGCGAAAGTTGATCGTGCAGCGGCGAAAAGTTGCTCGTGCGGCGGCGAAAGTTGATCGCGCGGTGCAAGAATCACGTACCGTTTCGATCAGGCGAATAGTGAACCCGGTCGAGACAGTGATGAGATAGATATGCTTGCAGAAGCGCCTTGTGAACGCGGGGCTGAGGACTGCTTGCAGGAAAGGTGTGAAGTGAATGAAGCCGAATATTATCGTCAAGCGCGTCGTTGACGTGGCGCTGACAGTCGTGCTGCTGCTCTTGATGGCGTTTCAGGTGACGGAGCAGCTCGCGCATGAATGGCTGGGGATCACAATGTTTGTGCTGACGATCGTGCATCAGATCTTGAACAGGAGATTCTATGCGTCGATCTTTAAGGGAAGGTACAGTCCGCTGAGAGTGTTTCAGCTGACCGTCAATATCCTGCTTCTGCTGTCCTTCCTGTGTACGGCTCTGTCGGGTATGATGATGAGCCGATACGCCACTCCCTTTTTGAACGGTATCCTGCCGTCGTCTGTGATAAGGCAGGGGCATCTGGCGATGTCTCACTGGTCGTTCGTGCTGATGGGGCTGCACCTCGGACTGCACTTTGGGATCATGACCGCGAAGATGAGGAGCAAAGCGGCGAGGATCGTCCTCGGGGGCATGATGACAGGCGTCTCCGTCTATGGCTTCTACCTGTTTTTTCGCTCCGATATACTCAATTATATGCTGTTCAAGAACCCCTTCGCCTTTCTTGATTATTCCAAGGCGTGGTGGCTCGTGCTGATAGAAAACCTCGCTATGCTTCTCGCGTGGGCGTTCGCGGCGTATCTGATCTCTCTGTGTTTGAAAAAGCTCTCGCACCAAAAGAAAGGCGGGCTTTCGAAATAATAACGAAAAAAGGAGTCAATCATATGAGCAAAAAATTAGTAGCCTATTTTTCGGCGAGCGGCACGACCGCGAATGTAGCAAAGAGCTTAGCAAGCGCGTCAGGCGCCGACCTTTATGAGATACGCCCCGCAGTGCCCTATACAAGAGCCGACCTCAACTGGATGGACAAGCAGTCGAGAAGTTCCTTTGAGATGCGCGATAAGAGCTCTCGTCCCGCGCTCGCCGACAACAAAGCGAATATCGCGGAGTACGACACGATCTTTGTCGGATTTCCGATCTGGTGGTACGTCGCGCCGACGATCATCAACAGCTTTTTAGAGGCGTATGACTTCTCGGGCAAGAAGATCGTCCTGTTCGCGACCTCGGGCGGTTCGGGCTTCGGCAAGGCTGTCGCGAATTTGCAGACAAGCGCTCCTAAGGCGACCATCGTCGAGGGTTCGCTCCTCAACGGCAGACCGAATGAGGCAAAGCTCAAAGCCTTTGCGGACGAATACTGAAGAAAGAAGCGGCAGCGCCGTCTGACGGCACGGAGTAGGATCGCCGAGCAAGGGGCGCGCGGTTCATGAAGAAGATGATCGAGAGCGACGCGCCCACGATCGTGGACGATGAAGTCGGGGCGAACCCTTGCGTACAGTTTCACGCAGACTTTTGCCGCAACGTCGGCAAGGTCATCTCCTATGCGGGAGGTACGGTGACCCTGTGCGGTATCTGCGGCTATGTCGACTCGGATTCGATCATCGTCGCCTATTGCGCGAACGAGGGCAAAATGTCCGCGTCGCAAGCCGAGAAGCTCGTCAAGCATTAGCTGATCTATGACCCGACGGACGCGGAGGAAAAATATATCCACGATAACGAATAAAAACGTGGTAAGCACAAATTAATTACAATGTCATTGCGAGAAGATGCGGGATTGTACGGCAACCCTCCGCCCTTAGAAAAGGGAGGCTTGGGGATAAGGCGAGCGGCGAGACGGTGCTGTTCGGCGGCGATCTGTCCGAGACAGTCGTTGCGCTCGACGGAGAGGATCAGCTCATTGTGTTCGCGGATATCGACTGACGGGTCACCCCTGACGGGGAGAGAATGAAAAAATGTTTGTGAAACATTTTGAGCTCTTGTAAAGGGATATGATACTGTTATGGTGCCACTCGCTGTATTACATCGAGCATTAAGAGCGAAAAAGGCCTCGACCGCCTCGCTTGTTTCGTGCGCCCTTTTTCAGAAAAATCGGAATTTATGAATGACACAGACGCGGGATAACTGCGCCTGTGTTTTTTGTTGGGCTCGCTATGGGGAGCGTGCGGATCGAGAATGAAACGTCGTCGTAGGGACGAGCATTGCTCGTCCGGCATCGCAGACGCTTTTCTCTCTATCTGAGGTTTCCGCTTGATTCTACGCCCGTCATTCTCGGACGACCGATGGTCGTCCCTACGGAAGCGTGGGATTCCCTCTTTGGGGGATTGAGGAGCGTGCAGATCGAGAATGAAACGTCGTCGTAGGGACGAGCAGTGCTCGTCCGGCATCGCAGACGCTTTTCCCTCTATCTAAGGTTTCCGCTTGATTCTACGCCCGTCATTCTCGGACGACCAATGGTCGTCCCTACGGAAGCGTCTCGAGCTAACCCCTCAAAGTGATAGACCGACGTTTTTGTCCCACTTTGTGGGATTGCCACGGTCGCTTGGTCGCTCCCTCACAATGACTGCAAAAATGAAAACTGCGTTAATCGGTATTTACCCGAGGGGAAGGCTCTTGCGTGGTTTGCTGTGCGGGTTGTTCGAGGGCGGGGAGGGGGTGTTGGTAAAGCTCGCGCTTCTTTGAGCGGACGAAGAAGCGGATCATCAGGATCAGCAGGACGATATCCAACAGCGCCAGCGATACGCCTAAGAACGCGAAATTGTCATTGAGCGCCAAGAGCTCCGATGATAGCGAGAAGTCGTACAGTCCGTGGATCAGCCACGGCACCAGAATCGCGAACACGCCGTAGCGCTTTTTGCCGGTATAGAGCCGCTTGCCGTAGAACCAGCCCATGATGAAGCCGTAGCCGACGTGACCCATCGTGAAGCCGCGCACCAGCATGATGACGGGCGACGCGCCGATGGCGTAGGGGACGTCCTCGATCAAGCCGAACGCCGTGCCGATGATTACCATGAACGCGACGACGTCAGCCCACGAGCAGGCATAGGGCTTTCTTTTGAGCACAAAGCGGAGCGTGAGAAATTTGATCAACTCCTCGGCGAGCGCCAGCACGACAAATGTATAGATCGCGCGATAGACGAGAATATCTACGCCCTTGAGCAGGGTGAACTTCATGACGGTGCTGAGGACAAATAATATCCCCGACAGGAGCAGGATCGGCAGCACGCTGATCAAGCCGCTGATAAAGGCAAGATTGCATTTCTTTCTGTATTGGATATTGTCCTTTTGCCTTTTTCTGAGCAGAATAAAAATGAGTACGGACGGTATGATGCTGAGTATAAAGAACAGGATCGACAACAGCATGCTTTTCCTCCTTTTTGATGAGCGCGTGATAGCGGGCGCTCATATATGATTTTTTGCATATTTTATCATTTTCTGCTTTTTTAATCAAGATTATGTTCATACATTACACGCCGATTTGATGATATCATTATACCGACGCGAGCGCTGATACGCGCTGTTAAGGGGCTGTCGCCGATCAAGCGACAGCCCCTTTTGCTGCGGTTCCTTTGTCGTTGCCGAGCTGATATGTATATCAGGTGTACCAGTCGGGCTCGGTGCTGGGGGGATCAATTTTGTTGAAGATGATCCATGTCTTTGCGTTGGCGTTTTGGACGTCAAGTCCGCCCGCACAGTCGTAATTGTAATCGCCGATCACCGTTAAGTCGGTGTTGGCAGCGCCTGAGCTGACGCAGATCGCCGAGCTGCTTGTGGCTCTGATCACGCCGCGGTTGAAGTAAACCTTGGTATCGGTCGCGTTGTCGGGGATCAGGACGCCGTGGCTGCCGCCGTTGATGGCAGCGTAGCTGAGGGTCAGATCGGAGCCTTTGCCTACCGTGAAGGTGTTGAGGTCGGCTTTTGCGGTAGAATCAAACGTGCCGTTATCCATTGCGGACGAGCCGAGGTTCAGCTCGACCTTTCTGTATTCGGGAACCTCAAAGCCGCCGCTCGCGTTGATGCCCTTGACGTTGTCGTCGAGCTTGTAGCCCTTGACGGCGTCCGCCTTGACCGTCAACAATCTGCCGCCCGTGGTGATGGAGAAATCAAAGCCCGAGTCGATTCCCTGTGACCACGCGTCAATAAAATCTCTGCAGCCCTTTTCTTCGGTGACGCCGGTCTTTTTGGTGATCTTCAGCGTGTAGGGCGCGACGTCGTAAGCCTTGGCTTCATTGTCGCTGATGACGTTGGTGAAAATGCCGTTCATCGCTTTGAGGCTCTCGAGCAATTCGTTCGCGGTATTCTCGTACTTGGCATAGGGGGATTCGTCCTCGTTGACGGTGATGATCTTATTGTCGATCTCATACTCCTTGACCTTTTTGGACATGTTGTTGAGCACGTTGATGGCGAAGAAGTCGAGGAGCGCGTGCTCCTCCATGGAGGAGATCTCGGTGTTGACGCCCTTGAGAACCTTGTGATAATCGGGGGTCACGGCGTAGCTGTGCTCGCTTTTATCAGCCGCCGTTACCCTATCAAGCAAATATGAGGTGAGCTGCGCATAGCCGTTTTCGTGATTGTTTGCGCTGCGGTCGCCCTTGAGGAAGGCGAGCATCGCGTCGAAATCAGCCTGAAGGGTGCTGATATTGCAGACGGGATCGCTGATGATCTCTTTGTATGCCTTATAGGTGGTGTTGTTGAGCTTGCCCATACCGTCGCAGGTGAAATTGTCCTTGTTCTGTCTGATGCGCTTGAGAACATTCGCGTAGTCGTCGGAGACCTTATCGGTTTGCTTTCTGAATTCCATGGTGCTGATGTTCGCGTCGATGATCTGAAGCTGCGCCATTTCTTCGTTGTGATACTTATTGGCGTTTTCGGACAAGGTCTGCACCTCGTTTAAAACCTCGTTGACCTTTGCTTTGATCTCCTCCGCCTGCTTGTCGACGTCGTCGATCACGTCCTGATTGGAGGGACCGTCGCCGCCGAAGATCAGGCTGAAAACAGGATTGAGCGCCATGTTGGCAATCTTGGTGCCGGTCGCGTTCAGCAGGGTCTTGCCGACGAAGCCAAAGACGGTTCCGGCTACGCTGCCGCCGCCCGACTCGGCGGCAACCGCCGCCTGAGAGGATTCAGCCGCCGAGGCGGTCGTGATAGACGCCGATCCGACCGAAAAGATGGTGATCGCGGATAATGCGCCTGCAAGAATTCTGGTTTTGATGGTGGTTTTTTTCATGATGATCACTCCTTGTGGTTTGGTTGGTTGCTGTTGTTTTTGCTGTTGTGACTGTATTATAACAGGTCAACAGGGACAAAATAGGGACAAAAAACGCGAAGTTGAAAAAATTTTGAGAATTTTTTTGCGGGGGGGAGATGAACGCTGCCCGGTCGGCGAAGCGTCGGTTGATTTTCTCAATCGGGAGGCTTTCTGCTTTTTTCTTGCTATGTGGAATCGGGTATGATATAATCTTCATAACGATAAAAGAGCGATCTGCAGTGTCATTGGTTTTCTTTGTCCTTTCATGTTCGCTGCGTTATCCGAATAAAAGAATAGGAAGTGAATTTATGAAAAAGATTTTGTCTGTTATGTCGCTGATACTAACTTTCGCGTTATTGTTCGGTATTGCGGCGCCGTGCGCGGTCTATGCGGCGGAGAAGCCCTATGAGATCAGGGAGCTGACCGCGTATCTGTATGATTTAGAGCATACCGCCGTGTATAACTGCTTGTTCAAGGAAGGTCTCCCCGACGTGCCCTACATGGACGCGAAGGACTATCTGAGCAATGTGTATATCGCCGAATTCACCGAGGGCGAAAACGCCGACGGCACCTATACCGTTTCGTGCAAGGAGGGAACGATGACGGTCGATCCCGACAAGGATACGGTGCGCTTTGATACCTATGAATCGTTTGTCTTCCAAAAACAGAACAGCAGCGGCTCTGTGCTGGATTCGACGATCGCGCAAGGGGTCGACGTAACGAGCGATGGAGAGATGAAGTCTCTCGAGCTGGATTTTAGTGCGTATCAGATCGACCTGATCGCGGACAGCGGCAGGATCTATCTGCCTTTAGCAACGCTCTGCGATCTCTTTATACCTTCCTATAACGCCGCGGAGTATGTGGGCGGGAATGTCTATTTTATTCACGCGGTGGATTATATCGAAAAAGACGGATATTTTGACAAGAGCTCCGTGTACAGCTCTTTTGAACGCTCACAGGGGCTGGCGGCGTTCACCTATCACGAGCTGTGCTTCTTTATGGATCATATCTACGGAAAGCCCTCTAAGGCTGAGATCGCCGCAAGCATCGCCGAAAAGGGCTTTGACAAAACCTTGGACGAATACAGCGACGATACCAGAAAAGCCAAGGAGCTGTTTATGTCCGAGAATTTGCTCGATTTTTTGGCAGGCTTTATGTATCTGGAAAGATTGTTTGACGACGGCGGTCACACCTCTCTGTTCTATGAGCTGTTCACGGCTATCACCGATGACACGAATCCTCTCGGAATAGCGCTGGAAAAAAGCGAGTATAACAAGATGGCGGTCGGCTTGATGTTCGAAATGATGCTTGGCAGAAAGACAGCGGACGTCACGCAGGTTCGGCAAGAAGCCTATGCCAAGTATCAGACGGTCAAAAGCTGGGACAATACCGCCGCACTGATCGTTGACGGCGATACGGCTGTGTTTACCTTTGACTCGTTTGAAGAAAAGGTCGCGCCGATGTTCAAGTGGTCGCTGGACTACGCGAAGGAAAACGGGATCAAAAACTTCGTCGTTGACCTTTCGAAAAACGGCGGCGGTACAGATACGCTGCTGCTGTTCATGTATGGCTTGATGGTCAATAAAGATCAGCATACCAACGACTTTGGCATGAGATATCTGACTGTGCCGTCAGGCAATACGGTCGTTGAAACATCGCGGATCGATCTGAACCTTGACGGCGAATTTGACGATAAGGACAAGGAGGTCTCCTACGACTTCAATTTTGCCCTGTTGACGACCAACGCCGCGTTCTCCTGCGGCAATCTGCTGCCCTGTATGCTGCAGGATCAGGGCGTAGTGATCGTCGGCGAGACCTCGGGAGGCGGCGCGTGTATGCTGTCAAAGGCTTATATAGAGAACGCGCACTTCTTCTTTATCTCGGGCGTGAAGAAGTTCATTCGTGCGGACGGCTCCGACGCGGATCTGGGCGCAAAGGCGGACTATGACCTGACAAAGCTCGACGGGGACAAGAAGGATTACAGCGGTCTGTTTGATTTGAAGGACGTAGGGGAGAAGATCCACGAATTTTACGGTGATTATAGGCTGGGAGACGCTGATCTTGACGGTGAGGTCACTATCCTCGACGCGACGGCGATCCAGCGATATGACGTGAATCAGCTGAAGCTCTCCGATACCGCGACGAATCTGTCAGACGTTGACCGCGACAGCAGCGCTACGGTCGTTGACGCGACGTGGATACAGCGTTGGACGCTGCAAATGAAGGCGCCCGAGGGGATAGGAGATTCTTTTAAGCGTCAGAATACATGATCCTCCTGCCGGTTAAGGCGCACATGGTGGGGAAGCGATCCTCTGCGTAAGCGATATGCGGGTATAGCAGGGCGGAGAACAGCTTAACGCTTGTGCCGAAAGAAGATAAAGGTTTTTATTAAGGATTAGTATTAGTAAAATACCCGCCCTGTACGGAACGTAAATCCGGCAGGGCGGGTATTTTTGATAGAATATCGCTTTGTCAATTTGACGAACGCCGACAGAGCCGATCGTCACTTGCCGTTGCTGATTATCATTATCTCTGTCGTGCTTTGCCTTGATTAACGGAAACAGCTTTGCGCTGTGCTTTGATCGTTATTCCTTGATCAGCTTTTCGAGTGTTTCGAACAGCTCCTCGGGCTGTATCGGCTTGGAGAGATGCGCGTTGAGACCTGCCTGCAGACTGCGCTGTACGTCCTCGTCAAAGGCGTTCGCCGTCAGGGCGATGATCGGGAGCGTCTTGGAGTCGGGGCGGTCGAGAGCACGGATCCGTCGCGTCGCTTCCAGACCGTCCATTTCGGGCAAGCGCATATCCATCAGGATCGCGTCGTAATACCTCGACGGGTGGGAGGTGAACATATCGAGCGCTTCCTTTCCGTTCTCAGCGCGCTCGGATTCGATTCCGCGCGTTTGCAGGAGCATTTTGATGATCTCGGCATTGATCTCAATATCCTCGGCGATCAGGATCCGCTTGCCCTCGAGCTTGATCTTCTTTTCGGAATTGTTCGCGCAGAGTCCCTTGCGCTTTGCGACGGATTCATATTCTTCTAAAACATTGGCGGCGAACAGGGGCTTTGCGATAAAGCTGTCGACGCCCGCACCGGTCGCGTCCTCCAGCACGTCGTCCCATTTGTACGCCGTGAGAATGATGATGGCGGAGTCGCTGCCGACGAGCTCGCGGATTCGCTTTGTCGTTTCTACGCCGTCCATGCCGGGCATTTTCCAGTCGACGAGGATCAGGTTGTACGGAGCCATGCGCGCTTGACGCAACCGCACCATTTCGATCGCCTGCTCGCCCGAGGAGGCGATATCGGCGGTGATGCCGGATTTTTCAAGAACCAGCTTCGCGTGCTCGCAGGCGATGGGGTCGTCGTCCGCGACAAGAACGGTCAGCTCCCGCGGATCAATGACGTGGTCGACATGGTCGTCGCCGCGATCCTTAGCATCAAACAGGGTGACGGCGACGGTAAAGGTCGTTCCGACGCCCTTTTCGCTTTCGACCTTGATACTGCCGTTCATCAGCTCTACGATATTTTTCGTGATCGCCAGTCCCAGTCCCGTGCTGCCGTATTTGCTGGTCGACGAGGTGTTCTCCTGCGAAAAAGCGTCAAAGATATGCGGCAGGTATTCCTTGCTCATGCCGATACCGTTATCGGAGATTTTGAAGGTAAGCGTGGATTTTGAGTCGAAGCGTGCCGTTCGTTCTACCTCGAAGCCGACGCTTCCTCCCTGCGGGGTGAATTTGACGGCGTTGCCGAGAATGTTGATCAGCACCTGACGGAGCTTCACGGTGTCGCCGATGTAGTGATCGTCGATGTGTCCTTTGATGCGGCAGTGGTATTCAAGCCCTTTGTCCTGACACTGTCCGCTGATCATGGTGTTGATGTATTCGAGCATTTTTGAGAAGGAGAACTCCTCGTTTTTGACGATCATGCGCCCGGACTCGATGCGGGACATATCCAAGATATCGTTGATCAGATTCAGGAGGTGCTCGGCGGAGGTGCCGATCTTCGCAAGGTATTCCTTCGTCTTTTCCGGCGTGTCGGGGTCGTTGAGCGCGATATTGTCAAGTCCGATAATGGCGTTCATCGGCGTGCGGATTTCGTGGCTCATATTTGACAGGAACACGGTTTTTGCCTTGTTTGCCTGCTCCGCCGCGGTGAGAGCGTTGTTCAGCGCTTCATTCTGCGCAATGGAGGCTCGTGTTTCTTCGTCTACGTTGGTGATACAGGCGCCGACCGCGTGGACTTGCTGATCGTCTCTGTCCTCGGGGTGTCTTACGCCCGCGAAGCGTATCATCTCGTAGGCTTCTTTTCCGTGACGGAAAACGCTGTACCTGTATGAGATCACCCGATTGGCTTTCAGGCTCTCGCGGATATGCTCGGGCTGAATGAACGCGAGAAATTCTTCGCGGTTCTTTTCGGTGACATATTTGTCGGCGTAGCCGGTGACCGCTTCGAGATAGCGGAACCGCTCTCCGACCTTGAGACCGTCGTCAAGATCGGCATGCGACTGATAGCATACGCCCTCGTCTTTGTCGAGCTCTAAATAATATACGCTCCAATAATCCGAGGACAAGGCGGTGATGAGCTTATCCTGCTGGGTCCTTTGCTTTTCCTCGTTGAGCAGCTTTTCCTGCAGGGAGAGCCGCTGTTCCATTTCGTGCTGCTTGACGCGGTTTTCGGCGTCCGTCGTTTCCTTTTCAAGAGTGAGTCTCGCGTTCTTGCGCATTTGTCTCACGATGAATACGAATATCGCGACGAGCACCAGCGCCGTGAGCGCGGATTGCAGCAGACTGCGCGTCAAGATCCCGTTTGATACGTTGCCGATCTTTTCGACGATCACGCTCTCACGGATCAGATAGGTGAGAAGCCAGTCGGTGCCGCTGACCGGGACATAGCTCAGCGTTTCGCGGGTGTCGTTGTAGGTAAAGGACGCGATCCCGCTATTTCCGGATTCAAAGTCGCTTTTGACCTGCTCATAGGAATAGCCGTCTTCATATTCTGCCTGAGACAGCGCGTCCAGAAGGTTGTCCTCAACGGCAAGACCGCCGAGAACAGTATTGCTCAAGGCGATTCCGTCGGCGGTGTAGATGTTGGTAAAGGTGGAGCCGCTCTCCTGCGCCTGCATGGAAACGCCGGCGAGCATGTCCTTCATATCGATCTCCATGAAGCAGACCGTCAGGGTTTTATCCTGAAACGGGATACGATCCACCGGCAGAGCGATGATGACCGTTTTATCCGGTTGTTTCAGGTTCTTGATCGAAATATCGGGACCCTGCAGAGAACGGTAATCAAAATCGTATTCGTCGATATCCGACTGTGTGCCGAGCGAGGTATAGATCAGCCCGTCCTCGTCGATGAAGGCAAACTTTTGCAGGGTGAACAGTCGCTTCATTTTCGCCTGATACGCCTGAAGGTGCTCCATATCGCTCAGGTCGTCCTCTGTCATCAGCTCGAGGGCTGCCCGCATATCGGCGACGCGGCTTTGTAAATTGTCCGCCACGACCTGCTCCCGTCGCCCTGCGAGCTCGTCAAGATACAAAAGGCTGACGGAGCGCACGGCTTCTTCGGTTCCTTTTTGCGCGGATTGTCCCATCAAAAGGGTGCTGATGATGAGCGCCAGCGCCACGATGACGCCGCCGATGACCGCGATCCGTATGGAATTACTGCTTTTGCTTTTTGTTTTCATATATCCTCTCTTCCGTTTGTACGGTTGCTTTGTTTTAATGTGGTTCGCCGTTATATTCTCTCGTCATAAAGAACGCCCCCAAGCATTATGTATCGCTTTCGTGTGAAAAGCAACATGGACTTGGGGGGTGAAGTTATGTAAATTATACTCTAAACGGGCGAGCTCGTCAATAAAAAACGACAGAAAACCTCAATTAGTGATAAAATTCGTCTTTTCAAAGCGGCGTTGCGCGCGGAGTTCGCGCCCTTTTTCTGAAGGCTTAATGAAGCCGTTCAAAACGCCTGTATATCCCGTGTAAAACAAATAATAGGGGACACGTCAATCTAATTTCGTCAACAAATTGAAACGAAGGTTACAAGTTGTCATTCTGAGGCTCCGCCGAAGAATCTTAAAGTGCAGGGTTTGGTTGATTACTCATACCTAATAGGTGAAATCTATCGGATAAAGAGCACTGTAAGATCCTTCGCTGACGCTCAGGATGACAGCTTTACTGATAAGTTACAAAAGAATTACCAAATTAGATTCACGTGTAATAGGGGAGAAATAATATTGACGAAAACAGCCTGATATATTATACTGTAAAATGGCTGATTATAATGAGTTAGTGAGTCCTAAAACGGCAATAACTCTATGCTTGAGGATATAGACCCGACTTGCGCTCGAAGCGGCGGGAAGCGTGCTCGTAATGCTCCCAAAGCTGAAATAAAGGAAGAAGAAGCCGCGTAAAAAAGCTCCCTTTTCTAAGGGGCGTGAGGCTCGCGCTATCAGTTACATCAATCAATTATTCACCAGGAGGAAAACAATGGGAATTTTTAGCAAAAAAAAGAAGGACGCCGCATCGGACGTGATCGGCAGTCAATTGAATGTATCGTCGTCAAAGGACGGAGCGGAATATACATTCGAGTTGGAAGGCAGACTGGACACCAACACCTCTCCCGAGTTCGAGAGCAAGGTTAATGAGGTCGTCGGCGACGCCGAGAAGCTGATCTTGGATTTTTCTAAGCTCGACTACATTTCCAGTGCGGGACTTCGCGTTCTGCTCGGCACGGCGCAGGCGATGGACGGCAAGGGGGAGTTGGTCATTCGCAATCTCTCACAGTCTGTTCAGGAGGTCTTTGAGCTGACAGGCTTCAACAATTTATTCCATATCGAATAAGAGCGAATAGGCGGAGTGTAAATAAAGGTGATAGATATGACAGCTCAAGAGATCATAAACGGATTGTATCTGGAAATTTTGTAGCGGTAATCCTGCTCGGCATTCTTCTCACTAACAATATTGTGTTATACAAGCAAAAGCTCAGGGATCGTATCTCTGTCATGCTGCTTACCGCGGTGGTTTTGGGCTGCTTTGAGATCCTCTGGACGTTATGCGACGGAAATCCCAAGCTGACGGCGCTTACCTATATCGGCGCCTGCGGCTATATGTCGCTGTTTGTCGTATTTACCGCATTATTGAACCGTTACATACTGAGCAGGTTTGACAGCCTGCCGAAAAGCAAATGGGCGACGATCTTGCTTTATATCGTTCCATCGGGGGTATTTTCCTTATTATGTTTCACTACGCCGTGGACCCATTGGTTTGTAAGAGTCGACGAAACAGGCGTGCTGCACGAGGAAATCCTCTTTGACGCACTGTTCACTCCGCTGATGATCATCTACGTTCTGGCAGCGGTGATCAGCGCCGTGCACTACGCGATCAAAGGCCGCCGCGGCGATCGCACAACGATGCATATCGCCTATAACATGATCGTGTTCGGTGTTTTGATCCCCGCGATCTACAGCATGGAAATTATCCTGTTAGATATCAACAGCAAATATCTCGCCCTGAACCTGGCTGTTTCGATCGCGATGGTGTATCTGACTACCAACGTCAGTACGCACACGCTCTTGGAGACCCGCGCGAAAGTAGAAGCTACCGAGGCTGACCTGCGCGTCGGTACAGAGATCCAGACCGGCAGCCTGCCCACAAACTTTCCGGATCGCCCGGAGTTTGAGATATATGCTTCCATGGATCCGGCTAAGGAGATCGGCGGAGATTTCTATGATTTCTTTATGATCGACGAAGATCATCTTGCACTGGTCATCGCGGACGTATCGGGCAAGGGTATTCCCGCGGCGCTGTTCATGATGTCCTCGAAGATTTTAATCAACGACCATGCTCTTATGGGCGGCTCCCCGGCAGAGATACTCGAAAGAGTCAATAAGCTGGTCTGTAAGAGCAACGACGCGCACATGTTCGTGACCGTATGGCTGGGTATCCTCGAGATCAGCACCGGTAAGCTCACCACCGCCAGCGCCGGTCACGAATATCCGATGATCAATGTGAACGGCAAATATGAGATATTGAAGGACAGGCACGGGCTGGCGATCGGCGCGCTCGATATATCCAAGTATCATAACACCGAGCTCCGTCTGAAAAAGGGCGACAGTATTTTTGTCTACACCGACGGCGTCGCCGAGGCGACGGACGCGAACAACGTGCTTTTCGGAACGGAGCGCACCCTTGAAGCCCTCAACTCGCTTCCGAAGGACGCTGCGCAGAAGGACGTGCTGGCGGGTGTGCGCGTTGCTGTCGACGCTTTTGTCAAGGAAGCGCCGCAGTTTGACGACCTGACGATGCTTGGATTGAAGTATTACGGTCCTCAAGCGAACACCGAAACGGAGGAATCGTAATGAAGGAACCGGTCATTGAAGCGGATAGGAGAAATCTGAATCGGGTGTTGGCTTGCCGGAACCGACGACGGCGGCTGGGATATCGTGACCTTAGGTTACTGATCGCCGAGTACGGAGAGCAAACCAAGCCTTTTGATTTGCTGTTCTGAAAGCTCACCATAAAATTCCTTTTAAGAAAAATATATAGCCTGATCATGCTGTCAGGCGACAATAAAAAGACGCCGCGGCGGAGCAAACAGCCCCGTTCTGCGACGTCTTTCGTTTGTTCGGCTTATTCAATAGTCATTGCGAAGCCCCTCAAAAGGGGTCCCCGACACGCCCCTGCGTGTTGGGGAGAGGAGGAGTCGCCACATGAGGTCAAGGCATACCAACCGGATATGCCTACCGAATACGGCGCGCGACGACGATGTGGCAATCTCAACCGATTAAAAAGGGTAAAGCGTCCGGTGGAAACTTTAGTGCTTGCACCGGGGAAGTTTATTGGAGATGATACGGCAGGGGAGAGGACGCGGGAAGAATGATCGACGGATCGCGGCGGCGTTTTTCACAGTCCGCAAAAAACGAATACCTTGTATCCGTCGGGCGTGGCGGTCAGCCCTACAGCTACAAGGCATTGCAAACAAACAGGATCAATCCTCACGGTGGTCGAACACACGCTTGGTTTTCTTTTCCGAACGCGGAAGGGTGCCGACGGAGACCACCACGACCTTAGGCGTGACGGACAGCTTCGACTTGAAGAGGTACTTGATGGTCTCGGCGGTTTTGTCAAAGCTGACGCGACCCTCCGCCTCGACGGTGAGCATGATGATATCGCGGTTCTTTTCCTCGTCGTGGGCGATGTCGATCTTGTATTCGCTCGATACGCCGTCGACCGTGCCGAGCAGCTCCTCGACCTGGCTGGGGAACATATTCACGCCGTGCACCTTGAACATATCGTCCGATCTGCCCTTGATGACGTCCAGCCGCGGATAGGCTCTGCCGCAGGGGCACGCGCCGGGAATGATCCGCGAGAGGTCATGGGTGCGGAAGCGCAGCAGCGGCGCGCCTTCCTTGACAAGGGTGGTGATAACGATCTCGCCCTCGACGCCGTCCTCGACGTTCTCGCCGGTCTCGGGATCGATGATCTCGATGTAGAGGAAGTCGTCCCAGTAGTGCATACCGGTCTGGTCGGCGCAGTTGATGCCGATACCGGGACCGTAGGATCTCGGTCAAGCCGTAGATATCATACAGCTCGATGCCGAGCTCGTTCGCGATATACTCGCGCTTTTTATCGCTCCATCTCTCGGAGCCGATAACGCCTTTTTTGAGGCAGATATCCTTTTTGATGCCGCGCTTGTTGATCTCCTCAGCGAGCAGGAGCGCATAGCTCGAGGTCGCGCATATGACGGTGGATTTCAGATCCTGCATCATTTGAAGCTGTTTTTCGGTGTTGCCGGGACCCATCGGGATCGCCATTGCGCCGAGCTTTTCACAGCCCGCCTGAAAGCCGATGCCCGCCGTCCACAGACCGTAGCCGGGCGTGATCTGAATGCGGTCCTTTTTGGTGATGCCCGCGGTCTCGTAGCAGCGCGCGAACATGGTGGACCAGTCGTCGACGTCCTTTGCGGTGTACGGAATGATGACCGGCTTGCCGGTCGTGCCCGAGGACGAATGAATACGGACGATCTCATCGTCCGGCGCCGCTTGGATACCCAAGGGATAGGCGTTGCGGAGCTCCGCCTTATCTACGAAGGGGAGCTTTTTGAAATCCTCGACGGTCTTGACCGCGGTGATGCCCTGCTCCTTGTAGAGCTTTGCAAAATAGTTGTCGGAGCTGAGGATCGCCTGCAGACGATCGTTGACCAATGCGAGTTGTTTTTCTGTGATTTGCATGATTTTCCTCCTGTATGCGTACACGGTTGATGATTAAGGTGTTGTGTTTGATTACGATACGGCGTTCATACCTGCCGTGAGGGCGGCAAGGTTCTTCTCGGTAAAACGCTCGGGGACGATCTTGACGATCGTATGGCGGACGGTCTCCTCGCGAAGTCCCAGCTCACCCGAGCCCAGCGCCGCGCCCAGCACCGCCACGTTGAAGAATTTGGACGAGCCGAACGGAGCGCAGAGCTCGTCGGAATCGACGACAAGGCATCGGCATGTCGACCTGATAAATTCGATCTCGGCTTTTCCGTCATATTCCGCACCGCCCAAAGTGGTGGGCTTGACGGGGATACGGTTGACGATGACAAAGCCGTCTTTTTTGAGATATTTCAGATTCCTGACCGCCTCGCTCGGCTCAAACGCGATCAACAGATCGGCGCCGCCGACGGGGATCAGCGGAGAGTGAGCGTTCTCTCCGATCCTGACGTGGCTGGTGACGGGACCGCCGCGCTGCGCCATGCCGATGGTCTCGGCGGAATGGGCGGTGCAGCCCTCCTCCATCGCGGACGCCGCGATGATGCGCGAGGCGAGGACGGTGCCTTGACCGCCGACGCCGCAGATCATGATATCCTTATTCATGTGAGCCACCTCCGATCGCTTCGACGGGACAGAGCTTAGCGCATAAGCCGCAGCCCGTACACAGATTTTCGTCGATCACGGCTTTGCCGTCGCTGACGGACAGCGCGGGACAGCCGATCTCCTTGATACAGCGCAGACAGCCGATGCACTTCTCACCGTCCACGCACAGCTTTTTATCGGGCTTGGTGACGGCGACGCAGGGGGATTTGAAGATGATCGCCTTGACGCCCTTGAGCGCGGCGCATTCCCTGACCGCCGCAACGGACGCGTCGAGGTCGAGAGGATCGACCGTGACGACCTTTGTCACGCCGACGGCGAGCAGGATCTTTTCGATGCTGATCTTGTCCACGGGGGTCGCCATCATGTTTCTGCCGGTGCCGGGGTGGGGCTGGTGTCCCGTCATCGCGGTGGTGGAGTTATCCAGCACGCATACGATCATATCGGCGGCGTTATAGACGGCGTTGACCACGCCCGTGATGCCCGATGCAAAGAAGGTGGAGTCGCCGGTAAAGGCGAACGCGACCGCGTCGGAGTCCATATGGTTGAAGCCCTGCGCCATCGTAATACCCGCGCCCATACACAGGCAGGTGTCTACCATGTCGAGCGGCATGGCGTTGCCGAGAGTGTAACAGCCGATATCGCCGCAGAAATATGCCTTTTTGCCCTTCATGGCGCGCTTGACCGCGTAGAATGAAGCGCGATGCGGACAGCCCGCGCATAAGACAGGCGGGCGCATGGGCGGCTGGGGTGCGTTGGTAAGATCAACGCTGTCCCCGGGCGTATCAAGCCCCAGAAAACGGCTGATGATATGCTTGGCGCTGTCGGCGTCGTTCTCGCCGCTGTGGGGCACGTCGCCGCTTAATTTGCCGCGGACGTTTATGCTGAGATGGTGCTTGCCGACGAGCTTGAGCAGGGTCTCTTCGATATACGGACTGAGCTCTTCAAAGCAGAGCACTTCGGTCACGCCTTCGAGCGCTCCCATCAAAAAGCGTTCGGGAGTAGGGTAGGGCGTGCCGACCTTGATCAGGCGCACGTCGGGATAGTCTTTGAGAAATTCTTTTGCGTAGGCGTAGCTCACGCCGGTCGCGACGACCGCCTTAGCAGAGCTGCCCGAGACAGAATTGAAGCGGCTCTCGGAGAACGCCTCGCCGATCTCGACGTTGCGCTTTTCGATCATCGCGTGATTTTGATAGGATAAGCGCGGGAATATGACCCACTTCTTAGAATCCTTGACAAAGCCCTCATACTCCTTTGCCGTGAAGGAATCGGGCGCGTCGATGGACGCGTAGGCGTGGTCGACGCGGGTGGTGGGGCGCAGGATCACCGGCGTTTTGTAGGTCTCGGAGCAGAGAAACGCCTCCTGCACCATGTCGAACGCCTCCTCGGGAGAACAGGGATCGAACACGGGGATTCGCGCGAACTCGGCAAAGCGGCGGGTGTCCTGCTCGGTCTGGGACGAGATGGGACCGGGATCGTCAGCCGATACCACGACCATACCGCCCTTGACGCCGACGTAGGCGAGGCTCATCAGCGGATCGGAAGCGACATTGAGTCCGACCTGCTTCATCGTCACCATCGCTCGCGCGCCGCTGTATGCCGCGGCGGCGGCAACCTCCATTGCCGCCTTTTCGTTGACCGACCATTCGATATACGTGCCCTCGTGGGGGTATTTCGCGATCGTCTCGATGATCTCGGACGAAGGCGTGCCGGGATATCCGGAGACGGAATTCACTCCTGCGGACAAGGCGCCCAGCGCGATCGCGCCGTTGCCCATGACATATTTTTTACTCATTTCATCATCCTCTTACACGGAAAAAGCCGTGCCTCTTTTTTTGTACCGTTTTATCATAGCACAAAAAAACGCCGATATCTACCCCCATCGGTAAAAAACCGTAGGATTAGTTGTTTGTATGATAGAGTCACAGCGCGGCGCTTTAGCTTTGCGGCAATCTCAATCGAATATAAAGGAACAAATACCCTGCGGAAAAGCAGCAGGGACTATCGCGCTGATAGCCCCTGCTTGTTTTGTCTGTTTTCTACTGAACATTCGCATTTGTGTACTTGGGTCCAAGGGGGCTGTGAATTCAGGCCGAAGCCATCTTGAATGAGAAAGTGAAAAAACGCCCTTTGACCTATTGCACAAATGAAAGTGTCAAACACCCCCTGCGTTTTGACAAGCACGCCTTTTCCCTCTACCCATTGCTCAAAGCGAAATCGGGAACACCCCATGCGATTCCGGGATTTGCACGAAAATCGCAAACACCCCTAAGTTTTCTCCAAACTCTATTGAATTAAACGGGAATTTTTGAGAGAATATAGGCAGTCAACAAAAGCGCTTTTCTGACGACCATCATTTTATAATTCAAAGGAGAATATGATTATGCCATTGATTCCGATTCATGAGGGGTCGTTTGAAAAAATCCTTTGCTCGCCCGACAGAAAGGCGGAGTATAAGAAGCAGGACGGAAAAAAGATCCTGACCCTGTATAACGAAGAAGATTACCAAAATGTTTATCATTATTCAGACGCCACTCATATCATCATTTCCGATCAGCTCGACCATATCGACGGGTATGTATTCTCGGGCTTTGGTCAGCTCAGACAGGTCACGATCCCGAACAGCGTCACTTTCATCGGCTATATGGCTTTCTCTCACTGCGAAAGCCTTACGGATATTATTCTGCCCGACAGTATCGAATGGATCGGCGGTGAAGCCTTTGCGTGTTGTACGTCGCTTGAGTCGGTGCGTTTGCCTGACGGTATCACGGCGATCGGCAGAGAAACCTTTCGCCGCTGTACCTCTCTCAAAGAGATCTTTCTGCCGCCGTCGGTACAGTGTATCGGTGAAGACGCCTTTGCGGGCTGCGAGAACCTTGAAGCGGTCTGCGGCGGAGAGGGACTGATCGCGATTGAAGCGGACGCCTTCTCGGGCTGTAAGAAGCTCCGACGTTTTCCGTGGAGCAGCGGCGTCTGCTCTATCGCAAAGCACGCCTTTGCGGATACGCCGATCTGCCCGCCCGCTACCTACTTCGGTCCTGTGTCGCCGCGCGCTGCTTACGGCCGCTCTGTCGTCGTTCCCGACGGGGTGCAGACGATCGGCGCCTTTGCCTTCAGCGCGCGTAAAGTGCCGACAAGCGTCACCCTGCCCGACAGCGTACGCAATATCTCGCGCGAAGCGTTCATCGACGGAGATTATTATGAAAGCGAAGGATATGACGGCTGTATCACGGAGGACAGCATCGAGCGTCTGCCGCAAAAGATGAACCTGCCCGCGGGCTATCTCAGATTGCAGACGCGTTATGATTGGCAGATGGCGCTTCTGCTGTGCGATACCGTCTGGAAGGACGCCGTGAACAATCGTGACTATGAGGCGATGGCGCTGTACAGCGAGGATCCCGAGGTGCGGTATCTCGTGATGAAGCGGCTCGAATTCTTTCTTCATGACCCTTTGAGGAGGATGATGGAGCTCCCGCGCGAGAACATCAGTCACCTTGCGCACCTTGCGGAGTATATCTGTCTGTTTTATCCGAGCTTGAAGCACCTCGATGAAGGTATCGATGAAGGTATCACGGACACAGTCAAAGCCCTTCATCAAGAAGCGCTTGACCGCGGCGCGGCTGAGGCGGCGCGGCTCTTGGAGCGCTACTGCCTGTATCCTGAGCTTTACGGCAACGACGACGGTATGACAGGAATGTATGTGTACTCTTTATCACCCTATGAAGCGGAGAAGATATTAGAATTCGGCGGCGTGTTCCGCGGAGAGTTCATCGGCGAGAATGATCTGCGCTTTGCCGAAGACGGCAGTCGGGTGCCGAGCTCTTATATCCGCGTGATCTTTGCCGAATTCATGAAAGCAAGAGTCCTCGAAAGGCTCACACCCTATAGAAAGGATAGGATCCCGGGGACTGCCCATAAGCTCTTGCGGACGCTCATAGAGCTGATCAGGGAAGAAGATTGGATCCGATTCCTGAAAGCGAACGAGGGGAAAGGATTTGATGTGATACGCCTTTTGTGCCTGTGTGCCGACGGGGATACCTTGTTTGAGTTGTACGATCAGGAGTGCGCGAGGCTTGACGGCGCCAAGCCTAATACGCGTATGTCGTCGCTGTCCAGGCTGTATGACGCTGTCAGCCGTAATCGGTCGCCTGAAGCGCACAGGATCATGGAACTGCTGATGAAAGATCTACAGCGGGCGCAGAACGACATCATGGCAGGGGCGCATCATGCGGTACCCATGACGCCCTCACAGGAGCCTGACGACGCGGAGCGCTGGCGTATGCTCAACGAGCTGGAGGAAGCCGAGCTCTGTGTGACAGAGGAAGCCTGCGATGACTCTGAGGACGAATGGGACAGGCTGTTCGGTCAGGACGATCCTTTTGCTGATTTCGACGAATTCGCGGATTTTGACGAAGATACCGAAGAAGCGCTCGATCAGCTCGACGAGGACGAATGGGACGAGTATGAAGACGAATACGATGAGGATTGGAACGAATACGAAGCGGATAGTATCGGGGATTATGAAGCCGATTATGACGAAAGGTGTGAAGAAAAACCTGATGATGTGGATCGGGACGATCGGGAAGAGTACGACGAGGATCTGAAGCAGACCGACGCCTGATGAACGATAGCGTAAACTATCTGCGAAAATCATTATAGAGGGCTGTCGTGTGCAGACAGCCGTGAAAACAGGACCGGGTATCCCGATAGGGCTGCCCGGTCTGTGTTTTATCAAGCGCATAAGGTGACTGTCATGATCCGATCTATGGTTTTGACAAACATATCTTCGCCTGTCCATTGATAAAATCCACGCGAACCCGTTACACAATAGGGGTTGGGATATGAAATAACAAGCGGTATCAAAACGACTGCAAGAGCGATCAGTTAGAAAAACCGCCGAGTGCTTGCATTTTTCGACATTAGTGTGTACAATGATTTGTGAAACGACATTCCGATCCTACGGATAATCGAGGAGGTTTGTATGAGAAAATTCAGAGGTTGGCTGAGTATTCAGATCGCAAAGCACCCCAAGCGCGTGGTGCTGGTCCTGATCATTCTGTTCAACGTGCTTTTTATCACGGTTTCCGCCGCGGTGATCAGCTCGCTTTCTCTGCGCGGGACGGAGTCGATGAACTTCTTCCACGCCGCTTATTATACGGTGACGATGATCCTTGACGCGGGGTGTATCGAGTCTGTCATACAGGATATCGGCGCCACGGGCGTCGCGCTGACCGTGACGTGCCTTGCGGTCATCATCATCGGTATGATCACCTTTACGGGAGCGGTCATCGGTTATTTCACCAATATCCTCAACGGTTTTATCGAAAGCGCGCACGCGGGCAACACGCGGCTGTATCTCTCCGATCACACCGTCATTCTCAACTGGAACGCGAGAGCGCCCGAGATCGTCAACGACCTTTTGTACAGCGATCACAAGGAAACGGTCGTGGCGCTGGTGAAGTCGGGCGGCGACGATATCAGAAAGGAGATCGAAGAACGACTCCATCAGACGATCGAAAAGGAGAACGCGCCCATCATCAAAAAAGCGGAGAAAATGAGCTTCTTTGCGCGCAGGCGGTATCTCAAGAACCATAAGCTCGGCAGCAACGTCTCTTTCATCGTGATCGAGGGGAACATCTTCTCTCAAAAACAGCTCAGGGATATCAGTATCGACTTGGCGAAAGCGGTCATTATCCTCAGCAACGATCCGTCGGATATGGCTGACGGCAGACAGACGGATGAGGGCAATCCGCAGGCTATCAAGGCGCTGATGCAGACGGCGGATATTGTGTCGGCAGGCGGCGGACGCCATCAGAATATCATCATGGAGATCACCGATCCGTGGACTGACGATATTGTGCAGAAGATCATCAGCGGCAAGGAGCTCGGCGACAAGTGCAATATCGTGATGTTCCACGTTGAAAAATTCCTCGGTCAGCTTTTGGCGCAGTTGTCCTTGACGCCCGAGCTGACGGCTGTATATGACGATCTGTTCTCCAACAAAGGCGCGGCGTTCTATACCGAGTCTGTGCGGACAGGGGACGAGATCGGCTATATGCGTGATTACCTCACTTCGCACAAGCACGCCGTACCGCTAACACTGATCGACCGTAACGGCGAGGGCTGCTTCTGCTTCTCGGCGGAGACTCAGAGCGATATCGGCAGAAAGCAGGAGAGCGTCAGCGCGGGCTTACATGTCGAGCTGAATGAAACGCCGAGCGAACGCAAGCGCGTGATCATGGTCGGGCACAACAGCAAGGCGGAAGAGATCATGAGCTGCTACGAAGCCTATATCGCTTCTCAGCCTCGCGATCGGCAGAACGGCGCGCTGAAGGTCACTGTGATCGATGAAGCCGAGAGCCTGAGTAGAATGGAGCATTATCAGCGCTATCCCTTTGTGGAAGAAGCGCTGGATTTGGATATCTATCATATCGAGAAAACCTATGAGACGCTGCGCCGTCTGCTCCTCGACACATCGGAGGAAACCAATATACTGATCCTCTCCGACGACACGGAGCTTGAAGATAACGCCGATTCTTCTGCCTTGATGTGCTTGGTTTATATTCAGGACTTTATCAAGAAAACGATTCGGAAGAATCCCGACTATGCTCATAAGAAGATAAAAACGATCGTCGAGATCACAGACCCCGATCATTACGATATCGTCAAGGGCTATCCTATGACCGAAGCGGTGATCAGCAACCGCTTCACGGGGAATATCATCACACAGATAGGGGAGAAGGATTCGATCTACGATTTTTATAAGGGCTTGCTGAGTTATTCATCGGAGAGCGGTCCCTGCGGGAAGCCGCAGCTCAAAAAGGTCAAGTCCTTCTTCAGGGAGATACCCCCTGCGTGTACGGCGTATGATCTCGTGCGCGCGGTCTTTGAAGCGTCTGTTTCGTCAGACAGTGCTTCCGGGAAGCGATCTCCCGCGATGGTGCTCGGCTATATCAAAGCGAGCGGCGAGACGGTCGTGTTCAGCGGCGATCTGTCCGGAATAGACGTCGCTCTTGACGGGGAAGATCGGATCGTTGTGTATACAAATTTAGAATAATAAGGAGGATAATATGATCTATACAGCACTGACGAAAAAGGCGTTGCGGATATCATTCAACGCTCATCACACACAGGTCGACAAAAGCGGTATGCCTTACGTTTACCATCCGTTCCATGTAGCAGAGCAGATGGACGACGAATACTCGACCTGCGTCGCCTTGCTGCATGACGTTGCCGAGGACTCAGACATGACGCTGAGTGATCTGAGGGCAGAGGGCTTTCCCGATGAAGTGATCGACGCGCTTGCGCTGCTGACGCATGATAAGAGCGTGCCTTATATGGATTATATCAAAAAGATCAGGACGAATCCGATCGCGACAAAGGTCAAGCTCGCGGATCTTGAGCACAACAGCGACCTGAGCCGTCTGGACGAGGTGGATCAAAAGGCGCTGGAGCGGGTGAAGAAGTATCAGCTCGCCGCAAGCCTGCTCAAGGTTTGAAGCAAGCCCGATAAAGACGCTTATAGCGCGGGAACCGTCTAACTCATTGTTTGTTGAAAAAACTATTGACAAACGCTTTTTGATGTGATAGTATACATTCACAATTGAAAAATGTTAGTTTCAAAGCTGATGTTTGGAAGAATGGAAAGGGACACCGTAGGAGTAGTGTACCCTTTTTGATCCAAAACATCGGCTCTTTTGTTGTGCCGAAAACGCACCTTGACAATTGAATCCGCAAATACACCGAACGGCCGACCGGGGAAGCGCGCCGCGATCCGCAGACGCGGGGAGCGCGCCAAGGAATCGTGCGGTGCAGATTGCGAGAAATCATCAATTTTATGAAAGAAGGCACAATCAATGAAAACTAACATTATTATTTCCGCGTTTGGCAGACTGTCCGATCGTGTAGAATTATCCGTCTCGCCCAACGCGGATCTGTATACCGACGAAACGTATCCTGTTCCGCGGAAAGCGAGCGAGCGTTTTATGTCAGCGGCAAAAATGCTGTCGGTGAGTGAGTATCTCTGCTTTCAGCTCGAAGCCGACGGGGCAGGGAAGCTGCGCGCGTTCGCGTACGCGGCGACCGACAGAGCTGTGACAACGGCGGATTATGACTGGATATTCCGTGATTGTGCGACGGCCTGTTCACCTGTTGCGCAGGAAAACGTCCGCACAGCGGCAAAGAAAACCTACGCGCTGATACTTTCCGATAGTGAGAGTCAAAGCTGCAGTGAGGACGGCGCAAGCAGCGGGAGCATAGAAACCATCCTCGAGGCGACAGCCATCTTGCGGCAGACCGCCTCCGACCTACGCCTGATCGTGAACGGTCAAGGCTTGGGGTTGATCATCGTTTCTCTTCCCGAAGCCATGAGCCTGAGGTTGCAGACGATGCTCTCATTCGCCGTTCCTGATACGCGGGTGAGAGAGGTAAGCGATACCGATCCGTTGTTTGATGAAGTAAACTTCCTTCCCTCAGAGAGTATCCTGGGTTTTATGACAGGGATATTGACTTATATGATGAATAACCGTCCACTTGAGACGGATGTATTTGATGAACTGTCAGAAATTGATTTGGAATCGGACGATAGTCTGTGCTTTGAGGAGGATGACACGGAGCTTGACGAGGACTTTGAGCCGATCTATATAAAAGATATGGATCTCAGCGTCCGAGCCTATAACTGCTTGCGACGGGCAGGGATCCACACGGTAGCGGAGCTTCTGGAAAAGACAGACGAAGAGCTCATGCGTGTGCGCAACCTCGGGAGAAAAGGCTATGAAGAGATCAAGGAGAAGTTAGCAAGGATCAAGACGAAGCCCGACGTGCCCGAAGAACCGGCTCCTTGTTATACCGAAATGCTCGACAGTCTGATCGGTCTTGAGAACGTCAAGGATCAGGTCAGGAAGATCACGGCTTTCGCAAGAATGAAGCAGGATATGGAATCGAGAGATCAAAGGACGGAGCCTATCGTCCTGAATATGGCGTTTATCGGTAATCCCGGTACGGCAAAGACGACGGTCGCCAGGATCATTGCCGGTATCCTTCATGAGATCGGATTGCTCAAGTCGGGCGAGATCGTAGAAGTGGGACGCGCCGATCTGATCGCCAAATACGTGGGGCAGACCGCCGACAAGGTCAAGAACGTCTTTTATCGGGCTAAGGGAAAGCTGCTGTTCATCGACGAGGCGTATTCGCTTATAGAGAGCCGAAAGGGAGATTTCGGCGACGAGGCGATCAACACCATGGTTCAGGAAATGGAAAATAACCGACAGGACACCGTCGTGATTTTCGCGGGTTATCCCGATGAGATGAAGGAGTTCTTCCTGAGGAATCCGGGGCTGAGATCGCGCGTGCCGTTCACGATCGGCTTTGCCGATTACTCAGCCGAGGAGATGGTGAGCATCACGGAGCTTGAAGCGAAGAAGAGGGGCTTTACTGTAAGCGCCGAGGCAAAGAAAACGCTGACGGCGGTCTGTCAAATAGCGGCGGGTCATCCCGAGAACGGCAACGGGCGCTTCTGCCGCAACCTTGCGGAGAACGCAATCCTCAACTACGCTTCGCGCGTCTACGGGAGCGAGGACAGCTCTGCCGAAAAGGATTACACACTTTATCCTTGCGATCTCAAGATCCCTGAGCAGACAGATTCACAGCTTGAGAATCATGTGCACATAGGGTTCGTAGCTTGACGGTCTTATATTGCCCGATGAATACTTCTGATACTAATCCTTAATAAAAACCTTTATCATCTATTGCGCTATATTTCGTATAGCTTTGTTGTCGTCGTCGTTCGCTGTACACAGTGGCGCTTAGCCAATCGCTACGCTCTTGGAGCGCTGTTGCATGGGAGTTGTAAACCAAATCACAGATTTGGACAACTCCTCATCTGAAGGCTACTCCGGTTGGTATGCCTTGACCTCGTGCCGCGACTCCTCCTATCCCCACAACGCGAGGCGTTGTAGGGACCCCGGAAGTGACAGGCGCCAGCAGTGGCGCCTGTCAAGTTCGACAACAAAGTTATACGGAATTCTCCGCAACAGATGTTAAAGGGTTTTATTTGAAATTAGTATTAATTGATCTTTCACTTTATAGCAATGCTCTCGTTTTATACGATTCATTGCTGAATATCGAATATCGAGTATAATGGCTTGAAAAGAATCATTTTTCACAAGATTACAACTAAGAAAGCACCTCGCAAGTGACATGGGCATACACTCGTTGTTATGGTGGATGCTCGCGAGAATCAAATGCCATATCGTAGAAAAGTATTATGCCAACTCAAACGGGAGTTCTTAGCCAAATCGCAGAAAAATATTTTGCCAAATCGCAGGTTTTTCTTGAAATCGACATGGCTTTCGTGTACAATAAGGATAAAGATGACGGGAGGACAGTTGTATGAAGAATTACAAAAGACGTGTGATAGATACGGCGATTGAGAATAGGCTGAAAAGTAAGGGTGCCATCCTCGTAGAAGGCGCAAAATGGTGCGGAAAAACAACCACTTGCGAACAGCATGCAGCCAGCGTTTTATACATGAGCGATCCCGATAGAGTGAAGCAAAACCTGCAGCTCGCAGACATCAGTCCGAGGTCACTGCTCCATGGAGGTACTCCTCGGTTAATTGATGAATGGCAGATGGCGCCTAAGTTATGGGATGCGGTTCGATTTGAAGCTGATCACCGCGACGGATTCGGACATTTTCTGCTGACAGGATCTGCTGTCCCTGCGGATATGGATCAGGTCCATCATACCGGAACCGGTCGTTTTGCTTGGATCAAAATGCGCCCCATGAGTCTATATGAGTCCGAAGAATCAACCGGTGAGGTGAGCCTCAGCGCATTGTTTTCCGATGCGGAAAAGGAACTCTTTGCTGAGAGCAAGATCACTTTAGAAGATATCGCGTTCTTGATTTGCAGGGGCGGATGGCCGCAGGCGACTTTTCTGGATGGCGAGGACGCGTTGTCGCAGTCCTTTGATTATTTGGACGCGGTAGTGAAATCGGACATCAGCCGTGTAGACGGCGTCAGCAGAAATGAGAACCGCGCCCGTCTGCTATTGCGTTCTCTAGCAAGACACCAAGGAACGCAAGCTCCAAATACAACAATTTGCGAGGATATTAACGTTAGTGACGATAAGGAAATGAGCAAGGATACGGTTGTATCCTACACCAATGCGCTGAAAAAGATATTTGTTATTGAGGATTGTCCCGCATGGAGCCCGAATCTCCGTTCAAAAACAGCCATTCGCACCTCAGATACCCGATACTTCGTTGACCCTTCGATTGCGACAGCGGCGTTGGGAGTGGGTCCCGGCGATCTGATCAACGATCTGTCTACCTGTGGCTTGTTCTTTGAAACCTTATGCATCCGCGATCTTCGCGTTTATGCTGAGGTGCAGGGCGGAAGCGTATATCACTTCCGCACAAAAGAGGGATTGGAATGTGATGCGGTCATTCACCTTCGAAACGGCAGCTACGGTTTGGTAGAGATAAAGCTCGGTGGTGACAAGTTGATAGAAGAAGGTGTGCAAACGCTCAAAGCGGTAGCAGATAAAATCGATACCGAAAAAATGAAAGCGCCGTCATTTCTGATGGTGCTGACGGGTACATCGCCCTATGCGTACAAACGAGAGGATGGGGTGTATATTGTCCCGATCGGATGCTTAAAGGATTAAGAGGGGTGTAATCAAATGACTGAAATCGAAACCATCGCCAGAGCGCAGATGTACTTAGAAAAGCTCGCTAAAGGTGTGAATCCGCTGACGGATACAGAAGTGAATGAGAATGACGTTGTCAACAATGTACGAATCTCCAGATGTCTGTTCTATGTGTCAGGAATACTGAAACAGATCGTAGACAACAAAGGGAAGTTCAAGGTGGAAATGCCGGACAGAGCTGATTATACTGTCACGCCGGAACAGCTAAAGCAATTTGCTTTTTCGGAGCAACCGATCTCTGTTTCCGAGCTGACAAAGCGTTTGAATGATCTGGTGAATCCGCTGTATGTAAAAGAGCTGAAGCGCGGCGTCATTACCGACTGGCTGACCGAGATCGGTTTGTTGTCGGATAATATTGTAAATAATAAAACAAGGAAACGACCGACCGCTCAGGGCATGAACATCGGCATCATCACCGAGGAGCGTACCAATCAGTACGGCACACCATACGAGGGCGTATTCTATAACCTCAATGCCCAGCATTTTATCATTGACAACATTGATACGATTATTGAACAGAACCGTCAAAAGTCATCTAAGTAAGGATTACCTATGAACGAAAAAGCTGTCATTAACGAAAAAGAATACCGATTCATCAAAACCATTACCAATATTTGCAATAACAGGATAATGCTTCGCTTGCCGGAAAGCTGATTGATGAAGCAACCGAAACCCCAACATTTTTTGACAAAGCATGACCAGCATCTTCCTTCCTCGTCAGATTCTTCCATATCAAACGTCATGTGCCCTGTACGGCACATAGAATTCACCCGAGCAAATTGGCATAACAAAGGGCAAATTGAGCGGATTACATACGAATACTTATTGGCGGTTTAACGGACAAAATCACCCCTCGTTGGAAGCGGGTCAAAGCACTTTGATTGTGACAGAATAGCCTATCTGTCACACGTTTACACGCTATGAAGAACAAAAAGGAGAGCCTTCAAAAGCTCTCCTTTCTCTGTTGTTGATTTCGAAATAATGATAGTGGATAATTACGATCACAAATAATACGCAATTCAAAATTCCGCATATTCTCAATAATACGCAGTTTAGGTTTTAGTTGACAAATGGTTTGTATCTGGTTATAATAGTGTAAAGAATGTTAATTTACACTTATAAGGTGATAATATGAAAGACTATCGCGAGCTGTGTATTGAGCTGTTCGGAACGGATGATGAAACGGAACTGAGGAAGATCGCGGGACGACTGCGGGGAGGCCGGAGAAAGGCGCTGTCCGAGCAGGATATCGAGACGATCATTCAACTGCAGAAGGACGGCAAAACGACAAAGGAGATCGCCGAGCGTTTCGGCGTCAGCCGTCAGACGATCTCGAAATACCTTAACCGACCGCCGGATGATACCTACGTCATGCGGATCGACTTCATGTTCCGACAGAAGGTATGCACGGAGATCTATGTGGATTTTGAGCACAAGCGGATCCGCATCGTCAACCGCACCGACGACGTCATGAAGCGCGCTTTCGGCGTCAACGAGAACCCGACGTGGGAGGACTTCGAGAGCTTCCTCGAGGAGCGGTGTTTCCCGCGTACAAGAGCGCACCGCAAGGCGCTTCTCAAGGGGATCGGCGTCGATCACTTCGACCCCTTGCAGATCATCGAGAAAACCAAGGGCAGAATGGCAGAGGATAACCAGTACCTCAACATCACAAGGAAAGCGAGGATTGCGCTGTGATCAACCGCATTGATTTATCAAACGAATCCCTGATCGACACCAAAGCGACGTCGTCGAAGGGCAATCAGCTCAAATGGCTGGTCGGCGGGAAGTGGTACAAGGCTGATCATATGGGCTATGAGGGGCTGTGTGAGGTCGTGATCTCACGGCTGCTCAGAAAGTCGAACGTGAAGGACTTTGTGCGCTATCATCCCGTTATGATCGCCTTTGATTCTAAGGAATACGCGGGCTGTTACTCGGATAATTTCAGGGCGAA
>CADBYC010000007.1 GCA_902798755.1 uncultured Ruminococcus sp. | reverse complement strand
ACCGATTCTTCTGTTACCGGCTCCTGTCACGCGCCCTCTGCCTTTTTACATTTGTGACTTTTGCCTATTGACAAACGGTCACTACATAACAGTATTATTTGATCGCGATGGTGAAATCAACGGTCTTGCTCTCGCAGCCGGGAGCACTGAGGGTAAGAGTACCTCTCCCCTCTTTGCCCGTTGTGCGGACATACAGACCGCCCATGCCCGCGCGCAGGATCACAGGGCTTTCGGCGATCAGCTCGAGCCCGCCGCTGACGGTCGCGTTCAAAGCGCCGAAGAAGTACGGCATACCGTTGCCGTTCTGGTCGGTCATGCGGATACGCACCGCCGCAACGTCGTAGGTCTTGTCCTCGATAAGCTCGGTGTGATCGACCTCGACAGAGAGCACGCGCTCCTCAAACGGGGCGACCTTCAGCTCTTTGACGAGCTTGCCGTCCTTGTAGGCTTCAAAGCGGAACATCACGCTCTTGTCACCCCAGTTGCCGATATACTTGCCGTAAAGGCGGTACGCCGCGTCGTGATCCATGCCGTAGCGCATCATCAGATACGCCGCCTTGCCTTTGGCTTCGACAGAAAGATTGTTCATACCGAAGCGGGAGCTTTCGTTGAGGATATCCTTGACATACTGCGCCTGCTTCTCGGTGAAATCCTCGTTCTCGGCGATCTGGTCGCCGATATAGTCGGTGATCTCGATCGGCGGGTAGGCTAAATGCGGGAATTCAGAATCCGCATGGGTATATTCATGGATGAAGCGGTCGTTTTTATAGAAGCGAACGCTGTCGGCGTTGGTAAGGATATAGACGCGTCCGCGGTTGGTGGCGGGGTGATCGCCGATGTCCATAGAGGAGCTGATCTCTAAGATTGGCTCGTTGCTGTCCTGAATCGCATAGAGCTGAGCAGCGAGCTTTTTGTTGCGGAACATATCGCACACGCCGTGGTAGCAAATACGGTCGCCCGAGCCGAACTCCTTGTGGGTGTTGTAGTCGAACATGCACCACGCGAAGGAGCCGGCGATATCGTCGTAGGAAGCGACGGCGTCGAGGGTACGCGCATGGCGGAGCATGTGCTCGAGGCGGTGCTCTTCATCGTCGTAAGCCTTGGTGGAATACATATGACCGCCGTACTCGGAGATAAAATACGCCTTCTCCATATCGGAGGTGACGTCCTTCTTCGGCTCACAGCCGGGCTGTACGCCGTCGTGGATAAAGTCGTTATAAGTATAAACGTCCTCGAGCAGCTCGCTGTTTTTATGACAGCGCACGCCGCCTGTCGCGCGGGTGGGATCGAGGCTGCGCGCGGCTTCATTGGTTCTCACATAAAAATCGTGGTCGTCTTGGCTTTCGTTGATACGAACGCCCCAGAGAATGATCGAGGGATGGTTGCGGTATTCGCGCACCATCTCTTTGACCGCTTCTACGCCGACGTCCTTCCATTCGTCGTCGCCGAGATTCTGCCAGCCGGGCGCTTCGGTAAAGACGGGCATTCCCAGCTCGTCACAACGACCGATGAAGTGGTGGGACTGCGGATAATGGGAGGTGCGAACGGCGTTACAGCCCAGCTCGTTTTTGAGGATATCCGCGTCAAGCCGCTGGATAGAACGCGGCATGGCGTAACCGACAAAGGGATAACACTGGTGGCGGTTCAAGCCGCGGAGCTTGAATTTTCTGCCGTTGAGATAGAAGCCGTCCTTCTTGAATTCCGCACGGCGGAAGCCGACCCTGCGGCTCAGTGAGTCGATCACAGCGCCGTCCTTGATCAGTTCCGTTTTGACTTCATAGAGCGCGGGACTGAGCGGATCCCAAAGGTGGGCGCGCGGCACGGTGACGGCATACGCTTCTCCGATAGGGACGGTCGCTTCCGCGATCACCGTATCGCTGTCCTGTTGACAGACGGACAGGCGCACGGAATCCGCCTCGCCGACGAGGTCGAGATCGCAGTCGATCACGCCGTCGAAGGATAGTCCCGCGACCAACTTCGGGTTTGCCTTTGACGATACGCGGATCGCGTCGGGAACAGAGGGCTTTGCGAACATATCCTGAATGTAGCTGTCCTCACGGTATTCGATCCGCACCTCACGGTATAAGCCGCCGTAGGTCATGTAGTCGATGACCTTGCCGAAGGGCGGGAAGTTCAGGCTTTCTCTTGTGTCGAGCTCCACAGCGAGCAGCGGTGCGGGATTGTCGGTGACAAGCTCGAACTCGAAGGCGGTATAGCCGCTTTTATGCTCGCCGATCAGTTCGCCGTCGAGATAGACCTTTGCGTAATGCGCCGCCGCGCCGAAACAGACGAACGCGCGCCTGCCGTTACGGTCGGACAGATCAAGGCGCTTGCGGTAGCCGCAGACCATCTGATAGATGCTTTCGTCAAAATAGTCGTAGGGAGTCTCGGCACAGGTATGAGGCAGTCGGACGGTCTGCGCCTCTCCCCCGCCGTTCATAAATTCACTGCTAAATGACGGTGTGAACTCCCAATTATTATTGATATCAATGAGTTTTCGCATAATGTTCCTCGTCATTTTTTATTATCGCATAGTATCCACATAAAGCCGTAGGGCTTCAGGGTCTCGGACAGTCCGCGGATCTCTTCTCCGCTGACCAGCTCCTTGCCCGACAGGATTCCGTCAAAGTAGGCGGGCTGTTCCTCTTCGCTGAAATTGAAGAAGGCATAGAGCTTCTCGCCCTGATACTCACGCCTGATTCCTAAGACATGGTCGTTGACGGTATTGATCACAGAGAAATCGGCAGAAGCGGTAAAGACCTCGTGTGAGCGGCGAATACCCTCGAGCTGTAAGAGTGCCTGATAGACAGCGCCCTCGACGGTCTTTTGATTAGATCGTTTCTCCGCCGCTTTCCAGTCGAGCCTGCCGCGGTGCAGATAGCGGCTGTCAGCCTTTTTATCGGGGATATCATGGTAGCCATAGTCGTTGAGCTGAGCGATCTCGTCGCCGCTGTAGATGACGGGGATACCGCTCTGGGTCAGCATATAGGCATGGAGCATGATATCGCAGTCGAGCGCCTTTTGCAGGGCTTTCTTATCCTTTTCCGAGAGCGCCGTTTCGATACCGCACAGGCTGGCGGTCGTACCGCACAGACGCGCGTCGCCGAGGCTTTCGTCATCATTATAGAGCTCACCGCGCGAGGGGCTGCCCTCGAATTTGCCGGTGAAATAATCGTTCAAAAACTTTTTGTGCGGTATCTCGCTCATGCCGAAGCCGCTGAGATATTCATAGTCCAGTCCCCAGCCGATGTCGTCGTGACATCTCAGGTAGTTGAGGAACACATAGTCCTTGGGCAGTTCGCTGAGCTGGAGCATCTGTAATCTAAGCAGGCGGACGTCCTTGGTCGCTAAGGTATGCCATGTGCTCGCCATGGTGGTAACGTTGTACAGCATGTGGCACTCGGGCTGTTCCTTTGTACCAAAGTACGGCGCGACCTTAGAGGGCTCCATGACGACTTCGCCGAGCAGGAGCACCGACGGACAGACGATCTCGCTGATGATGCGCATCATGCGGACGAGCTTGTGCACGGTCGGCAGATTGCGGCAGTTGGTACCCAGTTCCTTCCAGATGTACGGTACAGCGTCAAGACGAATGATGTCGATACCGCGGTTGCACAGCGACAGCATATTGCACACCATGTCGTTGAACACGACGCAGTTGCCGTAGTTGAGATCCCACTGGTAGGGATAGAAGGTGGTCATGACGATCTCGCCGTTCTCGAGCTGAGTGAAGTTGCCGGGAGCGGTGGTCGGGAACACCTGCGGGACGGTGCGCTCGAACTGGAAGGGAATATCCCAATTATCGAAGAAGAAATAGCGCTTCTTCATCTCTTCGTCGCCCTTGCGCGCCGCTTTAGCCCACGCGTGGTCTTCGCTGGTGTGGTTCATAACGAAGTCAAGGCATACGCTGATATCGTTTTTGTGACACTCGGCGGTCAGGGCTTCGAGATCCTTCATCGTGCCGAGCTCCGGCTGAACGCGCTGGAAATCCGCTACCGCGTAGCCGCCGTCGCTTCTGTCCTTGGGGCTTTTCAGAAGGGGCATCAGGTGCAGGTAATTGACGCCGCTCTCCTTGATATAGTCGATCTTTGATTTGACGCCCTTGAGGTTATCGGCAAAGTTGTCGACATACAGCATCATACCGACAAGCCGGTTGGTGCTGTACCAGAAGGGGGTCGACTCACGCTGACGGTCGAGCTTTTTCAGTGAAGCGTTGCGCTTTTGATAGTATTCGTGCATGGCGCCCGTCAGCCAGTAGAACGCC
Source organism: uncultured Ruminococcus sp. (assembly GCA_902798755.1). Classification (GTDB taxonomy): domain Bacteria; phylum Bacillota; class Clostridia; order Oscillospirales; family Acutalibacteraceae; genus Ruminococcoides. The sequence continues at coordinate 55,479 of CADBYC010000007.1, read as the reverse complement.
TGCAGATCGTTATTGTATACCTCGCAGTACAGCCCTTTCAGCTCGTCGAAGCGGGCTTCAAAGCGGTCGGCGAATTCTTTTTCCCATTTAGCTGTTTGTTTCATCACATCACCTCATCAAGCGTAGGCATCGCGGGGATCGCGCCGCTGCGGGAAGTCGTGATGCTCGCCGCCTTGTTCGCAAAAATCACCAGCTCGCGTATCTCGTCCTCTGACAATTCTGAGGGCTTATATTTTCCGAGCCTTGCCATACCGCTGAGAAACGCGCCGAAGAAGGTATCGCCCGCGCCGTTGGTGTCGGCGACCTTGACCTTGACGCCCTCGCACAATCCCGTACAGTCGCCGAAGCGGTAGTACGCGCCTTTTGCGCCGAGGGTCAAGAGGATCAGCGGGATCCCGTAGCGATCGGACAGTAGCTTTGTGCCCTCTTCGGGATCGTCGGTATCGGCGATCAGGGGCAGTTCTTCGTCGGAGATCTTCAATATATCAACAATGCTCAAGGGCATTTTCATCTGTACCAGCGCGTCGTCGAGGCTGTCCCAGAGGCTTGCGCGATAGTTCGGGTCATAGGTGATGGTCGCGCCCATATTCTTCGCCCGTAAAGCGGAATTGAAGGTCGCGGTGCGGGAGGGATCCTCCGTCATGCTGACAGAGCCGAAATGCAGGATATGGGTATTCTTCAATGTATCGTCGGAAATCTCGGATTCCGATAACTGTGTATCGGCAAAGCCCTTGCGGTAGAACGCAAAATCACGCTCGCCGCTCTGTTGCAGAGATACGACGGCAAGAGTGGTGTTGGCGGTATCGGTGACGATCATGCCGTCAGCGTTGACGCCGTTGTTCTTGACAGTATCGACCAAGAGCTTTCCGAACGCGTCATTGCCGACCTTACCGATGAAGGCGGTGCTCGCGCCGAGCTTTGCGGCGGCAACCGCTACGTTGGCGGGCGCTCCGCCGGGAAAGGCGGTATACACGGGGATACCCTGATCGGATACTCCCGTCTGGGTCAGATCGATCAGCATTTCGCCTATCGTCAAAATATCAAACATGATGTCCTCCCTATTCGTTATATATCAATTGTCTTTGGGTCCGATGTTGCGGATCACGCGGCAGGGATTGCCGACGGCAAGGGTGTTGTCGGGGATATCCTTAACAACGACGCTCCCCGCACCGATCACGACGTTCTTGCCGATGTTCACACCGGGAACGATGATCACACCCGCGCCGAGCCATGTATTCTCACCGATCCTTACGTCACGGTTATACTGCAAGCCCTTTACTCTCAGCTCGGGCTCCTGCGGGTGATTGGCGGTCGCGATCGTGACATTGGGACCGATCAGCACATGGTCGCCGATATAGATGTGACCGTCGTCGACTAAGGTGCAATTGGAGTTGAGATAAATATCCGAGCCGAAGTGGATATGATGACCGCCCCAGTTTGCATGAAAGGGCAGCTCAATGTAACAGCGCTCGCCGCACTCGGCGAAGTTCTCTTTCATATAGGCTTCTTTTGCGGCGAGATCGGACGGCTTTAATTGGTTGAATTCCCACAGCTTGTCCTGATACACCTGCTGTTCTTCCATGATCTTTTCATCGCAAGGGTCGTAATTGAACCCCTGCACCATGCGCTCATATTCTGTCATGTCCGTCAACCCTTTAATGAATCGATAAATCTCATGAACGCCGCCTGTCCCTCTTCATCGCGCTTGAACACGCCCGCGTCGAGCAACACCTGCTCAAACACGGCGCCTACCTCCGCGCGGACGATATCCATGGCGTTGTCGGCGTTGAACTCGGGGTGGCGCGGCATGAACTCTGCCGCCCACTCTGCGTGGCTTGCGGTCTGCGGGTTTTCTGAAAGGTCGTCGCCGTTGAGCAAAGCGTCCTTGACGGCCTCGAGCTCCGTCGCCAATCTTGCGGGTAATACCGCAAGACCCATGACCTCGATCAAGCCGATGTTCTCTTTTTTGATGTGGTGGAGGGTCGGGTTGGGATGATAAACGCCCAGCGGTCGTTCTTCGGAAGTGATATTGTTACGCAGAACAAGATCGCACTCATAGAGTCCGTCCTTCATTCTGGCGATCGGGGTGATCGTATTATGGGGTACGCCGTCGGTAAAGGCGAAGATATTCGCCGCCTCATCGGTATAGGCTCGCCATGCTTTCAAGATATCGGCGCTTGCCTGAGAAAGTTGGGCTTTATCAGCGCTTCTCAGACGGATAACGGACATCGGCCACTTGACGGTCGCCATATGTACGTCAGGATAGTCGGGCAAAGAGAACTCCTTTTCCTCAGGAGCGACAGCCATCGCAAAGGTATAGTGACCGCCCTGGAAATGCTCGTGCGAAAGGATTGAACCGCCGACGATGGGCAGATCGGCATTGGAGCCGACGAAATAATGCGGGAACTGACCAATGAAATCAAAGAGCTTCAAAAATACCGCCGCGTCGATGACCATCGGGATATGCTTGCTGTTGAACACGATACAATGCTCGTTATAGTAGCCGTAGGGGGAGTATTGCAGATACCAGTCGCCGCCGTTGATCTTGATCGGAATGGGTCTGAGATTCTGGCGCGCGGGGTGGTTCTGACGACCCGCGTAGCCCATATTCTCGGCGCAGAGCTGGCACTTCGGATAAGCGACGGAGGCGGTAGCTCCCGCCTTGGCGATATCGCGGGGGTCTTTTTCGGGCTTAGAGCGGTTGATGGTGATATCAAGCGCGCCGTACGCGGAATCGTAAGTCCATTTCAGGTCTTTAGCGATCCTTCCCGCGCGGACGTAGTTGAGCTTTTGGCTTTGGTCAAAATACCAGTCGGTCGCCGCGACGGGGGATTTCTCGTACTGCGCCCGGAAGTCGCGAATCACCTCGCGCGGCATGGGGGTCAGAATACCCATCAGCTTGGTGTCGAACAGGTCGCGATTAGCGGTCGTGTCCTCGATTACGCCGTTCTCACAGGCATAGTCGATCAGGGGCAAGAGGATATCGTCGATCGGCGCGTCGGCTGTATCGACAGGCTCATCGACCCATTCGGATACGCTGAGCGTATCCATCAGCATATTGCGGACGACCAGCTCGTCGTCCTTGGTGATCAGGTTACATTTGACAGCGTAATTGATTAATCTTTGGATGTTTGCACAGATCATGATATTGCTCCTTAAACGATTTTGATACCGCCGACGGGTCGGATACGGAGAACGTAACAGCTCCCCGCGCCGAACAGCGCGTCCATCTTCTCTCGGTATGCTTCTGTTTTGTCAAGCGGGACGAAGGCTTGGATCGTACCCGCAAAGCCGCCGCCGTGAACACGCACAGCACCGTCTTCGCCCAAGACCGTCTTGCTGACGGCGATAGCGAGCGGGATACCCTGCTCCAGCGGCTTTTTGGTCGCATAGAGATTTTGCAGAAGGCTCGAGGAGGAATTCGCGCTCTGACGATAGAGAGTGAAGAAACGCTTCAGATCATCTCTGTCCAGCGCGTCCGCTTCGGCGATCGCGCGGCTGTTCTCACCGAAGAAGTGCATCGCTCGCAGGATCGCGCGGTCGGAGACCTTACCGTGCAAAGCGGGGATCGCTTTATAGAATTCTTTTTCGTCCACTTCGCGCAGGACCTCTTTACCGAAATACGCGGCGACCTGCTTCATCTCGCTGGGTACGGCGACGTAATCATCGGTCAGGTCGGAGTGGCTGCCCTTGGTATCGGTGATACACAGGTTGTAACCCGCTTTGGCAAAGTCAAAGCTGTGCTTCTCGACGACGGGGTTGTCGGTATCTCTGAAATCGAGGAAAACGAATCCGCCTACGGAGCAGACCATCTGGTCGAGCAGACCGCTGCCCTTGCCGAAATAGACGTTCTCGGCGTACTGACCGATCTTGGCGATCTCGATCTCACCCGCCTTGCCGCCGTTGTACTGTTCGTCAATAATGGTGCCTACCATGGTCTCAAAGGCGGCGGAGGATGACAGACCGCTGCCCGAGAGGACGTCGGACACGGAATAAGCGTCAAAGCCGCCGATCCTGACGCCCATCTGTGAGAATCTCGCGGCGATACCGCGGACGATGGCAATGGACTTGCCCTTTTCTTCCTCATGCACTTCGAGGTCGGAGAGATCGACCTCGGTCATGCCGTAGCCCTCGCTGTAGAGGCGGATCACACCCTCTTCACGGAACGCGACGATAGCGACGACGTCGAGGTTCACCGCCGCGCCGAGCGCACAGCCGTGCTGGTGGTCGGTATGGTTGCCGCCGATCTCGGAGCGACCGGGAGCGGAATAGATATGGACGTTTTCATGGTCGGGATAGATCTCAGAAAAGCGCTCGATCGCCTTGATGTAGCGATGGCGCTGTGTATACAAAACATTGGAATCGGGGCCGTAGAGCACCGATAATTCTTCTTTGAAACCGCTGTTATTCAGTTTGTTGATCAATTCTTTTGCTTTCATAAAATCACCATTACATATCAAGTTTTTGCAGTTCTTTTATCATTTCTTCCTCAGACATATCGCTGCCGCCGAACGAATCGCCGCCCTCTTCATACAGTGCCTTTTCCTCGGGGCTGCCGGGCATGATCTGCTTGCCGTCCTCGGTGAGAATGAAATCGCCGAAGTCATCGACCAGCGGGAGGAAGCGGTTGTAGTCCTTGATCAGCAGACGGGCGGTGAGCATTGTGATCGCTCCGAAGCCGAAGAAGAACCAGCAGAACGCGTACAGCGGCATCAAATGAGGATCGCTGTAGGTCAGATAAAGCGGGAAGATGTGGAAAAAGAGGTTGACTAATATCCACCACGGTTTATGGAACGCGAAGTAGATCGCGTTGCGGATATGATTGCCGATCGTGCCCTCAAAGGCGGCGATGGACGGGAAGGTGTAGATCAGGATCAGGGTGATCAGAAGCGCTACGCCGTAGAGCGCGTACTGGAAGTAACTGAGCATACCGCCCGCCTGCCGGCAGATACGCAAACCGAAATAGCCCGCGACCATCAGCACAGCATAGATGAGCCAGACAGCGGTCGCCTGCAAAAAGCAGGTCTTGAAGCCGATCCAGAACTGCTTGAACGGATTCGTCACGCCGCCCGAACGTAATGTCTTGAACATGACGCGGTAGAGCCCCGCGTAGGACGCGCCGATCGTGACGATGGGAAGGCTGAACAGCACGAACATCAGATTCGCGGCGATGATGATACCGATCTTGGTCATCACTCTGCCGAACGCGCTGTCAGGACTCATGAAAGCATTCGCAAATTCCCGCATGGCTTATCCCTCCCCTAATACAAAGCTCAGGAAGTCTCCGACTTCCTTGATATTCTCGCTGTGAGCGCCGACGCCTAACGCACAGCTGTCAACATACAAATGATATTTTGTCACCAGCAAACTGTCGCTGATATCGATACCGACAGGTATCGGATCGAGCTCCTTACCGTTTTCATCGGTAGGCGTGTAATAGACGAAACGGTCGGCGTATTTTGCCTTTAGGTCGGCGCATTTTTCATCGTTGAGGTCAAACAATCTGCCGCTTTGTCCGAGCGCCGCCAAGGACGCGGACTCCATCGTGATCGCGTCGAGCTCGCCGACGTCCGCGAGAGTGACAAAGGCGTTGTAATACGCGTTGCCCTTTGCCTGATCCTTGAGGTAGTCAAAGTAGGATTCGGCGTTGAACTCTACCTTTTTCTGCTTGAGGTCATAGCCCGTGTGCTCGGTGAAATCCTCCCAAAGCTGTGAGCCTGTCCCCGCCTGAGCGGTGGTGTTGGCAAAGGTGACCATCAGCCAGTTGTCGGGGATATTGGTAGAGATGCGGACGATCAGGAACGTGCCGAAAATCAGGACGAACAGGATCGCGACGATAGGGATCCAGAAATACGTCCAGATGTATCGGAGCTTCTCCTTGAAGGGCAGTCTTTTCAGTTTTTCTTTTTCTTCAGACCAAACGATTTTATTCGGATTCAATGTATACTCCTATTGTATCATCAGGCATATCGAATGTGTTATGCCCGACATCGGTTGAGCTCGCTGCAGCCCTTTACAGAGCTTGCGATGACTTTTGTAAGATCAGTCGATTTTTGTGATATCCAACTGCATAGCGGGATAATCGCCCGTCAGGCGCGGGAAGGTGTAGCCGCCGCGCATGAGCGCCGAGCCGAGGACCTCGAACTCGCCGTTAACGGAATAGGTCGCGTCGGGCAGTAAGCCCTTGAGATCGACGTGAACGGGCGCGGAATTCGCCAGCGGATTGGTGACGACGATGTTCAGCACGCTGCGGCACTGATCGGGGCTGACATACTGCCACGCCATAAAGTGATCGGTGTCGCTCATCTTGCTCAGGCGATAGAGCTTGCCGTTGTGGATGATCGGCTCGATCTCCTTGTAGCGCTTGATCTGCTCCTTGATCTCCTCACAATCCTCGTCAGACAAGGCGGAGAGGTCAAGCTCGTATCCGAACGCGCCCGACATTGCGACGACGCCGCGGGTGCTCAGAGGGGTCTTTCTGCCTGTCTGGTGGTTCGGAGAAGCGCTGACATGAGCGCCGACGGTGCAGGTCGGATAGCCGAACGAGGTTCCGTACTGGATCTTCAGACGGGCGATCGCGTCGGTATTATCGGAGCACCAGATCTGCGGGGAATAATGCAGCATGCCCGCGTCAAAGCGTCCGCCGCCGCCCGCGCAGCCCTCAAAGAGAACATGGGGGAATTTCTTGGTCAGCTTTTCATACAGACTGTAAAGGCTGAGGTAATAGCGGTGGGTCACCTCACCCTGTCGGGGCGAGGGGGTCGAATGGGAATAAACGTCGGACAAGGGACGGTTGAAATCCCATTTGATGTAGGTGATATTGTATCTCTCCAAAATATCGGAGATGGTTTTATACAGATATTCGTGGACTTCCTTGCGGGAGAGGTCGAGGACGAGCTGGTTGCGCGCCATCATCGGAGCGCGGTTGGGAGCGGTCAGCGCCCAGTCGGGGTGAGCGCGGTAGAGGTCGGAATCCTCGTTGACCATCTCAGGCTCGATCCACAAGCCGAATTTCAAGCCCATGTCGTTGATCTTCGCGATCAAGCCGTCTAAGCCGTTGGGCAGCTTCTCGGTATCGGGCACCCAGTCGCCGAGACCCGCGTTGTCGTCATTGCGGTTCTTGAACCAGCCGTCGTCAAGGACAAACAGCTCGACGCCCAACTCCTGCGCCTTCTTCGCGATGGCGACGATCTTGTCCTCGTTGAGATCGAAATAGGTCGCCTCCCAGTTGTTGATCAGCACGGGACGATGGCTGAGCTTGTACTCTCCGCGGACGACATTGTTACGGATCACGCGGTGGTAGTTATGCGAAAGCTCAGTCAGACCGTCGGCGCAGGTGAGAATGACCTCGGGGGTGAAGAAGGAGGCTTCGGACGCCAGCTCCCAGCGGAAGCGGTCGTCGTTGACGCCTGTGACGATCCTGACGCCATCGAACTGGTCAAGCTCGATCTCAGTCTTGTGGTTGCCCGAGTACATCAGCATCACGCCGTAGCAAGCGCCGCTGTCCTCGGTGGCTTCTCTGTCGCAGAGAATAACGAAGGGATTGTGCTGGTGGCTGGACATGCCTCTGCCCGAGGAGATCGTCTGAACGCCATGGAAGAGCGGTACGCGCTCTGCCTGGCGCTCCATGCAATGTCTGCCGTGAAAGTGGATCATATCCCACTTGCCGAACGGGAGTTCAAGGCACATGGAGCAGGCTTTTCTCAGCCACACGATCTCATATCCCGCGTTGATGATCTCGGCGGCGCGGGTGATGACGTCCAGCTCCTCAAACACGCCGTAATACAGCTTGATGCGGATATTGGCGGCGTTGTCGATCAGGGTAACGATCAGCGTCTGGGCGATCTGTCCGCTGTCATAGACGGAGGGCAGACCTGGGATCGCATACTTGCCGTCCTGTATCTCGTGGCTCTCATAGCGGAACTCCGCACAGCGGCTGCCGTCGGAGCACGACGCGCGGATGCTGGTCACGCGGAAGTCGCCCACGCCGAAGGAGGTATACTCCTGCGCCATGGAATCCAGTGAATAGGCGCGGTTCTGGCGCATATCATAGGGGTTGCCCGAGAAGCCGTGGTCGTAGATACGGAACGGATAGGACATATCGTTTTGACCGAGCTTGGGACCGTAATATAAATGCTGCAAATATCCCAGCTCGTCGATCTTCATCTGGTAAGCGGTGTTTTTGGTCTCAAGGATCAGTTGTCTTGTGTCTTCGATATAACGGATACTCATACAGATGTCTCCTTTGAAGCATTTTATGGTTCTTGAGCAGCTTCTCTGTGCTGCTCGCGGTACAGCTTAGGGCTGACGCCGTAGAAATTTTTGAAGGTCTTGGAGAAGGTCAGGGGGTTGTCGTAGCCGACCTGACGGGCGATCTCCTGTATCGGGTTATTGGTCTCGATCAGGAAGTTGACCGCCCGCTGCAATTTACACTGGATCAGGTACTCCTGCGGTGAAATACCCATTTTCTCTTTGAAGATACTGGTCAGATAGCTGCGGTGGATCCCGATGTATCTGGCGACGTCGCTGATCTTCGCCGTGGCGTAGTTCCCGCGGATAAAATCGGCGGCGTATTTGACGTAGGTATCCGTGGGATACTCTCTCGTCTTATGGAAATGATTTGACAAATTGTCATGCGACTCGATCACCAGACTGATAAACTCCAGCAGCAAGCCTGTACGCGCCACGACGTTGGCGGTGGTAGGCTCAGGCATATCCAGCACCCGTTTGCACAGGTCGTAGAGCCGCTCGGGATTGACGCAGCAGTCAAGGACGTTGACACCCTTGACAAAGCCCGCGCGCTCGGCGAACTCCTGCGCGCGTATGCCGTCAAAGCCCATCCAGCAGTACACCCACGGATCGCGGGAATCAGCCCTGTACCAGGTATCTTCGCCGGGCTTGGTGATGAACAGATGTCCGAAATGCACCTCCTGCTCTCTGCCGTCTACGCTGAGCACTCCCCTGCCCTTGAGGACGGCGTGCAAATGATAGCCGTCCCTGCCGTTTGTGTTGAAATAGTAGTCGGGCAGGCAGGTCTCCGTGCCGCAGATCACCAGACTGAAATCGTCGGTGATCTTCGTTTGGTACGTGATCGCGCGGTAAGTAGGCTTACCGTTGATGATTTTGTTTTCGTCGTTCATAAGATCACTTCCTTTGCCGGAGCGTTCATGAAAGCCGAATGGAAAATTTCGGTTTTCATGAGTGCTTCGGATAATTATTCAGTGAAAAAGGAATAGCCGGAGATACTACGTCGTAATACCTCCGGCATAAACTCAGTATTATAATACCGTAATAGCGTGAGCGCTTACAGCTTGCCGCCCGAGGTAGCTATACCTTCAACAAATTGTTTCTGGAAAATAACATAGATAACTATCATCGGAACAACCGCCAGAACAGCCGCCGCCATCATGGTGGGATAGTTGCTGCTGAACTGACCCTGCATCTTAGCAAGACCCGCCGACAGAGTGGTGGTCTCAGCTCTGGTGCAGACGATCATGGGCCACATCAGATCTTTGAACGCGAACAGTGCGGTAAAGATACCCAGAGATACCATGGAAGAACGGGTCAGCGGCATCATGATGCGCAAGAAGCGCTGGCCGATGTTACAGCCGTCGATGTCAGCCGCTTCTTCAAGGTCCTTCGGGAGACCCTCATAGCCCGTCTTGAGCAGGTAAGTACCGAAAGCGGTAACGATACCGGGAAATACCAGACCGGTGACTGTGTTCAAAAGACCGAGTCCGGAGACCATCAGGTACTGAGGGATAATAAAGATCTGAGCGGGGATCATCATCTGTACAAGGACGAGGGCGAAGAAGAAATTCTTGCCCGGGAACTTCAGTCTGCCGAAGGCATAACCTGCCATGGTAGCGGTCAGACAAGCACAGATGACGCGGAAGAGGATCATCAGCAGGGTGTTCTTGTACAGGATAACGAAGTTATAGCTCTGCCATACCTCTGCGAAGTTTTCCCAATGCCAGCCATGGGCGGGGAAAATATAGAAAGGATCTACGGAGATCGCTTCCTGATTTGTTTTCAAAGCGGTAAGGATCATCCACACGAAGGGAACCAACATGATGAATGCCATTATGATCAGCACGATATACATAACCACTTTGCTTGCGATATTTCTTGCGCGAGCGCTTTGCATAAATCAGTCCCCCTTTCTTACGGATGGTAAACAAGCTTCTTCTCTGCGCGCTGCAGGATGAAGGTAACGATCATGATAAAGATAACGAGGAAGATAACGATCGTCGCACCGTAGCCCTTGTTGCCCTGTGTGAACGCGTAATCATAGAACAGGTAAACGATGGACTGGGTGTTCTCGAGCGCGAGGTTGGTCTTGTCCATTACCATGAACATCAAATCGAAGATCGTCAGAGCGCCGATGATACGGGTCTGGACGATGAAGAAGGTGGTCGGAGAAAGAAGCGGAACGGTGATGTGGAAGAACTGACGGATGCCGGTAGCGCCGTCGATCTCAGCCGCTTCGTAGTAGTCGCCGGGGATCTCCTGCAAGCCGGAGATGAACAGTACCATGTTGTAACCGATGACCGACCATACACCGATGATGCCGATGGAGATCCACGCGATCTTGGGATCGGAGATCCACGCGACGTTGGTGCCGAAAATGTTATTCAAGAGACCGAACTGCTGGTTGTACAGCCACTTCCAAACCATGGCGACCGCCGCGGGAGCGCAGACCATGGGCAGGAAGAAGATGGTACGGAACAGGGAGGTTCCCTTGAGCTTTTTGTTCAAAAATACCGCTAAAATAAGAGCAATCACAACGCCGAAGGGTACTTCGATCAGCGCGTACTTGATCGTATTCCAGAGTGAGTGCCAGACTTCACTTGAAGAGAAGACCTTGGCATAGTTTGCAAAACCTATGAAGACGTTGCCTTTACCGAAGTCACCCGTCTTGCAGAAGGACTGCCACAGCGTATCGAACGCCGGGTAGAAGTTCAGAACGATCAAGCCGATGATCGTCGGAGCGATAAAACATAACGCCCATACCGCTTCTCGCTTCTGCGCCTTGGTGCGCTTCTTCTTAGGCGCTTTCTCTTTCATAAGTCCCCTCCTTTACCGGATTATAGTCAATCTTTTTTCTTGTGCGGAATTATCCGTAAAGAAAAATCGCAAGGCGGACCGCGCCGGTTCCGGACGGTCCGCCGAAATTAATCAGTTAATAAATATCGTATTGATTAAAATTACTCGTTTGCGATAGCGTCCTCGATGATCTTCTGAGCGTTGTCGCACGCAGTAGCCATCAGAGCGGAATCCTCGGGATTCTGCCAAGGATCAAGGAACGCGCCCTTCTGCTGGAGAGCGTCTTCCCAAACGGTGGTGTTGCGGGTGTAGGGACGGAAGTAGAGGCTGTACTCTTCTGCCTTGATGAACGGAGAAACATCCATGCCCTCGAAAGCGCTTGCGAATGCTTCGGATACGCCGGTCATACCGCCCATGGTAACGCCTTTTTCAGCCTGGAGCTTCTGACCCTCTTCGGAGCAGAAGTAAGCGATGAGGCTGTAGCAGGATTCGGGATCCTTAACCTTAGCGGAAGCAGCCCAACCAAGGCCGTTGTAAGCGGACCAGCGCTCTTCCTTCTCGCAGGTGCCGTTGCCGTTTACGTCAGCGTAGGGCAGCAGGGACCAATAATAGTCAGCGTGGTTCTCAGCAGTGTAGAAAGCGTTGATCATCCAAGAACCCTGAGTGATCATACCGACCTTACCGGACTGGAACAGAGAGTCGGTACCGGTCTCAGCAACAACAGACTGGGGAGCGCCTACGGTGAGGAGCTTTCTCATCATTTCCATGCCCGCCTTAGATTCGTCGGAGCCGATCTTGGTGGATTTGTGATCCTCGCCGACAACGTTGCCGCCGTAGGAGTAAATCAGGTTGTACCAACCATCCTGGTTGTTAGAGGTGTTCATAGCCGTGCCGTAAACGTCGCCGTTAGAGCCGTCGGTGATCTTCTTAGCAGCCTCGTACATATCTTCCCAAGTCCAGTTGTCGGTGGGATAGTCTACGCCGTACTTGTCAAAGATCGCCTTGTTGTACAGCAGAGCGATGGTGTCGTGATCCTTAGGCATAGCGAAGATCTTGCCGTCGGAACGGGTGTACAGATTCTTAACGCCTTCATAGTACTTGGACATGTCGACGGAGCTGTCCTTCGCGATGTAATCGGTCAGGTCGAGCAGGATGTCATTTTCCATGTACATCTGAGCGGTGTTGGAGTGCATCCAGAATACGTCGGGCATGGTGCCGCCGGAAGCGCCGGCTTCGAGCAGAGTCCAGTAGTTGTCCCAGTCAACAACTTCTACGTTGACCTTAACGCCGGATGTCTCAGTCCATTTGTCAGCGATTTCCTGAATGCCCTTTTGCTGGTTGGAGTCCCAGATGTTTACAGTGATGGAGCTTGCCTTTGCGCCGGAATCACCGGAACCGGAATTCGAGCCGGAATTGGAGCCGCCGCACGCAGCCATCATAGCAGCAACCATGAGCACTGCGAGAAAAATAGCTACTAATCTTTTCATTTCATTTCCTCCTGTTAATAAAAAATTGTCATTTTGCACATAGGTCACCGCCTGCTGTGCACTTACAATGTCATTGTACTACCGTACCCAACATTTTACTATAGCAGAATGTCATCAAAACATAACTAAATGTTAGATTTCTTTGCCTTTATTCCATACCAAGCGTTATATCTGCTCCCGCAAAAACCTCTTTTGATTGTTGCTTTATTCAATTTTTATCAGTAAGCCGGCGTCGGATTGTCTATTTTGATTGTTGAAAGCAATTGTGCATTTTTAACAATCAACCAGTTTTTACCAATCTATTTTCCCCGCTGTTTTCCGTCTTTTTGTATAAATCTATCTATATAGTTCAACATCTGGTGGTATTTTTGTGATTTCCTCTAAAAACCGAAACACTTTTTAGTAGATATAAACAAAAAGGAAACAGGCGAAATTTTATATATAACATTTTACCATGTTTTGATAACATCTGTCTATACTATTTTATATTTTTTTCAATTACACTAAGGGTGGTTCTATGCAGTCCCAAGGATTGCGCAGACCGATCCAATCCCCATGGCGCCGTTTCACTCCACTGTATGAGCGGCGTACATCCAGAAGGAGGTTATGTCAACACCGTCAGACTCACGGTGCGGCAGCGTGGAGACCTGCCGTAATGCGGATCAGCACAAAGCGGCTGACCGTGAGGCGGTTTTGCGGAGGCATTATCGTCAGAGTCGTGTTTATGTCCGAAGTCATTTTAAAGGGAATCAAGAAAATCTATGACAACAAAGTAACCGCTGTACATGATGTCAATCTGCACATCAAGGACAAGGAGTTCATCGTTCTGGTCGGTCCGTCCGGCTGCGGTAAGTCCACCACCCTGCGCATGGTCGCGGGTCTTGAGGACATCTCCGAGGGCGAGCTGTACATCGACGGCAACCTGATGAACGACATCGTCCCCAAGGACAGAGATATCGCGATGGTTTTCCAGAACTACGCGCTGTATCCGCACATGACCGTCCGCGACAACATGGCGTTTGCTTTGAAGCTCAAGAGAACTCCCAAGGCTGACATTGACGCAAAGGTCAAGGAAGTCGCCAACATCCTCGGCATCACCCAGTATCTTGACAGAAAGCCCAAGGCTCTCTCCGGCGGTCAGCGCCAGCGCGTCGCCATCGGCAGAGCTATGGTAAGAAACCCCAAAGTATTCCTGATGGACGAGCCTCTCTCCAACCTGGACGCGAAGCTCAGAAACGAAATGCGCGCGGAGATCATCAAGCTCCGTCAGCGTATCGACACAACCTTTATGTATGTCACCCATGACCAGACCGAAGCGATGACCCTCGCGGACCGCATCGTCATCATGAAGGACGGTTATGTACATCAGATCGGTACTCCTCAGGAGCTGTTCAACAGCCCCGTGAACCTCTTTGTAGCAGGCTTCATCGGCATGCCCGTCATGAACTTCTTCAAAGGCAGCAAGCTCCTGCTCGAGGACGGCGTATACTATGCTGAGATCCGCGGCGAGAAGTTCAAGCTCTCCGACTTCCAGCAGAAGGCGCTCAAAGCAAAGGGTGCAAAGCCCACCAACATCGTAGCGGGCGTTCGTCCCCAGCACATCACCGTCGGCAGCGGCAAGCTCGAAGCAAAGATCGAAGTCAGCGAGATGATGGGCACTGAGTACAACATCCACGCTCTCAGCGGCGACGACGCAGTCGTCATGGTTATCCCGACCGTCGGTCTGAGCGCTGACGTATCCATGGGCACTACCGTTAAATTCGACGTAGCTCCCGAGCTGATTCAGCTCTTCGACGAAGAGACCGGCAACAACCTGATCTGGTACGACGAGGTATCGGCAAAGGCTAACGCTCCCGAGTGCGCGAAATACTGATAAGACCTATATGTATTAGAGTTTTTCCTTTCCAAAAAGCAACCGTTGATTTTCTTCATTTTTATTTTCTCTAATACGTTCCTTTCTGAGTCCCCCGAGCGGCCCTTTCCTTCCGCTCGGGGGATTTCGTTGCACCGGGCTTTTATCAAAATAGCCTGATTCATTCACTCTACCGTTGCAATCGTGTAAACGGATATGGTATACTATAGAAAACCGCACCTCACAACTCAAAGTCAATCAATACATCGGAGGACCTTATGCAACTGAAATTTGTCAGCCGCTTTCCGCGCGTATTCGAAATCGAGCAGGAGCTGTACCGCTACCTGCACCTCACCTCACCCATGATGATCACGAGTCTTGTCCTGCTGGGCGTGATCTTCGTCGTCAACATCGTCATGTGTCTGATCAGCGGACTGCTCTACGCCAATATGGCGGTATTCGCGATGGTGGTCATTGTGCTGTTCGTCCTGTTCTACCGCTACTACTCCGCGATACAGGCGGGCAAAAAGCGCCTTGCCGAAGACACCAACAACAAGGGCGAGGTCACTGTAACAGCGACCCTGACCGACGAGGAGCTGATCAGCGAATCGTCCGACCGCGAGGAGCCCGTCACCGTTCCTTTCTCACACTTTCTGAAAGTATTTGTCACCAAGCATTATTACATGATCCAGACGACGGATAAGATGGTGTATGTTTTCAAAAAAGGTGCGTTCTCCGTCGGCAAGGAAGAGGAATTCCTCCCCTATGTTCAGCAGATCATCGAGAATAATAAGAGAAAGCGCGGATAATCCATGATCAACATATCCACCCAGCCGTTCGGCACGCTATCGGACGGCAGAACGGTCACAAAATATACTTTGGTGAACGACAGCGGCATGCAGGTCGGGATCATCGACTACGGCTGCGCGGTACAGAGTATCATCGTCCCCGACAAAGACGGCGATTTGCGTGACGTCGCGCTCGGCTACGATGACGCTCAGGGTTACGAAAAGGGAAGCTGTTATATCGGCGCGTTCGTCGGCAGATACGCAAACCGTATCGGCGGCGCGCGATTTTCGCTGAACAGCAAGACCTATCAGTTGCAAAAAAATGACGGCGAGAACCATCTGCACGGCACTTTTTCGCACAGGCTGTTTGAGGGCATCATCAGGGACAACTCGGTCGTGTTCCCCTATGTCAGCCTGCCGTCGGAGGAAGGTTATCCCGGTACGCTGACGGGTGAAGTCGTCTATCGTCTGACGGACGATAACGCGCTTGAGATCGAATACACGGCAACTGCCGACGAAGATACCGTCGTCAATCTTACGAATCACACCTACTTCGATCTCAACGGTCAGGACGGCGCTGATATTCTCAACCATACGTTGAAAATGAACGCCGACGGCTTCACAGAACTGAACGAAAACCATATCGCGACAGGAAAGATTATTTCCGTCAAGGACACACCATTCGATTTTCGCGAGGAAAAGGCGATCGGAGCGGATATCTTTAGTGACGATATACAGCTTCGTCTTGCCGGAGGGTACGACCACAATATGGTATTAAACGGCGAAAAGGGCAAGTTGAAGCACATCGCCACAGTCAAAAGCCGTAACAGCGGTATCGTCCTCACCGCGCTGACGACAGAAGCGGGCGTTCAGCTTTACACAGGCAATTATCTTCACGAGGATTCCGCGCCTTGCGGAAAAGGCGGTATCAAATATCCGCGTTTCGGCGGCTTTTGCCTGGAAGCGCAGGGATTCCCGAACGCCGTAAATCTCCCCGAATTCCCTGACTCGACCCTGAAAAAAGGCAAGACTTATCATCAGAAAACCGTTTACCGATTCTCGGTTGAACCGACAAAGTAGTTTTCAAGCAGTTGTGAAAAAACGCAGTCATTGCGAGGGCTTTAGCCCGTGGCAATCTCACAAAGCCAAGATAGCACCTTGGGAAATCGCCACGTCAATCGCTCCTCTCTATGACGACGCATTGTTATTTCACGGCTGCTTTTGCTTTGCGCTCTTATACAAAAGCCTTGCGTAAAAACGCTCGATATGGTATGCTTTGAAAAGACACGTTTTCGGAAAATGAGGTGATGTTTTGCAAAAGATCGCGCTGATACCCGCGTACTGTCCCGAGGACAGAATGATAGACTTGCTCAAGAAATTGAGCGAGCTGAACTTTTCCGTCTTGGTCATCGACGACGGCAGCGGAGAAAACTATGACGCGATCTTCAACAAAGCGTCACAGTATGCCGACGTCAAACGGTATCAGAACAACCGCGGCAAGGGCGAGGCGCTGAAATACGGACTGCGCTGTATCGCAGAAATATTTCAACAGCCCTACACCGTCGTTACCGCCGACGCGGACGGTCAGCACAGAGTCGAGGATATCGTCAAGGTCAGCGAAGCGGCGACAATGCACCCCGACAGCCTGATTTTAGGCAAGCGGAATCTCGGCAAGGCCGCGCCCATCAAAAGCAGGATCGGCAACGGTATCACCCGCGTGCTGTATCGCCTGACGACAGGCAGGAAGATATACGAAACACAGACGGGGTTGAGGGCTTTTTCCGACAGACTTCTCCCCCGCTTTCTGAAGCTCCCGGGTCACCGCTACGAATTTGAGATCGACATGATCCTCGAATGCGCCGATACGGAGATCATCGAGACAGAGATCAAGACCGTTTACTTCGACAATAACGCTGCCTCACACTTCCGCCCCTTTGCGGACACCGTGTCGCTTAACAAGGAATTCCTGCGCTACAAGCTGCCCTCTCTGACGGCGGGGCTTGCGGGCTATCTGCTGTTTGTGATTTTGGCTACTCTCATGCGCTCTTGGCTTGTGCCGTGCGTGATCGCGCGAGTGTGCTGTATATTGCTGAAAGCGATACTGAACAAGGCGATTTCCTTCTCGGAGAAGCTGCCCATCGGGCGATACCTGATCACTTCGGCGATCGTCCTGATCTGCGACGTTGCCATGACGTGGGGGCTGACGGCGCTCGGCATGAATATCTATCTCGCAAAGCTGTTATCCTCGCTCCTGATGATCGGGGTGAGCACGATCGCGCGTATGTTATATATGAGAAAAAAATATCCATAAACACCGCAAAACGGGCTGTCGCTTTACTGCAACAGCCCGTTGTTATTATTCTGTATTAGAATTATTTGTATTTTACACTGTCGATCTCCAAGCCGTCATCCTCATAGTGAGTCATGTAGATCGTATCGCCGACATAGACGCAGCGGTCCACCGCGTCATAGTCTGTTTTATATCGGCTGATCTCGTTGAGCTTACCGCCGTCAACTCGGAAATTCAGCACGCCGCCGTAGTAATCATCAACGTAAACGTACTCCTGTTTAGCGGAGTCGTAATGCCCCCAGTTTGAGTAGTTCAGCGGAATGATGAAGTCATTGCGGTCGGGGTTATAGACCAACGCCTTGGGGTTGTACTGCACCTCAGAATCGCAGTAGAGATACGACTTGCTGTCGAGCACCTTTGGGTTCGCCTTATCGCTGACGTCAAAGAGAGCGAGCTTCAAGCCCTCCTGCACTTCGAGCGTGGTATAATCCTCGTCCTCGGTGTGGTAACCGATACCGAGCAGGGTGTTTTCGTCAATGGGGACGAGCATGGTAGAGAAGCCGCTGATCTTCACTTCGCCCAAGATCGCGGGAGCGGTCGGAGCGCTCAGATCGATGACAAAGAGCGGGTCGGTCTGCTCATAGGTGATGACATACGCCGTATCGCCCATATATTGCACTGCCTTGATGCTCTCGTTCTCGGCAAAGCCGTTGACAGAGCCGATCACGTTCAGGCTGTCGTCCAGCACAAAAAGATGGTTGGAATCGTTACCGTCCAGATAATCATAGGTCGTGGTGGCGATCCGCAGATTTCCGTCGTATTCATCGAGCGCGTATTGGTCGTCGACCTGCCCCTTTACCGAAGCATAAGCGGTAAAGCTGAGGCCGTCGGTCAGATCGACCTTCAAGATCTGCGTGCTTACGTTATAACTGCCGCTCCAATCATCGGCACGATTCGCGTCGTCCCAGACGGTGGAATAGATATACATATGGTTCTCGTTGCAATAGATATCGTCCACGCCGCCTAAGATCGACTTGCTTTCGGTCTGTGCGGTAAAGTCGAGGGTATCGTAGGCGCTGAGCACCAGAAAGCTGTCGGTATCATTGCCCGCGAGGGTATAGATACATTCGGCAGGTATGCCGTCGGGCTGCTCTCCCCTGCCGCACACGGGCATGACCTTGTTCTCATACGGATAGTAGGAGCTGACAGTATAGAGGGTGTCGCCGATCATGCGGCTGGAGCTGTAATTGCCGCTCTGCGACATGCTGTCGAGCAGGGCGATGTTGTTGATATCGGACACGTCATAGACCTGTACTGTCGTATGCTCACAGCTGTCTTCCCTGTCAACGCTCAGCACGATCAGGCGGTCGTCTTTGAGATAGATCTCGTCCACGTTAGGACCGTAGCCGTAGTAGCTGAAATAGTCAAAGTCCGCTTCATCCTCGGTCGCCGCGGACTGCTTCGCGACGTCGATCGTTGCGACACGGCGGGAGTCCTTGCCCTGTGCGGAGAAGATAACGATCTCGCCCATATTATAGCTGTCAACACAGTAGATATACTTGCCGTCGGTCTTGATGATATCGGCTTCGTTCACGCCCGAGACCTGCTCGTAGGTCTCGCTGTGGCTTTGAGAGGACGCCGCGCCCGAACTGCCTGTCGCAGAGTCGCTTGCGGCGTAATCCTTCGAGGAGCTTCCGCTTTCCTCCATATACAAATCGTTGCCTAACGCACGGGAAATACCTTTTAGATTATCCCAAAAGTCACCCTTTTCCTGTGCCTTTCTCAGGCGGCTGACTTCATCTCTGATCTGATCATAGCTGCTGAACTGCTTGAGCGCCAGTCCACTCGGGAAGGTGATATTGCGCACACCGCTCCCGCCGACAACGCGCAGAATAATCGTCAGCGCGATCACCGCTACCAGTACCGCCGCCGTAGCGGAGAGAGCGATCTTCCAGCCCTTGCGCTTCGGCTTCTCCTGCTTTGCGGCGTCGAGCTTGGGCGCGACGTTCTCCGTCATTTTCGCGACATACTGTTCGTTCATATCCTCGGGCGCGCGAACGCCGCTGTTCTCTATCTTATCCCTGATAAAATCCAAATCGTTTTTCATTATGATCACTCCAAAAACTGTTTCATTTTTGCAAGCGCCCGTTTGAGTCTTGAGCGCACGGTCGAGGGGTTGAGCCCTGTCATCGCGGCGATCTCGGGGCTGTTGTAGCCGCCGATCACCGACAGAAGGACGATATCTCTGTCGCAAGGATCGAGGATACCAAACGCCTCTTTGACCTCGGGTGATATGGCGCTGTTCTCAGCGGGAAGCTTTTGCAGTTCCTCTACGTCTGCGCGGTTGTTCCTCATGTCATTTTGCTGAGCGATATAGCGACAGCAGCAGCGATAGAGGATACGGAAAATCCACGACTTGAACGCCTCAGCGTTCCTCAGACCGAATATTCCCTCGTACGCCTCGACGATACACGCGGACACCGCGTCGCGCGCGTCCTCCTCATTGCCGAGACAAAAATACGCATAGCGGTACAGATCGTCCCGATAGCGCATATAGAGGGCGGCGAACGCCTCTTTATCGCCTGCGGACGCTTGTCTTGCCAAGAGCTTTACATCCATTTTTATCACCTCTGACGACGTCGTTCAATCATATAGTGTAAAATAATCTTCAAAGTGTTGCATTGAATTTGAAAATATTTTACCATATGCTCTTATACTTTGCATCAGATATGATAAAATTGTAACTTCCTCTTTTGGATTTTCCATCATTCGACAGGTTTCTTGCATGATGATGGCTATAATCAAGGTAGACAATGATTAATTCGAGTGCGCAAATCGCGCAGACAGATTTTTCGTCAGAGTGTCCAAACAATCCGCGTGCATACTGACGTATGGACAAGGATTTTTGGGCAGTATGACGGAAAAGATGCAAGCGAGTTGCGTGCTCAGCCGTCAGGCGTGAATTAATCAGTGGCTACCAAGAAAGCGAGGAGGAATCGGTATGATAATCAGGGAATTGACGATACAAAACGATACCGCTATCCATATCTCATGGACGATCTCTGACGGCGAGCAACGCGCCTATGATCTGTTTCTGATACAAAACGGCGCTGTCGTTGAACGGTCAAAGGCTTCATCTGCCGCTACAGGCTGTACCCTGCATACTCCGATCCACTCGCTGACAGAGTATACCCTGCTCCTGACGGTCACAGTCGGAGAGAAGCTCGCGACAGCGAGGGCGAGCTTCTTCGGCAACAATTGCCGTCTGCAAATTCATTTCAGATAGAAAAACGCCGCTGTAAAAAAACGCTCCAATGTCATTGCGGGGAGCAAAGCGACGTGACGATCTCTATAGGCTTTATCTGCCTTGTGTGGGATTGCCACGGGCTAAAGCCCTCGCAATGACTGCGTTTTATACAGCGGCGCTCTATTCGGTTCAATCCAGATCAATGACATAGTAATCGTAGGCGTTCACGACGGTGGTCTCGCCGCGGGTGCACTCCTGCGGGATACGATGGTTGTAGGACAAATGAACATGACCGTGCACGAACAGGCGCGGGTGATACTTGTCGAGCAGATCGTTGAAGCACTCGAACCCTCTGTGCGGAATGGTCTCGAGATCGTTGAGATGGCGGGCGGGAGCGTGGGTCAGCAAGATATCGAAGCCCTTGTGCCGCTTGATGGAAAACCACCTTCTGCGGATACGATTTACCATCTGCTTTTCGGTATACATATACTTACCGTTGCGGTATTTATAAGAGCCGCCGAGCCCGAGGATCCGCACGCCGTTGACCTCGACGAGCTTGTCGTCCGCGCAGATGCACCCTGTCGGCACACGCTTCTGGTTTTCGTCGTGATTGCCGTGGATATACACCAGCGGACAGTCCGCCATCGTGACGAGAAACTCGAGATATTCGACGCTCAGATCACCGCAGGCGACGATCAGATCAAAGCCGTCAAGCTTGCCGGGACGATAGTAGTCGTAGAGGTACTTTGACTCCTCGTCCGCGACCGCTAATATCCTCATGCTTCGTCACCGGCTTTCTTCTCAGCCTCTTTGACGATATCGTTCTGCGCCTTATCTACGCCCGCGGTATCGACCGTCGCCTTGCCCATGGGGCTGAGTTCATTATAGAGCGGGATCTCACCGATCACGTTGTCGACAAGATAATCCATGTTGATGATCTGCTCGAGGGTCAGCGACTTCTGATCCTCGCCTATCACCTCGCCGCTTTGGAGCGTGAGCGGGGTCAAAAACGGGATACAGATATTCTGGCGGATACTTTCCTTGAGGAAATCGACCAGACGGCGGGAGGCGGCGCCGAGGGATTCGTTGCACCAGACGTCGACAACGCCCGCGGACATGCCCCAGTAGTAGTTGAGCGCCTTGTTGCTCTTGTCATACTCCGCCTGCAGGGATTTATCGAAATAGCGGTTGAGGATCTCTTCGTAGTATTTGCCCCAGCACCACACGGAATCGACCAGCACCTTTTTCACGTCGCCGTCGACATAGGACAAGCCGTAGGTATCGCGGTCGTCCTCCAAAAACCTTGAGGTATCCTGTGAGGAGATATAGTGGATCCCCTGATCGGCAAGGGCTTTAGCGGCTTCATCAGCACCCTTGACGGACGACCATTCCAGATAGACGCGCGCGTGGGGATTCGTCATCTGCGCGCCTAAGGCAAAGGCGTTGATGCCCGCGATCTGACCGTAGATCGGATAGTCGCAGACATAGCCGAGCTTGCCGCTGTGAGAGAGAGAACCCGCGACTGCGCCGAGGATGAATTTTGCCTCATACATTCTCGCGTAATAGGTCAGAATATAACGGTGGCTCAGGTTCAGCGAGCAGTTGAGGATCAGCACGTCGGGGTGCTCGACCGCCGCCTTGACGCTCGCCTGCACCAGACGCGGCGAGGTGGTGAAGATCACCTTACAGCCGTCCTCGATCGCTTTTGCGATCACCTCGTAGGGATCGCCTTCAAGCGCGTTGGGATAGGTCTGCGTGTCGATCTTGTCCTCAAAGGTCCTCTCCAAATAAAGCCTGCCCTCTTCATGCTCATGCACCCAGCCGGACTTGGCGGGAGTTCCGTCATAGACAAAGCCGACCTGCAGGGCGTGACGGTCATTTGCCGAAAGAACGCGTGTGAGCAGATTTTGCTTGGGGGCGGGCTTCTCCTCGGGCGGATCGGTTTTCAGCTCGATAGGCTCTTCGGCGTCGTTGAGCTTGACGTCCTCCCACATTTTGCTCAGGTTTTTCTTGATATCGGCGATATCGGCGGAGATCAGCTCTTCATATGCGTAGATCTGCAAATAGCTGAGCAGCGCGTCGCCGATGGTGGACTGCAGCTTTGCGCCGCCGCTTTGCATATACGCTTTCTCAAACTTGTGATAGACGGCAGCGAAGGTACGCTGGTCGTCTACCGTCCATTTTTCGTCGACCTCCTTACCGACCAGCCCCTGCAGCTCGGTATAACCGCCGCGCTTGGAGAATTCAATGAAATTGATCTTACTGTACTGATAGAACGCGACGAATTCGTAGTAGATCTCGACCTCCTCGCTGCCGTCGCGCTCAGGCATGATGCGGGTCACGATGCCCTCGATCGTATCGGCGCCGAAGAATTTCAGCACGCTGACGCGCTTGTTCCCTTCAAGAACATAGAAGCGGTTCATATATTCAAACGCTTTGATCGGGTCATGGATACCCTCGGTGAGATGCGCCTCGCACAGATGCTTCCACTTAACGGCGAATTCCGTATCCTCGTCAAATATCGGCATGAAATTCGCCGCGAAGGCGGAGGAACGGCCGCCGGTCTTGGTTCCGACGATCTGTCTGATAGGGATAGACACCAGACCGAGGTTCACCACGGTCGTACTTTTGTCCGCGGGCAGGATCTCATCCAATACAGGCAGCAGCGCAGCGTCGCCGCTTGACTTGCGGTTCTGCAGTTCCTTTAATCCGAGCTTTAACGCGTCCTTGTAATAGGTTTCAGCCATATTTATCAACCTTTCCGCATCATCATTCTGCCGTAAGCAATCATTGCTTTTGCCGTGAATACACAGACTGTATCTACCAAAAGTATAATACAAACCGCCTGTAAAGTCTATGTTTACTTTGAGGATTCCTGTAAAAATTATGCATCATTTTTTGTGCAAAAATAAGGCGCGGGATCGCTCCCACGCCTTACGTCATTCTTTCTTATCAGACAACGGTTTTCAGATAATCCGTGATCTCTTTTTCAGTCGTCATCGCCATGACCTTGGCGGTTACTTCGTCAGCCTCAGCCTTGGTCCATTTCGCAATCGTCTTGCGGACCTTCAGGACGGATACAGCCGATACGGAGAACTCGGTCAGACCGAAGCTCATCAGCAGCGGTACCATCATCGGGTTAGCGGCAGCCTCGCCGCACATGCCGACAGGGATTCCCGCCTTGACACCGTTCTCGATGATGCTCTTGATAAGTCTGAGGACGGACGGCTGGAACGGAGAATAGAGATAGCCGACGTTGGAGTTGCCGCGGTCGCACGCCATCGTATAGCCCGTCAGGTCGTTGGTGCCGATGGAGAAGAAGTCGGCTTCCTTCGCCAGCAGGTCGGCGATCACGCCGGAGGCGGAGGTCTCGGTCATTACGCCGACAGGGATATTCTCGTTGAAATCAATACCCGAAGCGCGCAGGTCGGATTTTGCTTCCTCTACCAGCGCCTTGCCCTCGCGGAGCTCTTCCACCGCGGTGATCAGCGGGAACATGATGCGGACGTCGCCGAAAGCGGACGCGCGCAGGATCGCTTTGATCTGCGACTTGAACATGTCGCGGTTCTTCAGGCAATAGCGGATCGCGCGGAAGCCCATGAAGGGGTTCTCTTCCTTTTCAAGACCCAGATACGGGATCTCCTTGTCGCCGCCGATATCTAAGGTACGAATGATCAGGGGCTTGCCCTTGAGTACGACAGCGGCGGTCTTGTACGCGTCAAACTGCTCATCCTCGGTGGGCAGGGTCGAACGGTCCATAAAGAGGAATTCGGTACGGAACAGGCCTACGCCCTCGCCGTCCTTCTCCATCGCCTTGCCCGCGTCCTTGGGGGTGCCGATATTACAGCACAACTCATAGGTTTCGCCGGAAGCGGAAACGGTGGGCTTGCCGCGATAGAGCTCGAGCTCGCGCTTTTCCCTGAGATAGGTCTCGCGCTTGGAGGAATACTCCTCGATGACCTCGGCAGAAGGAGCGGTGATGACGTCGCCCGTAAAGCCGTCGACGATGACCTGCTCGCTGGTGCTCAGCTGAGCCAAGGCGTTCGGTACGCTCAGCACGGCGGGGATCTCCATCGCTCTCGCCAAGATCGCGGAGTGGGAGGTCTGGGAGCCGGTCTCAGTGATGATACCGACGATATTATCCTTCTTGATGCCCGCGGTCATGGAGGGGGTCAGCTCCTTGACGACCAGCACGGTGCCCTCGGGCGCGTCGCTGATCTTGACCTCGTTGACGCCGAGCAGGATGGACAGCACGCTGTCGCGGACGTCGCGGACGTCGGCGGCGCGCTGCATGGTCAGCTCATCACCCGAAGCCATAAACATATCGATAAACATCTGGCACATCTGCTCGACCGCGCTCTCGGCGCACTGGTGAGCGTTGATCAGATTCTCGATCTCTCCGCGCATGAAAGGATCGTCAATGATCGAGATATGTCCTTCTAAGATCGCCGCCTCTTTCGGACCGACGGAAGCGCGAACCGCCTCAGCCTGCGCGAGTGTATCTTTGGTAAACTTGTCTATCGAAGCCCGAAAACGCATGATCTCCGCTTCTGTATCAGCAACTTCTTTCGGGGTATACTCGAGATTCTTCTCGCTGATCAGCAAAACTCTGCCGATACCGTAGCCCTCGGAGGCGCCTAAACCTTTCATCATAATTTCACCTCGTATTTCTTATGTTGCGATCGCCTTGACCTGCAATCACAGGGCGATCAAATAAAAACAGCCGCTGCGGGAGATATGAAAGCCCCGCAGCGACCGTACGTCAGATCAATACTTATTCGCCGAAGCCGTTCTCGATCATGCCTGCCAGCTCAGCCAGCGCAGCCTCTTCATCGGGACCGTCACAGATGACCTCGACCTCCTGACCGCATTTGATAGCGGAGGCGATGATGAACATCTTGTTCATCAGGTTAACGGATTTGCCGTTGTGCATCAAAGTGACCTTGCAGGAAAACTTTTTGACAGCGTTGACAAAATCGTCCGCGGGGCGCATATGGAAGCCCTGGGGATTGACCAGTGTTACTTTTTTGGATACCATATTCGATCTCTCCTTTTTATATGGTGCGCATGGAGAGGTCAAGCCCCTCCATGCGATATTGTTTTCTATTGATTAAGCCTTCTTGTTGATGGGTCTCTTGAGGATAGCGAGCATCAGCATACCGACGACGGAGCCGATCACCAGCGCTAAGAAGTACATCAGCGGGTTGCCGATGGTGGGCAGTACGAAGATACCGCCGTGAGGAGCCAT
Source organism: uncultured Ruminococcus sp. (assembly GCA_902798755.1). Lineage (GTDB taxonomy): Bacteria > Bacillota > Clostridia > Oscillospirales > Acutalibacteraceae > Ruminococcoides. Next base: position 29,521 of record CADBYC010000007.1, on the reverse strand, counting down.
CAGGGTGCAGCCGAACAGAGCGGACAGAGCGCCTGCGACAGCGGAGCCGACGATACAGGACGGAATGACCTGCAGCGGATGACCCGCGGCGTAAGGGATAGCGCCCTCAGTGATGAAGGACAGACCCATGACGAAGTTGACAGGACCGTTCTTTCTCTCTTCAGCAGTCCATCTGTTCTTGAAGATAGTGGTGGACAGAGCGATAGCGATGGGAGGAACCATACCGCCGATCATAACAGCAGCCATAATCATGAAGGGGCCTTCGTTCTGACCCATGACGCCGGTGCTGAGCAGACCTGCAGCGGTAACATACGCAGCCTTGTTGAAGGGACCGCCCATATCGATTGCCATCATGCCCGCGAGCAGCGCACACAGCGGAACGATCAGAGCAGGATTCTGAGCCATAGCGGAAACGCCGTTGGTCATACCGGTGTTGATGATACCCATGATCGGGTTGACAGCGCACATCATAACGCCGACGATGCCTAAGCCCGCGAGCGGGTAGATCAGTACGGGCTTGATACCCTCAAGAGCGCGCGGCAGATGGTCGCAGAGCTTTTCGAGCATCTTTAACAGCCAGCCCGCGATGAAACCTGCGAGCAGAGCGCCTAAGAAGCCGGATACGGAGGTGGAATCGCCGCCGGGAGCCGCGAAGGTGGAGCCGGAAGCCGCCAGAGCGCCGCCGACGAAGCCGACGAGCAGACCGGGACGGTCAGCGATAGACTGTGCGATAAAGCCCGCGAGGATCGGGAGCATGAAGTTGAACGCAACGCCGCCGATGGTCTTGAACCATGCCGCGACGGGAGTAGCGGAACCGAAGTTGCCGTCCTGGGGAGCGCCGGAGAGGGCGTCGATCAGGAACGCGAGAGCGATGAAGATACCGCCCGCGACAACGAACGGAAGCATGTGAGATACACCGTTCATCAGGTGCTTGTAGAGCTTTCTGCCGAAGCTCTCGTTGCCGCCCGCGTCAGCGGAATTGTCAGCCTTCTTGTCGCTGTGGAATACGGGAACTTCCTTATTGACGATCTTGTTGATCAAATCCTTCGGCTTATGGATACCGTCGGCAACCTTGGTGGAGTAAACGGGCTTGCCGTCAAAACGAGCGGTCTCAACGCTCTTATCGGCAGCGATGATGATACCGTCGCACGCGGCGATCTCAGCAGCAGTCAGAACGTTCTTCGCGCCGCCGGAGCCGTTGGTCTCGACCTTGATGGTAACGCCCAGCTCGTCGCCTGCCTTCTGCAGTGCTTCGGCAGCCATGTAGGTGTGAGCGATACCGGTGGGGCAAGCGGTAACTGCGAGTACCTGATAGCCGTCCTTCTTCGCTGCGGGAGCGGGAGCGGCGACCTCATCGGGGAACTGAGCGGTCTCCTGAGCGTCGATGATGTTCAGGAATTCCTGCGGAGTCTTTGCAGCCTTGAGCTTGTCGGTGAAATCCTCGTGCATGAGCATCTGCATCAGGCGAGCCAGCACGTCGAGGTGGACGTCGCCGTCCATGGTAGCGGCGATCATGAAGATCAGCTTGCTCATATCGCCCTCGGGAGAACCATAGTCAACGCCGTTTTGGACGGTGATGGCGGTCAGAGCGGGAGCCTTGACAGCCGCGCTCTTCGCGTGGGGGATTGCAACCTCCATTCCGATCGCGGTGGTGCCTTCCTCTTCACGCTTGAGGATGCCTGCTTTGTAAGCGGCGACGTCATTGAGGTTACCGCACTTGTCGTGCAGCTTGACCAGCGTGTCGATCGCTTCGCTTTTTGTTGAAACATTGGCATTAACCATAATGCCTTCGCGTTTCAGCAAATCAGTAATACGCATAAATACTCTCCTTTCAAATAATTAATTAATATGACACATAAACTGATTACAATGTGATTATCCCGCGCACAGCGGAGAAATGATTACTTCAGCTTCGCGAAAACCTCGTCGATCTTCGCTCTGGTCGCAAGACCGGGCAGGAACGAGGTCGCGTTGCCGCAAGCGGAACCGAGCTTTAAGGCATAGTCATAGTCGCCTGTCTTCTGGTAGCCCGCGATAAAGCCCGCTACCATGCTGTCGCCCGCGCCGACGGTATTGATAACCGGCTCCTTCAAAGTGCCGTAGGTATGAGTGCCGCCGTTTTCATCGAGCAGGAACGCGCCCTTGCGTCCGAGCGATACGATAACATTGCGCGCGCCCATCTCCTGCAGCTTGCCGGCGTACTTTTCGACGTCCTGAGCTGTCTCGACTTCCTTATGGAATATCTCGGACAGCTCCTGACGGTTGGGCTTGATCAAAAACGGATGCATCGACAGAGAGTTGACCAACAGCTGACGGGTCGCGTCAACGGCGATCATGATCTTCTTATCCTTGACTCTCTCGAGCATTCTCTCATAAACGTCATCAGGGCAGGTCTTGGGGATACTTCCCGCGAGCACGAGCGTGTCGCCGTCCTGGATACGGTCGAGCTTCTTCATCAATTCTTCGAGAGCGGCTTCGGGAATATCGGGTCCCTGACCGTTGATCTCGGTCTCGCCGCCCGCCTTGATCTTGATATTGATACGGGTAAAGCCCTCATTCAGATGAATGAACTCGGTGCGGATACGGCTGTTGCGGATACCGTTCTCGATAGCGTCGCCGGTAAAGCCCGCGAGGAAACCGAGAGCGGTGCTTTCCAGATCAAGCTCCGCGAGAATCTGAGAAACGTTGATACCCTTACCGCCGAAGTAGAACTCTTCGCTGTCGGTACGGTTTGTGACATTAGAGCGCATGCTCGACATACGAACGATATAGTCAATCGACGGGCTGAGCGTTACGGTATAAATCATTTCTTGACCTCCTTGATGATCGTTTTCTCATGATATTTATTGTCAGGGCAGTCATCGGTGATGATACTGCCGATCTTTAACGGTGCGAAGGTAACGGCGCACACCTTGCGGAATTTGGAATGGTCGGCAAGGAAATAGGTCCTGTAGCTGTGGCTGATCGCCGCTTCCTTGAGCTTGGCTTCTTCGATATCGGGCGTGGTAAAGCCCGCCGACAGGTCGATGCCGTTTGTGCCCATGAACGCTTTGGTAAAGTTCATGTTCTCTAAGCTCTTGACCCCCATCGTGCCGATGACCGCCTCGGTCAGCGGTTTGATCCGTCCGCCGAGCATGTAGGCGTTGAGCCCTTTCTGGATCAGCATTTGACCGTGGATGATACCGTTGGTCACGAATGTCGCCTTGCTGTTCGACAGAAAATCGATCATTCTCAGGGTGGTCGTACCCGCGTCGATAAAGACAAAGTCATCGTCGCCGATCAAAGTCGCCGCGTATCGTCCGATAGCGGTTTTTTCCTCGTTCATGCTCACGGCACGGTTCGCGACATTGGTCTCGAAGATACCCGAATTCTCGTTCAGGGCGGTCGCTCCGCCGAAAACCTTATTGAGCTTTCTCATCTCGGCAAGGGCGTTCAGATCGCGCCGAATGGTGGATTCGGAGATATCGAGCTGCTGGGAAAGCTCAGACACAGTAACGGCTTTTCGGTCGTTCAAAATCTGAAGAATCAATTGATATCTTTCCTCGGTCAGCATCCCTCTCACCTCTCTGATTGAATTATACCACTCAGGCAACCAAAGTCAAGCAAATTCAATCAATTTCTGTCACATAAACTCCGATTTGTGAATTGTATTAAAAAGCGTTAAATTATTTTATTGATAATGCACAAGCCAATTTAAAACGCTTGCTCAAATTTGCTCATTTTATGTCGTAAGAGAAAAAACTTTCGTTTTCTTTCTGCATACTTGACAATCCGCGCGCAAAAGCGTACAATAATAGAGCAATTGAAACGGAGGCTTAGCTCAGCTGGTGAGAGCGCCTGCTTCACACGCAGGAGGTCACTGGTTCAAGTCCAGCAGTCTCCACCATTAACAAAACGGAGAGTACCAAAGGTGCTCTCCGCTTTTCATTTCTATACAAGCAAGGGGCTGTCGCTCTAAGCGTAGCGATAGCCCCCTCTATTCTTCGATGAATACTTATTATTTCACTCCCAAATACTCCATCAAGGCAGTTTGAAAAACCTTGGAGCAGTTAACGCCGTCTTTATCCGCGAGATCGGCAAGCCATGCAGGGAGCGACAATGTTTTCTTCACAAAACGGTTATTCAGCTTATCTCTGAACGTAGGCATAAATACGTCGATAACAGCAACCGCTTGATTTCGGTCACACTTCACCTGATCAAACGGCGTAGGCGCAGGCAGCTCTTCACCGTCCTTTTCAAGTCCCCAGATATGAAGTCCGAGGGCTTCACGTGCATTTTCTATTGCCTCTTCGAGCGTGTCGGCACAAGGAAGGCAACCCGGAAGATCGGGAAACGAAATAGAAATGCCGTCATCTGCAATATCGAACAAGGCAACATAAGCGTATCTGTCTTTCATAATATCCTCCCACAATACAAAACGGTAAGGGGTGCGGATATCAAGGAAACTTGACATCCGCTTGAGCCTCAATACTCTTTAAAGTCTTTAGCGGTATATCCTTTCGGGGGTGGGTAATGGTTACTCTTCCCTTCTTTGTCGGATGCTTAAGCTGTAGATGGTCACCAACACAGCCTACTTCAAACCTTCCATCGGCTTTTAGAATTTTGAGGACTTCCCTTGATGAATAACTCTTCATTGAATGTCCTCCTTGAGTATTCCCCTTTCGCTATATATTATAATACATAATTTATTATGTATCAATGCTTTTGCTGTATTTATTGAAAAAATCGGAGACAATCGATAACTACATATTATTTCAAAATAGGTATCCACCATCAAAAAGGAGTACCGCGCGGTACTCCTTGCTGTATACATACGATCATTTCAATTTAATCTCTTCGCCGATGGCGCAGGGCTGAGGCTCTCTTGCGAGATAACGGCAGATATAGGTCGCGTCAAGGATCGTGATACTGTCATCTTGATCGACGTCAGCCGACATTGTCTTGAACGGCTTTGAAGCCATCAGCGCCAAGCGTCTTTGGATCACGGTCACATCGAGAGCGGTGATCTCCCAATCGCTGTCCGCGTCGCCCGACAGGGGCATATATCTGCCGCTCGGGGTGAGCATAGGGGGAACCTCTCTGCCGAAAAGCTGAAAAGCGAATTCAGGGTAGTCGATAAAGACATTGCGGTTGCCCTGTATGCTCTCGATCAGGTCGTTGCGGCGCATCTCCCATGTGTCAACGGGATCCTCCTCGCACCATTCGAGCAGGGTATCTAGGCTCTCGATCACCTTGATCCCGTTGTTCGTGCTGTCGGAATCATTCGCGGGCAATTGGTCGGCAGGAATATCAGTGTAAAGATTCGGCTGTTCCCAGCGGCAATAAACGTAAAGCAAAATACGCGCGACGTCACCTTTTACATTGTCCTTACACTCAAACAGGTCTTCACCCTTATTCACCCAGTAACAAACCTCGCCGTTGACGCTTCCCTCTTTCACACCCACGGTATAAACGCCGTTGATATTGCCGAAAAGATGGTCGCTTTTCGCGCTGTTGAGAGAGCTCTCCGCGGGGCGCAGGTGGTGCAGGTCAGCGCCGCCGCTCCCCTTCTTTGTGCCAAAGGACGCGCGGCTCTTCGGCCAGATATGCTCACGGTTGAGCTTGATTCCTTCCGTATCCGCGGGAACGTCGGAGTAAAACATGGTATAGGTACTGCCGCTGTTCACCGCGTCGGTGCTCGCCCAGAAATATGCGAGCGAGCCCGCGTTGTAGCCTGAGTAGGTCGAGTGGTACTGATGGGCGTCCGCCATCAGATCGTGGAGCGCCGTGAACAGCTCGTTATCCTGCATAGCGGTATAGCCCGTCGTTAAATCCAAAGCGCCTGTAAGCGAACTCAAAGCATTATACTGATGATCGCCGACATAATACGCCTGCGCCATGTCGGAAAGCTCGTCGCAGACGATATGGCGGGGCTGTTCGTTTACATCAGGGAGCGTGCCGTAAGCCGAAGCGGACGGTATCAGCAATATTACGCAAAGGATAACGGAGATAAACGCAAATACTCGTTTCATACTAACCTCTTTTGTCATGCTTCATGATAGCTTTGACAGCCGCTTCTCCCGCTTTTGAGGCGACAGACAATCCGCCGGGAGCCTGCTGCCACTGGGTCGCAAGATAGACGTTGCTAAGCCCCTTGATCCTGCCGTTCATGAAGATGGGATTGAGCTTCGGCGGAAACGCAAATCCCATATACGAACCGACGTCAGCGCCCGTATATCGTTTATAGGTTGCGGGCGTCCATGTGTCGATACAATGCAGCTTGCCCGATAACTCGGGATAACGCGATACGATCAGCGCGGCGATCTCGTCCGAGATCTCTTTCTTTAACGCGATGTATTCGGCGGGGCGCTCCTTCATACGGATATAGAAGCGGCACTCGTCCTCGGTGCAGTAGTGCATGGTCTGGATCAGGCTCTTGCCCTCGGGCGCAAAGCACTCCTCGTGCGAATACTCACGCAGGATCAAATATTCTGAACGCAGAACGTTCTGCAACTCTTTTGGTATTTTCACCATTCTGTCGCCGTGGAAAGGCGGCTCGGACAGCTCGCAGGAGAACGCGCAGTGAAAGCTCGAAAAGCGGCTGACAGACGGATGGTCGTACAGCCTTTTCAGCGGCAGGGGCATATAGCTTTTGTCGAGCAGTTTTCCGAACGCGAACGCGGGATCAACAGCGAGGATCACATCGTCGGCATTGACGGTCTCGCCCTTGTCCGTCGTCACCGATACGGCTCGCTTGCCATTTATCCCTATCCCTGTCACAGCCGTGCCGCAATGCAACTCACCGCCTAAAGATACGAACCGCTCGGTCATACGCTGAGCCATCATAAGCGAACCGCCCTTTGGTACGCCGCCGTTGTCGGAGCAGAAGGTCGCCATCGCGACGAGCAATCCGAGCGCGCCGAAATCAGCGGGAAACAGACATTCCATAAAGCCCTGTATCACAGGGTTAGAGAAACGCTGACCAAGTTCGTGCGTCATCATGCGGTGATAGTGCAAAAGCAGAGGGAGCGATGACAGCAGCTCGGACGTCGTTGCCCTCTTATCATTGCTTTTGCTTGACACTTCGATGATGGTTTTCGCGGCGTTGAGCGCCTTGATGAAGGCGTCGATCTCCCGATCGTCCCGCGGAGAGAGCGCGAGCATATCGGCATGCAGACGGTTGACGTCACGGCTCAGACAGAGCTTACCGCTTGCCGTCTCATAGGTATACAGCGAATCCGCTTGATATATTTCCACGTCGCCCAAAGCGCCTGTTTCCACCCACAGCCGATACTGCGGGGTGACGGGATTGGTACCCGTGAGCCAGTGGACGCAGTTGTCGATATGAAAGCCGCCGCGATCCCAGCCTGTCAGATTGCCGCCCGCGATACGGTGCTTCTCAAAAATCACGGCTTCATAGCCGTTCAGCCGCGCGCATATTCCCGCGGTCAGACCCGCTACGCCGCCGCCGATGATCACAATTTTTGACATAATACATCTCCTGAAAGAAAAGGCGCCGCACCGAAGAAAGGTGCGAACGCCTGAATCGTTTATTGAGGACCCATCTCTCTGAACGCGTCCGCATATTGGGTACCGGGCACGGGCTCGCTGCCGCCCTTTGCCGCGATCAGGTCGTGACAGGTGACGAGCTGATAGCCTTTCTCGATCAGCTCGGGCACCATGCGCTCGACGGCGTCCGCGGTCGAATCATAGATCTCGTGCATGAGAATGATATCGCCGTCGCTGACGTTATCCACGACCGCGTGGTAGACCGCGTCGGCGTCGCGGGAGCTCCAGTCCTGCGTGTCAATCGACCAGTAATACGCCGACATTCCCTCTGCCGCGCACTCGGTCAGAATAGCGTTTGTCGTCATACCGCCGGGTGAACGGAACGCGGTCGGGTACTGTCCGCAAGCGTCGTAGATACCGTTGCTGCCCTTGCGGATATCCTCCGCGGTGACCTCGTTGCCGTAATGGGTGTGGTTCCATGTATGGTTGCCGATCTCCATATTCAGGCTGACCTTGCGCTTGAGGTTGTCCGCCGCTTCGCCGGCATTACAGCCGAGCATGAAGAAGGTGGCTTTCGCGTTATACTTTTCGAGAACGTCCAAGATCCTGTCGCCGCTGCTTCCGCCGACCGCGGGACCGTCGTCAAAGGTCAGGGCGATCATCGACTTGTTGGGGTCGATGGCGCTGTCTACCTTGAGCTCCATCGCCTTGGGCAAGACCTCGGTCTCTTTCTCAACGATCTTGACGGAGCTCTCCGCAGACGGAGCGCTCTTGAGCTGATTATCTCCGTCGATAAAAGCGGTCACGCGCGCGAGATAGGTTGCGTTGACCTCCAATCCCTCGATATCCGCCTTGCACTCTGCAGAGCCGGAGACCGTCAGGGTGGTATCGGCAGAATACTCGCCGCCGTCCTTTTTATATTCCACGATATAGCCGCTCGCCTTGGCGTTCTCTGACCAGTCGAGGTGCATAACGCCGGGCTTTGCGGAAAAGCTGTTAGTGATCTCGGGAGAAGTCGGCAGAGTGGTGATCTTCTCGAGCGTGACGGGCTTGCCTTCCTTCTTGTCGCGGAGAGCGACCACGCTGAAGCTGTAGGAAGAAGCCTGTTCGAGATCGCCCACGGTCGCCGTCAGGGTATCGGGGCTGTCGATCGTCCGGACCTCCCGGAATTCAGCGCCGTCCTTGGATGCCAGCACCTTGTAGCCGGTCGCGTGGCTCGCCTTTTCCCAACTGAGCACGACCTTGTCGGAGCCGACCTCGGAGGACGCGAGCTTTTGCACCTCGCCGACGCCGAACGAAGAAACGATCGCCGCGATAATGCCGATCAGCACCAAGAGGATCGCCGCGAATGACAACACGATCATCGTACGGCGGAACAGGCGCGACTTGCGGCGCTTGCGAACAGGCTGCCGCTGTGAGCTGCCCTGCGGCGGTCGTCTGCGGCGGTCGTCATAATTGCCGTCACGGTCGAAATTCTGCACGTTGCGGCGGTTGGTACTGCGCTGAGGTCTGTCGCGATAATCGCCGTCACGGTCATAGGGCGACCGCGCGTTGCGACTGCCCGATCGGCGCGGATCGCTCCCGCGGCGCGAGTCGGAGTGAACGTCCTGATAGTCGCGCTCTCGCGGTTTGGCAGAGCCGTCATCATATTCAAAATCATCTTTATAATCATCGGAATCGGTCAAGCCGTATTCCTTGAAAAATTCATCGCTGTAGTATCCCAAAAATTCATCCCCATACAGACATATCTAAAGTTATTATACTGTGCTGTTACAGGGCTTTGTTTCTAATAAAGAAAATATATGTAATAATTTGTCGAAAGACATGATCCGAAATCCCGATCCTCAGGACTTCGGATCATTTATTTCTGTATTAGAAATATATTGATTAAACAAATCGTGATTATTATTCTAATTCAGAAAAATCACTATTACACGAATCGACTTTATTCAATAGTCATAAAAGGGGTCCCCGACACGCCCCTGCGTGTTGGGGAGAGGAGGAGCCGCCACATGAGGTCAAGGCATACCAACCGGATATGCCTACCGAATACGGCGCGAGACGACGATGTGGCAATCTCAACCGATTAAAAAGGGTAAAGTGTCCGGTGGGCACTTTAGTGCTTGCACCGGGGAGGTTTATTGTTCTAATTTAGAATTATATATTATTTCCTCTCGTGATGATCTCCACCCATTCGACAGGGCCGACAGCGCCGTTCTGCTCAACGCCGAGCTGGGCTTGTATCGCGATCACCGCCTGCTTGGTCTGCGGTCCGAAAATGCCGTCCACGGTGATCTCAGGTACGGCGGGATCGGTGCGCCCGATACGGTTGATGTAGCCCTGTATCACGCGCACCTCCTCTCCCCTGTCGCCCTCCACCAGAAAGCGCCCGGGATACGGCTCGCCGATCGCGCTCTGATAATTGGCGGGCAGGTCGGCGACGGCGTTGCGGTACTGCCGCTCGATATTGTAGTAGGTATTCAGATCGACCTCGCCCGTCACGGGCAAGCCGTACTCATTCTGAAAGGCAAAGACCGCGTCGCGTGTCAGATCGTCGAAGAAGCCGTTGATCGGGATCGGCGGGAGCTGAGGATAGAAATAGCCGAGGAACGCCAGATAATACTGCAGCGCCTCGACCTCGACGCCGCTGTCGCCGATACGCAGATTCGTGCGGAACACGCGCTCTATTTCGGGGATCGTCAGCCCCTCGCTGGTCAGCTCCGAGAGCCGCTTGACCGCCGCATAGATGCGCTTGATCTGATACCACGTCGCCTTGCCGACAATGCCGTCGGGCGTGAGGTTGAAGATACGCTGAAAGGCTTTGACCGCCTCTTCGGTATCGCCGTCAAAGACAGAGGTATTCGTGTCGATGCTTGGGATAGCGGGATAGTTGCGGCGGATACGGTTGAGCTCATTCTTGATCGTGCGCACGTCGTCGCCGAAGGAGCCGCGGGATAGGGCAACCCCCGGATAGGACTGCGTTTTGTCGGTCAGCGGCGCGTTCTCGACCAGCTCGATATCATTTCCATAGTAGTACTGCAATATCTGCAAGGTGCTGTACCCCTGATTGGCAAGCTCTACCGTGCCCCATTGCAGCAGCCCGCTGCACATCGTGATCCTGCCGTCGCAGAACTTCGCCGCGAGCGGCTCGATCGCTCCTTTGCGGCGGATATAGTTATTGAAGATCTCGTCGACGATCAGGCTGATGGTGTCAAACACCTCGCCGTCCTTGGTATAGGCATGGTCATAGCGGGTGTCGTTGGTGATGTCGAAATCATAGCCGCGGCTGGGATAATACTCGGTGTAGACGCGGTTGAGGGTATAGGAGATCTGGGCGAGGATATTCGCGCGCAGAGCTTCTGCGGGCCAGTTGGGAAAGATCTCTGACGAAGCGACGTTTTTGATGTAATCCGTGAACCGCACGGTGACGTTCTCGGCGGCGCTGTTCGGCGCGCCGAGGTGGACGGTGATATACGACGGAACGGTGGGCAGCTCAGCCATCTTCTCTCTCCCCTGTCAGCGGTGTAAGCGAGACGGGCAGGATGGTCTCGGTCTTGTCATGAATGATCACGGCGCAGTCGGTCAGCTCCTTGAAGTCGGGGTGGTAAACCGTGACCAGATACTGCGCCTCGGGTATCCGCGAGTCGTCAAAATTCAGGGTGCTTTCAAAGGAACGCGCGGGCAGCACCATATTATCGACGATGCCCGACATATCGGTAACGTCGTTATACAGGCTGTAGCGAACACCGTTATAGATCTGGGACACGTCGACCAGCACGTTCTTCAGCGGAAACGCACCCCGCGCGACGCTGATCTGCACCTTCAAGGTACCCCTGCCGGGATACGCGCGGATATATTCTTCATATTCATCACGAAAGGGCGTTTCACCCTTAGGCAGCACCCTGCCGGGCGCGTAGATCTCGTCGAGATTATTTCCGGAATACAAATACTCTCTGTACATAAATATCCTCCTTTGATAAAATATATGATAAGATTTCATAGAATATGTTATATTTTACTAATATATATATTGACTTTTCACTTATTAAAGATTTATAATATAAGTTGACGATTTATAATATCAACTGATATACAGGCATAAACCAAATCTGTTGTTTTCAAACAGTATTCACAAGGGAGGAAAATGATGATAACGAAAAAACATTGAGCCTTTTGCTCGCGGTCATCATGATCGCCATGACGTTTACAGCCTTACCGATCACAGCGAACGCGGTGGATGTTGACGCGGCGGCAAGCGGTAACGCCACTGTGATCGATGTTGCTACGGCTGGTGATCTTTTTAATGCCTGCAGCACGATCAACGCGGGCAGCGGCGCGTATGTCATCAACCTGACAGATGATATCACAAACGGCTATATTGATATCTCAAACAGCAATGCCGTTGTGACGATCGTCGGTAACGGACATACGCTCGCACGTCCGAACGGCGGCACCTCGATCAGCGTTTCAAACGGCGCGACGGTAAATCTGGGTGACGGCAATACCGCTTTGACGATCAGCAGCGGTACCGACAATGATGTATCCGGTATAGTGTATGTTCTCGGCGGCAGTTCCGTCTGTAATATGTACGACAAGGTCACCCTCAAAGATCACAAGGGTAATAACTACCTCGGCGGCGGCGTCACCGTAGAGGGCGGCACCTTCCGCATGTACGGCGGTACGATACAGAACTGCGGTATCGACGGCGGCTCTGTATGCTACGGCGGCGGCGTCGCGGTATTTGCCGGCGGTACTTTTGAGATGAGCGGCGGCACTATTCAGGATTGTTACGCCAATTCTACTTATCGCGGCAATTATAATTCCTACGCAGGAGTTGGAGGCGGCGTTCTGGTTACCGACTACTCGACCTTTACGATGAGCGGCGGCACTATCAAAGATAATACTGCCACTTATTTCGGCGGCGGCGTTGCTTTTATGGCTTCCCTTTATGAAATATCAGATCATGGACAGTATGGTGTAACTGACAGTCAGTTCAATCTGTCCGGCGGCACTATCAGCGGCAACAAGGCAGATTTGGGCGCCGGAATTTTCGCATCCGGCTGGCTGAATACCGGCTATTTCCCGTTTGGTACCAATCAATTCGGCAGCGCACCGGAAGATCCCGGTCTTAACATCACAGGCGGTACCATAACGGAAAACGAAGCTGCTTCAGACGGCGGCGGCGTCTGCATTTTCGGTATCCGTCCCAGTTATCAAGTCAACGTCCACAATGCCCTTATCACTGATAACAAAGCTGTTGACGGCGCGGGGCTCGAGGTTAACAACTATTGGACAGAAGCAGATATCGACAACTGTACGATCACCGGCAATATCGCAGAAAACAACGGAGGCGGCGTCGCACTGTTTGGCAACAGCAGCGGTAACGGCACTTTGCTGAAAAACACTACCATCACCGGCAACACCTCCGGCAACCGCGGCGCAGGCGTATTTTATGACGCTGCATCCAAACTCACCATCTCCGGTGAAAACGTTATTCAGGACAACACCTATAACGGAACGCTCAACAACCTGAACATCTACAAAGAAGATGACACCGTCTATCCCGTCTATGTGGGCGGCGATCTGTCCGGTTCACAGATCGGTCTTTCCGATCCCAAGCTCTGGGACGACGGTCTTGAAGATGAAGCTGACGGAGCGGTATCCGAGGACTATCTGACAAGCGGATTTAAAACCAATAACAATGGACATCCCGCGAACTATTTCACATCTGATCACGAGACATGGTCTGCGGACTTCTCCGATGTAAACGAAAACGAGGTACGACTCATTCGCGGCGCTGAAGTCAACTATTATATCAACAATGAAGCTATCGCCGATGAATGCTATCACGGTGAAGATATATTTACACAATACGTCACGCAATTGGCACATACAGTCAGAGTCGGCGATAAGATAAAAGCGTTTTATCCGATCCCCCAGCACGACACCAACTACATCTTCAAGGGCTGGTACTATGATTCGGAGAACGAAGTTGATACCAGTCCCGTGCAATTCGGTACGGACAAATACTTGCCGAACAAAGATATCTACGCGCACTGGATCAAGGTAGAGGACGTCGATAAGGACGAGGAAGATCAATATCCTGTTCCTTATGAAAGCGGAAAATACGGCGGATTTGACTTACCGGGCGTACAGATTCGTGAAGAAATGCTTGACCGCAACTTTGATATGGTCACCCCCGGCGGCATGCGCTTTATCACTACGCTGAGCATGGATGTCGTCAATGAAATCAATAATATCAAGCCCAACAACATCGAGTACGGCTATGTCGCCGCGACACATGAAGGCTGGATCAATTATCACAAAGGTTACGAAAAGCTGCAGTATGTCAGCAAAACTGCGAACGGTATCAATACCTTGAACCCTCCCGATACCGCTGAAGGCAATAAATCATACTTCGGCTTTGCGCATAATATCAACTGTACATCCCGAGTGGCAAATAGTTCAAGTTATGTAGTTCCGCTTGACCATAAAAACTACGAAGGATATCTAATCTATTCTCTCGTAATCAATTATGAGGCTGAAGGAGAAGATAAGGGTAAAGACGTTCTCGCCCGTCCGTACATCAAATATGAAGATGCCAACGGCTTGGAGCGCGTCGCCTACAGCGATTACCGCGGAAATAAAAACGTGCTCGGCGGCTGCTACACCAACTACAACACAATAGCTCAAATGGCAGGAATCTAAGAGGAGGTAAGGAACATGAAGCAAAAATATGAGAAATCGATTTTGACCATCACCCGCTTCTCCGATGAAGACGTTATCACCACCTCTGACAGAAACAATGCGTATAAATCGCTCAGCGAATTGAACGCTCAGGAGGAAAGAGCGGTACCGCAAACCAGATAACTTATCAAGCACATTAAATCAGCGCCGTCACGAGAGTGGCGGCGCTTTTGTGATGCAAATACTCCCCCGCCCGATTCGGTCGAGATTCCTTTGACGTAACCTTTGGTTACAGTCGGAATGACGATGATTCAGACGGGGGAGTTTGTGATTTCTCTATTTATTTTGTATTGAAATGATAGGGCGAAAAGTCGAAGGTCGCGAAATAGTCGTCCATTGTCTCTGCCCTGCGGATCAGCTGATGGGAGCCGTCCTCTTTGAGCAGGACTTCTGCCGATCTGAGCTTGCCGTTATAGTTATAGCCCATCGAGAAGCCGTGCGCGCCGGTGTCGTGGATATAGATCAGGTCGTCGGGCAGAATCTCGGGCAGCATACGGTCAACGGCAAATTTGTCGTTGTTCTCGCACAGACCGCCTGTCACATCGTATTTGAAGCTGCAGGGGTCGTTCTCCTTGCCCAGCACGGTGATGTGATGGTAGGAGCCGTACATCGCGGGGCGCATGAGATTAGCCGCGCAGGCGTCCAGACCGATATAATCCTTGTAGATGTGCTTGGTGTGCAGGCAGGTCGCGATCAGCGCGCCGTAGGGCGCCATCATGTATCTGCCAAGCTCGGAGAAGATCGCGACGTCGTCCATGCCCTCGGGCACCAGGATCTCTTCGTACTTCTGACGAACCAGATCGCCGATAATCATGATGTCGTTGGTCGGCTCTTCGGGACGGTAATCGACGCCGATGCCGCCGGACAGGTTGATGAAGCTGATATGCACATCACAGCGGTCTCTCAGACGGACGGCGAGCTTGAAGAGAATAGACGCGAGCTCAGCGTAATACTCGTTGGAAACGGTGTTAGAAGCTAAGAAGGCATGGATGCCGAAGTGCTTTGCGCCGTCCTTTTTGAGCTGTGTGAACGCCTGAGCCATCTGATCCTCGCTCATGCCGTACTTCGCTTCGCCGGGGTTATCCATGACCTGTACGCCCGTGCGGGACGCGGCAAGCTCGAAGGTACCGCCGGGATTATAACGGCAGCAAATGGTCTCGGGTACGCCCGTCACGCGCTCGATAAAGGGCACAAAGTTGATATCGTCAAGGTTGATATACGCGCCCAGCTCATACGCCTTTTTCATATCCTCTTCGGGGGTGACGTTCGACGAGAACATGATGTCATCGCCCTTGAAGCCGCAGGCTTCAGACATGACAAGCTCCGTCAGCGAGGAGCAGTCAACGCCGCAGCCCTCTTCCTTGAGGATTGACAGCAGGTAAGGGTTCGGGGTCGCCTTGACGGCAAAATACTCCTTGAAGCCCTTGTTCCATGAAAACGCCTTGTACAGACGGCGGCAGTTCTCGCGGATGCCCTTCTCGTCGTAGATGTGGAACGGCGTAGGGATATCCTTGATGATATCTTCCGCCATCGCCTTGGTCAAAAACGGTGTCCCCTTGAGGGGAAGGGGAACCGCTTTGCGGTGGATGAGGTGGAAACGCGTCCACCTCATGTTGTACATTGATAAACGGAAAGGCTTCCACCTCATCCGACCAAATCACTAAGAGTGATTTGCCCACCTTCCCCTCAAGGGGAAGGCTTTTTTTATAGATGCGCCTGTATCGCGTCGGTGACCGCCTCTGCCCCATCGCCCCCCAGCGCGGAGAAGGGGTACAGCCCGACGTTCGGATAGTCGGACATGATCTCCGCCATCTGCTCCATCTGCGCGGCGTATTCGCCCTTATTGAGCTTGTCCGACTTGGTCATCACGACGATGAACGGGATCGCGTTCTCATACAGAAAGTTAATCATGTTCATATCGTCGGCGGTCGGCTTGTGGCGCATATCGACGATCTGTACCACCAGCGCGATATTGCGCCCTGCGGCAAAGTAGCCCTCGACCAGCTCAGCCCAACGGAGCTTTTCGACCTTGCTGACCTTCGCGTAGCCGTAGCCGGGCAGGTCGACGAGGTTGAACGTACCCGCGTCAAAGAAATTGATGGTCGCGGTCTTGCCGGGCTTTGAGCTGACGCGCGCGAGCGCCTTGCGGTTGCACAGCTTATTGATCAGCGAGGACTTGCCCACGTTGGAGCGTCCCGAAAAGACCACGTCGGGGCGGTCGTCGGGGCGCAGTTGGGAGCTAAGTCCCGCGGAATAGGTAAATTCTACATTCAGCATATTTCTAATTCAGAATTATTCGTAAGAAATCGAATCCATCAACTCCTCACTTCTAACTCCTCACTCCTCACTGATTTTGCGGTTTTCTTTCTTCCCTTTGCGGACTTGGCGGCGGGCTTCTCCTTAGTAACAACAGCGAGAGCGATCACCTCGTCAACCGCAGGCACGGGGTGATAGGTGATGTTCTCACGGATCTCGGGATCAAATTCCGCGAGATCGCGCTCGTTCTCCTTGGGGATGATGACGTGCTTCACGCCCGCCTTATAAGCCGCCATGCTCTTTTCCTTCAAGCCGCCGATGGGCAGGACCTTGCCGCTGATACTGATCTCCCCCGTCATCGCAACGTCGGCGCGTACAGGCAGACCCGTCAGGGCGGAATAGAGCGCGGTCGCCATCGTCACGCCCGCGGAGGGACCGTCCTTCGGGATAGCGCCCTCTAAGGCATGGAGATGGATATCGTAGTTTTTATAGAAATCGGGGTCGATGTGATATTTGTCACAGCGGGTACGGATAGCGGTGATCGCCGCCTTTGCGCTCTCCTGCATCACGTCGCCGAGGGAACCTGTCAGCTCGATCTTTCCCGTGCCCTGCATGACGACGCATTCGAGCGGCAGCAAGGTGCCGCCGACAGCCGTCCACGCAAGACCGTTCACGAGTCCGACTTCGTCCTTCTTCGCGGAGATATCGTCGAGGAATTTCTTCACGCCTAAATAGGCTTCGAGATTCTTGTCGCTGACGCGCACGACGGTATCGGGATCGGAGAGGATCGCGACAGCCGCCTTGCGTAAGATCGCTCCCAGCTCGCGCTCGAGATTACGAACGCCCGCCTCGCGGGTATAGTAATCGATCACCGCGTAGATTGCCTTGTCGGTGATGCGGAAGTTTTTGCGGCGGATACCGCACAGCTCCATCTGCTTAGGCAACAGGTGCTTTTTCGCGATATTGAACTTCTCGACGCGGGTATAGGACGGCAGTTCGATCACGTCCATACGGTCGCGTAAGGGCGCGGGGATCGCGTCGAGGTCGTTGGCGGTAGTAATGAACATCACGTCGGACAGATCGAACGGCAGGTCGATATAGTGATCGACAAAAGCGTAATTCTGCTCGCTGTCGAGCACCTCGAGCAACGCGGACGAGGGATCGCCCTTATAGTCGGAGCTGAGCTTATCCACTTCATCGAGGATCAACAGCGGGTTACGTGTGCCGCACTTTCTGATGGCGTTGATGATACGGCCGGGCATAGAGGCGATATAGGTGCGGCGGTGACCGCGGATCTCCGCTTCATCGCGCACGCCGCCGAGAGCAACGCGTCCGCTCTCTCTGCCGATCGCCTTGCCGATGGACATCGCGATCGAGGTCTTGCCCACGCCGGGAGGTCCGACCAGGCAGATGATCTGACCCTTCGCCTTGTCGCTGAGCTTGCGGACGGCAAGCTGTTCGATCACGCGCTTCTTGACCTTATCGAGTCCGTAATGGTCATGATCAAGCTGGTCGCGTACCGCTTCAAGGTCGATATTTTCTTCCGAGAGTGTGTTCCAAGGAAGCTCTAAGACGGTATCTATGTAGGTTTCGATCACGCTGGATTCATTCGTGCCGACGGGCAGGCGCTCGAGTCGGGAACATTCCTTCATCAGCGCTTTTTCCACCTCTTCGGGCAGGTGCATATCGGTGATCTTCTTTCTCAGCTCGTCGATATCGTTGAAGTCGCCGTTCTCGCCTAATTCGTCGCGGATCACATTCATCTGCTCGCGCAGGTAGTAGTCGCGCTGGCTCTGGTCGATACGCTCCTTCGCCTTATCCATGATGTCCTGCTCGACGCTCATGATGAAGATCTCATTCTGCATCGCGTCGATCAGTACCTCGAGCCTGTCGGAGATATTGACGGTCTCCAAAATGATCTGCTTGATCTCGGTGTCCAGCATGACGTTGGACGCGACATAGTCCGCCAGCTCCCCGGGGTCGCTCGCCGTTCCGATGCGGAACAGGATATCGGCGGGCAGCTTGGGAGTCAGCTCCATATAGCGCTCGAAGGTCGCTTTCAGCGAACGCATGAGGGCGATATCGCGGGTGGTCAGCTGAGAGCGCTCCTTGTCGCCGTAAGGCTCGATCGCGGCGAACAGACAGCTCTCATCGGGTACGCTCTCGACGATCGCGCCGCGCCACAAGCCCTCGACGACCACGCGGGTCGCCTTGCGGTCCTCCTTGACCACCTGCTTGATACGGCACACCACGCCGACCTTGTATATATCGTCGACCGCCGGCTCATTCACGCCCGCGTCCATCTGAGCGGTCAGGAAAATGAGCTGGTCGCCCTCTACCGCCATATCGACGGCTTTCTTGGAGCGCTTGCGGTTGACGTCAAAGTTCAGCATCATCTTCGGGAACATCACAACGCCCCGAAGCGGCAGAACCGGTAAATTCAAACCTTTAGTAAATCGTTCCATAGTTCTCCTTGGGAAATAAAAAAAGTGCCGAAGCAGCTTTGTTTTCCTGCAAAATAATAAGTAGCACTTAATCAGCATAAGGCTGCATGATTTTAACATACAGCCTTGCACACAAATTCAGTTGAGATCGCCGCAGCCCGAGTGATTATCAGGCTGAGCGATGACGTTTTTATTATGACGCGGAGTTGCCCTCTGTGTCAAATTCATGCTTGAGCGGGAAAGCGGAATCGTTGCGGATGATCTTCGCCGGAGCGCCGTCCTCGACAACGTCGCGGTTGATGATGATGCGCTCGATAGTGGGGTCTGAGGGAGTCTCAAACATCAGATCCATCAACAGCCCCTCGATGATGCCGCGCAGTCCGCGCGCGCCCGTGTTCTGCTCCTTCGCCTTTTTTGCGATGGCGTACAGAGCTTCTTTCTCAAACAACAGCTCTACGTTATCGAGCTTGAACAAATGCTTATACTGGGCGATGACGGAGTTCTTCGGCTCTGTCAGTACGCGTACCATATCGTCCTCGGACAGATCGGACAGCGCCGCGATGACAGGCAGTCTGCCGATCAGCTCGGGAATGATACCGAACTTGATCAGGTCGTGACCCGTCACGTGCTTCATCCAGTCGTTTTCGAGCGCCTCGTTGGTATTGACGACATCGGCTTCAAAGCCGAGCACAGAGGAACCCATGCGCTTCTTGACGACCTTATCCAGCCCGTCGAACGCGCCCGCGCAGATAAAGAGGATATTAGCGGTATTGATCTGTAAGAACTCCTGCTGGGGGTGCTTTCTGCCGCCCTGCGGAGGAACGTTCGCGACCGTTCCCTCAACGATCTTCAAAAGCGCCTGCTGAACGCCCTCGCCGCTGACGTCGCGGGTGATGGAGGGGTTCTCGGACTTGCGGGCGATCTTATCGATCTCGTCGATATAGATAATGCCGCTCTCCGCTTTCTCGATATCGTAATCCGCCGCCTGGATCAGCTTTAAGAGGATATTCTCAACGTCCTCGCCGACATAGCCTGCCTCGGTGAGCGTGGTAGCGTCGGCAATGGCAAAGGGTACGTCAAGCGCCTTGGCGAGCGTCTGGGCGAGCAGGGTCTTGCCTACGCCCGTAGGTCCCAGCATCAGAACATTGGACTTTGCGAACTCCACGTTCTCGTCATGATTGAACACGCGCTTGTAGTGATTGTACACCGCGACGGAAAGGGTCTTTTTCGCCGTTTCCTGACCGATGACGTACTCGTCGAGGATACGCTTGATCTCAACGGGCTTGAGCAGCTTGCCGCTGACGGAGGAGAAGCTCTTGCCCTTTTTGACAGGCTCAGGCTCGCCGTCCTCGAGTATCGACATACAAAGGTCGATACAGCTGTCACAGATATATACGCCGTTGCCGGCGATCAAGCGCCCCACCATCTCCTGCGGTTTGCCGCAGAAGGAACAGTAGACGCTGTCGCCTTTTCTTTTATCTGCCATACTAAACTCCTTGGTTACCGAAAATCGGTCAATCAGATTTTATCTGTGCTCGATGACCTTATCGATCAGGCCGTATTCCAGCGCCTGCTGAGCGGTCATGAAGTTGTCGCGCTCGGTATCCTGCTTGATGACGTCGAGAGGCTGACCGGTGTTCATAGCGAGGATCTCGTTGAGCTTCTGCTTGGTGTGCAGGATATGCTTGGTATGGATCTCGATATCGGTCGCCTGACCCTGCGCGCCGCCGGAGGGCTGGTGGATCATGATGTCGGCGTTGGGCAGAGCGTAACGCTTGCCCTTGGTGCCTGCCGCGAGCAGGAACGCGCCCATAGATGCCGCCATGCCCATGCAGATGGTGGAAACGTCGCACTTGATATACTGCATGGTGTCATAGATCGCCATACCGTCGGTCACGGAGCCGCCGGGGGAATTGATATAAAGGGAAATATCCTTGTTGGGATCCTGTCCCTCCAGGAAAAGCAACTGAGCGACGACAAGGCTCGCGGTCGCCGAGTTGACTTCTTCATTGAGCATGATGATTCTGTCGTTCAAAAGACGGGAAAAAATATCGTAAGAACGCTCGCCGCGGCTGGTTTGTTCTATTACATAAGGTACTAATGCCATAATGATCTTCCTTTCGCAGTAATATAGTATGGCTAAAGTTGCAGTGATTATGCACCGGAGCCTTCCCCTTGAGGGGAAGGTGGGCTTTTCGGCTCCTGAAGAGTCGAAAAGGTCGGATGAGGTGGAAACCTATCCGATTAAGCAATACAAGAGATGGGGTGGAAGCGTTTCCACCTCATCCGTCACCTTAACGGTGACACCTTCCCCTCAAGGGGAAGGCTTTTATACGCTTAGGGTAACTTATTTGATAACAGCGTTATCCTTGATGTGCTTCATCGCGAGCTGTACGGAGAGGTCCTCCTTGACGCTGTCGACAGGAATGATCTCCTTGACCTTGTCAGCCTCCATGTTGTACATCTCAGCCACCTTCTTGTACTCTTCCTCGATCTCCTCTTCGGTCGGCTCGATCTTCTCAAGCTCGGCGATCTTCTCGAGGGCTAAGCGCATTTTGATCCTTCGGAGCGCCTCGGGCTTATACATCTCGAGGACAGCGTTCTGATCCATGCCGGTGTACTTCATATAGGTGTTGAAGTCCATGCCCTGCTGGCGCAGACGCATATCCATCTCGCGGATCATATTTTGAGCTTCGTTGTCGACCATCTGATCGGGGATCTCGCCCTCGACCTTCTCGATGACGGCGTTGGTCAGCTTGTCGTCGAGATCGCGCTCGGACTCGCCCTCAAGGCGCTTTGCGATCTGCTCCTTGAGCTCGTCGCGGTACTCGGCAACGGTATCCTTCTCGGAAACGTCCTTGACAAAATCGTCGTCGACCTCGGGCAGCTCTTTCTTCTTGATCTCGTGGAGCTTGATCTTGAACTGAGCGTCCTTGCCCTTGAGGTTCTCTGCCTGATACTCCTCGGGGAACTTGACGTCGATGGTGAACTCGTCGCCGGAGTTGTGACCGACGAGCTGCTCCTCAAAGCCGGGGATAAAGTTACCGGAGCCTAATTCAAGGTTGTATTCTTCAGCCTTGCCGCCTTCAAACGCTTCGCCGTCGCAGAAGCCTTCAAAGTCGATGACGACGGTATCGCCGTTCTCAGCCGCTCTGTCCTCGACGGTTACCATACGGCTGTTGCGCTCGCGTACACGGTCGATCTCTTCGTCGATCATTTCCTCGGTGACCTCGGTTGAGAGCTTCTCTACCTCGATACCGTCATAATCCTTGATCTCGATCTCGGGCTCTACGACTACGGTAGCCTTGAAGGTGAAGCCTTCCTTAGATACGAGAGTCGCCTCTAAGCCTGTGACCGCGACGACCTTCAGACCTGCCGCCTGACAAGCCTCGTCCAGCGCGTCGGGATAGCAATCCTGCATCGCGTCGTCATAGAATACGTCCTCGCCGTAGATCTTCTCGATGATTGAGCGGGGAGCTTTGCCCTTGCGGAAGCCGGGAACAGCGATCTTCTTGCTCTGCTTTCTGAAAACTCGGGAGACAGCGTCCATAAAGATCTTACCGTCTACCTCTACCTCTAACTCATATGTGTTTGTCGCAGTCAAATTGGATGATTTTAAAGCCATGTTCATTTCCTCCTATAGTCACTTTCATTTTGAACTTGATAGAACTTTAAATACTATATCACACACGGTCGAAAAACCTATGTATAATTTGTTAATTATTTCACCAATACGGGGATAAAACGCGTATAATCACACGCGATCAGGTGAAAATCGATCCCCTTATACTCCCCTGTCACGGCGTTTTGATGAGTGCGCTCGCCGTGCAGATGGCCGTAGTAACATTCCTTGACGCCGAGCTCCAAAAGCGCCTGCATGATCTCTTCGCACTCGATATCGCCGTAAACGGGCGGATAGTGCAGGAACACGATCGGGTCGGTATCACTGAGCTTTTTCGCCTCATTGTAGGACATTTTCAGCCGGCCGATCTCGCGGTTGATTACCTTGATATCATGCTCGCCCTCTTTGTCATAGTACCAGCCGCGGGTGCCGCAGACGGTCCTGCCGTCGATCATAAAGGCATTGTTGAACAATATCTTTATGGTGTCAAAGCCCTTTTCTGAGAGGTAACCGTCGAGCTTCTTCTTCGTCTGCCACCAATAATCGTGATTGCCCTTTAAAAAGAGCTTTTGACCGGGCAGAGAATTGATGAACGAAAAATCAGCGTCGCATTCCTCCAGCTTCATCGCCCATGAGATATCGCCCGCTACCACTACGGTATCGCCGTCCGTCACCAGGCGTTCCCAATTGGATCTGAGCCTGTCAACGTAATCGGACCAGCCCCGGAACACGTCCATCGGCTTATCCGTGCCGAGCGACAAATGCAGATCGGCGATCGCGAAAAGGCTCATTACTTGATACCCAGCGCGCCGAATACCACGCTCTGCATATCTTCCTTGTCGGTGACGTCGCCGAAGCGCGCTTTCTTGCCTTTGAGGGAAGCAAGCGGCGCGGGGACCTCAGCACCCGTGATCTCATGGAGCTGCTCGACCATATCGAATTCGCTCTCGGGCATCTTGCCCTTATCAAGCGCGCTCAGGACCGCCTTCGAGAACTTGTAGGGGCTGGCGGTGGACGCGATCACAACGGGAGTAGGATCGCCCGACTCGCGGATATACGCGTCGCACACACTGACGGCGACCGCCGTGTGGGTATCGCACAGATAACCCTGCTGCTCGAAGAGATCGTGGATCGTGCGCTTGGTCGCGTCCTCGTCGGCATAGCCGCCCCAGAACATCGACTGCAGCTTTTCCTTGATCTTCGTAGAGACCGTGTACACGCCCTCGCTCTTGAGCAGTTCCATATAGCCCTTGGTCTCGGCGTCGTTGCAGCCCGACATACAGTAGAGCAGGCGCTCGAGGTTGGACGATACCAGAATATCCATCGAGGGAGAAACGGTGGTATAGAAATCACGGTTTTTATTGTAAACGCCGGTTCTGATGAAATCGGTGAGTACGTTATTGGAGTTGGAAGCGCAGATGAAGCGTTTGACGGGCAGACCCATCTCATAGGCGTAGTACGCGGCGAGAATGTTGCCGAAGTTGCCCGTCGGGACGGTGATGTTGATCGGATCGCCGAACGCGACCTTACCCTTATTCACCATATCGCAGTACGCAGAGACGTAGTAGACGATCTGCGGCAGGAGACGACCCCAGTTGATGGAGTTCGCCGAGGAGAACATCATGTTGTTATCGTCGAGCACCTGAGCCGTCGCGGGATCGGTGAAGATCTTCTTGACCGCGGTCTGAGCATCGTCGAAGTTGCCGCGGATCGCGCAGACATAGACGTTCTCGCCCTCCTGGGTGTTCATCTGGTGCTTCTGCATTGCGGACACGCCGCTCTCGGGATAGAACACGATGATCTTGGTGTGATCGACGTCCTTGAAGCCCTCAAGAGCCGCCTTGCCTGTATCGCCCGAGGTCGCGACCAGGATGACCGCGTCCTTACCGCCGCCGACCTTTTTCAGCGACTTTGTCAGAAAATGCGGCAAGATCTGCAGCGCCATATCCTTGAAGGCGCAGGTCGGACCGTGCCACAGCTCCAAGAGATTCAGCTCGGCGCCGTTGAAATTGACCGTCGCGATCGGAGCGGGATTCTCAGAGCCGAACTTCTCGGCAGTGTATGCGCTGTCGACGCAGTCGGCGATCTCGTCCTGTGTGAAATCGGTCAGATACTTTGCCATAATCAATTTTGCCCTGTCCCGATAGGACATTTCGAGCATACTTTTCAGTTCCTTTTCAGTGATCTGAGGGAAGCTCTCGGGCACAAATAAACCGCCGTCCTGTGAAATGCCCTGCGCGATCGCCTGAGCGGACAAGACAGCTTTGCTTTTATCCTGAGTAGAGTTGTAGTACATATAGACCCTCCTAACCCATTTTATCTGTATAATAATAACATATATTGCGTTTTGAAGCAATAGGCAAAGGCACAAAAAAGCCGCTGTCTGAGCGAGATTTCTGGCTAAAACAGCGGATAAATATGATCTTTTTTCGATTAAAGAAACGGTTTTGGGATATTTCCGTTCTATACGATCAAAACCCTCAGAACCGCGCGTAATTCTCGGTCTGGGAAAAGGCGTTTTTGATATGGTTGATCTTTTTCATCTGACCCGAACCACGCTCGACCTCTACCTCGATGATATCAAAGCGGGGCTGGAGCTCGCACTTCATCACGCTCAGATAGTAGGAAGCGGTGCGCATGATATGGAACTGCTTGTGCTTATCGACGGCGTACTGTCCGCTCAGATAGGGGCTTGCGGAGC
Source organism: uncultured Ruminococcus sp. (assembly GCA_902798755.1). Lineage (GTDB taxonomy): Bacteria > Bacillota > Clostridia > Oscillospirales > Acutalibacteraceae > Ruminococcoides. The sequence continues at coordinate 4,263 of CADBYC010000007.1, read as the reverse complement.
GGGTCTTGACCTCGACAAAGACGATCTCGTTTGTATCGACAGCGATGATATCGATCTCGCCGAGCTTGTTTTTATAATTCTTTTTCAGAATTTTATACCCCTGCACTTTCAGATATTGCGCGGCGAGCTTCTCGCCCAAAGCGCCGAATCGCTGATTGGAGCCGATCATCTCGTCACCTTCGGGTAGCCGTATTTTGCGTAGATCTTTTTGAGGAAGCTTTTGCGGTGGATCGGGGTCTCGCCGTACTCTAAGATCTTCTCGATATGGAGCTTTGTGCCGTAGCCCTTGTGCTTTTCAAAGCAGTACTCGGGGTACTTCTTCGCGTATTCGAGCATCAGGCGATCCCTGCTGACCTTCGCCAAAATCGACGCGGCGGCGATAGACATCGACCGCGCGTCACCCTTTACGACATACTCGGCGGGGATATCGAGAGGCGGCAGACGGTTGCCGTCGATCATGGCGTAATCCGCCTTGACGGACAGCCCCTCGACCGCACGCTTCATGGTGTTCATGGTCGTTTGCAGGATATTGTCGCGTTCGATCTCCTCGACCGTGCCGAAGGCGATCGAGCAGGAGACCGCCTGTTCGATGATGACGTCAAAGAGCGCGTCGCGCTTCTTCTCGGTCAGCTTCTTACTATCGTTCACGCCCTCGATGATACAGCCCTCGGGCAGGATAACGGCGGCGGCGCACACAGGGCCCGCCAGAGGTCCTCTGCCCGCTTCATCAACGCCGCAGATATGGCGAAAGCCTTTCGCTCTCGCTTCGTTCTCAAAATGTAACCAGTCCATGGGATTCCTTTCGTTTTCTTGTAGGGACGACCATTGGTCGTCCGGCACCGCAGGTGCATGTTTCAGCCCTATCTACGGTTTCTGCTTTCTTTTGCGCCCGTCATTCTGCGGACGAGCAATGCTCGTTCCTACGCAAACAGGCTATGGCAATTCCAGCGTGATCCTGCCTAACTTTGCGGCGCGGAATTCGTCGAGCAGGGTGTAGGCGGCGCGTTCGGCGTCCGCTTCACCGCCCGAGATCAGCATGCCGCGGTGCTCGGCGATCTTCTCTAAGATCTCATAGCTTTGCAGGACAAGATCGTCGCCGGTGAGCTTGTAGCGTTCGACAAATTCAGGGGTCTTGCGCTCTTTTAACAGGTCGATCAGGCGCACGGCGAGCAGCTCGGTGTCCATGACCTCGCTCTTGATCGCCCCTGTAAAAGCGAGGTGTTCGCCCACCGTCTGGTCGTCGAATTTCGGCCACAGTACGCCGGGGGTGTCGAGCATCTCAAAGCCCTTAGAAACCGTGAACCACTGATTGCCGCGCGTCACACCGGGGCGGTCGGCGGCAGTCGCCTTGGTCTTTTTCGCGATACGGTTGATAAAGGTGGACTTGCCGACGTTCGGGATACCGACGATCATCACACGCATGGACGGATTGACCATGCCCTTCGCCTTGTAGCTCTCGATCCTGTCGCGAAGCATTTCGGTCAGCACGGGCACGAACTTATCCACTCCCCTGCCGCTTCTGCAATCGACAGGGATCGCGCGGACGTTCTCCCGGCTGAGAAAGCTGACCCATTTATCCGTCGAGCGGGGATCAGCCATATCGCACTTGTTGAGCAGGACGATCCGCGGCTTGCCCTCGGTCAGTCGGGCGATATCGGGGTTGCGCGAGGACACGGGGATACGCGCGTCGATGATCTCGGCGACCGCGTCCACGAGCTTTAAGTCCTTCTCGATACGGCGCTTGGTCTTGGTCATGTGACCGGGATACCACTGGATCACCTGCGTATGCTCCGATGACTGATTCGCGGTCGGTTTCTTCTTCACTTTTACAGGCTTTTGGGGCTTTGCGGGAGCGTTCTTCTGATTCTGCGCGCGGTTCTTCCCTGCGTTCATTCTCGCTCCCGAACGCCCGCCCTGCTTTACGGCAGGCTTTTGATTTCTCTTATTGCTTGTCTTTTTCATGATTCTCACCTATAAGAAAGCCTGCTCCGTGTGAAGCAGGCAGTCAGTAGTTACTTGTAAACGTATCTGATACCGGACAGGTCGAGCTTGAGAACGCCGTTTTCATCATAGGAATGAGGGATAACGTCCAACTGAGCCTTGCCGATGATCAGGCTCTCGTCGATGAAGCCGATCTGGCGGTAACGGCTGTCCAGAGAGATACCGCGGTTATCACCCATGACAAAAACCTTGCCCTCGGGGACGACGCCGTTGAGCTCCTCCTCGGGAACGTCGCCCTGCACGGTCACGCCCTGGATATACGGCTCGTCGAGCTTCTCGCCGTCGACATACACCGCGTTGTTCTTGTAATCGAGCTTCAGCTCCTGACCCGCGGTCGCGATGACACGCTTGACAAGGGGCTTAGCGTATTCCTCCGCGTGGCTGATGATGACGATATCGCCGTTGTGCGGGGTGTAGAACAGGTCGGTGATAACGACCTTATCGGTATTGATCAAGGTCGGCTCCATGCTCTTGCCGTCGACGTCTATGATACGAAAGCCGAAGGTCATGATCAGCAGAACAATCACCAGCGCCATGAACAGGCTGCCCAGCCAGTCAAAGACCGTGGCGACGCCTTCGCTTTTATTGAGCTTGATCTGTGTGCCGTAGGCATTCTCCTCGGCAGACGCGCTGTCGTCCAGGAACAGCTCGTCTAATTTTTCCTGATCTATCTTCAAAGAGTTCATCTCCATATTCGCAAACTCGAATAAATCGGCGTTTTTTCTGAAGTGAATGGCATTCAAATCCATTCGCTCTAAGCGACTACCATAATTCTTCTATAGTATAATACCACGGAAAAAGGGGGCTGTAAAGCCCCCTTGTGTAATAATTCAAAGATTATTTACGAATTTCCTCTTTTACCTTAGCAGCCTTACCGACTCTGTCACGCAGATAGTAGAGCTTGCTGCGGCGAACCTTACCGCGGCGAACAACCTTAACGTCAACAACGTTCGGGCTGTGGAGCGGGAATACTCTCTCAACGCCTACGCCGTAGGAAAGGCGGCGAACGGTGAAGGTCTCAGCTACGCCGGAACCACGGCGAGCGATGACGGTGCCCTCGAACATCTGGATTCTTTCTCTCTCACCCTCGCGGATGTTAACAGAAACCTTTACGGTGTCACCGATGTGGAATTCGGGGGTCTGTTCCTTGACGGAACTCTGTGCGATTTTCTTTAATGCGTCCATAATTTCCTCCTGATTTTTTCAGACATTCGTACCCCAAAACCAACGTTTCGTGCAGAGGACTGTCCGCTTCAAATTTGAACAATGCGTTCGAATCTGAACCCCGTCCCGGGATAGACGGATTCAAATGCCTTAATAGTTTACCACAAACATATGATAATTGCAAGTGTTTTTTCAAAAATCACGGCTTTTCTCCCTGCGGCGCGAAAAAAACAGAATATATTTTCAAAGTTGCATAAAACTATGCAACTTCATAAGGAAGTTTAAAAATTTTTATTGTAAAACAGTCGGATGGATCAGATTTGTAGGACAAATTCAATGCTTTGGAGGTTTTACGAATGAAAAAGAAGTATCACATTTATCTCACCTATGAAGAACGGCAGGAGATCGTCCATGCACTGAATGACAAGAGGAACGCTCTGATCAATACCGGTCACTACACCGATGCGATCGATGAAATCTTAATCAAAGTGATGAATGCCAAGATCAGTAAAGTGCGAGTTAAGGAGGTGTGAGCATGACAGAAATCACTTATACCAGACAGGGTGATTACTATTTACCCGATTTGAAATTACCAAATCAGGATAACAGAGAGATCGGTATTTGGGGACAGCGCCGCAGACGCTATCTCCGAGATCACCACAAGATCCTCTACTATAACCTACTCACACAGTGCAAACTGATTGACCACCTTGCGGACATCAACGAAGAAGCTGAGGAAATGTATTCCCGGTTAGTAAAACAGTTCGCCGAACAGGAAGGCGTGACCGAACAGCTCAAGGCTGAGGATCAAATGTTATGGGTTGGCAAGATGAACAATATCCCGACCGCGTGAATGAAATAGTTTATAATGATTTGATTTTCACATAACATAATCGGACGAAGATAAGGGAACCCCTCTGTCAGTTTGACAGAGGGGTTCCTGCAGAGCTACCGTCATACAGCAGTAGCTCCTTCGTTTTATTTGTCCAGTTGTGCTTGCAGTTCTTTGAAGCTCTCCAGAGCGCTCTGGAGGTTTTCGATGATCTCTGCGGCGAGGACGTCCGGCGCGGGGAGGTTATCGAGGTCGGCTAAGGACTT
>CADBYC010000006.1 GCA_902798755.1 uncultured Ruminococcus sp. | reverse complement strand
ATGATCCTTTCGAATTGGTTCCGCAAACTCAATTCTACTACAGAATCGTCACTGTGGACTCTTTTATTTTATTGTTGCAACTTCATTTTACAATGCGCCCAAGGAATATTATATAATATTTGTCACTTTGCGTGTATATACATTCAATATTAATTGGATATTTAAATATTGCTTTTCCTGCTTTACTGTGTTATGATGAAGCTGCTACATAATTACAAACTAAATATGACTTTGATAACGCAGGGGGTAACCTCCTGTGCATTTTTCGTGTTCTTAAAACGATACTATTCTGTGAAAAAAACACAGGCTCGCAATCGTTTTGAGAACATCAAAGTCGTTTGTAATTGTGTAGCAACAAGGAGCCAAGTGTTTTTCAGCGTGGTTGCTTCGGTGGCTGCGCTTTTTTATTTGTGTAAAACGATGATAGACAAAGAAAAAACCGCTCTGTTCATCGGCAACAGGGATTGTTACCAAGTGAATGAAGCGGATATTGAGCGGGCAATCATTAAAGCGATAAATGCCGGAATTGAGCTGTTTCTGAATGGCGGTCAGGGGCACTTCGATAAGACCGCCGCCGTGATCGTCCATAGATTGAAGAAGAACTATCCTCAAATCAAGAGCGTGCTTGTTATGCCGTATCGGGATTTCAAGGTTTTCAATGACAGCTTGTTTGATGAAATCATATATCCGTTTGAAGCGCACACATTTTCTTACTACACCTACAAAAGCGGAATCCCAAAACGCAACCGATGGCTAGTCGAGCATTCGAGCGTCGCGATCTGTTACGTCTATCGCTCAGGTGGCGCAGCGAAAACACTGGATTACGCAAAGAGAAAGCAACTCCAAATTATTGATTGCAGACAATGAAAAAGCGACCTTTTCGGCCGCTGAAACTTCGCAAAGCATTATAATCTTAATTACCTTTTCTTATGGGGCGTACCGGAATGGAACAGCTAAAATAACACATTATTCGAATTTGGAAATTTAAAATATTTATTGTATGATATCCTAAAATAGAATAGATATATAGTATAGAGAAAGGGCTTGACACGGATGACGGTAAGAGCGATAATGCTATACGCACGCACAGCACAGCGGATAACCGCGCTTTCTTTCGTGCGCCCTTTTTTCAGCAGAATCATTTTAGTTAACTGACACAGACGTAGGATAAATGCGTCTGTGTTTTTTGTTTTGGTAACGATTTGTTTTATTTGCTTGGCTTTAGCCAATACCTGATATGAAAAATATACGGTCAGCAGGCAAGACCAAATAAACAATGTTATATCCTATTTGAAATATATTTGAAAAAGGAGGAAAATCAATGGCACAATATGTAAAAAGATCAGTCAGTATCCTACTGACAATACTCATAGTTGTCGGCATGTTTACTGCTCTGCCGATTACGGCGAGCGCGGCGACCGGGGTTACATATTTGGATGCGAACGGCGCAACGAAAACGTGCAGTTCGTATGAAACATTCACAGGTCAGAGGACTTGGGGCGCCGAGGGCGAGACCAAGTGGTATGTTGCAGAAAGCGACTTTACGTATCCCACACCCAGCAAATGGGGCAGCGACGGCTATTATATCAATGTTTACGGCGACGTGCATCTGATTATTAAGGACGGCGTAAAAATCAGCTTCGGAGCTTTCGGTGTCAAAGTACGCGAAGGCGGCAGCCTGACCATCTACGCCCAATCCACCGGCTCCAACATGGGCGAGCTGTACAGTAACGGTACTACCGGCGAAGGAGAATACTTCGGCCGCAGACAGGGAAATCCCGGTATCGACGGCACTAACGCCACAGTTACCATCAACGGCGGTAAAGTCACCGGTCAGGCAGGAAGAAACAGAATCGGTATCGACTGTACCGGCGGAACGCTTACTGTTAACGGCGGTGACGTTTACGCTTATTCGAGATTCGGTAATATGTATGCAGGCGTAGGTAATCCAGAAGCAATCGGCGGTATCAACAGCACCATTGTGATCAACGGCGGTCATGTTTCTGCTCAAAACAACGATAATGATAACGAGGGCTATGCGGTTGGCTGTGCGCCGAGATGGGGCTGGTCAAGCATTACCATCAACGGTGGCTATGTTGAGGCTTATGCTCGTTCTGACAAAGGAGCGGCATTTGGCGGTACATTAAAGATCGCTGATGATTTATATGTAAAAGCGGGCAATGTTATCTCCGATATAGTATATGTTAAAAGCTACGGCGGTCAGGCGAAGGCGCAGGTGCGAAGTCTTATCCCCGTGACAAATATGACGATCAACAAGACCTCAACTAACCTTGTTGTCGGAAAGGATACCGAACAGCTCAGCATCACTTCGTTTACACCGTCCGACGCTACGTTTAATGAAGGGCGTTTCGTCGTTTGGTCGTCCAGCGACGAATCAGTAGCGACGGTCGATAAAAACGGTTTGGTAACGCCTCATTGGGACGGTACCGCAATCATTTCGGCAAGAATTACGAACGATACGGAAGATGAGTCCGATGATGCGATTGTAACTTGCACGGTAAATGTAACCGTCATTCACGTCTCCGCAATTCCGCTCGATAAAACGAACCTCGATCTGTTTACATACAGCAGACCTGTTCAACTTACGCCGACAATCAACCCGGAGGATACTTCCTACCAAGAGATTAAATGGTCGACAAGCGACGAGAATGTTGTGACCGTCGATCAGAACGGTCTGGTAACGGTTCAGTCTTCGGGCAATGCGACAATCACGGCGAGAGCCACGAACGGCACGCCTGACGATCAGTCCGACGATAAGATCTCGACCTGTACCGTGACGGTAAGGGTTCCGGATCCGATCTCTTATCTGGATTACGAAAACGGCGAGTTTGTTAAAAAGACAATAACCGATTATGTCCATTTTGACGACACCTCTGTTGCATCTCTTGTTGACAGTGACTGGGGTGCGAGCGGTAAGGAAACTTTCGTTTACGTGGATACCGTTGAAACGGTCAACCATAGAATCAACGCGCTCGGCGATGTACATCTCATCATTGCCGATGGCGCAAGCATGACCATCAACGGCGGCCTTCATGTATCAAGGGTCAATGCGCTGACCCTTCATGTACAATCTCTTGAAAAAGAGACCACCGGACAACTGACGGTAAGCGGCGGCGAATATCAAGCCGGTATCGGCGGCAATTTAGTGCCCGATAGTTTCTACGATGAAAACGCCAACGCCAGTGATGAAAAAGCCGGCAGCATTACCATCAACGGCGGTATTGTGACGGCGCGCGGCGGCTCGTGCGGCGCAGGCATCGGCAGCGGCGGCGGTTTATACACCTTTGCCCAAGATGCTACCAGCATTGTCATCAACGCCGGCTATATCAAAGCATACGGCGGCTCATGTGCCGCAGGTATCGGCGGCGGCGGAAGCGTTTATAAGGTCGGCGGTGACGGCGGCAACATCATCATCCGCGGCGGCGTCGTCGAGGCGTCCGGCACCGGCGCCATCAGCGGCGGTACCGCATATTCGGGAGATAACGCCGGTGATATCAGAGGAGCGACCGTCAGCGTCGCCCCGGGATTGGTCATCAAAGCCGGTACGAACAAAGAGGACGCCGAGTACTTTACGATGCTGTCATACAGACAGTACATTACGTCCAGATATGCCTACATTTCGCTGCCTGTAGCGGCAGAGAGTATTTCACTCCCCGAGACGTCCGTCACGCTTACGGGCGACGAAACAATTTCACTCAGACCTGTTACCTTTGTACCGGTCGAATCGTCCTACAACTCAATGAGCTTTATGAAATGGACGACAAGCGACGACACGATTGCCACCGTTGACGCAAACGGCTTAGTAACTCCTCTGCATGATGGCACGGTGACTATCACTGCCACCGCGAATAACGGAACACCAAACGATCCTTCCGACGATAAAATCGCAACCTGCACGGTGACAGTTGTATTTGTCGAAGAGGAAGTATCGCTTGAAAAGACCTCGCTTGGTCTGACATTGAACGGACCTTCGGAAAGACTTGTAAGCACTACCAGCCCTGCGAACGCGACGGTAAAAACATTGGTCTGGACATCCAGTGACCCCGCCGTTGCGAGCGTAGATCAAAACGGCGTTGTAACCCCCCACAAGCTCGGCTCGGCAACCATTTCCGTTACCGCAACCAACAGAACGGAAACGACCGAGGACGACAAGACCGCAACCTGCGAGGTCAGTGTAACGGTTCTTGATGTTGAGGAGATAACACTTGATAAAACAAGCGTCGAAATGGAGGCAAACCGCGCTACGGTGAAGCTCAACCCCACCATCGCTCCGCAGTATACTACCTACAGATCGGCGGATATGATAACATGGGAGTCCGACAACCCCGCTGTGGCAACTGTTGACAAAAACGGCGTTGTCTCGGCACATTGGGAAGGCACGGCGACCATCACCGCGACCGCAATCAACGGCACACCGGACGACCCATCCGATGATAAAACCGCTACCTGCACTGTGACAGTAAGCATGGTTTATGTTACCGACCCGACCCTCAGCGAATCGGAAGTTGATATTAACCTCTATCGTAAACCGTACAAGCTCACAGGAACTATTCATCCGGATGACACTTCTTATAAGACCTACAAGTGGGAATCCGATGATCCTACAATCGCTACGGTAGACCAAAGCGGCTATGTTACACCTGTTTCGGTTGGTACAACCACCATCAGGTTTACAGCCACCAACGGTACACCCGAAGATCCTTCTGACGACAAAGCCGCAACTTGCACAGTCAATATAGTCATTCCCGACGAAATTTCCTACCTGGATTATAACGCGGAAACCAACACCTTCAGCGAGGCTAAGACGACAGCTTATTCTCTTGTCTACGATGATGATACACAGTGGGGCAAGAACGGCGAGGAAAAGTGGTATTATGTTGATAAGGACATCACCATCAATAACAGCGTTTATGTCATTAGTGACGTTCACCTGATCCTTGCCGACAATGCAACCCTGACCGTAAAGGGGGGAATCAGTGTTTCAGATTCCGGCAGTCTGACAATTTACACGCAATCTCAAGATGAAGACACCATGGGCAAGCTGAAAGCCACCGGCGGCGACAGCCGCTCCGGTATAGGTAGCAGCTACAGTTCTGCAGGCGGCTCTATTACCATCAACGGCGGCGTCATCACCGCAAAAGGCGCTAACAATAAACCCGGTATCAGCGGCACCGACGTCACCATCAACAGCGGCGTTATTACAGCCAACGGCGGCACTAACAGCGACGGCATCCATGCCAGCCTTGCAGTCACCGTCAACAGCGGTACCGTTAAAGCCAACGGTGTGGACACCGGCTCAGGCATTACCGGTAAAACGGTCACCGTCAACGGCGGTTCCGTTACCGCGAACGGAGGCGGTCTCGGCGGAAGTCCATATTTCACTTCAGGAAGAGGTACTGTCGCTGAAACAATTACCGTTAACGGCGGTAAGGTTTGGACGCATGGATTTTACTCCGGCGTCAGCGGCAAGCTTGTGATCAAAGACGGTTTGCTTCTTATGGTGGGCGACAGACATATTGACATTCACAATTACGAACTCGATTTTAGGGTTCTGCGTACATCCCATATTTACATCGGTTCTTATGCAGACGTTACCGGAATCACACTTAATAGGGAAACCCTTGAGCTTATGCCCAATACCGGTACTGCAAATATCGGCGCAACCGTTACGCCTACTGATTCACATCGTAACATTGTTTGGTCATCCGACAATCCGGACGTTGCGACGGTTGACCAAGGAGGAAATGTAACGGCGCGTTGGGAAGGAACGGCGACGATAACCGCCACCGCAACTAACGGCACAGAGGACACCTCCGACGATTTCTCCGCAACCTGCACCGTGAACGTAACAATGGTTAATATAACCGGCGTGACGCTTGATACGACTGAGCTTGATATCAGCCTGTACCGTAAACCGTTGAAGCTCACGGCAACCGTTGAGCCGAGCGACGCTTCCTATAAGACGATTTCGTATGCGTCTGATGACCCCACGATTGCTGAGGTGGATCAAGACGGCAATGTTATTCCCGTTTCGCCAGGCACGACAACAATCAGATATATTGCCGACAACGGATCACCCGATGATCCTTCTGATGACAAAACCGCGGTTTGCACAGTAAATGTTTTCGTTCCCGATGAAATATCTTATCTCGATTATGACGCGGAAAGCGGCGCGTTCAACGAAGAAAAGACTACGGCTTATTCGCTCGTTTACGCTGACGATACATCGTGGGGCGCGGCAGACGAAACAAAGTGGTACTATGTTGATAAAGACATTACTCTTGATAACACCGTTTATCTTAACGGCGATGTTCGCCTGATCCTTGCCGACAACGCAACCTTAGACGCGCAAGGAGGAATCAGATCAACCAACGGCAGCAGCCTGACGATTTATTCGCAGTCGCAGGACAAAAATACCATGGGTAAGTTGATTGCCAAGGACAACATTGACAACGTTACCGGTATCGACATTGTTAACGCCACCCTGACCGTCAACGGAGGCGTTATCACTGCGAACGGCAGCGAAGGATACTCCGGCATAGGCGCATTACTGCATGTCGGAAGAGGTACTATCATCGTCAACGGCGGTGTGGTAACCTCCACCGGAGTGCTTATTGCGGGTATCTATGGTTGTGACATCACCGTCAACAACGGTGAGCTGACTTCTTTCAGTAGGGATGAGTATGGTCTCGACGCTTGCACCGTTACTATCAACGGCGGTGAGGTGACTTCTACCGGCGAGAATACAGTTGGCATCAACGATTGCACCGTTACGCTCAACGGTGGTAAGCTAACTTCTACCGGCAAAAACGGTGCAGGCATCCAGTATAGCAACGTTGTAATCAACAGAGGTGTGGTAACTGCTACCTCTGAGGAAGCTGAGGGTATATCCAATTGTGAAGTCACAATCGACAAACTCGGAAAACTCACGGCAAGCGGCAAAGAAATGGCTATCGACGGCACGGTTGTTTTTGAAGGAATGATTGTTATTGCCGGCGACAATGCGGATAACGCGGAACGTGTATTTGACTATCCCGAAAACCTTAATTATGCTTACGTTTCTATTTATTTCGATGACGCGTTAGCCGATTATGCTATTCAAAATCAATCCGTAAACTGTAATGTCACCATTACAAGAGACGGAGAACAAATACTCACCGCAAATGTGGGAGATACTGTTACTGTGTCCGTTGACACCGGAAACACACGATTCAGGGAAATAAAAGTAAACAAAGCTGCTTCGGGTAAGATACAGACACTGAAAGATCTGACCTATTTGATGGGTAATGCCGATTTCATAGGAATGAAGGGAACGATGCCGAATGGAGAATCCTATGATTACAGCACCCTTCATTGTAAGCTCAACGAAAAAGGAAACTTTGTGCTTTTGAACGGTGATACTGTCGTCACCGAGCTTACTGGTGCGGATGATTTTAATGTAGAAGATCATTCAAATGATGATTTTATCTTTATGATTATTAACGTCACCTGTTCCGGATACTCTTGGCAGTATATTATTGACGACGGTGATTTAGTACAAATTGTAGTCGCAGAGGGACAATCTTATATCTTTGCAAGCTCAGGCGTCGGAGCGCATAATGCGTCTATCGGCGAGGAAATACCTATTACAACCGTGACGGAAGGTTCGGAATATACCTTCACCATGCCTTCAAGCGATGTAATCGTTAAGGCAATCTCCGACATTCTCTACAATATCAGCGATGAATCCGAAAACGGCAACGTAACCGCCGCCAAAAACGGAGAGACTATATCTCAGGCTATCGCAGGCGAGACAGTTACGTTGAATGTTAATCCGGATGAAGGATATGCGTTGAAGGATATTGCTGTGTACGCTCCGGGAGATTCCGTTAAAAACGTCGAACAGCTTGCAAGCATGATGGGAAACGCGGTTTTCCAAGGCGCAACCGGTGAATTTCCATGGGGAGAATCTTTCGACTACAGTGATATGCTCTGTAAAGTCAATGACGAAGGCAATATTGTCGTGATGAAGGGCGAAGAGGTTATTGCCGATTTGTCTGAAATCGTCCATTTCGGTTGTGATAACAGCAACCCAATGAGTATCGCTTGTGTTATCGATACTCCATATAATACTTGGAATTTCTTCATCGAGAACGGAGTTCTGAATAGAATCGCTATTCCGAACAATGACTCGTATATGCCTATATTTGAGTCGTATGGTACGGGAGACGGTAAACTCCCCGATAGGGAACTTGAGCTTACAACCGTAGAAAAAGGAAAAACATATACCTTCACAATGCCGAATGCCGATGTCAGAGTTGCGGCAACATTTGAGAAGTCTGCAGAAGACCCCTCATCCTTCACCGTAACGTGGAAAAACTGGGACGGCACGGAGCTTGAAAAGGACGAAAATGTTAAGAAAGGTGCGACTCCTGAGTATAACGGCAAAACTCCTGGGAGAGTCGAGGACGACGAGTACACCTATACCTTCGCAGGCTGGACTCCTGAGATAGCTGCCGTAACCGGAGACGTAACCTATACAGCGACATTCGACAGCACTAAGCGTTCCTACACAATCACTTGGAAGAACGACGACGGTTCCATTATCGACACAACTACCGTTGAGTATGGCGAAACGCCGACTCATGCTGATCCTGAAAAGACTTCTGATGCTCAGTATACCCACACCTTCCTCGGTTGGTCTCCTGCGGTTACTTCCGTGACCGGTGACGCTGAATACACCGCGACCTACAGCTCGACAGTAAACGAATATACTGTTACTTGGATGAACGGCGAAGATGTGCTCGGAACTGATACCGTTGCTTACGGCGAAACTCCTGTTTATTCTGGAGAGACCCCGACAAAGGATTCCACAGCGGAGTATGATTATTCCTTCGCAGGCTGGACTCCTGAGGTCGATACTGTAACAGGCGACGTGACCTATACAGCAGCCTTTGACAGCACCAAACGTTCCTACACGATCACATGGAAGAATGAGGACGGCTCTGTGATTGATACTACCACAGTTGAGTATGGAGAAACACCGACTCACGCTGATGTGACAAAGGACGCGACCGCTCAGTATACCTACACCTTTGCAGGTTGGACTCCTGAGATCGTTGCCGTTACAGGCGATGCAGAATATACCGCACAGTTCAGTTCAACTGTCAATCAGTATACCGTTACTTGGATGAACGGCGAAGATGTGCTCGAAACCGGTACCGTTGCTTACGGCGAAACTCCCGTTTATTCTGGAGAGACCCCGACAAAGGATTCCACAGAGGAGTATGATTATTCCTTCGCAGGCTGGACTCCTGAGGTCGATACTGTAACCGGCGACGTGACCTACATAGCGACATTCGACGAGATAAAGCGTACCATTTTGGGCGATGTTGACGGCGACGGCGTGCTCGCGATTACAGACGCAACACTGATCCAGCGTTATCTGGTTGATATGGTCAATCTGTCCGACAAGCAGATAAAAGCGGCGGATGTTGACGGAGACGGAGAAGTATCTATCATTGACGTGACATTGATCCAGCGCTACTTAGTCGGTATCAAAGTCAAATACCCGATCAATGAGTATATCTAATAGTATCTTTAGATTTCATCATTTAGACGATGCGTTTATTTGCATCATGTAAACACATCGTCGAAATTCCTCTGGAGGATGGAGCTTACGCTCCATCCTCTTTTTTACTTCTGATTCTAACCCTTCATGCAACATTCCTCTTGACTTATTCCTTTTCTGTGGTATTGTGTTGTGAAGACGGGTGTGTAAGCACGTGAGCATATTGTTTCCTGATACTTGAAAGAGAGGACTCACCTATGGTGGATCCTCTCTTTTTTGCTGGTAAACATATGAACAATTTGTTCGTGTGCTTGAACGTTTTGTTCGTGAAGAAGGCAGGCAGAGTATGGTATGCTGAAAGCACAAAAGATCTTTTGGAATACTTTATACTTTAAAGGAGGACTAAGACTATGTTGAATCTTAGTGAGTTAATCATCGACCCCCGCTCTGTCGGGAAGAAACTTTTCCTTGTAGCGGTGAAGCCCGTCTTCGATTACAAGGACGGTCACCGCGTGTCGGACGAGCCGGTGGGCTACAAGTACGAGGTCGCGCTTCCGGACAAGCACCTAGAGAAGTTGGCGGTACGGATCGACGGCGCTTGCCAAATGGAAGAGCCGGATTCGTTCTGCGAGGTCGTCTTCGAGGGGCTTCAGCTTAGCCTGTACTGGACGCCAAACGGTCACCAGATCAAGGCAACAGCCAGCAAGATCCGCCCTGCTGCGTCGAAGTGATTGGCAGCCTTGGCTGACGCGGCGAGCAGCCCCTCAAGGGCTGCCGTCGGGTCGGCGGCGCTATAAGCTAGGCTCGTATCAAGTCACTATAAACAACCCCGTCGAAAAGGAATTCACCGACGACAAGATCGATCAGATCATCGCCAAAAGCAGAGTCACCTTTGCTTGTTTTGCACATGAGATCGGTGAGAACGGGACGCCCCATGTACATATCTATATGCTGTTCCCAACTCCCAGACGTTTTTCGACATTGAAACGAAAGTTCCCGGGCGCTCACATCGAGAAGACCTACGGCTCTCCGCAGGATAACATCGACTACATCCGAAAGCAGGGCAAGTTTGCGGACACCAACAAGGCTGAGACCTCGGTCGAAGGCTCTTATCGTGAATTCGGAACACTGCCGAGCAATCTTTCGCTGGAGTTCTCCGACATGGAGCAGGTCGTTGAGCTGTTGAAGAATGGGTATTCGGCAGCGGATATCGTACAGGCGTTCCCCAAATACGGCTTCAAGGTCAATGCTATCGAATCTTTGAATCAGGGACTTTGCGCCCGGTGGAAGTCACCTACAAATTCGGCGCAACAGGTACAGGCAAGACCCGCAGTATCTTTCGAGAGTATCCGACAGAGGATATCTGCCGTATCACTTCTTACAATAAGAATGGAGTCAGGTTTGACGGATATAAATCCGAGGACGTCCTTGTATTTGAGGAGTTTGCCAGCCAGATTCCGCTTGAAGAGTTCTTAGTCTATCTTGATATATACCCGGTCATGCTCCCGGCACGGTACGCGGATAAAACGGCATGCTATACCAAGGTGATCATCACCTCTAATCTGCCTTTGGATGCGCAGTATATCGTTGAACAGCACAAGAAGACTGAGACGTATAACGCTCTGCTGAGACGCATCAATTATGTGGAAGAATTCTTGCCGAACGGAACGGTAAAGCGCGTGAAGCTGAATGATGTCGTTACGATCAATAAGAAGGACGAAGGTAATGGATAGGGAATATAAGCGCCGATTGTTCTCCAAAACATTCTTTCAAGTCGTATTCTACTACTTTATCAAAGGCTTTAAAAGCACGATCCGTTCCGGGACGAGATGCCTGGCAGTCATTTGCTCCTTTGCAGTGTTCCTTGCGTGGATCAACAGGAAATCGCTGTTCAATTCAGACGCACCCCATCCGGGATTGCAAAACAACAAGACATCTTCGCTGTTTTTCTTCTATGTTGTCGGAATGATACTATACTTTGTTATGATGATGGTGTTGTTCGGAATGCCGAAGCACGCAAAACGGTATCATGACAACTTTCAGCGAGCGGGAATGGTCAATAGTGCGATGGAAGCCCCCGCTCTGCTGGAGCGTACATATGATGAGGATAATCCAAAGATACAGCGTTTGGTGTTTTTCTGCAAGGGTCTGCCGGTATCAATTTGGAATGACAACAAGGAGAAGATACAATCGGCGCTGAATATTTCTATAGACAGAGTCGAGCAGGGAAAGAATAACCAACTGATCGTGGTCTACGCGGTAGACGGCTGTTATCAACTGCCCGATATGATCGAATGGTCGGATAAGTTTTTTAGCCGTGATGGGTTTACATTAGTGCTGGGCGAAAGCATAGCCAGCACTGTCGAGGTGGATCTATCCAAGGTGCCTCATGTTTTGCTCGGAGGCTCGACAGGCTCCGGAAAGACCCTGCTCCTCAAGCTCCTGCTAAAGCAATGTATTATGAAAGGCGCAAAGGTGTATATTGCCGATTTCAAGGGCGGAGTAGACTTCAACAGATCGTGGAAGGCTCATGCGAAGATCATCACAGAACCGGATGAACTGAGTAAGTGCCTTGATGAATTGGTGGAAGAACTGCACAGGAGAAAGCGTTTGTTGGTGGATTCGGATTGCGCGAATATTGATGAACACAACCGCAGATATCATCAGCAAATGCCCCGTATGATCTTTGCCTGCGATGAGGTGGCGGAGCTATTGGATAAGACAGGGCTTGGTAAGAACGACCGAGAGCAGATACAGCGATTTGAAGCAGCCCTTGCCACACTGGTACGACTGGGTCGTGCGATGGGGATACATTGTATCTTAGCTACACAGCGACCGGATGCGCAGGTCATCAGCGGTCAGATCAAGAACAATATCGACTTTAGAGTGTGCGGTCGTGCTGATGATGTACTTTCACAAATCATTTTGGATAAAACCGATGCTAACGATCTCATCAGTAAAACCGCGCAAGGACGATTCCTGACCAATACAGACGTGCTGTTCCAAGCATATTATTTTGATGATAAATCCGATTGGTAAATTAATCTCACGGAGGTTTTAATATGACAGATACAAATGATGAAATGGTATTTTTGGGTACCAAGGAAGTTGCCGCCATTCTTGGCTGTTCACTTCCGACAGCCCGACATATCATGCAGCGCAGAGATTTCCCATTAATTCGCGTAGGCCGAATGATGAAGGTTTCGAAGACCGCGCTGATTAAGTGGTCGGAGACAAGAAGAATTTGACCGTTTCACTTGCACAGAGGATTTGGGAGTAGTATAATGATATTGCAAACAAATCCTCTGTGTTTGTGGTTAGAAAGGATTATATTATGACAACCACAAAACCACAGAAAAAACGCAGACCCAGAGGAACGGGCTCTATTTACTATGATTCCTCGCGCAAGCGTTATATGGGGCAGGTCGATGTCAATATCGGCAACGGCAAGACAAAGAAAAAGACCGTCACCGGACGGACAAAAACTGAGGTTTCGGACAAGATCAGGGATATGCAAATGCGTTCTCAGGCTGGAGAATTCATTGATATCGAAAAGCCGGAAGTTCCGACTATTTATCAGTATGCTGAACAGATGATAGAAGAACAACTCGCTCTAAACGAAATCAGGCAGACCAGCGCTGACAGGAAGCTAGACACGCTCAAAACACTCTCTGCTATTTCAGATAACCGGCTTGACGAATTGACGGAAGATGATCTAATTGAGTTTTTTATATCAAAGCTCTATTATTCTCAGTCATGCGTCAACAAAATGTATCAGTTACTGGGTGCGGTTTATAAACGTGCACAACGTAAAGGGATTATAACCCAGAATCCCTTGATTGATATTAAGCGACCGAAATCGAGCAAGGAAACTATATCGGTTCGGGCGTTGACGGTGGAAGAACAGAAAAAGCTGCTTGTCATTCTGAAATACGAAGATATTCGCTACGGTGATATCATGCTCTTATCTATGTTTACAGGAATGAGAGCGGGCGAATGTGCGGCGTTGTCAGTAGAGGACATTGATCTCAAAGGTCATACGATCTGCGTCAGAAAGACGGTCGCACGCGGGAAATACGGAAACAATGTACTAAACCCAACTAAGAATTCTCGATTTCGCACGCTTCCGGTAAACGATGATATGATTGACTTTCTGAAAAGCATTATCGGCAACAAGAAAAAGGGCTTGCTGTTCTTGTCTAGTAATCAAAATCTTGTTCCCGCAAATCAAGTAAACTATCACTATTCGGAGTTATTGGAAAAGAATCACATTATAGATGATACTGTTTACGGCAAAGTGGATTTGCATAGCTTGCGTCATACATATGCGACAAGATGCATTGAGTCAGGGATGCCGGCGAATGTACTTCAACGGCTTTTAGGTCATTCGGATATTTCTATAACGCTCGACACATATTGTTCTGTGTTTGACAAGTACCGAAACGAACACCTGGCAGAAGCAGACAAGTATATGAGGGCAAACGATCTCTCGATTGCATAATAAACCAACAGTTAGACCTACAAGTCATGAAAAACCCGCATTATAAGCGGGTTTTGATGGTCACCGGCACCAAAAAAGCTCATACCCAAGCGGGTATGAGCTTTTTTGTGCTGTAGGACAGGTCTAATCTAAGATGACGGTGATATGGATTGCTTATAGGGCAGGTTCGGTTTTGAGATGGCGGCGGTAAGATGAATCTATCGGACAGGGTTGATCTGAGGCGGCGGCGGTAAGATGAATCTGTCGGACAGGGTTGATCTGAGATGGTGGCGGTAAGATGAATTTGTAGGTTACAGAAAAGCGCTGTGAAGAAATGATGCATTACGCTAACTCTTCACAGCGCTTTTGTTCCGTTATTGTAAAAAAGGTCGATCAAGATGGATTTGAGATAATGGCGATGTGGATCACCTTTGCGAGATCGATGTCGATGGTGGGGACGGTTTTGTCCTCGGTCGAGTCAGAGCCGTAGAAGATCAGCTGTTTTTTGATGGGATCGACCCTTTTGACGACGCCTGTGAAGGGCTCGTACCGTCCGCCGTGCTTGTGCGGATCAGGAATAAAATGGGTGACCGATACGGTGGGGTGACCGCCGTTTTCGGGGAGGGAGGCGATCTCGGCGATGACGCTGTTGATGATCTCGATCTCGCTGTCCGACAATTCGATCTCGGTATCCGTCAGGCGCGCGGTTTCTGTGACCATGTCGTCATAGCCCGACAGCGCCGCGAAGGGCGCGAACTGCGCCGCACGGTCGTGCAGGGACATATGCGGGCGGGTCGCGCTTTGATGGTGGGGGAGGTCGATGATATCGGCGTAGACCTTTTTTGCGTTTTGAGTGTTTAGACTGTGGGAATCCGAACCTGCTGTAAACGGCGCTTGGTCGGCAAATTTCGGCTTTTCCGTCATTCTGCTTTGTGACCTCCTATCTGTCCGTTTCTCTCTATCGTTGTCGCGCCGTCCTTGAGGTTCATGCCCTTGAGGACGGCGTTTCTGCCGTAGCGGTGCTGTAATTTCAGCATGGTCGTTTGTATATTGCGCTCCTTTTCGGCAGCGGCGCGGTCGGCGGCTTCTTTCTCATAATCGGTGAACAGGCTGAGCTGTTCCGCCTTGGGGGCTGTCAGCTCGGATTCTGCCATCAGGTGGCAGGCGGCGATGTTCAGCCGCCGTATCAAAAGGTCCTTGTCAACGATACGCGTGTACAGCTCCATGACGGTATCCATGATCTTGCGGGTGCTGTTGGTGTAGCGGTCGAGGTTGCCTGTGCCGTGCGCGTGCTTCGGGACGACTCTGCCGTAATAATCGGCGGTCGCCTTGCCCTGATACGGCTTGCCTGTTTTTCGGACGGCATAGACGGTATCGCTGACGGTTCTGCCCGCTGACAGGACGATCAGGCTCTCGCGGTCGTAGCCGATGGTCAGGACGATCTGACGGGTGACGAGCCCCTTTTGCACAAGATCGAGGACGAGCAGCTCCGTCATCTCGCGAATGATCAGGCGGCCTTTGTCGTAATCGTACGGCTCTTTCAAGACCTGACCCGAGGACAGGGAGTTGGCGGACGGGCGGTAGCTCTTGATCTCTTTGATCGTCGTCGGCTCCCAGCCCCAGGCGTGGTCGATCAGGAGCTCGGCGTTGATACCGAAGGTCTTGTACAGGATATCCTCGCAGACGGGGGACAGGGAGTAACGCGCGATATCGCCCATCGTGAAAAGGCCGAGGGCTTCGAGCTTTTTGCTGTAGCCTCTGCCCACGCGCCAGAAGTCCGTGAGCGGGCGGTGGCACCATAACAGCTCCCGATACTTCCGCTCATTTAGCTCAGCGACACGGACGCCGTCCTTGTCGGCGGGGACATGCTTGGCAACGATGTCCATCGCGATCTTTGACAGGTACAGGTTGGTGCCGATGCCCGCCGTCGCGGTGATGCCGGTGGTGTAGAGCACTTCGCGCACCATCGTCATCGCAAGCTCATGGGCGGTCATGTTGTATAAGGAGAGGTAGTGGGTGGCGTCGATGAACACCTCGTCGATGGAGTAGACGTGGATATCCTCGGGCGCGATATATTTGAGATAAATGGAATAGATACGCGTGCTGTACTCTTCGTACAGGCGCATGCGCGGCGGCGCGACGTAGTAGGATAGCTCCAGCGAGGGGTCGCTCATGAGCGCGGCGGCGTCAAAGGAAGAGGAGGTAAATTGGTATTTGCCGCTTTCGTTCTTGCGGATATGACCGCTTCTGATACCCGCGCGCAGGCGCTCGGCGTTGACCTCTTTGACGCGCTGGACGACCTCAAACAAGCGCGCTCTGCCCGAGATACCGTGGGCTTTCAACGACGGCGAGACGGCGAGACAGATCGTCTTTTCGGTGCGGGAGGAATCGGCGACGACCAGATTGGTGGAGAGGGGGTCAAAATGACGTTCGACGCACTCGACGCTGGCGTAGAAGCTCTTCAAGTCGATGGCGATATAGGCGCGCTGCATTTGATCTCTCCTTTCTAAAAATTGCGGGTTGGTGCGGATAAGCAGATGATTTGCGGGTCAGGCGGCGGTCGGAAAACGGCGCAGGGAGCCTAACCCGCGAGGGGCTTTTCGACATACCATCTTCCCGTACGGGCGGTGAACAGATTGCCGGTTTTCTCAAAGAACAGGTGCTTTTCTTCGCCTTGGATCACGACGGTATAGCAGTCGCCGCTGTGATGGCCGCTGAGCGTGGACGCGGGTCGGAAATCCTTGACGGCTTCGATCTTGAATGTCCTTCCGTCCAGCCAGGTGATGGTGCGCGGCAGCATATACCCCGTGGAATCAAAGTCGGAATTCACCTTGACATAGACTTTTATATAGTGTTGCATGATGTGACCTCGGAAAATATAAAGTATCTTTTAGAACAAATGTACTATAAAATCGGAATTTTGTCAAGGACAAAATTTTACCGATCGCGGGCAGTTTTTCCTATAATTTGTCTGTTGAAACAAAAATCAGCGGCCAAATAAAAGGGAGCGGAACAGTCGAAAACCTCAGGAGCACAGCGGATTTCAGACGGCGTGAGAGAGGGGGATCATGCCGTGAGCGGAACGCGGTCGGAATCAATCGGATTTTGCACAAAATTTTAATAGGAAAGGGGGTATTTCTTATTCTAAAAATGTATGGAATTTTTGATGGTGACCTGATAAAATATCAGTAATATATGTAAAATGGCGTATCGTCACTTCCGTGTGTGATCATATCGGACAGGCGATGTCAAAGCTTTGAGGTTCCGTTAAAATCTGATTCGGGGGTTGAGCGAATGTATCAGAATATTATTTTTGATCTGTACGGCACTTTGATCGATATACGCACTGACGAGTTTTCGCTCGATTTCTGGCGCAAGGCGGTGCAGGGCTTCGCGACGGGCGGCGCTTCGTTCAGCCCGGGCGAGCTGCGTACCGCGTATACCAAATACGTCAAGCGCGCGTTAAGACATGAGCGGCTCAAGCACCCGACCTATAAGCATGTGGACATCGATCTGCTGCAGGTGTTCAGAAGGCTGTACAGCGATAAGGGAGTCAGCGCCGATATCAGGCTGCTGCGCAAGACAGCGCGCAGATTCCGCACGGATTCCACTCAGATGATACGGCTGTATGACGGCGTGATCGAGCTGCTGGAGGGACTGAAGTGCGCAGGCAAGAAGATTTATCTGCTTTCTAACGCGCAGGAGAGCTTTACCATTCCCGAGATGGAGGACTTAGGGATCCTCTCTTACTTTGACGGTATCATGATCAGCTCTGAGGAACGCGTGTGCAAGCCGCAGCGGCAGTTCTTTGAAAAGCTGTTGGCAAAATATGAGTTGGATAAAACGGAATGTCTGATGGTCGGCAACGATAAAAACTCCGATATGATGGGAGCGAAGGGCGTCGGCATCGACGGGGTGTATATCCATCAGGAGATCAGCCCCGAGGTCGAGGACGAAAGCGAGATATGCGCGAGATACAAGATCATGGACGGCGACGTCAGGAAGATCCTGCCGTGGATTATGGAGGCGTAAAGTGAAGAACAGTGGGCTGATCATCAAGATAGCGGTTGGAGTTTCGGCGGTTGCGGTCGTGTTCTCTTTGGTAACGCTGATACGGTCGATCGTTATTGGAAGTACGATCGTATTCCCGATCATTCAGCTCGTCGGTTCGGCGGCGATCTTCGCAATATGCTTTCTGATGTTTCGTACCTTGAAAGCGAACGGCGCAGAGGAAGAAGAAACGGACGAACAGGAAGCCGACGAACAGGAAGAGACCGCCGCGAATGAGGACAAAGCAGAGGAACAGCAAAGCGACGCGGAAAACGCGGTCGATAAAGCATACGAAAAGTATGACCTTTCGGAATTTGAAGAATGATAGATAATACTAATCCTTAATAAAAACCTTTATCATCTATTGCGCTATATTTCGTATAGCTTTGTTGGGCTCCTTGACAGGCGTCAGCCTGTCTGCGTCTCCCGTCGCGCTATCCGAAATATATCACTAATATCTGATTAAATCTTTTTATCAAGGATTAGTATAAAAGTAAGGGCGCAGTCAAACGACTGCGCCTTAGTTGTTGGTTTGATTCGAAATGGGTGGACTCGAAATGCGACTGCCGATCTTTTTTTGATCGTTAAGTGGGATCGGATTCGGATTCGGAGGTGAAGATCCACTCGCCGATCTGTGTATCGGTACTGACGCCCGACTTGTAGCGGAGGATCGCCAGCGCGTCGCGAAGATCGACCGCGCCGTCGTTATTGACGTCGGTGTTGATGGGGTTGTAAGCGGAATCGACGCCCGCGGTCAGAAGCTGGACGAAGGTGGCGTCCATGACGGTGATGTTGTAATCGCCGTCAGCGTCGCCGACATAACCGACAGAGGGTTCGACGGTCGTCAGGATATAGGGGATCGGGTCGAGCTGCTGGTTCGGCTTATTGAAGCGAATGAGCCGGAGCATACTCGGCGTAGCCAAAGCCTGGGCGTTAAAGGAGATATCGACCGTACCGGGAGCGACCGCCTTAAAGCGTACCTTGAAGAAATGATCGTCCTCGGTGAATGTACCGATGCCGGAGATCTTTGAAAAATTAAACAAGATCTCGTTATTCTGTTCGGTAAAATTGGAAGCAAGGCTGGAATTGCGTATACGCAGGGGGAAGCTGTAGGCGCTCATGTTGATAGAGCCGTCGCTCTTGAGCGGACCGTATTCAACGAACTGAGCGTAGCGGGAATCGTAGTTGACCACGCCCTGACCCGACGCTACGGTGTAGCCCGCGCTGCTGAAGGCGACGTTGTAAATGAACTCGTTGCCGACCTCGACCTCGCCGAGGACCTCACCCTGTGAGGTGACGGTCAATGTACCGCCCGCGGCGGATGCGCTCAGCGAAAACGCTGTCAGCATGGAAGCCGCAAGAGCGACAATCAGTAATACGCAAAGTAATCTTTTCATATCTTCCTCCTGTTCAGTTTGTTGTCCTGAACGATATATCTAATAGTATTGTAAACGATTGAGCAGGTAAATGCAAGCCTTTTTCAGCATTACCCTTATACATTGTAGCAGGAGCCGCGGCGCGGTTGGTGAACAGAGTGTTAAATCGGAATCACGGTTCGGGCAGGCGTGAAAAAAGTTTGATAAAATTCGAACAAACATTTGCATTTTTCAGAATTATATGGTATGATAGGGGTGTAGAAAACGAAAGTAGGGTGATTATATGAAGCCTTTGACATCCGGACAACAGAAAGTATACGATTATATCCTCGAATGCTCCGAGAACGGACGTATCCCGTCGGTACGCGAGCTGTGCGACGCGACAGGGTTCAAGTCCACCTCTACGGTAGCGTATCACCTCAAGGCGCTGGAGCAGCGCGGGCTGATCGAGCGCGAGGAAGGACTCAACCGCTGTATCCGCTTAAAGAACGAACAGCCGACGTCCAAGGTGCCGCTGATGGGCCGCGTCACGGCAGGTCAGCCGATCTTGGCGGTGCAGGATATCGAGACCTATATCCCTGTGCCGAAGGACGTCAGTAAGGGCAGGGAGCTGTTTGCCCTGCGCGTTGTGGGCGAAAGTATGATCAACGCGGGTATTTTTGACGGCGATATCATCATCGTCCATCACACCCCGTCCGCGAACAACGGTGATATCGTGGTCGCGATGGTGGAGGACGAGGTCAGCGGCGAGTGCAGCGCGACCGTCAAACGCTTTTACAAAGAAAAGGGTCATATCCGCTTACAGCCCGAGAACGACGCCTTTGAGCCGATCATCGTGGATAAGGCGGTGCTGTTGGGCAAGGTGGTCACTCTGATCAGGAATTATGAATAAGACAGGCTGAGCGATAGGGTGACTGAATCGTTTGAAAAATGTTCAACCTGCGTTAATAGAACGTTAACAAATGTTCACGGCTTTTGGCTATAATAAAATCATGCAAGCGAGATACCGCAACTCCTTGTATGTTCTACCCTCCTCATACGAACCGCTCGGGTTCGTATTAAGCTAATATGTTCAGTATTAGTAAAAACCCTCATTTTATTTGGATTTCCCCAAAGAGAAAGCGTGCACCCGGTGTGCACGCTTTTCTCGTTGATAAAGACAAATTATCAAGAATAACGAATTTGATTGATAAACAAGAACAAAAAGGATCACTCAAAATCATGAAGGTCATACGCTTTTTGATCGGCAGGGGCGTTCTCGTCGGTGAAGTCATCTTCGTCGACGTTGTAGATCGTGGTGTCGCGCTTTCCGGGGCGATAGTCGCGGTAGCGCTGTTCCTGATCCTGAGAATCGCGCTCGCGTTGGCGGTCACGGCGCGCCTGTCGTCTGCCGTCGGAGGCGGTATAGGCGGCGGTGGAGAATACCACGCCCATGAATACAGCGACTACGACGAAGAACGCGATGATACATAAGATCCACCACGCGAGCTTGACCAGCACCAGCGTGACGCACGCGACGATAACGACAACGACGCAGATCGCGCCTGCTACGAGATAGGAGGTCATCATGTCGGAGAGCTTGTCGTAGAAGCCGAGGAGCTTTCTGCTGAGGGCAGCGAGGAGCATCGCGACGATAGCGATCAGACAGCCGACGACGACGGAGATCTCGTGATAGATCGCCATATCGAGGAGCACGGGGATACATAAGATCAAGGCGGGAACGACGACATGCTCTTTGTCAAATCTGCGCCATATGAGCATCAGATAGACGCTGGCGACACAGCCGAAGATCGCCGTGCCGACAAAGCCGTGCAGCAGCGGCGCGAAGAAAAGCACGATAAAATCGATGATCGCGAGGATCGCCAGCCGCGAACCGATCTTGGTGCGCAGAAAGGGGCGGATATCCTTTGCCTTTGCTTTATAATCATTCCATAATCGACCCATAATTACCCCCCTTATCGGAGCGTGATGATTTATGTGGTAATTATACCATAGTTTGACAGCTTTTGCAACCGAGAGAAAAAGGGCGGAAATCTTGCTATTTTACGCAGATATGGTATAATAACCGTATAAATTCGGTTATTATACAGATTTGTATGCCCGCCCGGTTTGTCGCTTTGCGACAACGGGCGATGGCTGATTATACCTGAACTCCTTCGGAGTTATGGTATAATGACTCTGTAATTTGAAAGATATGGAGCAGGAGAAGGTTATGGACAGAAGCTACCCGCGTGTGACGGTGAGCAAAAAATGCGAGCGCTTTATCAAGGGCGGTCATGTATGGGTGTATCACGACGAGATACGCGATATCGACGGCAGTTATGAGAACGGCGATATCGTGGACGT
Organism: uncultured Ruminococcus sp.; assembly: GCA_902798755.1. GTDB lineage: Bacteria > Bacillota > Clostridia > Oscillospirales > Acutalibacteraceae > Ruminococcoides. The sequence goes on along the minus strand of CADBYC010000006.1, from coordinate 32,106 downwards.
TTTGACCGAAAAGGGACGGTATCTCGGCTCGGGATATATCAACGACAATTCGAAGATCCGCGTGAGGATCATCTCAAAGAACGCGAACGATAAATTTGATGAGGCGTTTTACCGCCGCCGTATCGACTACGCGCTCGACTACCGTATGACGGTGATGGGAGAGGACTTTTCCTCCTGTCGTCTGATCTTCGGCGAGGCGGACAGCTTCCCGGGACTGACGGTGGATAAGTTCGAGAATGTGCTGGTGACACAGGTGTTATCACTGGGTATCGACCGTATCAAGGAGATGCTGTTCCGCAATCTGGTCGAGTCGCTGAGAGAGCGCGGCTATACGATCGACGCAATCTACGAGCGCAACGACGTCAAGGTGCGCGAGCTGGAGGGGTTGAAAGAATATAAGGGCTTTTATCCGATGGAAGGGCTGAGGACCGACCTGAGCGGCGAGGTCATCATCACCGAGAACGGTATCCGCTATAACGTGGACTATATCGAGGGACAGAAAACAGGCTTTTTCCTCGACCAGAAATACAACCGCCGCGCTGTCGCGAAGATCGCAAGGGGCAAACGTGTGCTGGACTGCTTCACGCATACGGGGGCGTTCGCGCTGAACGCGGCGCAGACCGCCGAGCACGTCACCGCTGTGGATATCTCGCAGACGGCGATCGACATGGCGAAGCGCAACGCGGAGCTCAATGGGATCACGAATATGGATTTTGTGACCGCGAATGTGTTCGAGCTGTTGACGCAGGCGGAGAACGAACACCGCCGCGACTGGGATATGATCATTCTTGACCCACCCGCCTTTACGAAATCCCGCTCGACCGCGCGCTCGGCAGAGAGAGGATATAAGGAGATCAACCTAAAGGCGATGAAGCTGCTCCCGCGCGGAGGCTACCTCGCGACATGCAGCTGTTCGCACTTCATGCCCGACGAACAGTTCAGAAAGATGCTGATATCCGCCGCCGCGGACGCGAACGTCAGCTTAAGACAGATAGAATGCAGACAGCAGGGCCCCGACCATCCGATCCTGTGGGGCGTGGATGAGACTGACTATTTGAAGTTTTATATATTTCAGGTTGTTTGATCGTGAGTGATTTTCCTGATTGAAAAGCGGGAAAAGACAGGTTGAAAACACGGCTGCTTTATCCGAAAGAGATCGCGGATCACACCTTTGAAAATATGTTGAGATAATGATAAAAAGCGACCCTCATGCACACTGCATGAGGGTCGTGATGTTTTCAGAACCTTTTACAAGTATAAAGAAAATAGTTCAGAATATTGAAAGTTTCACTTTCTTCTGATAAATGTTTATCAGAACTTGGAACCGCCGCCGCTGTAGGAGCCGCCGCCTGAGCTGTGGCTCGAGCCGGAGGACGAGCTCTCTTTCGGACGGGCGGTACGGGATACGGTGCTGTACAGATAGGTGTCGCGCGACGCGGTGACGTTCATGCTGCCCTGACGGACGTAGTTGACTGCGCCGCGTTCCATCTTGACGCTCTTGAGCTGCTTCTTGAAGATCGACATGATAATCATGGCGATGGCGAAGCCGATCAGAAGCGCTAAGGGGAGCATATACCATTTCAGGTGCGGGGGGACAGCCGACTTGACGCCGAGAGCGATGGAGTTGAGGAATTCATAGTAGCCCTTGGAGTCGGGGTTGTGCTTGGAGATCGCGTTGTCGCGGATATCCTTGCTCTCGGAGTCTGACAGGCGCTTGACGCACTTGCCGGAGCCGTAGAGCAGGACCTGACGGTCGCCGTCCTCGTCACGGAGGATAAGACCGCAGACCACGCCGTCGGTGTTGACGCCGCAGCAGGTCTCGTAATAGCGCTGGGTGTAATCCTGTGCGGTGCCTGTGTGGGTGAAGGTCGCGCCGTTTAAGTCGTTAGCGGTAAAGAAAACGATGTTGCAGCCGCACTTTGAGCAAACGTCGTAGAGGGTTTCCTTGAGCGCCTGTTCCTCGGCGTCGGTCAGCAGATCGGCGTTGTCGTCAAAGCGGTAGGAATAGGACGCTTCTCCCGCGGCGGAGGCGGGAAGCAGCGCGACGGAGAAGATCAGAACAAGAGCGAAGAGGATCGCTGTGATACGTTTCATCATGTCGGCGCCTCCTTACAACAACTGGGCTATCCACATGCCCGCGTAGATAACGGCGCCTGCGATAGCGGTGAACAGACCCGCAAATCTCCAGAATTTGCCCTTGTCTGTGGGAAGGTTGCCGACGAATTTACCTGTCTGTCCGTTCATGGCGAAGGTGTACTTCTCGTCCTTATAGGTGGTGTTGAGCAGCCATACGGGATAGAAGGCGTATTTGGTCTTGCCGTCGTGCAGACGGACGGAGGAATACTCGGGGGTGACGGTGGCGTAACCCTGGACGGTGTCGCGGAACGCGTCCTCGGTGGAGGATTTGATACGCTCGTTGGCTCTGCCGATGGAATCCTCGGCGGAAACGTCGTATTTGTCGGCAAAGTAGCCCGACAGATAGGCGGTCTGGAAATCGACTGCCTCAGAGAAGTTGAAGGGCTCGACGCTCTCCATCAGATCGTCCGCCATGCGGGTGGAGCCGTCGACGGGAACATGGTCAAAGCCGATGTTGCCCGCGCGGTAGACGGAATAGTAGGAGGTCTGGACGTAGTTGTAGTTGGAATCCGACCAAGCGCGGGTGCGGGTGGCGCGGAAGCGGATATCGGCGTCGGCGTCGGAATCGAACAGCCAGAAGGGAACGTAGATGCCCTTGATCTCGTCGATATGGTTCTCGTCCTTGAACACCTTGGGGAGCAGGAACTTGCCCATCAGGTGCTGTTTGTACTGCTGCTTGGCGGCTTCCTTGTCGAGCTTGAAGGGAATGACGTAGTCGGGCTTCAGGGCGCCTGAGAACTGCTGCATGATGATGGCGTGGTTGCCGCAGAAGGGGCAGTCGGTAGCGGCGGTGTTTTCATCGCCGACGATCTCGCCGCCGCAGCTTTGGCATATGTAAGAGCGCAGTCCCGTGGCTTCGTCGACCGTCCACTGGGTACCGGCGTTGGTGTCCCAGTCAAGGTTATCGGTGCCCTCGTTCTTGAGGTCCTCGTCATACGCCTTGACCGCTTCGACCTCGAACTCGGTATCGCAGAACGGGCATTTTAGTTTTTGCACCGAGCTGTCAAAGGCGAGCGCGCCGCTGCAGCAGGGGCATTTATATTCATGTACTGCCATAGTTTCTCCTTTAGTTGATCGTTGTCCGACGAGGGAAAATCCTGTCGCCGATCATGACGGAAAGGGTTATTCCCTCTTTGTGGGATTGCCGCGCCCCATAAAGGGGCTCGCAATGACATTATTATTGAGAAAGGCTATAGGAGAACTATAGCCTTTCGTAATGATAGATTAAACCTTATCGTTATCGTCGAAGATGTCGCCGCACTCAGGGCAGAACTTCGGCGGATGATGCGGATCCTCGGGCTCCCAGCCGCACTTGTCGCACTTGTAAAGGGGAGCGCCCTCGGGCTTTTTGGTGCCGCACTCAGCACAGAATTTGCCCTTGTTCACCTTGCCGCAGGAAGGACAGGTCCAGCCGTCGGCTTCGGGCTTCTTCGCGCCGCACTCGGGGCAGAACTTGCCGGTAGCGGTTTTGCCGCAGGAGGGACAGGTCCACGCAGGCGTGTTGTTTGAGGGGTTGGTAGTCGGCTTCTGCTGTACAGGAGCCTGCTGTTGCTGCTGACCCATCTGAAAGAGGCTCGCGGCATTCGCGCCGCCTACGCCCTGTGCCATGCCCATACCCATGAACGCGCCCATCGCGCCGTTCTGGTTGTTGGCGGCATCCTGCATCGCCTGTGCCTGTGCGCCGACGAGGTGAGCGGCTGCCATATTGGGGTTCATGAACGCGGCGTTGCGCTGAACCTCCTTGAGCATCTTCTGATCCTCTTCGGGAAGGTCGACGTTCTGGAACGCGATGGATACAAGCTTTAAGCCGCGGAGTTCGCCCCATTTCTCGCTGAGGATCTCGTTAGCGGCTTTGATCATATCTTCCTCATGGTTGGGGATCTGGTTGGGACGGATCTCGAGGTTGGACAGCTTGCCGAACATGGGACGCAGCGCATTGATGAACTCGGTCTTGAGCTGCTTGTCGATCTCAGAGCGCTCATAATCGCCGCCCGCGAAGTTACCGCAGACCTTGGTATAGAAGATGATCGGGTTGTCGATGACATAGCTGTAGTAGCCGTTGCAGCGGACGGAAACGTCGAGGTCGAGACCGAGACGGCTGTCGACAACACGGAAGGGTACGGGGTTGGCGGTACCGAAGGGGTTTTCCATCATTTCGAGGGTGTTGAAATAGTAAACGCGCTGATCCTTGGGAGGCTCGCCGCCGTAGGTGAAGCGCTTGCCGATCTCCATGAAGGTGCGCTTGAGGGATTCGCCGAACTTGCCGGTGAAGAGGGAAGGCTCGGTTTTGGAGTTGTAGGTATACTCGCCCGGAACGGCGCAGATCTCAGCAACGACGCCCTGGTCGGTGATGATCGCGCACTGACCGTCGGCGACGATCAGACCGGAACCGTCAGAGATGACGTTATCGCTGCCCTTGGTGTTGGAAGAGCGGCCGGACGTCTTTTTTGTTCCCTTGCGGGCGAGGACCGTCTTAGGCATCGCATCGCAGGTGAAAAATTCTTTCCACTGGTCTGCCAGAACTCCGCCTGCGGAGCCCAGACCTGCTTTAATAAGTCCCATAATGATTTCCTCCTGTAATAGAAAAATTGCAGATGGCGGTAGTTTACGGGTGTTTGCAATTACCGCATATTATCATACATCATAATTATACTATAAAGCGATGAATAAATGCAAGTGGTGAAATGTAAAGAATCTGTATGTGTTATTTGGCAGATATGACGAAAGGAGGATTCTTAACTTTTTACTAAAATTTATCTTTAAGTATTGTTAAAAATGACAAAAGAGAATTTGTGCGGTCACGGGCGGTTATCGAATATATCTAAAGTTGTCGGCGGTCGGTTGACTTAGCTGAAATTTATTCTATAATAGATTTATCATAAGGATTCCGAAAGGGATTTTTCAGAAATTCAGAAATGAGGTTTTTATCATGGCTTTTTGTTCTAATTGCGGTCAGCAGCTGCCCGAGGGCGCTAACGCCTGCCCCAACTGCGGTACCTTTGTCAATCCGCAGGCGGCGCCTCAGCAGCCCGTTCAGCAGACTCCCCAGCAGCCTGTTCAGCAGCCCCGGTATCAGCAGGTTCCTCAGCAGCCTGTCGATCCGCAGGCTCAACAGGGCGCGGCTCCCGTAAATGCTACCGTTATGCCCGATCAGGATACCCGGCAGAACAGAGGTATCGCGTGGCTGTCTTATGTAGGTCCGTTGTTCCTGATCCCGATGTTCGCGAGAAAGAACTCTCCCTACTGTCAGTATCACGTCAAGCAGGGCGCGACCCTGTGCGCGTTTAATCTGGTCTATACCATCGTCACTCAGATTCTGCTCGCGATCATCAATGCGATCTTCCCGGGCGAATATGAGTACGGTATCTTCTTTACATACTATGATTACAGCACTGTTTACAAGATCTTTAACTTCCTCTTTATCGCGGGTTCGATCTTCCTGTGCGTGATCGCGATCATCGGTATCGTCAACGCGGCTACCGGCAAGAAGAAGGAGCTGCTGCTCATCGGCAAGATCCCGTGGATCGCAAAGCTGCTCGACAAGTTCTACAACAAGAACAACGCTTGATCAGTTTGATATGACTTTACAATCACCTCGGCGTATGCTATCATACGGCTGAGGTGATTTTTTATGTCGTCTTCCAAAGAATATCTGGATTATATACTCGAACAGCTCAGCGAGGCGGACGAGATCTCACACCGCGCGATGATGGGGGAGTATATCCTGTACTGTCGAGAAAAGGTGATCGGCGGGATCTATGACGACCGCTTTCTGATCAAGCCGACAGAGCATGCGAAAAAGATGATGCCAAAGGCGGCATATGAGCTGCCGTATGAGGGCGCAAAGGAAATGCTGTTGGTCGATAATGTAGAGGATAAGGCGTTTTTGGCGCAGTTGGTCAACGGCGTGGCGGATGAACTGCCCGCGCCGAAGAAAAAGAAGAAATGATAGGAAACGGGCTGTCGTGAGTGACAGCCCGTTTGAGTTATAAAATGAGGTTGAGTATTTGCGTTTTGAATATATGAGGCTTATTTCGCGGACTCGGTCTGCGGCTTCGGGAAAGCGTACTTGAGGTAATCGGGGAAGACCGCGCGCCAGTACATTTCATTGTGGATACCGTCGTCATAGAGCTTAGTGACGACCTTATCCTCAGGATAGTTGATCTTCTTGAGATTGTCGGGCATGGTGACGGTGCCCATATAGAGCGCCTGCTCGAGTTGGTCGGAGCTTGCCTTGCCGCAATAGAGGTAGATGAAAGGCGCGTTCTGAGAATAATCCTGCTTAGAGAGCCAATCGACCCATGTATCGTCATCGAACAGCAGGAACGCGGGAGAAAGCGCGCCGACAGAGGCGAACTTGTCGGGGTGCGCCATCGCGATATAAAAGCTCTCGATACCGCCCGAGGAGCTGCCGCAGACGTGGGTGTGATCGCGGTCGGTATAGACATTGTAATGCTCGTTGATATAGGGCATGACGGTATCGACGACGAAATCGGCGAAATACTCGCCGTGGCCGTCCTTGTAGCCGTCTTCGGTGACTTTGCCGATATCGGGGGTCAGCTCGTTATCGCGCCAGCCGTCGGAGTTTTCGATACCGACGATGATACACTTCTCGCCGCCGTTCTGTGCCATCGCAAGGGCGCTTTCGGCAACGCCCCATGAGCCTGTGGCGGTAGCGGAGCGGTCAAAGAGGTTCTGACCGTCGGTCATGTAGATGACGGAATACTTGTCGGCAGAGGACGCGTCGTAATCCTCGGGCGTCCAGATCAGGACGTCTTTGACGCGCTGTTCATAGTCGAAGGTGTGGCGCTCGTATTTAGGAGTATATTCTTCGGCGCCGGGATAACAGCTGCCGGAAGTGAGGTTCCAGCCCGATACATAGTCGTTGTAGGCGAGCTGTTCGGTCTCGGTATTGCCTGAGGTGATGACGGCGCGGTCGTAGAGCGACGAGTCGGCATAGCCCTTGAAAACAGAATTCTGATCGTTGGAGAGAGAATCCTTTTTCAGCTTGAGTTCGAGGGTGTTGTCGTTTTCGGTGCTTTTAAAGGTGACGGTGATCTCGTCGCGGTTGGGCTTGTCGGTGATGACAAAGGACGGGGCGTTTTGCTGTGTACCGCAGGCGGTGAACAGCAGGACGGTGAGCGCGATACAGAGGATAGCGGACAGGATTCTTTTCATGATAGGTCTCCTTTTATTTTTCTTCGGGAAGCTCATTTGTTTTGACCGAATAGGGGTTCTTATTCTCGATATGGTCGGTTTTGTTCCACGGCAGGTCGCTTTCCTTGACGGAATAGGGATTTTTGTTCTGCACCTTGGGAGTGGGAGGTACGGAGCCTGCCCACGCGCCCAGTCCCCAGAGCACCAGCATCCACACGATCAAATAGAGCAGGAACGCGCCGAAATAGACGAGGCAGTACCACCACTTGATGTACTGCGGGATAATGAAGTGGAGGACGAGCAAGATCCACCCGGGAATGGTGAGACGGAAGTTGAGCAGGATGTTGAACAGCAGGATCAAAAAGAATGAGCCTGTGCGTCCTGTTTTGCGCATGATCTTCATAAGAATTACTCCTTTAGTTTTGCAGACGGAAGCAGGATTCAGCTTATTTTATGCAGGGTGAAGTCGTAGCCGTCGGAGAGGGTGAAATCGTCGTAGACGCCCTCGGTGAGATAGAGGTTTTTGTCATCGGTGAGAATGATACAATCAAAACCGGGGTGGGAGCGGCAATATGCTGTTGCCCTGTCGAGCCCCATCACGAACAGGGCGGTGGAGGCGGCGTCGGCAAAGGCGCCGCTGTCGCTGACGATGGTGACGGAGAGGATCCCGTTGTCGACAGGCGCGGCGGTGGCGGGGTCGAGGATATGGATATAGCGCTTGCCGCCGTGCTCAAAATAACGCTCGTAGCCGCCAGAGGTGGCGACGGTAGTATCATCGCAGGAAAGGTAGCCGAAGTAGCCCGCGGGGTTTTCGGGGTCGGCGATCCCGACCGTGAAGCGGGAGCCGTCAGGCTTTTTGCCGTAAAGGCAGATGGTGCCGCCGAGGTTGAGGACTGCCGCTTGCGCCTTGTTGTCCGCTAAGATTTTGCGGCTGACGTCGGCGGCGTAGCCTTTGGCGACCGCGCCGAGGTCGAGCATGACGTTTTCGGGCAGGGAAACGCGACCGTCGTCGGAAAGGGTGACGGCGGTATAGTCGATCTTGTCCGAAAGGGTTTTCAGCTCGCTGTCGGTCGGGACGCGGTAGTCGCCTGTCGTAAAGCCCCACGCCTGTACAGCGGGGTAGACGGTCAGGTCAAAACAGCCGTCGAGCCGATCGCATAGGGCGAGAGAGTCGGACAGGAGAGCGGCGGTATCCTTGCTGACGACGGCGGATTTTTCGGTGTTCAGGCGAAAGATCTCGCTTTTTTCATCTGTCGCGTCGAGAGAGGAGTCGAGCTCCGTGATCTTGTTTTGCAATTGTTCACAGGTATCCGCACTGCCGTAGACCTTCAGCGACATCAGGGTATCCATCGCCTGAAAGGAGGCGGAGGACGGGGAGGATTCGGAAGCGCAGGAGGTCAGACAGAGCGCGGTCAACAGCACGCATAGCGCGCAGAAGAATAGCTTTTTCATAAATCAAGATTAGCATAGTTTTGAGGGGAAGTCAATCATAGACTGTGTGCGCTTGAGGGTAATTGAAAAGTGAGATTTGATAAAAGCGCGTGGTAAGCGGATTTGCATTTTACGATTTAATGTGTTAAAATGTGAGAAAATTATCGGATCACAGCGGGAGACAGCATGAAAAACAAGCTCTTTATCATTATCGTCATCGTGATATTTGTCATCGGGATCGTCGGCTCGACGGTCGTTTTCATGATGCCGTCAAAGAGCCATGTACGGATACTGTCCGACGGGAAAGAGGTCTATACCGCTGATCTGAAACTGACGGAGGACACGGTCTTTGACGTCACATATCAGGGGCATGTGAACACCGTCGAGATCAAGGATCACAAAATACACGTCAAGGACGCGGACTGTCCCGATCAGACCTGTGTGAAGATGGGCTGGCTGAGCAGTTCGTCGATGCCGATCGTATGTCTGCCGCATAAAATGGTGATCGAGTTCACGGACGGTAGTGACGTAGACGCGGTGACGAGGTAGCTATGAGCGAAAAGGTACGGAAGTTAACGGAATTAGCGGTACTGACCGCGGTCTCGCTGATCATCTTTGTGATCGAATTGCAGATACCCAATCCGTTCCCGATCCCGGGGATCAAGCTGGGGCTGGCGAATATCATCACCGTGTACGCGGTGTATCATTATAAGGCGCATGAGGTAGCGGCGATGGTCGCCGTCAGGCTTTTGCTCGGGGCGGTATTCAGCGGCAACTTCATGGCGCTGATCTACAGCGCGTCGGGCGCGTTCCTGTGTCTTGTCGGCATGCTCTTGCTCAGGCGGTTTATCGACGAAAGGCACCTGTGGATCGCGTCGGTCTTAGGCGCGGTACTGCATAATACGGGACAGATGGCGGCGGCGCTGATCGTGACAAGAACGGCGCAGTTATTGCTGTACTATCCGTTTTTGATCGTGTCGGGGTGTCTCGCGGGCGCGTTCACGGGATTGTGCGCGCAGATCGTGACGGCGCGGCTGAAAAGGAGAAAGAAATGAGAGCAGGTATCAAGATTCTGGCGCTGCTGCTGGCGGCGGCGCTCGCGGTGACGCTGGTCGCGTGCGGGAAAGACCGCAACCTCACCGACGACGAAAAAAGCAGGATACAGACGCGCTTTCAGGCATATATCGACGACAGAGGCTTTTCGGGCGCGGTATATGCCTTATATAAGGGCGAGGTGATCTTCGACGGCGGGGGCGGCATGGCGACGGATACGCTAAAGAACGGCTCCGATATCGCCTACGGTGTGGCTTCGCTGTCAAAGCAGGTGACCGCCGCGGCTATTATGCAGTTATATGAAAGCGGCAAGCTCGATATCAACGATCCGCTGAGCAAGTACTTTCCCGATTATCGCTATGGCAATAAGATACAGCTGATCCACCTGCTGTCTCAGCGGTCGGGTATCCCCGATTACATGGTGGACAGCGCGAAGGATAAGGTGGTCATCAGCGTGATCGAGGGCGGCAAGGAATACGTCCTTGTGGATGTAAAGAACACCGCCGAGGAGAATCAAAAGATCATTCGCGACTTCTTTCTGTCGAGAGATCTGCTGTTTGAACCGGGGGAACAGTTCGACTATTCGGATTCGAATTTTGCCTTGCTGGCTGAGATCGTCGCGCAGGTCAGCGTAATGAAATATCACGACTATGTCAGAGAGCATATCTTTGAGCTGCTCGGCATGGAGCACAGCGGCTTTATCGATGATTACGACAAGGAGAAGATCACGCAGGTCGCGCAGACCGACCGCGAGGATTTCAGCATGGATTACTTCACTGTCAAGGGCGCGGAATACGGCTGCGGCGACGTGCTGACCACCCCGAAGGACTGGTATATCTGGTACCGCGGGCTGACAGGCGGGAAGGTCGTGACGGAAAGCTCTTATCGGATGATGACGAAGAACTACAGCGACAAAGAGGAGCTGGGGTACGGCTTCGGGCTGATGATCTCGGACGAGGGCGACAGCAAGGCGGTGTATCACTACGGGTATATCCCGTCCTTCTACAGCGGAGCGATCTATATCCCCGAGTATGATTACTTTGAGGTCGTGTTAAGCAATCACGCAAAGGGAGATCCGCATAAGCTCGCCTATGATATGGCGTTGTATTTTGCCGCTGTGATCGACATGGAGCTGGGAGATGTTTCATAAAAAATGATAAAATTAAGGTCATCCTGACAGGAATCGGGATGACCTTTTTCGGTAGTGAAATTATAAGACCTCGAAAAACAGATAGCATATGCCGTAGAGGATCGGCTGGTGAGCCATGTAGATGATCAGGCTGTGCCTGCCGATGAAATCGAGGACGGGAATTTTGCCCAAAAAAAGCCGCTCGAGGCGTCTTTGTGTGATGATACGCCAGAGCTGATAGCCGAACAGATAGAGGAAGAGCCACGGCAGGAGGGGGAAGTAGTCGGCAGAGAAGAAATCATTGGACGGAAAGCCGAGGAAGGCGAGCCACTTGAACTGATAAAGCGCGTCGGGCAGATGGACGAGCGGAGCGGAGAAGAAGCCGAGTGTGCCGTTCGGAATATTGTAGCACAGTGCGAACAGCAAAAAGAACAGGATAGCGCCGACATACGGATTCATGCGGTCAAGTAAACGGCGCAGGGCATAGGTGAGCAGCATCGCGCAGCCGAGAAAGCTGAGCACGCCGAAGAAGATCGACTGGTCGGGCGTGAAGATCACGGTGACGACGGTGGTGACGATACCGCAGAGGCTGACGATCAGTCCCCTGCGAAAGCCGTGGCGCGTGAAATGCAGGGAGATACCCGAAATAATGATGAAGGTGGAGCAGATCAGCCGCTCCCAGATGATCACGGGAACAGCGCGGTAAAAGCTGCTCCATACGCCGAAGGCGCAGAAAATGTCATAGCACAGATGGTAGACGACCATATTGACGACGGCAATACCGCGAATGGCGTCGATGAGGCTGTAGCGTTGAGATTTGTTCATAAGATACCTTTCATGAGGGCGGGTGTGAATAGCGGGGATATCGTAAATGAGGTCGTGACCTGCTTCATCGAGGAATCACAGTGCGACGTCCATAAAGCCGTTGATCCCTTCAAAGGCGAGCAGCTTCATCTCTTCACTGATCGTTTCGATGGGCTCGCTGCGGTCGGAGTTGAACCATCGCCTGTAGACGGCGACCATGCCCGAGATGATGAACTCGGTCATCAGGTTCAGCCGCAGCTCGCTGATCTCGACGTCCTGCAGAACAAACATCTTGAATTTGCTTTTGAGCAGGTCGGCGATCTTGCTCTCAAGGCTGACGTTCGCGTTCATGCCTAAGAGATAGCCGAAAAAGTCGGTATCGGTATTGATGACCTTGGTCAGCTTTTCAAAGATGAGATAGGGGCTTTGCAGACTGTTCTGAAAGCCGATACCCGTCACCTCTTTGTCGATCAGGCGGACGATATCGTCCTCGATCTCGCCGACGACCTCATATATGCCGCCGTAGTAGTTGTAGAAGGTCTTGCGGTTGATGTTGGCCTCTGCGGCGATATCGCTGATGGTGATATCGTTGATGTCCTTTTGAGCGAGGAGCTTCGCAAAGGCTTCCTTGATAGCGCGCTTGGTCTTGACGACTCTGCGGTCGATATGGGTTGTTTTCTGCATATTGTTACCTCAAATGAGTGAGGAGTGTTTGTGAAAAGAGGTATATTTGACTGATCTTGCCCCGGAACGGGTGATATTTGTATTATATGATACAGTTGCGGCAAAGTCAACAGCTGTGGTAAAACGCGGAAAGACGGAGGAATGAATGGTATAAATAAGGAGATTTTTACCATATACATATAAAAAGAAAAAAAGTATTTGAAAAAAGGAGCGTTTCGTATTATACTGTACAATGTTGTAATCTGTGTTTTGATGAATTATCACAACTAATCATATAATTCCTAATCCAAAGAGATCGAAAGGAACCGAAAATGATACAGGAAATGGACGGGATATTATATCTCAATATGATCCGTGCGGGTGCGCAGAACCTGAACCGTCACCGCCCGGCGGTCAACGACTTGAACGTCTTCCCGATCCCCGACGGCGATACGGGCGACAATATGTTCATGACCGTTAACGCGGGCGCTGTGAAAACGGATGAAAATGTCAACCTGCCGGCGGTCGCGACCTCTGCGGCGCGGGAGATGCTCTTAGGCGCGCGCGGCAACTCGGGCGTGATCCTGTCGAGGATCTTCTCAGGGATCGCGAAAGGTCTCTCCGACAGTGAAAAGACGGACACCGACGGCTTTATCAAAGCGCTGAGAGCGGGTGTGACAGAAGCCTACGGCGCGGTGGCGATGCCTGTCGAGGGCACGATCCTGACCGTGTACCGCGAGGGCGTGGAGGCTGTGGAAGAAAAACAGCCGAAGAGCTTGGACGAATTATTCGATGTGATGATGTCCGCTCTGACGGAGAGCTTAGAGCATACGCCCGAGCTGTTGGACGTGCTCAAAGAAGCGGGCGTGGTCGACTCGGGCGGCGCGGGACTTGTTTACATCATGCAGGGCATGAAGGAGGCGCTCTCGGGCGCAAGATATGAGGCGCTCGCGATCGGCGGCGCGAACCAGCCCGCGCAGGTAGACCTTGACGCTTTTACGGAGGACAGCGTGCTGGAGTTCGGCTACTGTACCGAATTCTTACTGCGATTACAGCGCAGCAAGGTGGATATCGACAGCTTTGATCTGGACGGCTTCATCGACTGGCTCAACTCCGTGGGCGATTCGGTGGTATGCTTTAAGGAAGGGTCGATCGTCAAGGTGCATGTGCATACCAAGCGCCCCGGCGATATCCTCAATCACTGTCAGCAGTACGGCGAATTTCTGACCACGAAAATGGAGAATATGACCCTGCAGCACAACGGCAGTCACGGAATGCAGGAACTGAAGCTCAGGAACAAGGCAAAGAAGCCCTACGGGATCGTGACCGTCGCTTCGGGCGAGGGGCTCAGGGAGCTGTTTGTTTCCTTAGGCTGTGATGTGGTCGTGGACGGCGGTCAGAGTATGAACCCGTCGGCAGAGGATCTGATTCGGGCGTTCGATCAGGCGAGCGCCGAGACGGTCTATGTGTTCCCCAACAACAGCAACATCGTGCTGACCGCTCAGCAGGCGGCGCAGCTCTATGATAACGCGGACGTCAGGATCATTCGCACCAAAACGATCGGCGAGGGATATTCGGCGATCTCGCAGTTTGACCCTGAGGTCGGGGATAAGGACGCGATCACCGACTATCTCAACGAGATCATCGGCGGGGTCGTGACGGGCATGGTGTCAGTCGCTTCGCGCGATGTATCGGGCGGCGAGGTCGAGGTCGTCAAAGACGATTACATCGGCTTTGTCGGCGACGATATCTACGTTGACGAAAAGACCCCCGAGGACGCGTTGGTCGGACTGTGCGAAAAGCTCGACGCGGGAAACTACGATATCCTGCTGATCTTGGCGGGCGCTGAACCGACGGACGAAAACGCCTCGAAAATGTGCGATGCGCTCAGCGCGAAATACAAGCGCTCAGAGGTCATCATGATGAACGGCGGTCAGCCGATCTATGATTATATATTGATTTTGGAGTAAGACGAAAGCAGTGGAAACGATTCTGTTGCTATTTGTGAATGGATAGTTCAGAAAAGCTTCCGCCTCATCCGCCGCAAGCGGTCCCCCTTCCCCTCAAGGGGAAGGCAAACGAGTAAAGAAAGGAAACGATCATGTTAGTATTATTCACCGATACCGATACCGATATCACCCCTGCCGAAGCGAAAGAATTCGGCTATCATCTGATCAGCATGCCGTACTCTATCGACGGCGTGACGACCTATCCGTATGAGGATTTTGAGAAGTTTGACGCGCACGCGTTCTACGATCAGCTCCGAACAGGCGTTCTGCCGAACACTTCGGCAATCTCGACCCAGAGATACAAGGATTACTTTGAGCCGCATTTCAAAGAGGGTAACGACATCCTGTACGTCCACTTCTCCCGCAATATGACCGCAACCTTTGACAACATGGATATCGCGGTCAAGGAGCTGCTCGAGCAGTATCCCGACTGTCATTTCTATGAGATCGACACGATGGGCATCACCATCTGCTCGCTGATGACCGTCAAGGAGATCGGCGACATGTACAAGGCGGGTAAATCCGTCGAGGAAATGCTCGAATGGGCTAAGACCGAGGTGAACAAGGTCGGGTGCTACTTCTTCGCGGACGATCTGAAATTCTTCCGTCACAGCGGCAGAGTGTCGGGTATCGCGGGCACGATGGGTACGCTCCTGGGTATCCGCCCGATCATCTACATGAGCGAAGAGGGCAAGATGGTATCCGTCGGCAAGGAAAAGGGCAGAGTCAAGGCGATGGAGCGCCTGATCAAATACGTCGAGGAGCTGGGCGAGGACGTCAAGGATCACCGCGTGATCATCGGCAACGCCGACTGCCGCGAGATCGCCGAGGAGCTCGAGCGGATGCTCAAGGAGCGTTTCGGCGACGATCTGCGTACCGAGATCGCGGACGTCAATCCCACGGCGGGCAGCCACTGCGGTCCGAATACCGCGGGTATCTGCTTCCACGCAAAGAGAAGGACGCTGTAAAGCCTTTCTGTTGCAAAAGCTTGAGATTGGATCGGACGAGGTACAGTCCTTTTCGACGTATCAATACGAGTGATGGAGTGGAAACGCTTCCACCTCATCCGTCACCGCCTCAGTCGGCGGCGACACCTTCCCCTCAAGGGGAAGGCTCAGGAGGTTACTATGATCACTGTCAAAGAAGTTACGACAAAAAAAGAACAGAAGCAGTTCATCGACTTTCCGCTTCGTTTATACAAGGACTGTCCCTACTTTGTCCCGCCGCTGTACGGCGATGAAAAGGGAATGTTCAAGGAAGGCTTTATCTACAACGACTGCTGTGATATCGTGAATTTCCTCGCCTTTGACGGCGACAAGGTCGTCGGCAGGATACAGGGTATCATCCAGCGCGCGTCGAATGAGAAGCATCATGAAAAGCGCGTGCGATTCACACGCTTTGACGCGGTCGATAACAAACAAGTCGCCGCGAAGCTGTTCGGCGCGGTGGAGAGCTGGGCGAAGGACAAGGGCATGGACACCATCGTCGGCCCGCTGGGCTTCTCCGACCTCGAGAGAGAGGGCATGCTGGTGGACGGCTTCGATCAGCTGTCGACCTTTGAGGAGCAGTACAACTACGCTTACTATCCGAAGCTCGTCGAGAGCTTGGGCTTTGAGAAGGAAGTCGACTGGACGGAGAGCAAGATCTATCCCCCCGAAAACGATGACGGCACGATGCAGAAAATGGCGGATTTCGTCATGAAGCGGTACAATCTGCGTTTCGGCGAGGCGAAGAACATCAACGACTTTATCGAGAAATACGGCGACGATTTCTTCGGACTGATCGACAAGGGCTACGAGAATCTCTACGGTACTGTTCCCTTTACCGAGGGAATGAAAAGGGAGATCATCAAGACCTTCAAGCTGATCGTCGACTTGAAGCACGTGGCGATCATTCTCGATGAAAACAACAAGGCGGTGTGTATCGGCATCTGCTTCCCGTCGATCGCGAAGGCGGTGCAGAAGTCGCAGGGTAAATTAACGCCTTTAGCGCTTATGCGCCTGCTGAAAGCGATCAAACACCCGAGTGTGATCGACTTCGGCTTGATCGCGGTCGACCCGTCCTACCTGAACCGAGGGGTATCGACGGCGATCTCGGCAGAGATCCTTAAGATTTTACAGGACGATAGTATCGAATACGCGGAGACGAACCTCAATCTTGAGGACAACGCCGCGATACAGAACCAATGGAAGCGCTTCAAAGAGGTCAAGCACAAGAGAAGGCGCTCCTATGTGAAGAAGATAGGGTAAAGCTATGAAACTGATCGTAGACTGCTTCGGCGGGGACAAAAGCCCTTCGGCAAATGTCGAGGGCGCGGTGCTCGCCTTAAAGGAGCATGAGGATTTGAGCCTGATTCTGACAGGCGATGAAAATACAATAAAAAATGAATTGGAGCGGCTCGGCTATCAGGGCGATAAGATCGAGATCGTTCACGCGCCCGAGGTGATCACGGGTGAGGACAAGCCGACCGACGCGATCCGACTGAAAAAGGAAAGCTCAATGATCAAGGCGATCGCGATGCTCCGCAAGGAGCCTGAGATCTCGGGCGTGGTATCGACAGGCGCGACAGGCGCGCTGATCGCCGCCGCGACCCTGCGGATCGGGCGTATCAGAGGGATCCGCAGACCTGCTTTCTGTCCTCTTCTGCCGACGATGGACGGCGGTATCGTGGGCGTGTGCGACTCGGGCGCGAATGTGGACATCACCCCTGAGATGCTGCTGCACCAGGCGATACTCGGCTCGGCGTATCTGAAAAATGTGTACGGCGTGAAGAATCCGAGAGTCGCGCTGTTGAACGTGGGCGTGGAGAGCGAGAAGGGCGACGACCTGAGAAAAAAGGCGTATCCGATGTTGAAAAGCTGTGAGAGCATCAACTTTGTCGGCAATATGGAGAGCCGTGACCTGCTGTCGGGCAAATATGATCTGATCGTATGTGACGGCTTCTCGGGCAACGTGCTGGTCAAGACGACAGAGGGCACGGCGCTGGAGCTGCTCAAAAAGCTGAAAAAGGATATCTACTCCAAGACCATCTACAAGCTCGGCGCGGCGCTGATGAAGAAGATGTTCATGGAGGAAAAAGAATTCATGAACTATCACAACTACGGCGGTTCGGTGCTGCTCGGCTGTGAAAAGACCATCATCAAGGGTCACGGCAGCTCGGACGCGAACGCGGTGCGCATCTGTATCGATCAGGCGTATAAGATGTCGGCGGGCGCGATGAACGCGGAGATCGAGAAAGCGCTGGAGAAGATCAGCGAGTAAAGGCTCTCTTAGGAAAGGGAGCCTATCAGAACAGTCGCTTAGCCTAAGTAAATATTGATTAATGCAGTTTGTATTCCCGCAGCCATTCCGAGGGAGCGACTAAGCGACCGTGGGAATCCCAGTAGTGGCGCTTAGCCAATCGCTACGCTCCCCCTGCGCTGTTGAATGGGAGTTGTAAGCCAAATCAAAGATTTGGACAACTCCTCAACAAATAGGGACAGAAACGTCGGTTTATCACTTTGTGGGATTGCCACGGGCTAAAGCCCTCGCAATGACATAGTAATTAATCAGTGCTTACCTAACAGTTAATATATTAGGAGGAATAATATGTTTGAAGATTTAAAGAAGATTTTAGACGAACAGCTCCACCTGAATGGCATGGAGATCACCAAGGAAAGTCGTATCAAAGAGGACCTCGGCGCGGACAGTCTCGACGTCCTGCAGATGCTGATGACCATCGAGGAAGAGCATGGCATCACCATTCCCGACGAGGAGCTGGCGACCTTCGAGACCGTCGGCGATATCCTCGCCTTTTTGGAGAAGAATCAGAAATGATCTTGCAAAAGCAACGCCGCGGTAAGGAAGCCGCGGCGTTGCTTTTGTTTGGATCAAAATAAAAATCGGTGTCAGTATAGGATCATTTGGAATCAGGGTATTGGACCACATAGGGATATTCGACCTTTGCGATAATAGTGCTTGTGAGCCGTTCATTTTCAGGTTGAGGCTTTTCAGCCTTCACAAAGGCTGCGGCGTCCTGCTGCAGCCCGAATTTCAGCGCGGCGCATGCGTGAGACTGTGAGGAGCGGCCTTTGCTGATCGTCAATGTGGCGATAGGAGGGTTTGACATTTTGTTTTGCGACACGCTCAGGCTTTCGCAACCCTTTACGCCGAAGGTGAATGACAGCTCCTCTTTGATAAACGGCGGATTTCCGTCTTCTCCCTGAATAAAATCAGGACGCTTGTCAACAGGAAAAACCTGGTCGGTATAGGGTTTGCCATAGCTCCGCAGTGAGTAAAAATAGCGGTAAAAGGCAGCATGATCCTCATAGTCCGCGTCCAGATAATAAAGCTCGCTGACAAGCAGAGCGATAGACTTTTTCCCGCCCTGTTCGATGATCGGAGGGATCATGGAAGGGGGCAGAGGACGATAATCGGCGCTGCTCAGCTTTGATCCGATCTTTTCGGTAAATCTGCGCGCCAGACAGGGGTCATCTCTTTGCTGCAGACGGGTGCAAAAATCGTCCATACTCTCGTCAGCCAAACGATTCAGCAGTCGTGAGGAATCGTTATCGGACTTTGACTGCCTGTCTCTGAATACGCCGTAAGCCATAGAGGGCGTACAGTTAAGGATCACATAGCCGGATGACTTGTCGGTTTCGGCGTTGGAAAACATATAACGGATATTCTGTGCCGAAAGATTGCGCAGCGACCAGAGGCAGACCTTGCTGTCCGGATCGCCGCCGTAGGTTTCCAGCCCCATCTCTTTGGCTCTGACATGGGACAGATCGTGGCATTTGGCAGAGAGAATGGTGATGGGACTTTGACTCAGATAGCTGCCGAATTTGCTGAAGACCGTATGATCCAGCCGTCCGTTAAGGATCAAGGAAGCGAAATCGTCGACCGACATTCGTTTCAGACCGCAGTTCTCCATATCCTTGACGGAGAGCTTGCGGTTGATAAGCTGTTCGCAAATCTTTTTGTAGTTCCATCCCTTTCTGTTGTTCTGTGTAATCAGAAAGGAGCTTTGCGGATCGATCTCGCTCAGACGGTATTCCCAAATCTCCGCTGATTCTTTCGGGGAGCTTGCCGCGGCTGTAGCGAGGGTGATGCGGCCGCGGTATGCTTTGCGAAGCTTTTCGTCTACCGCTTTTTCAGCGGCTGAGAGTCTTTCGTCAAAATCCTCTACACCATATTCGACCATAAGGAGCTTTTTGACCTCGGCAGTCAACGCGTCAAGATGATCTTTGTGAGATAGATCGGACTCAGGCAGAATGTTCAGAAAACGGCGTTTAGCTCCGATATTGTCTTCACCGTCGTCGTTTCCGTTGTACAGAGCAAAGCCGTGCTTGCGAAACAGATACATCACGAGAGTCTCATCGATGATCCAGCTGTTGTCCCCGCTGAGCTTATCGTAGTCTGACGTAAGCATGAGCATGACATCAAAGCGCTTGTCCTCTTCATCCATCAGATGCTGATTCGTCTTGATGACATCATCATTACAAATACCCGGAATGTGCGTTGACATACGGCGGTAATAGTCGTTGGTTTCTCCGACGTAAACCCGCTTTTGAAACAAATTGATGATGGCGTAAACACCGCTGCGCTCAATGGGCTTTTCAAGAATGATTTGGTTCGAATGCATAAAGACCTCCCGCTTGGATCGATAACGAGGTATTATTGATATTTACATTATAACAAAGCACATGTTACCCGTCAAGAAATACAGACGGCGCAAAAAGCGAAGGCGGCGTCCTTTCGGGCGTCGCCTTCGCTTGGATATGTTCTGTCGTGAATGGGATGAGGGGGTGATTCACGGCAGTTAAGGAGTAGCTGAGTTTTGAGGGATCGGATTTATACCGATCGGGTGCAGAGGCTTACCGGCTTCTGTTTTTTGAATCTCTTTAGACTCCTTGATGTTGATGTGACGGCTGTTACAGCTCGGTGTCGTTCTTGACTCTGCCGCAGGATACGGGCAGGTTGCCGTTGCGGGCGCGGATAGCGTCGATGAAGGCTTTCTCGCTTTTATCGCGCTTGAGGGAGATGTGATAACGCAGTTCGTAGACGCTGCCCATCTGGACGGTCTTGACGGTGATGACCTCGTTCTTGGTGGTGAATTCCTTGAAGATGTCGTCGAAGAGACCTTCATAGTCGAGGTTCTCGGGGATCTCGATGCGCAGTTCCTTTTTGTTGCCGTTGTCGCCGAAGGGTGTGCTGAAGAGGATCAGCCATACGATGCAGACGACTGCCGCCGCGAATACCGCGAAGGTGATGTAGCCGCCGCCGCAGGCGAGACCGATCGCCATAGAGAGCATGATCGCGAGGATCTCACGGGAAGAACCCGGCTGGGAGCGGAAGCGTACCAGAGAGAATACGCCGAGTACCGCGATGCCCGCGCCTGTTGCCAGACCGTTGACCATCATGATCAGCATGGCGACGATGGCGGGAATGATGGTGAGCGTGACCGCGAAGCTCTTGGAGCAATAGCTTTTGAAGCGGTAAACAAGGGATGAGATGAGTCCGAGTACTAAGGCGACTCCTGTTACGATCAAGCCTTGTACGATGGTAATGCTGTCGGTGGTAAAAATGCTGCTGAATGTCATGGTGGTTCCTCCTTAAATATCCAAGTAATATGCGTCAGTGTATGTTTTGTAGTATCATCGGCTCGCGAAGTTGCATTTAGCTGCCGCCTTGCGACAGTTTCGCTGTTATCAAAAGCCGCTTGCGATCTTGATCTGATTCTGGACGTGGGCGGTGCCGAATTTGGAGAAGCTGTGGGGGAAGATGTTCTTCTCGCTGAGGATATGCGCCAGCCACAGAGGCATCGCGCCGGGGATCTTGATCTCCATCAGGACGGTATCCTTCGGGAGGATCTTGTGACCGTCTGCCGTGCTCTCGAGACGAGTGTCGTCGTAGCGGGAGGTGATGTCGCGGTCGAAGGTGATGCGCAGGTCGGGATCGCTCTCGCAGGTCCAGGCAACTCTCTTGTAGCTGATGAACGCCTTGGGGGTCAGGCTGTAGCGGTTCATCATGTAGTCGATCTCAGAGGGGATATTGCCCTCGATGCTCTCGGGGAGCTTGCCGCCGTCGATGTAGGCGTAGGCTTCTTTGAGCTTCATGGAGATACGGCGCTTGTAGACGATGCCGCGGTACTTTTTCTTGATCTCGAAGAATACGGTGCTGTCCATCTTCGGTACGCCGTAGGAGCGGAGTCGGAGCTTTTCCTTATAGGTGGGCTTTAAGAGAGAGGTCTCGATCAGCTCGTTATCGGCGTTGTCGAAATAGATGTTGCGGATCTCGGTCTCGCCGTATTGATCGGGCGCCATGTAAGGGGAGATGGCATTGATCAGGTATTCGTACTGCTCGCGGGTGAGCATGTATTTTTTCTCAACTCGTTGAAAGATGTAAGTAAAAGCCATGGTAATGCTCCTTTCTGTGAACCGTGACCGCCGCGCGGCGGTTACGATGATTTTTGTTTGCTCTTGATGTTATGGTTACAGTATACGGGGGCTTTGTGTGAGCTGAATGTTGAAATTATGAACAAACTGTGAACAGAACGGGAAGTTTATGTGAAAGAGGGTGTGAAGCGCAGAAAACAGTGGGTTTCTTTGACGTCTGCTCGATGACAGTAGGGCAGTTGCGGTGCAAAGCGTTTCGCTCTATTTTCTGTCGACAAAATCGATTTGACTATTTGAATAAAATACAGTATAATAAACTATGTAACATGAACAACTGACATACGTAACTACGAAAACGAGTAAAAGGAAGTGAACATATGTCTATTCGTACCAATGATCATAGGATACAGGAGCTGGCTGACACCTGTATCAACAAAGGAAACATCGACAAGGATCTATATTCTAAATACAACGTAAATATCGGACTGCGCGACCTCAACGGCCGCGGCGTACTGACAGGACTGACGGACATCAGTGAGATCCGCCAGAACAAGATCGTAGACGGCAAGACCGTTCCCACCGACGGTAAGCTCTTTTACCGCGGTATCAATATCGAGGATATCATCGCGGGCTGTTATCGTGACAACCGTCTCGGCTTTGAAGAGGTCGTATACCTGCTGTTGTTCGGAAAACTGCCGAGCCGTCAGGAGCTGGACGACTTCATGGAGCTGCTGTCCGACTCACGCGTACTGCCTAAGCACTTTGTGCGCGACGTCATTCTGAAAGCGTCGGGCAAGGATATGATGACCGCTCTGGCAAAGGCTGTGCTGACGCTCGCGAGCTATGACCACGACGTCATGAACCTGAGCATCGACAACGTCCTGCGCCAGTGTCTGAAGCTGATCTCGCTGTTCCCGCTGTTGACGGTGTACTCCTATCAGGCGTACAACCACTACACCAACGGCGCGAGCCTGTTTATCCATAATCCCGAGAGATGTGAGCCGACGGCGGAGCTGCTGCTGAGCACCCTGCGCGAGGATCGCCAGTTCACTCAGCTGGAAGCACAGGTGCTCGATATGGCGCTGATGCTCCACGCGGAGCACGGCGGCGGTAACAACTCTACCTTTACCACCTGCGTCGTCACCTCCTCGGGTACGGACACCTACTCGGCGATCGCGGCGGCTCTCTGCTCCCTCAAGGGACCCAAGCACGGCGGCGCGAACCTGCGCGTGATGGGCATGATGAACGAGATCATGTACAACGTCAAGGACTGGGCGGACGAGGACGAGATCTCCGCTTATCTGAATAAGATCCTGAGCAAAGAAGCGTATGACCGCAGCGGTCTGATCTACGGTATCGGTCACGCGGTATATTCGATCTCCGACCCCCGCGCGCGTGTGTTCAAGGGCTTTGTCGAGAAGCTCGCCGTGGAAAAAGGTGTGACGGACGAATACGGTCTGTACAGCCGTATCGAACGGCTGGCGCCGCAGATCATCGCCCAACACCGCAAGATGTACAAGGGCGTATCGGCGAACGTCGACTTCTACTCCGGCTTTGTTTACAAGATGATGGGACTCCCGCAGGAGCTGTACACCCCGATCTTTGCCGTAGCGCGTATCGCGGGCTGGAGCGCTCACCGTATCGAGGAGCTTCTCAACGTCAACAAGATCATTCGTCCCGCGTACATGAGCGTATGCAACGAGACGCCTTACGTCGATCTGAAGGACAGAACCTAATAGAAATGATAAAAGCCGGGGTGTACCTCGGCTTTTTCGGTATAGAGATATGCAGAAGATTTTACAGAAAAAATGGGTCGCGATGGCGTGCGCGGTGCTGTGTACGGTACTGTGGGGCTCGGCGTATCCCGTCATCAAATACGGCTATGCCGTGATGCAGACCGAGACGACGGCGGACAAGCTGATGTTCGCGGGCGTGCGGTTCTTTCTCGCGGGGCTGATGGTATTCGTGTTCGCGTGGATCAAAAACCGCCGTGTGCCGACGGTGCCGAAAAACAGGGTCGGCGGGGTGTTGCTCTACGGCGCCTTGCAGACGGGCTTGATGTACATTTTCAATTACATCGGCGTCGCCAACACCACGGCGACAAAGACCTCGATCATCACCGCCGCTTCAGCGTTCTTCGCGGTGATCTTCGCGCCGCTGTTCTTTAAGGACGAAAAGCTGACGGCGTTGAAGATCATCGGCGTGATCGTCGGAATGGCGGGGATACTGCTGATCAATAATAACGCGCTGGACGGCTTTTCGTTCATGGGCGAGGGGCTGGTGCTGATCTCTACCCTGCTGAATACGGCGGGCTCCTTCGTCGGCAAGCGGGTATCAAAGGGGATCGTGTACGAGAGCACCGCGTATCAGCTGATGTTCGGCGGGGCAATGATACTGATACTCGCCGTCTTTATGGGCGGGCGGTTTGTCCTCGGTGTGCAGAGCGTGCTGATCGTGCTGTATCTCGCGTTTGTTTCGGCGGCGGCATTCACGCTGTGGACGGCGCTGCTGGTGCTGCATGAGGCGGGTCAGATACTCGTGTTCAATATGCTGATCCCCGTCACGGGAGCGATCTGGTCGTTTTTCATCCTCGGGGAGCGGCAGATCCTTGAGCCGCTGTACCTCGTCAGTATCCTGCTGACGGCGGCAGGGATCATCCTCGTGAATATGAAGCGGTCGGAAAAGAAATAGCATACAATAAAGCCCTGACGTACAGTCGGGGCTTTTGTTGATAAGATATGTTTTTATACTAATCCTTGATAAAAAGATTTAATCAGATATTAGTGATATATTTCGTATAGCTTTGTTGGGCTCTTAGTATTATTAGCTGTAGGCAAACAAAAAAAGCAGGCTTAAAGCCTGCTTTTAAAGTTCATACGATTGACAGAATCACGCGGACGCGTTCAGACGCTTCGCCAGAGAAGACTTCGCTCTCGCGGCAGTGTTCTTGTGCAGAAGACCCTTCGCTACAGCCTGATCGATTTTCTTTGTAGCAAGACGTACCGCCTCAGCCTTGTCATCAGCGTTTGTATCTACCGCAATGTATGCCTTCTTGATGTAGGTCTTGAGGGCAGACTTGAGGGCTTTGTTCTGGGCAGTCTTGGTCGCGATGACCTTAACGCGCTTCTTAGCTGATTTAATATTCGGCATTGTCCCACCTCCTTAAAATACAGTAAATAGTAATCCGAGTTCGGTTTAACACGGCACCGAAATCGGGTATTAACGTTTTCACGTACAATCAATGATACCATTAAACCGCACAAAATGCAAGCATTTTATGGATTTTTGAAGGAATTTTTTGACGTTAGTAGGTTTACTTTGCGTCAAATACCATATATTGTGATGGTCGGTCGCGATATTTGATGATTTCAGTTGCGGTTCCTTAACACGAAGTACCAGACAAGGCACAGCACCAGCACGACGAGGGCGATGCCGCGGTAAACCCAGCCGTAGACGCCCGCCTTCAGATCGACGGGGGTGAGGACGTTGACGAGCTCCCAGACGGCTAAGAATACCATGAAGCCCGACAGGATAAACATGATGGGCGTGCGGTAGCGCTTGACGGTCACATAGATCATGTAGGCGGCGAGCAAGAGCCAGACGGCTGTATAGATATATCCTGTCATGACTTATCTCTCTTCTTGCGCTTGGATTTCCTGCGCGTCATGAACAGCATGAAGATGTAGTACAAAACGATCAGGATCGTGCCGATACGGTTGATGTAGCCCGGTACCGCCGAGGTGGGGTAGACCTCGTAGACGAAGAAGGAAACGATCTGCCACGCGCCCTGGAAAATCAGGAAGAACGCCATCGGGCGCAGCAGAGGGAGCTTGCGGAAATACGGCGTGAGCATGATGATCGCCGCCGCAAAGCACAGGATCGCGGTGATGAAGGTCAGGATCAAAGGAATCAACTCCTTATTAAGATGTCATTGCGAGGGTATTGACCCGTGGCAATCTCAACCTTATTATATAGGATTTGTCTAAGGGTGTCAACTTTGGGAGAATGGGCTCATGTCAAAAAGAGAGGGAAATAGAATGAAAAAGATTTACGGCGCGATCGACTATGGTTGAAGTTGATTGACGGGAGGAAGGATTTTCCTGTTTAACAAAAAATTCACAAATAAAATATTGACTTTTTCTGATTTTGGGTTATACTATGTATTGTAATTAGCACTCGAACATCGAGAGTGCTAAAGCCGCTCAGCCGACAATCGGTTGAGAGTGGCGCGGGCGAACTTCAGGTACCTTTCTCAGGAAATAGAGCTTTTGCCCTCGCAATGACTATTACAAAGGCGCTCCAATGACCGACGGCAAAGGAGGCGACAGTATGGGGCTCGCTTTACGAAAAGAGAAGATACTGTCCTCGGTCGTTGAGAGCTACATTCGCTCGGGTGAGCCGATCGGCTCGAAGGCGCTGCTTGAGGAAACGGACCTCGGCGTATCGTCGGCGACCGTCCGCAATGAGCTCAAGGCGCTGGACGAAGAAGGCTATCTCAAACAGCCGCACACCTCGGCGGGACGTATCCCGACCAAAAAGGGGTATCGCTACTATATCGATAACCTGATGAAGCCGATGATCCTGCCCGAACGACTGCGCGAGAACATCGAGCGAGCGATCCGCTCAGGCGCGGGCGCTCCCGAGACCATCCTCAGCCGATGCGTTTCGGTGATGGCGGAGCTGACAAGAGCCGCCTGTGCCGCGACGACCCCCTCCTCCGACGAGGCGAGAGTCCATCGTATCCGTTTTGTATCGACAGGGCGGCACACCTCGATGGTGGTGCTGGTCGCGTCGAACGGCGTAGTCAAGTCTCAGCTTTTTCGCTGTGAATTCGTTCTGACGCCGCAGCTGCTGAGTATGTTTGACAAGGCGGTGAATGAGGCGTTCGCGGGCGTGAAGCTCAAGGACGTGACGCAGGGCTTCTTGCAGACGGCGGCTTCGGGAATGGGAGAGCTGACGCTCTTTATCCCTGACGTGATGGTCGCGATCTACGACGCGGTGCAAAGCGCGCTCAAGATCAGCGTGACCGTAGCGGGTCAGACGAATCTGCTGTTTTCAGACAGCTATGACTTTGATTCGGCGCGCAACACGATCCGCTTCTTAGGCGATACAAAAACCATATCGGGACTGCTGAACAACAGCCGCACCCATATGATATATCTCGGTGAGGAGAGCAGGATCCCCGAGCTGAGGGACAGCGCGGTGGTGACCGCACGCTACGAGATCGGCGGAGAGAACGCCGGCGCGGTAGCGGTGATCGCGCCGCTGAGAATCGATTACAAAACCATTATGAGCGAGGTCATTTACGCCGCGGGCTGTGTTTCGCGGGCGATAGGCGACCTGCTCTGAGGAGTGATAGCAATGAAAAAGGAAAAGAAAAAGCCCGAAGTTGAGGAAACCGAAAAGGTGACCGAAGCAGAGGAAACGGCAGAAGAAGCTGTCGAGGAAGCAAAAGAACCGACAGCGGAAGAAAAGCTGCAGGAAGAGCTGAAAGTGGAAAAGGAAAAGTACATTCGTCTTTACGCCGAGTACGACAACTACCGTAAGCGCACTTCCGCCGAGAAGCTCCAGATCTATGACGACGCAACCGCCCACGCGGTCAAGGAGCTGCTCCCGATCGCCGACAGCCTGACGCAGGCGATGGCGCAGTTCGAGGGCAAGGAGATCCCCGAAGAATTCATGAAGGGCGTCGAGATGATCGCCGCACAGCTCAAGACGAGTTTTGAAAAGCTCAAGGTCGAGCCGTTCTGCGAGGTGGGCGACACCTTTGACCCCGAAAAGCATAACGCGGTGTCGATCATCGAGGATGAAAGCCTTCCCGAGAATTCGATCTCGGCGGTGTATCAGAAGGGCTACAAGATCGGCGACAAGATTATCCGTCACGCGATGGTAGTCGTAGCGAACGCCTGACGGCGTTCTGAAAGAAAAATGAATGATGAACACTGATTTTGGTTCATCATTTACGATAAATCGCCGCGAAAGCGGCAACCAACATTATTAATTGTTCAATTTTAAATTTTCAGTATTCATTACTACGGAGGTATTATTATGGCAAAGACAATCGGTATCGACTTAGGTACAACCAATTCTTGTGTAGCAGTTATTGAAGGCGGCGAGCCCGTCGTCATCGCAAACGCGGAAGGCGCTCGTACGACTCCTTCTGTTGTAGCGTTCACCAAAACAGGCGAGCGTTTAGTCGGTCAGGTCGCTAAGAACCAGGCGATCACCAACCCCGAGAGAACCGTTTCTTCCATCAAGAGAGAGATGGGCTCCAACTATAAGGTCAACATCGACGGCAAATCCTACACCCCTGAGGAGATCTCAGCGATGGTGCTCCAGAAGCTGAAGGCTGACGCTGAGGCTTATCTGGGCGAGCCCGTCAACTCCGCCGTTATCACCGTTCCCGCTTACTTCACCGACGCTCAGCGTCAGGCGACCAAGGACGCGGGCAAGATCGCGGGTCTGGAAGTCAAGCGTATCATCAACGAGCCTACCGCGGCGGCTCTGTCCTACGGTATGGATAAGGAAAACGACCAGAAGGTCATGGTATACGACCTCGGCGGCGGTACCTTCGATGTGTCCATCATCGAGATCGGCGACGGCGTTCAGGAGGTTCTGGCGACTGCCGGTAACAACCGTCTGGGCGGCGACGACTTCGACCAGCGTATCATCGACTGGATGCTCCAGTCCTTCAAGGCGGACACCGGTATTGACCTGTCCACCGATAAAATGGCAATGAAGCGCCTGAAAGAAGCTGCGGAGAAATCCAAGATCGAGCTTTCCGGCGTTACCACTTCCAACATCAACCTGCCCTTCATCACCGCTGACGCGACAGGTCCTAAGCACTTGGATCTCACGCTGACCAGAGCTAAATTCAACGAGCTGACCGCTGATCTGGTCGAGAAGACCATGGGTCCGGTCCGCACCGCGTTGGCTGACTCTCAGCTCTCTATCGGCGAGATCAACAAGGTCCTGATGGTCGGCGGTTCTTCCAGAATCCCCGCTGTACAGGACGCTGTCAAGGCGCTGATCGGCAAGGAGCCGTTCAAGGGCATCAACCCCGACGAGTGCGTTGCGATCGGCGCGGCGATCCAGGCGGGCGTTCTCGGCGGCGAGGTAGACGGCCTGCTGCTGCTCGACGTCACTCCGCTTTCCTTAGGCGTTGAGACCATGGGCGGCGTTATGACCAAGATCATCGACCGCAACACCACCATCCCGACCAAGAAGAGCCAGATCTTCTCTACCGCGGCTGACAACCAGACCCAGGTCGAGATCAATATCCTCCAGGGTGAGCGTGAGTTCGCCCGCGACAATAAGCAGCTCGGTCTGTTCGCTCTGACCGGTATCGCTCCCGCTCCCCGCGGCATCCCGCAGATCGAGGTAACCTTCGATATCGACGCGAACGGTATCGTCAACGTATCCGCGAAGGATCTCGGTACAGGCGCTCAGCAGCAGATCACCATCTCCAACACCTCCAACATGTCTAAGGACGACATCGACAAGGCGGTCAAGGAGGCTGAGCAGTACGCGGCTGAGGATAAGAAGCGCAGAGAAGAGGTCGACGCGAAGAACGAGGCGGAGCAGGTCGCTTATCAGGCGGAGAAGCTGATCTCCGATAACGGTGACAAGATCGCTCAGGACGACAAGAACACCCTGAACACCAAGATCGCGGCTGTCAAGGAAGCGATCTCAAAGAACGACTCCGACCTTATCAAGAGCGCGAAGGATGATCTGATGAAGAGCCTGCAGGACATCGGCGCGAAGATGTATCAGCAGGGCGCGGCAGCTCAGCAGGCTGCAGGCGCACAGCCCGGCGCTGATCCGACTCAGGGTCAGGGCGGCAACAATAACGGCGGCGACGGCAACGTTTACGACGCCGATTACACCGACGTAGACTGATAATAAAAGATTTATCTTTACGTTACGAAGATAGTATGATATGATTAACGGGCGGGTAAAGCTCCCTTTACTCGCCCGCGTCATGCGTTCATAAGCCTTCTCCTTTTCAGGGAAAAGGCGTTGAGCAAGGTAAAGCGGGTGAGGTGGAAAGCTTTCCGCCCTATGCTGTAAGTGATGGAGTGGAAAAGTTTCCACCTCATCCGACCTTTTCGACAAAAGTCGAAAAGCCCACCTTCCCCTCAAGGGGAAGGCTCTTTCCATATAAAGGTTGGTGAAACCATGGCAGATAAAAGAGATTACTATGAAGTCTTAGGCGTGAACAAAGGCGCTTCGGACGATGAAATAAAGAAAGCCTATCGTCAGGCGGCGAAGAAGTATCATCCCGACCTGCACCCCGGCGATAAAGAGGCGGAAGAAAAGTTCAAAGAGGTCAACGAGGCGTATGAGGTGCTCTCCGATAAGGAGAAGAAGGCGCGCTACGACCAGTTCGGTCACGCGGGCGTCGATCCCAATTACGGCGCAGGCGGCGCGGGCTCGCCCTTCGGTCAGGATATCGACTTCGGCGATATTTTCAGCAGCTTTTTCGGCGGCTTCGGCGGCAGACGTTCGGCGAATCCTAACGCTCCCCGCCGCGGCTCTGACATCGAGACCCAGTTGTATATCAGCTTTGAGGAAGCGGCGAAGGGCTGTAAAAAGACGGTGCAGTATCAGGCGGTATCCACCTGTAAGGACTGTAACGGTACAGGCGCGCAGAAGGGCACTTCGCCCAAGACCTGCTCCGCCTGTGGCGGCAGAGGTCAGGTGACCATCAATCAGCGCACGCCCTTCGGCGTGGTGCAGACCTCCCGCCCCTGCGACGCGTGCAGAGGCAGAGGCAAGATCATTGAAACTCCCTGCCGTACCTGTAACGGACGCGGTCAGGTGCGTCGCAAGAAGACCGTAGAGGTGAATATCCCCGCCGGTATCAATGACGATCAGGTGCTCAACGTAGCCGGTCACGGCAACTCGGGCACGAACGGCGGTCCCGCGGGCGATCTGCATGTCTATATCGGCATCCGTCCGCATCCGATCTTTGAGCGCAGAGGCGACGACGTGTGGTGCGATCTGCCGATCACCTTTACGCAGGCGGCTCTGGGCGCGACGGTGACCGTTCCGACGCTGGACGGCAAGGCGAGCTATGATATTCATGAGGGCACTCAGCCCGGCGATGTCTTCAAGCTCAAGGGCAAGGGTATTCAGCACTTAGGCTCAAAGGGCAGAGGCGACCAGTACGTCAAGGTCGTGATCGAAGTGCCGAAGAACCTCAACAGCAAGCAAAAACAGCTGATCAGGGACTTTGACTCTGCCGTCAGCGAGAAGAATTACCAGAAACGCAAGGGCTTTATGGATAAGCTCAAGGATATTTTCGGATAAAAACAGCGGCTGCGACAATTCGCGGCCGCTTTTTGGTATGTAAAATATCCAATGATACAAAGGAGCGTTTTACAGAAAACACGGTGAATCTATTGACTTTTGAAGATGATAGTTATACACTATTTACATAAGCGAATGGATATTTTTATATATAATCCATAAAACGTGATACTTTCACTTTGGCTCATATTTTTGAGAAAGAAGGTGTATCGAATGCGCGGTGAAACTAACAGAGGCGCGATC
This sequence comes from uncultured Ruminococcus sp., assembly GCA_902798755.1. Lineage (GTDB taxonomy): Bacteria > Bacillota > Clostridia > Oscillospirales > Acutalibacteraceae > Ruminococcoides. The sequence continues at coordinate 793 of CADBYC010000006.1, read as the reverse complement.
TGCGGCGTTATCGGTATACTGGGGGTCATTGCGGGCGGTGTGCTTGCCTTCATCGGGAACTATATGGCGAACGGCTACAGCTCCTTTTACATCAATCTTGAATACTATTATCGGACCGGCGGATTTGATAGCACCGGAAAGAATCTGGTTACTGTCGGTATCGTTTTGATTGTGATCGGCGCTGTGTTGCTTTTTCTCAGCCTGTATTTCGCGATCAAGGAACGGAAACAGTTTTCAGAAAAGATACATAATCAGGATTATGACGAGTTTGATGATATGGTCGCCCAGCTTGCCGGAAACAGATCGATCTTTGACGTATTCCACAGCGAGGATCACAACAGAATGTTCAGCTTTTATCGTGATAAGACATGTATTTTCAAAAGAGGCGACAAGGTCTATCACGGGAAGATGGAGCCGCTGGAATGGCAAGGCGACCGTCCGACGGTATGGAAGATCACCTTGGATTATCATGGGAAAGAAGCAGTCTGTGAGATCAGGAAGGACGAGGGAGATATCATAGTCAAGAACCGCTTGGGTGAAGAGAAGTTCTACCGCGGAAAGTAATAAACACGGGGCTGTCGCGCTGAATGCGACAGCCCCTTTCTGTATGACGGGATCAAGTGTGACAGCAGAAAAGACAGAGAAAAACGGAGCCTTGCATGAGCAGGGCTCCGTTTTGCGATGATGTATTATATTATACTAATCCTTAATAAAAACCTTTATCATCTATTGCGCTATATTTCGTATAGCTTTGTTGTCGTCGTCGTTCGCTGTACTCGGTAGGCATATCCGG